>NZ_LJJB01000013.1:600000-1200000 GCF_001420695.1 Brevibacillus choshinensis | reverse complement strand
GTCGAGCAGGGACGAAAGTCGGGCTTAGTGATCCGGTGGTTCCGCATGGAAGGGCCATCGCTCAACGGATAAAAGCTACCCTGGGGATAACAGGCTTATCTCCCCCAAGAGTCCACATCGACGGGGAGGTTTGGCACCTCGATGTCGGCTCATCGCATCCTGGGGCTGAAGTAGGTCCCAAGGGTTGGGCTGTTCGCCCATTAAAGCGGTACGCGAGCTGGGTTCAGAACGTCGTGAGACAGTTCGGTCCCTATCTGTCGCGGGCGTAGGAAGTTTGAGGAGAGCTGTCCTTAGTACGAGAGGACCGGGATGGACGCACCGCTGGTGCACCAGTTGTCACGCCAGTGGCACAGCTGGGTAGCTATGTGCGGACGGGATAAGCGCTGAAAGCATCTAAGCGTGAAGCCCCCTCCAAGATGAGACTTCCCACAGCGCAAGCTGGTAAGACCCCTCATAGACGATGAGGTTGATAGGTTCGGTGTGGAAGCGTGGCAACACGTGGAGCTGACGAATACTAATCGGTCGAGGACTTATCCACACTCTTAGCAAACATGCAGATCCAGTTTTGAAGGTACGACCTTCAATGTTCCTCGGTAGCTCAGTTGGTAGAGCAATCGGCTGTTAACCGATCGGTCGGCGGTTCGAGTCCGTCCCGAGGAGCCATATGGATGGATGTCCGAGCGGCCGAAGGAGCACGATTGGAAATCGTGTAGGCGGGGTCGACCCGTCTCGTGGGTTCAAATCCCACTCCATCCGCCATATTGGCCCGTTGGTGAAGCGGTTTAACACAGCAGCCTTTCACGCTGTCATACAGGGGTTCGAATCCCCTACGGGTCACCTATGAACACCCCAACTGTTGTTGGGGAATAGTGGAGGCTTAGCTCAGCTGGGAGAGCATCTGCCTTACAAGCAGAGGGTCGGCGGTTCGATCCCGTCAGCCTCCACCACTTATATAAATTGACCGAATAGGTCCCTGTCGCGGGATGGAGCAGCTCGGTAGCTCGTCGGGCTCATAACCCGAAGGTCGCAGGTTCAAATCCTGCTCCCGCAACCAATTTTATTCCTTGTACTTCCTCGAGAAACTTCGAGTTCAAGGAAGATAGTAGTACCCGTAGGGTGCAACCAAATTTTCTTAAACTAATATGGAGCTGTGGTGAAGTTGGAGTTCACGCCGGTCTGTCACACCGGAGGTCGCGGGTTCGAGTCCCGTCAGCTCCGCCATTTTCTTTCTAAGAAGATGGTGGGAATCTTTTTCGTGAGGCTCGGTAGCTCAGTCGGTAGAGCAGAGGACTGAAAATCCTCGTGTCGGCGGTTCGATTCCGTCCCGAGCCACCATTGTAGGGGCATAGTTTAAAGGTAGAACGAAGGTCTCCAAAACCTTTGGTGTGGGTTCGATTCCTACTGCCCCTGCCACTTTTAAAAAATGCGATAAATATGGCGGTCGTGGCGAAGGGGTTAACGCACCGGATTGTGGCTCCGGCACTCGTGGGTTCAAGTCCCATCGATCGCCCCATTACTTTTATAGTTGGGGATTACTTATTGGGGTATAGCCAAGCGGTAAGGCAACGGACTTTGACTCCGTCATTCCTAGGTTCAAATCCTAGTACCCCAGCCATTTATATGCGGACGTAGCTCAATTGGTAGAGCGTCGCCTTGCCAAGGCGAAGGTCGAGGGTTCGAGACCCTTCGTCCGCTCCATAAGCTTCATAAGAAGAATGCTTACAATATGGAGGCATAGCCAAGGGGTAAGGCACGGGTCTGCAAAACCCTTATCCCCGGTTCAAATCCGGGTGCCTCCTCCATAGTACTTGCCGGTGTGGCGGAATGGCAGACGCGCGCGACTCAAAATCGTGAGGGAAACCGTGGGGGTTCAAGTCCCTTCACCGGCACCATACTTAACAAACAGCCCTGAATGTCAAGGATCCTTGATGATCGGGGTTTTTTTCTGCTTTGTGCGAATTGAAAAACTGAAATCGATAGTAGAATAGCAAGGGCATTTCGGGCATAGTGAATACGTGGGCAGCTATTGTCAGTAAGAAAAACGAGGTGGTTTTGATGAAGTACGGTTTGTATGACAAACCCCCTGTGGGCACAACCATTCTATCTGCCCTTCAATGGATGATCGTAGCGGTCTCCAGCAGTGTCGCGGTTCCTTTGGTGATTGGTGACGTATATGGACTAAGGCCGGATGAGATCGGCAACCTGATGCAACAGACGATGTTTTTTATTGGTTTGGCTTCCCTTTTGCAGGTATGGATTGGCCACCGTTATCCGATGCTGGAAGGACCAGCAGGTCTATGGTGGGGTATCTTTATTATTTTGGCTCAGATTGGTACGAGTGTAGGTCTTCAACCGCGTGAGATCGGGCAATCCTTCCAGATCGGACTAGGAATGGCTGGGTTGTTGTTCTTGGTCTTCGGTTTAATGGGCTGGATTGGAAAGCTACAGCGATGGTTTACGCCTCTCGTCTCGGGAACGTACATGATTCTGTTGGCTGTATCGTTATGCAGTAACATTTTGGCGGGGATGCTGGGGATCGGATTTCAACATTCCAAAGAGGTCATTCCTAAAGTTGCGATTGTCTCTATCGCGATTGTTGCGCTAGTGATCATGGTAATGCGGACCAAACGGTTTTCCAGCTTTGCGGTTTTGTTTGGAATGGTCATCGGATGGGTCTTATATGCCATTATGGGTTGGACAGAGCCTGTTCGACCAGCTGAACAGATGATTGCGTTGCCTTCGCTCTTTTTCTGGGGAACCCCTCGGTGGGATTGGGGAGTCATTCTGACGAGTATGCTGACTGGCTTTGTGTTGTTGACTAACCTGGTGACGAGCATGGTAGTGATGGGCAAAGCGACCGATACCGTACCGACAAATGAACAGTACAACCGTGGAGGCATCTTTACAGGTGTATCCCATCTCTTATCCGGGTTGGGTGGAGTGGTCGGGATGATCCCCCTCTCTCTTGCGGCAGCGGTCATTCAGACGACGCGCATGGCATCTCGACTGCCTTTTATGCTGGCTATGGTCGGCATCATGGTAATTGGCTTGCTCCCGTATGTCTCACACTTTTTGGCTGCACTTCCCACACCAGTTGCTTATGCGGCGATGTTCATTTCCTATACACAACTGCTCGGTTTCGGTTTAAAGGATTATGTGAACGTCAAAATGGACGATCGGACGATCACGGTAGGCGGAAGTTCCTTGCTGGTCGGGATTGGTGTCATGTTCGTACCCTCGACTGCATGGCAGCACTTACCTGCACTTGTCAGCTTCTTGTTCGGTAATGGCTTGTTATTAGGTGTTATCGTTTGCTTGCTACTTGAACATGTTGTATTCCGCAAACGTGGAGACGAACAAAAGAAAGAAGACGGCCACGCTGCTTGACGGGCCGTCTTTCTTTTAGAGAGGAAGGATATAGGAACGACTTAAATCACCGCCGTTAATCTCCGTAAACATGCGGCCTACCGATCCGAGGATCTCGTCCTTTTTTTGCGAGGAAACTTGTTCATGAAAAAAGATCACTTGTATGAGGTTTCGGCTATTTTCAGCCACACAAGAGCGCTTGGAGTCGACGATCGGACTTCCGAAAGCTCCTTTCTCGTCCGCGAGCAGCAGCTTTCCTTCCATGTTGACCTCACGTCCATTTAGCCCTTCGTAAACATCATCACTTTGTCCCACTCGTAGAATGACATCTCCAACCAATTGGTCTTGGTCATAAATGCCAAAAGGAAGGGCGTGAAGAACGGAGAAGAAATTATTAATGTCGACTGCGCTATTAATCCAGAAAAACGGATTTCCTTGCAAAAGTCGACGGAGCAATGCCTCAGAGGAGGGGCGGTATCTGGATGGATCGGTCCCGACTTGCTTAAATGCGGCTCGCCATTCACGAATGCCTTCGATTTCAGTGAGGCGAGACGAGTCGTGCTCGAGGCGAAGACTTTCTACAAAATAATTGATGCGGCCTTGGAGCATCTTGGGAGAGTCGCTGACGGAAGCACCGCTGTAGTGGAGAATGCCCAGAGAAAGCTGAGGGAGGCGTTCGGACACAGTAGCGTCCAGCTGTACTTTCATCATGTGTCACTCCTTTTCAAAGCTATTTTTTGGTAGTATAACAAATTTTTTTTGTGGAAGCGACTAAGCTTCGATACAATATAGAAGAACAGAGGAGGGATTCCCTGGAGATGACGATACGTGACGTTCAAATTTATACAGATGGTGCATGCTCTGGCAACCCGGGACCGGGTGGTTGGGGAGCTGTCCTGATGTACGGACAGCATATAAAAGAAATGTCTGGTGCGGAATTAAATACAACAAACAACCGGATGGAGCTGCAGGCAGCTATTGAAGCTCTATCGGTTTTAAAAGAGCCTTGTCAAGTCACCTTGTACAGTGACAGTGCTTACCTGGTCAATTGCTTTTTGCAGGACTGGTACAAAGGCTGGTTGAAAAATGGCTGGAAAAACAGCAAGGGACAGCCAGTGGAAAATCAGGATTTGTGGAAAGAACTGCTTCGTTTGATGGACACGCATAAGGTGCAGTACGTGAAAGTAAAAGGACATGCCGACAACAAGTGGAACAATCGCTGTGATGAGTTGGCGACAGGAGCGATCAAGCAGCTGTGAACGAGCAGCAGTACTGGGAACAAACGAAGCAGTCCATCATTGCCTATGCAAAGCAGATTGGAATCGACAAGATTGGGTTTGCTAGTGCCGATCCCTTTATTGATTTAAAGGGACGGCTCATCGAACATCGGGAAAAGGGATATGAGTCTGGCTTTGAAGAGCAGGACCTAGATAAGCGTACACAGCCAGGCCTGCTGGTGGAAGGCGCCCGCTCACTCATTTCGATCGCGCTGGCGTACCCTTCCAAGCTGGAGCAGCCACCAAAGTCGGAGCCTGGAGCCTATCGCGGGATATTGTGTCGCGCTGCATGGGGGACGGACTATCACCATGTGTTGCGTGACAGGCTGGACAAGCTGGCAGGATACATTGCACAGCTTGAACCAGGCGTCAGGATTGAATCCATGGTGGACACAGGGGAGCTTTCAGATCGAGCAGTGGCCGAGCGAGCAGGAGTGGGATGGTCAGGAAAGAATTGTTCGATCATTACCCCTGAATTTGGTTCATGGGTGTACTTGGGGGAGCTGGTGACGAATCTGCCATTGCCTGCAGATCATCCCATTGAAGAAGGCTGCGGGGATTGCAATATCTGTGTGGATGCATGTCCGACTGGTGCTTTAGTACAAGGGGGACAACTGGACGCGCAGCGCTGTATTGCCTTTTTGACACAAGTAAAGGACTTCATTCCTGATGAATTTCGTGGGAAAATCGGCAATCGTCTGTATGGGTGTGACACTTGCCAGACGGTTTGCCCAAAAAACCGACGCATCAATGCGACGCATCATCCCGAATTTCAGCCTGATCCTGAGATCGCTAAACCACTCTTGTTGCCGCTACTCGATATGAGTAATAAGGAGTTCAAGGAGAAGTTTGGCCTTTCATCCTCGTCCTGGAGAGGGAAAAAGCCGATTCAACGCAATGCGATTCTGGCCTTGGCTCATTTTAAGGACAAGACGGCTGTTCCGCAACTTTCTCGTTTATTAGAGAGCGATCCGCGACCTGTCATTCGCGGGACGGCTGCTTGGGCGTTAGGGAAAATCGGCGGTGATGAAGCCCAGGTGGCGCTGGACAAAGCAAAAGAGCGTGAAGATGCCCCTGAAGTACTGGCAGAGGTCGAGAAAGGCTTGAGAATGATCGAGGAGCACACCGCCACTGGCAAGTAACGGAGGACACGAGAAAGAACAAGGAATACGGGTAAGGGAGGAACGTTGGATGGCAAATGTATTGGGGTATACCACCATGAACTCACCAATTGGACCGTTGTTGCTTGCTTCTACCGAAGAAGGTTTGTGTTACATCCAGTTTGAAGACGAACAGAGTGGTCTGGGACCTTTGCAGCGATGGTGTAAAAAAACGTTTCTAGGAGTCTCACCCGTACGCGACGACGCCCGGAACGAGGCTGTAAAAACGCAGTTACTGGAGTACTTTGCAGGAGTGCGAAAGGAGTTTGACCTACCGTTCGTCTTGTATGGAACTCCGTTTCAAAAATCAGTGTGGAACGCGCTGACCGATATTCCATACGGAGAGACTCGTTCCTATAAAGATATTGCCTTGGCTATAGGGGCGTCAAAGGCGGTAAGAGCGATCGGGGGAGCGAACAATCGCAACCCGATCCCTATCGTCATCCCATGTCATCGCGTCATCGGTTCAAATGGAGCACTCGTTGGTTACGGTGGAGGGCTGCCGATCAAGGAGCATTTATTGTCGCTCGAGGGCGTCCCGCTGCAAATACAGACTTCTTTTGACCAGGTTATCCGGTTTTGACGGATACCCAAGCTATCCGATTCTAACGGATAGCTTTTCTTTTCTTCTGAACAAACGGCATGTGACATATTCTTCATTGAGAGATGACGGGGATGTCGGATGTTGGTAGGAGAAGAAAGGAGGAGCTGGAGGATGGACTGGCGGGCATTTGTCCAAAACTACTTCGATGGTGTACATAAGTCTTGGCTGGATGGAGATTATCAGCGATTATTGCCCTTTTACTCCGCGACTGCTGAGGGGACAGAGAGCGAATGGGAGCGTCTGAAGAGGGCGCATCGGCAGTTGGCAGATCGCGGAGGAACGCCCTACTCTATACGAGGGAGAGTGGTCCCCCTCTGTTGGATAGAAACCGATCAGGCCATGGACATCTTGCTCTCGTGGCAAGGGCGACGTCGCTATGCAATCGGTACCCACGAACTGATCGAAGCAAGTCGTCGCATGCACCGGATTCGGCTGAAGAAAGGGACGGATCAGTGGGAAATTGACTCTCATCAGGAATGGGAGGGAGATACCAAAAATCCGTTTGACGCTGAACAGGAGGCCGAAGAGGTCTCGTCTTCGATGGTGGAAGATGTGGTTTCCGAACCGTTGCTTGTCGTGCACGGGGCGGGAGGCTACAATCCCGAGAATGCTGTGGCATATGCGGAGCGCTACTGGAATTCGCCCAATCCTGCTTACCCACACTTTACCGATGATTGCACCAATTTTATTTCGCAATGCTTGTATGCCGGGGGAATTCCTATGCTCTTTTCCAAAGAAAAAGGAAAGGGCTGGTGGATCCGGACGGGCAAAGGGAATGAATGGAGCTATAGCTGGGCGGTGGCACACGCATTGTACTTAATACTCAAGTCAGGAGCAGCACCGATGCGCGCAGTGACAAAAACGTCTCCAGACGAATTGGTACCTGGTGATATTATTTGTTATGACTTTGATGGGGACGGACGTTTTCAGCACAATACGATAGTGGTAGCCAAGGACGCCAATAACATGCCCCTCGTTAATGCGCATACGACCGATAGCAGTATGCGCTACTGGGCGTATGAGGATTCCACTGCCTATACGCCCAATATGCGCTATGCGTTTTTTCATATCAGAGGGGTGTAGGAACGTACTGCGGGAACGAAACAGTGTAGGAATGCTCGGGTGTTGGCCAATATTTGTCGCAAAAACGCACCCAATGGGAACGCTCACAGATACAAGAGCAATAACAGGTTTTACCGCTGTCTTCTTCGGATGATTGCATGCACAAAACCGATTCCCCGCACTAGCCAGACGACGCCTACGAGCCATAGAAAATCGGCAAAGGAATGCGGTTCCCCTTTGATCGATTGGACGTAGATCAGTCCGTGGAAAACGACGAGCAAAAACAACAATGGATTGCTGAGATGCAGGCGTTTCCAGCTGGAGGTGCCGAGCCATTTTTTAATGACTTGAAAAGACGTCAGCCAAAGCGTGAAGAGAATCCAAGCAGCGCATAGCCCCAGGAAATTGGCCACGCCTGGCAGTGACCAGTTGGGGATAGGCCACTCGTTCTCGCCAGAAGAAGCGAGGAAAAACAGGCCGAGCCAGCCATCAGCTTTTGGGGCTGGGGTATCATGGATGATCATCAGGCGAGGCTCGCCTTGAAAGAGGACGAGCACGAGTGCGACATGGAGCAGGCCGCACAGTCCTGCAAAGATCCCGACATCCCTGCGGATCGAGAGGCAAGCGGACCTCCACTGTGATGGCAACCATGTGCAAAGCGGGCCAATCAACAGAGTGACTCCGATCATAATGAAAGCAAAATAGCCGAGTATCATGCTCCAGGCTTCCTTGAGAGGAAAAGCAGCGAAATCAGTCCACAGCCAACGCGTACCGAGAGCGAGCAGGATCAGACAGACGCCATACGTATTCAAACGAAACCATGTGTTGCTCATGTACATCCACACCTCTTTCTGCACCGGAAACGGTGTTTTTCTTTTAGATGCGGGAGGGTGGCTTCTTGTTACAGCAGTTGGTAAGTGGTCATGACCATGATGATTTAGGTATAATAGAGCTTGGTTTCGTTTAAAGTCCGGAACATGAGGGGATTTGCTGATATGCCGTTGCACATTGTACTGCACGAGCCGCTCATTCCTGCCAACACGGGGAACATCGCCCGTTCTTGCGCAGCGACAGGGGCTCATCTACATTTGATTCATCCGTTAGGTTTTTCCACAGACGACCGTTATTTAAAACGCGCGGGCCTGGACTACTGGCACGCGGTAAACATTCATTATCACGACAGCTTTGAGCATTTCGCCGAAACACAGGGACCCGACGCGGGCACATTCTACTTCGTGGAGACATGGGGAGAAACGCTCTACTCAGACGTTTCGTTTCGGGATGGGGACTATATCATTCTAGGGAAGGAAACGACGGGTCTTCCACCAGAGCTGACTGAACGGTACCGCGAGCAGACGATCCGGATACCTATGAGTGGGGCTACTCGTTCCGTCAATTTGTCCAACTGTGCAGCGATTGTCTTGTTTGAAGGTCTTCGACAATTGGGCTTTCCAGGGCTCAAGTAGTACGATACAGGAGCATGTTTATATTATGTGATACGCCGACCAATAAAAGGGAGAGATCGTAAATGACTGTAAATACTATCCTGTTTGACCTCGACGGCACGCTTTTGGAAATGCAGACAGACCCTTTTGTCAAAAGCTATTTGAAGGAAGTTGGCCGCCATGTCGGCGATCAATACGATTCGCAAAAACTGCTGAGCATGATCTGGGAAGCGACAAAAGCCATGATCGTGAGTCAGGAGACAGATAAAACAAACGAACAAGTCTTTATTGAATATTTTACGACGCACAGCGGATGGAAGCGCGAGGATGTATGGCCTCTGTTTGATTCCTTTTACCGGGACGTGTTTCCGACCTTGTCCCACCTGACCTATCCATCTCCATGGGCGAAAAAGATCGTAAAGGCAGCAAAGAGTCAAGGGTTCCGCATCGCGGTTGCGACGAATCCGGTATTCCCTCGCGAG
The DNA here is from genome assembly GCF_001420695.1 of Brevibacillus choshinensis. Taxonomy (NCBI): domain Bacteria; kingdom Bacillati; phylum Bacillota; class Bacilli; order Caryophanales; family Paenibacillaceae; genus Brevibacillus; species Brevibacillus choshinensis. The sequence continues at coordinate 1,190,604 of NZ_LJJB01000013.1, read as the reverse complement.
GCCATCTACCATCGCCTTGCCTGGATCGGACTGACCGCCGATGAATTTGAGCTGGTCACTGTGTACGAGGATATGCACTCCACAAAGCCAAATCCGAGTTATTTTATGGAAATCTGTGAAAAGCTAGGCGTCGAGCCAACAGATTGCGTCATGGTCGGCAATCATATGCAAGAAGACATGGTTGCTTCCAAGCTGGGAATGAGGACGTTTCTCGTCACCAACTGGATGGAGGACCGCGGCGAGCCGCAATATCCAGTGGATCAACGTGGGTCGATAGAGGAGCTGCATCAGGCGATTTCTACAGGTACTGGAGTATTTGCACGGTAAATGAATCAAAGGCAGGCTGTCTCCCAGGACAAGCCTGCCATTTTTTTGCCGTCTCTTCGGATTCCCACACTTTTCCCAAAATCATGCGGTAGGCTAGTCTTGTGCCAACCAGATAGGAAAAATCGGAAAGGGGAACAGAGCATGAAAAAATTAGTTTCTTCCATATTAATGTTCAGTTTATTGTTTGGAGGTATATCTATCGTCAGCGCTGAGGATGAAACCAATCACGCAGCCAAGGCAAACAAAGAAGAAAAAACCCAACAACGTCTGGAAAAACAACAAGCGAAGGCCGAAAAGCTTGGCATTGACGTGACAGGCAAAACGGTGGAGCAAATCAAACAAGAGCTCGCGGCCAAACAAGCAGAAAAGAAAGCTCAAAGCGAAGCGAAACGCACTGAAAAGGCTGCAAAATGGGGCATCGACCTTACTGGGAAGTCAAAAGAGGAAGTAAAAGCAGTGATTCAAGAGGTAAAAGCAGAGAAGAAAGGAGAGCATCTGGCCAAGCTTTCGGAAAAAGCAACGAAGCTGGGCATCGAGACAGCTGGTAAGACCGCAAAGCAGCTGAAGGAAGAAATCAAAGGAAGCAAAGCGGACAAGCACTCGGAAAAAGAAGCAAAGAAAGCTGAAAACGCTAAGAAGAAAGCGGAGAAGGCCGAGAAGAAAGCTGCAAAACAAGCGGAGAAAAAGAACGAGCAATAAGGAACGCAAAAAAGCAGGTTGCCCGAAAAAGGCAGCCTGCTTTTTTCCCTGGGAGCGCTAAGCCGAAAAGAAAGCCAGTCGCGTTTGTAAGCTCTTACAGATTCCAGGTTTTGTCTTCATTGTATCCAGCGGTAAGAATGAAGAACAGAAAAGCGGCAAAAACCACAGCTACGATAACCGCACCCATGTTGGATTGCTCCTTTCGTAAACAAACTACTCCCATTATAGCGTAGCCTGCCCACTTTGCAAACGGATTAACAGGCGTAGGAACCGCGATTGTGACAGTGATTTTAACAAGTTTCACCAGTCCTCCTTAATTTTTTGTGGCAAGATTGCTGAAACTTGTGCTGATGTCTCGCATACACATATGTAAAGGCTTTACGAGCCTGTAGGCAACTGAAGAAAACGGGTGCCACGCGAATGCGTGACCGCAGGGAGACATATACATGAGAGTACATTGTCGTTGGGGAAGAGAGAGGGGCTTATGAGGGAGGAGTGTCGAACATGGACATTTTAAAACGTATATCCGAGCACCGGGCCCGAGAAGAAAACCTGATGTGGAGAGGGACGTTCGGTGAATATTTGCAACTAGTTCGAAAAAATCCGCAAATTGCCCAAACGGCTCATTCACGCGTCTACAACATGATCAAAAGTGCTGGTGTAGAGGATAATGAAGATGGCACACGCTCGTATCAATTTTTTAGCAGAGAAATTTTTGGATTGGATCGTTCTGTAGAGCGACTCGTGGAGGAATATTTCCACTCTGCAGCCCGCCGTCTGGATGTGCGCAAACGTATCTTGCTGCTGATGGGCCCAGTCAGTGGCGGGAAATCAACGTTGGTGACCATGCTGAAGCGTGGACTGGAAGAGTACTCACGGACTGAAGAAGGGGCCATCTATGCGCTGGATGGTTGTCCGATGCAGGAGGAGCCTCTGCATCTCATTCCACATGAACTAAGGGCTGAGGTGGAGGAAGAGCTCGGCATCAAGATCGAGGGAGAGCTGACGCCATACAACCGGATGAGGTTGGAAAACGAGTACGGGGGTTGCATCGAGGACTTCCCTGTGCGACGAATCCTGTTCTCGGAAGCCAATCGTGTCGGGATTGGTACGTTTAGCCCATCTGATCCGAAATCACAGGATATCGCCGACTTGACGGGTAGTATCGACTTTTCGACGATCACCAAATACGGTTCTGAGTCTGATCCTCGCGCCTACCGCTTTGATGGAGAGCTGAACAAGGCCAACCGTGGTCTGATGGAGTTCCAGGAAATGCTGAAGTGCGATGAAAAGTTCCTCTGGCATCTGTTGTCGCTCACACAGGAAGGAAACTTCAAGGCTGGACGTTTCGCGCTTATATCCGCGGATGAACTAATCGTGGCTCACACGAACGAATCGGAGTACAAGGCGTTTATTGCCAACAAGAAAAACGAAGCTTTGCAATCACGGATCATCGTCATGCCCATGCCTTACAACCTAAGGGTGAGCGATGAGGAAAAAATATATTCCAAGCTGATCAAACAGTCCGATCTGGGTCATGTGCATATTGCGCCACATGCGCTGCGGTCAGCGGCTATTTTCTCCATACTTACTCGACTGAAAGATTCGAAAAAACAGGGCGCTGATCTGCTGAAAAAGATGCGTCTCTACGATGGCGAGTCGGTAGAGGGCTTCAAGGGAGCCGATCTGGAAGAGCTGCGCAACGAACATGTGGATGAAGGAATGGCAGGAATCGACCCGCGTTACGTCATCAACCGCATTTCCAGTGCATTGATACGCCGCGACACGGAGTGCATCAATGCCTTGGATATCCTGCGAGCGCTCAAGGAAGGCTTTGACCAGCATCCTTCCATCACCAAAGATCAGCGGGAGCGGTACATGAACTTCATTTCCAATGCTCGCAAGGAATACGACGAACTCGCGAAAAAAGAAGTGCAAAAGGCGTTTGTCTACAGCTATGAGGAATCAGCGAAGACACTTATGGACAATTATCTGGACAACGTAGAGGCTTATTGCAATATGAACAAAATTCGTGATCCCGTTACGGGTGAGGAGATGGATCCAGATGAGCGCCTGATGCGTTCCATCGAGGAGCAGATCGGTATCTCTGAAAATGCCAAGCGGGCGTTCCGGGAAGAAATTCTCATCCGTATCTCGGCCTATGCGCGCAAAGGAAAGCGATTTGACTACAGCACGCACGACCGTCTCCGGGAGGCAATCGAGAAAAAACTGTTCGCGGATCTCAAGGACGTCGTGAAAATCACGACCTCCAACAAGACGCCGGATGAGCACCAGCTGAAAAAGATCAACGAAGTAACCAAGCGCCTTATCGAAGAACATCAATACTGCCCGATGTGCGCCAACGAGCTGTTGCGCTATGTCGGCAGCTTGTTGAACCGCTAACGGAAAGAGAACACGGCCACGGCACGATCTTGTACGTCATATTCGGCGCAGAGTGCGCCAGTTGCTAGGAGGAGACGGCATGGAAGATGCATCATCATTCATTGTCTCCCGGGAAGACTGGTCGCTGCACCGCAAAGGGTACCAGGACCAAAATCGACATCAGGAAAAAGTGAAAGAAGCGATCAAGAAAAACTTGCCCGATCTCGTCAGTGAAGAAAACATCATCATGTCGAACGGTCGGGAAGTTATCAAGATCCCTATTCGCTCCCTGGATGAGTACCGGTTGCGTTTCAACTTCCAGAAAGGGAAGCACGGCGGTCAAGGAAAAGGAAACAGCAAGGTAGGGGATGTCGTCGCCAAAGACGGCGATCCGGCGCAAGGGCCTGGGAAAGGTCAAGGCGCAGGGGATCAGCCAGGTATGGACTACTACGAGGCAGAAATCAGCGTGGAAGAGCTGCAGGAGATGCTATTCGCAGAGCTGGAGCTGCCCAACCTGCAACGAAAAGACGAAGATCAGATCGTCATTGAAGAAACACGCTTCAACGATGTCCGCAAAAAAGGGTTGATGGGCAACATCGACAAGAAACGGACGCTGATCGCCGCCATCCGCCGCAATGGGCTGGCAGGCTACAATGACCTGGAGCTAGGCATCAATGAAGACGATCTGCGGTTCAAGACGTGGGAAGAAATCATCAAGCCCCATTCGAACGCCGTCATTATCGCCATGATGGATACTTCAGGATCGATGGGTGTGTTTGAAAAGTATATTGCGCGCAGCTTTTTCTTCTGGATGGTCCGATTCCTGCGCACGAAGTATGAGAAGGTAGAGATCGTCTTTATCGCCCACCATACGGATGCAAAGGAAGTGACGGAAGATACCTTTTTCTCCAAAGGCGAGAGCGGGGGGACGATTTGTTCCTCCGCCTACAAAAAAGCGTTGGAGATCATCGACAGCCGCTACCCGACGTCGCAGTACAACATTTACCCGTTCCATTTTTCCGATGGCGACAACCTCACCTCTGACAATGAGCGCTGCGTCAAGCTGGTGAAGGAGCTCATGGATCGCTGCAACATGTTTGGTTATGGAGAAGTGAATCAGTACAACCGACACAGCACCCTAATGTCCGCCTACCGCCACATCAAGGAGCCGAAGTTCATGCACTGCGTCATTCGGGAGAAGGGTGAAGTGTATAAGGCATTGCGAGCATTTTTTGGGAAGAAGGAAGTAATGACTTGATCATACCGACTGGTAAAAGGTCGTACCCCCTCGCTTAGGCAGGGGGGTTTTTGTTGTTGTCAAAGGCACTTAGGTACCGCCTATATAAAAATAAGCAAATACACTCGGTAAGTTGTCCATTTCAAAAAGACAAGTTCGTGCATTTACTATTAGCAAGCTAGAGAAAAAAGGGGGGATTCAATATGTCTAAGGGAACAGAGGTTAAACACTCATTGTATGTAGCCTATAAAACCGGACAACAGGTCAATATTAACTTGCAAAGCGGAGTAACCCTGGAAGGAGTAATCGTCGAAGCACTTTGGAAGACATCCTTTCGAGTTTGGTTGGAACCGGCTGAGCCTGTGCTGTCTGGAGAAGATATCGACAAGGCGATTGTGGGAATATACGCTGTGAAATCGGTAGAATTTGGGCAAATAGTCTAAGATCGAGAATGGGCTAAGCATCATGAAGGGGAGGTAAGTCTTATGTCAAAAGAAAAATATGATGGCATTAAAGAAGCATTAGAATACGCCGAGTATACAGGGCAGTCAGTCAATGTCGGTTTGTTTAGGGGCGGAGAAGGAGTGAAAATCGAAGGTTTCATCGAAAAACTGTTCGATTATTCCTTTCGAATCCGACTGGAAACTGGTGAATTAGACCGGGTGAAATATTCAGAAGTTGAGTATGTCGAATACTCATAAACGAACACGATTTCAAAGGAACGCCATAGAGCGTTCCTTTTTTAGTTATGGAATGATAGTACTTCATTGGACGAACTATACCGCAAATTTGAAATGCTGATACAGGATATCAAAAGCATCATGTCCACAGGGGCGAGGCATGCAAGGCGCTGCGAGCGTTTTTTTAGTAATAAGCTTGTATAGAAGGGATTTAATCAATGAGAAAAGAGGGTAACTTCTTGTTAGATAGGGGTAAATAATGACCAGAGTTCCTTTCAATATCGCGAAAATAATATCAATAATGACAAATAGGTAAGATCAATCATTTGTATATTTTACAGAATTTATTAAACAAAAATGAAAAAAGTGAAGAATTAAAACAGAAAACAATAAGTTTGATATGGGTTGCAGAAATGGCATAACTTTTGCAATGAAAATTCAGTATCCAACTGGAAGGAGGAGGAAATAAAGAAGACAGCAATTCAGATTACGAATAATAGGAGGCGTAACAGTAGATGAAATACATATCAAATTTAGTAAAAGTGAATAAGGATCCTGGTCATGGCTCACATATCTCCCCTGTATACATGACTTCAACGTTTGTTTTTGATAATGCAGAAATAGGAGCAAAGCGTTTCGCGGGAGAGGATCCCGGATTTATGTATTCACGCCTGGGAAATCCAAATGTACGAGAGCTTGAAGAGAAGGTAGCGGCGTTGGAATTTGGTGAAGGTTGTCTGGCGTTCTCATCTGGGATGGCGGCCATAACGGGTTGCCTTTTAGGAATTTTGCAGGCAGGAGATCACGTTGTTGCGCACACAGCATTGTATGGGGCGACACACGCTTTTCTAACCAAAACAGTAAAGAAGTTTGGTATCGATGTCACTTTTGTGCCATTTAAGTCAGGGGAAGAGCTTGAACCACACATCACAGACCGAACGAAAGTGATCTACTTTGAAACACCATCCAATCCTACACTTTCCTTAGTGGATATGAAGAGCGTAGCGGCGATTGCCAAGCAAAAGGGCGTGCTGACCGTTGTTGATAATACATTTTTGTCTCCGTATTTGCAAAATCCGATACTATGCGGAATCGATATTGTCGTACACAGCGCAACCAAATACTTGTCCGGTCATGGTTATCTTATTGGTGGACTGGTGATTTCCAGTAAGGAAATAATTGATCCGATGAGAAAAGAAGTGCAGAAGACAATGGGAGCGAATTTGGCTCCAATGGATGCATGGCTTCTCTTCCAAGGGATACGCACATTACACATACGCATGGATCGCTCGCAAGAAAATGCGCAAATTTTGGCGGAGCGCTTGGAAAAACATAAGGCAATCGAGCGGGTTTATTTTCCAGGTCTAGAAAGTTTCGAAGACAATAATATCATGGAGAAACAGATGAAAGGTCCGGGAGCAATGATTTCTTTTGTGTTGAAGGAGGGGTACGAAGCAGGTGTTACACTTATGAATTCAGTGAAATTATGTACCTTAGCCGTTTCATTAGGGGACGTAGGGACGCTGATTCAACATCCGGCTTCGATGACACATGCGATCATCCCCAAAGAAGAAAGAGAAAAAGCAGGTATCCATGATGGACTAGTTCGTTTTTCAGTTGGAATTGAAGATGTTGAAGATATATGGAACGATCTCGAAAAAGCATTGGAATAACGAGTGGAATCAGGGTTTTGCAAACTTAGAAAGATTTTTCTATGTTTGCAAAAACGAAAAACGTGAATATAGCAGGTTTTTTTCGTAATCATTTGCAATATTGAAAATTCATCCAAAATGTCAGTGCTAAAAACGTTGATGTAGCGCGGTTGTAGAATTGGCATAAAACTTGCTGTTGTATATATGCAGCTGCAAATGATGAACGTGGAGGTTATGGAAATGAAGTATGACTTCGATCAAGTTATAAACAGAGTAAATACAGCCTGCGAAAAATGGGATGATCTTCAAAACCGCTTTGGTGTAAGTGATGCTATCCCTATGTGGGTCGCGGATATGGATTTTAAGTCGCCTCCCCCCGTTATGGAAGCTTTAAGGCAAAGAGTTGAGCATGGTATATATGGCTATACTTATCGACCTGATTCCTATTCTGAGGCTATTGTTGATTGGGTGAAAAGAAGACATCATTGGTCGATAGACAGGAAATGGATCGCTCACAGTCCTGGCGTGCTCGCAGCATTATCCGCGATTATTCATTCATTCTCACAACACGGGGATAAAGTCATCATTCAAACGCCAGTCTATCATCCGTTCTCTCGTACCATCAAGTCGCTGGGGCGTGAAGTTGTAAACAACCCACTCCAATTAGAAAGCGGACGATATACGATGGATTTTGCGGATTTGGAGGCGAAAATCGACTCTACGGTTAAAATCTTGGTGCTTTGCAATCCACATAATCCAGTAGGGAGAGTTTGGACTCAAGATGAGTTGACGATGTTGGGACAAATTTGCATCAAGAACAACATTCTAGTCGTTTCAGACGAGATTCATTGCGACGTTGTTTACAAAGGACACAAGCATATACCGTTTGCCTCCATTTCAGAAGAGTTTGCTGATCATTCGATTACTTGCATAGCGCCTTCCAAAACATTTAATGTAGCGGGTCTGCAAACTTCATGCATCATTATTCCGAATGAAAAATGGCGAGATATTTTTAACCAGTCAATAAACAGTCTGAATATCGGATCCCCTAATACGTTCGGGATTATAGCAGGAGAGGCTGCCTATCGATACGGTGAAGAATGGTTAGAGCAAGTAATCGATTATTTACAAGGGAACCTAGATTTTCTAGTTCGTTACTTCCGAGAGAACATTCCGCAAATAAAAGTGATTCAGCCAGAAAGCACGTATTTAGTGTGGTTGGATTGTCGAGAATTAGGCGTTGCTACGGAACAAATTGATAAATTTATGCTTAACAAAGCGCGAGTTGCTATGAATGAAGGGTATATTTTTGGGGAGGATGGCATTGGATTTATGCGAATGAATATCGCGTGTCCACGCTCTATTTTAGCAAGGAGCTTACATCAGATAGAAGAAGCCGTTACCTTATTGTGCAGCGCCTAGAAAACAAGACGAATGAATGATCTCAATAACGTAAAAATGGGAGGGCATATGGCTGACTTTTCTTACATTCAAGAATTTGTCCAAACATTCTCGGAAAATGTTAGTGAAGTACTTGGTTTTGATATAACCATACTGAATGAAAACGGCATACGAATTAGCGGAACCGGTTCTTATAAAGATAGTATCGGCGAGCCGTCTCCAGAAGGGTCCTATTTAAGGATGATTATGGAAACGAAGAAACCGGCAATGATCTATGATGTTATTAAAAATGAATCTCAATGCATGAGCTGTAAATTTATGGGGCAATGTAAAGTTTCAGCCTCCATTGGTTTTCCCATATTAAAACGGAATAGATCTGTAGGGGTCATCGGGATCATGGGCTTCTCTCCTGAACAGAAAGAAAGGATCATCAAGAACTCTGAGAAGCTGATAAGGTTTTTGCATCATGTGAGTGCTCTGCTAGAAAATAAGCTGTTATTGCTAGATTGCAGTCAAGAATCAGGACGCGAAGCGTATGAGGATATCGATGTCTTAAAAAATGTTTCCTTTGATAGCATCGTCGGCCATAATTCGGGACTACAAGATGTAATTAAAAAGGCAAGACGTGTTACCAATAGTCCTTCAACTGTTCTTATAAGGGGTGACAGTGGAACGGGTAAAGAGCTGTTGGCACAAGCGATTCATTATGAGAGTAATCGAAGAAAACATCCTTTTGTTGCAATAAATTGCGCCGCTATTCCTGAAAATCTTTTGGAAAGCGAATTGTTTGGTTATGAGGGAGGTGCTTTCACAGGATCAAGACGCGAAGGGAGCATTGGTAAATTTGAGTATGCCCACAAAGGGACATTGTTTCTGGATGAAATTGGTGATATGCCCATTTCGTTACAAGCGAAATTATTAAGAGTTTTACAGGAGAGATCCATTGAACGTATTGGTGGGAAAAAGATCATTCCGATTGATGTGAGAGTGATCGCAGCTACACATAGAAATTTAGAGGAAATGGTGGAAAAAGGTACCTTCCGAGAAGATTTGTATTACCGTCTCAATGTCATACCGCTGCATACCAAACCTCTAAAGGAACGCCGTGATGACATTGTGTTATTTCTTAAATATTTTATAAGAAAACATTGCAGAATTTTGAAAATAAATGAACTCGGTATCGATCCAGTATTAGAGCAGTGGTTGATTCAATATGATTGGCCAGGAAACATTAGACAGCTAGAAAACGCTGTAGAATACATGGTCAATATAGCTGAAACAGATACGATTGAATTTGACGATTTACCAGATTACCTGAACAAACAGGAGAATTTTGATTGTTTTAGAAGGGGATTAAGTTTAGAGCAAATGATTGCAGAGTATGAAAAGAATATTTTACAAACCTTCTATTTTGCCGAACCATATCGAAATGATAAAGAAAAGATTTCTCAAACATTACAGATTAGTCTCTCTACGTTATATCGAAAGCTGGACAAATACCAGTTGGAATAACGAACTTGTAAAACCGGCCTTAATTATCAGAAATTTTATATTAATAAAAATATAATTCCGAAGAAAGAGGTGCATTTTTAGTGAAAAAGATATCCATTTTCGTAGCTTTCTCCTTACTGGTTTCACTTGCTTTAACTGCGTGTGGCACAACACAAAATCAGGCAGCACAGAGCAAGAATCTGCTTGAGCAAATCAAAGCAGATGGAAAAATTAGAATTGGTACAGAAGGAACCTATCCACCGTTTACCTTCCATGATGATTCAGGAAAGTTGACTGGTTTTGATGTTGAGATCGGAGAGGAAATAGCGAACAGACTGGGTGTTAAGCCCGAATTTATCGAAACCCAATGGGACGGCATGTTTGCCGGACTTGATTCGAAGCGATTCGATATGATTGTAAATCAGGTAGGAATTCGTCCTGACCGTCAGGAAAAATACGATTTTTCAGATCCTTATATCCTGTCAAAACCCGTTTTGATTGTTTATAAAGACAATGAAACGATTAAAACATTTGCAGATTTGAAAGGAAAAAAAGCAGCTCAGACACTTACCAGTAACTTTAAGGATATAGCCGCATCCAACGGTGCTGAAATCGTCGGAGTCGAAGGATTTAATCAATCCATTGATCTATTGGCTTCAAAACGTGCTGATGCGGTTGTTAATGATGGATTGTCTTTTCTCGATTTCAAAAAGCAACAGCCTGATTCACCTATTAAAGTTGTGGCAGAGCTAGATGAGCCTGCAAAATCGGGAGTTATGTTCAGAAAAGACAATAAGGAATTGGTAGATGCCGTAAATAATGCACTCTCCGACATGAAGAAAGATGGTAAATATGTAAGCATCTCACAAAAATACTTTGGAACTGACGTATCCAAATAAGGGAGTGTGCTCATGTTTCCTGATGAAAGATTCCAACGAATCATTGACATCGTCGTAAATTCTTTTCTTCCTATGGTAAAAGCAGGGATTGTTTTTACTGTACCATTGACACTTATCTCTTTTTTTCTGGGGCTCATTCTTGCTTTGCTTACGGCACTGGCTCGGATCTCAGGAATTAAACCACTTGACGCTGTTGCAAGATTTTATGTATGGGTGATTCGGGGAACACCTTTGCTCGTTCAATTGTTTATTATCTTTTACGGTCTTCCCAGTGTTGGAGTAACGATTGGCCCACTTACATCGGCCATTATCGGTTTTACGATTAGTGTTGGTGCCTATAACTCAGAGATCATTCGGGCAGCGATCCTTTCCATTCCTAAAGGGCAATGGGAGGCAGGCTACTCAATCGGCATGAGCTATCGTCAAGCATTAAAAAGGATTATTCTTCCTCAAGCAACACGGGTCTCTGTCCCACCCTTGTCAAACAGTTTTATCAGCTTAGTAAAAGATACATCCTTGGCTGCTACCATTACGGTTACCGAAATGTTTCGAGTAGCGCAGCAAATTACAGCAACAACCTATGAGCCATTAGTATTGTATTGTGTAGCAGCCATTATTTATTTGATGTTCAGTACCGTTCTTTCTAATGCTCAAGGACGTATGGAAAAACGACTCGATCGTTATGTGACGAGTTAATTTTATAGGAGGAATGCTCGTGATTGAGATAAAAAACCTGCATAAGCAGTTTGGACAAACCGAGATTTTGAAAGGAATCGATCTAAAAATAGAGGAAGGTCAAACGGTTTGTATCATTGGGCCTTCGGGGTCAGGTAAGACAACGTTGCTTCGTTGTTTAAATTTGCTGGAAGCACCTACAAAAGGAACCATGAACCTGGGGAAATTCACTTTGGATTTTGGGGATAAAAAACAAGTTTCTAAAGATACGGTTATTAAGTTCCGTCAGCAAACAGGTATGGTGTTCCAGAGTTATAATTTGTTCCCTCATATGACGGCACTTGAAAATGTAATGGAAGGTTTGGTCATCGTTCGAAAGCAAGACAAGGTGTCTTCACGTGTAAAAGCTCTTCACTTGCTAGAAAAGGTAGGTTTAAAAGAACGGGCAAACCACTACCCATCTCAGCTATCAGGTGGACAACAACAACGCGTAGGAATCGCCAGAGCGATGGCGATGGGACCTGAAGTCCTGCTTTTTGATGAACCCACTTCCGCGTTAGATCCTGAGTTAGTAGGTGAAGTTCTGAAGGTTATGAAAGAACTTGCTAAAGAAGGAATGACAATGGTTGTTGTCACGCATGAAATGAACTTTGCCCGTGAGGCAGCGGATAAGGTTGTATTCATTGATAAAGGTGTCATTGTCGAAGAAGGAACACCAGAACAAATTTTTGAGCATACACAGCATGAACGCACCTTGCAATTTTTAAACAAACTATGTTCGTAGAATGATGTAACGATAAACGAGGAGGAAAATGATGTATAAAACCGTCATTCTAGGGACCGGTCCTGCCGGGTTAACCGCAGCCATCTATCTGGCCCGCGCTAACATGAGTCCTTTAGTCATTGAAGGCCCTGAACCGGGGGGACAATTGACATTGACTACAGATGTTGAGAATTTCCCTGGTTTCCCTGATGGGATTATGGGACGAGAGCTGATGCAGAACATGCGTGAGCAAGCAGAGCATTTTGGAGCAAAGTTTATAAGAGGATGGGTTAAGAAAGTCGATCTTTCAAATTCTCCTTTTATCGTAACGGTTGAAGGCTTAGAAGAAATGAAAACGCAATCTTTAATCATTTCGACGGGGGCTTCTGTAAAATTATTAAATATTCCGGGGGAGAAGGAAAATATTGGGCGGGGAGTAAGCACCTGCGCAACGTGTGATGGATTTTTCTTTAGGGGTAAAAAAATTATCGTTGTCGGCGGCGGAGATTCGGCTATGGAAGAAGCGAATTTTTTAACGAAGTTTGCTTCAGAGGTTCGTGTTGTTCATCGCAGGAACGAGCTTCGCGCCTCCAAAATTATGCAAGACCGCGCCCGAAATAATTCGAATATTACCTGGAGCTTAAATTACATTCCTGAAGAAGTGATCGCAGGAGATAAATGCGTTACTGGCTTGAAAGTAAAAAACAGCGATACAGGAAAAGAAGAAATTCTCGAATCGGATGGCATTTTCATAGCAATCGGACATAGGCCGAACACAGCTTTTTTAGACAATCAAGTCAAAACGGACGATCTGGGCTATATCATCGTGAATCCGGGTACAACCGAAACAAACATTCCTGGCGTATTCGCCTGCGGTGATGTGCAAGATCACAAATACCGCCAGGCAATAACGGCTGCAGGAAGCGGCTGCATGGCTGCTCTGGATTGCGAAAGATATCTTGATTCAAAAGCGTGAGCGAGCAGGACATTTTGGAGAAAGGGGTGATTGGAACAACTAGTTAATACACAATGTTTTTAACATTAGGAATTGTGGAGGGGTGTAATCATGAAAGAGATCAAAACACAGCAAGAGTTTGATGAGGCAATTCTATCAACAAAACCGGTTGTCGCTAAGTTTTATGCCGATTGGTGCCCGGATTGTCAGCGCATTGATCCATTCATGCCAGCTGTGGAAGAAGCGTACAAAGAAAAAATGGATATGATCGCAGTGAATCGGGATCATTTTCCAGAAATATTGGGGAAGCTTGATGTATTTGGTATCCCCAGCTTTATTGCTTTTCATGAAGGGAAGGAACTGGGGCGCTTTGTAAGTAAACTCGGAAAAAGCCAGGAAGAGGTTGAGCAGTTCCTTAATCAAATCGTAGAGGTAAAGGGAGGATTGTAATGATGAAAGAGATCAAAACACAGCAAGAGTTTGATGAGGCGATTTTATCAGCAAAACCAGTTGTCGCGAAATTTTATGTTGATTGGTGTCCAGATTGTCAGCACGTTGAAACATTCATGCCAGCTGTGGAAGAAGCGTTCAAAGAAAAAATAGAGATGATCGCAGTAAACCGAGACCATTTTGCGGAACTGTTAGAGAAGCTAGATGTGTTTGGAATCCCCAGCTTTATTGCTTTTCAAGAAGGGAAGGAACTGGGACGCTTCGTAAGTAAACTCGGAAAAAGCCGGGAAGAGGTCGAGCAGTTTCTCGATCAAATTTGTACCAAATAAATGAAATAACGACGATCCTAACATCCCAAGCATATCCCTGCTTGGGATGCTACTTAACCAAGTCTTTAACGCAAAAGGAAGAGGCATAGGAGGATGGATACATATGATGAAAGTTATTTCAACGGATAACGCTCCAAAAGCTATTGGACCCTACTCGCAAGCGGTTCGTGTGGATGATTTTCTTTTTCTCTCCGGACAAATACCGATCATCCCCGAAACAAATGAAATGGTTGAAGATAATATAATCCTTCAAACACAACAAGTATTGAAGAATATGAAAGCCATTCTAGAGGCAGAAAACTTTTCGCTCGAACATATTGTGAAAACAACTGTTTTTATAAAAGATTTGAATCATTTTTCAGCTATGAATGAAGAATATTCCAGATTCATGGGGGATCATCGTCCTGCTCGCTCTACTGTGGAGGTAAATCGTCTACCAAAAGATGCGCTAATTGAAATCGAGGTTATTGCTGCTCGAAAGTAAAGATGAAATGGAGGGAAGGAAGGGAAAAAGGAGGTTTTATCTATGAGCATGATGCAAGAGAGGCAAATGGAAAGTCCTTTGCACTTTCTGCCAAGGCTTAGTGCCATACTGGATCGAGAGATTTGGATGAAACGTGATGACGCAAACGGAGATATTTTAACAGTAGGAAACAAGAAGCGAAAGCTGCAATACCTGTTGACTGACGCGATTAGAAACGGAGCAGATACTGTCATAACGACAGGCGGACTCAATTCTAATCACGCTCGGGCGACGGCAGCTATGGCCATACAGCTAGGTTTAAAACCCATTCTTGTATTAGGAGGCCATAAACCGGAGAACAAAAGCGGAAATTATCTTTTGAATCATTACATGGGAGTAGATGTTGTTTTTTCGGGAGCGAGTACGCAAAAAGAGATGGGGCAGGCATTGAACCAGCAGGCTGAAAAAGTAAAGGCGGAAGGATTGCGTCCTTATGTTATCGGGGTCGGTGGGTCAAACGGCTTGGGTTCATTAGGCTATGTAGACGCCTACTATGAGTTGAAAGAGCAAGCTGCAGAAAAGAGAGTGCAGTTCGACTGGCTTTTTGCCTCAGCTGGCTCTGGAGGAACTATCGCTGGGCTGATCTATGGTTGCTATCTACACAAAGACGCCACTCGGATTGTAGGGGTATCGTCCTGGCTGAAAACGGCTGACATCAAAATCCAAATCGAATCTTGCTTGCATGAAGCAGCCTCTTTGAAAGACGATGAACGAAAGCTGCAGCTTGATCATCTCCCCGTGTACTTACATGACGAATACATCGGAGAAGGATACGGATACCCTACTGACGGCGGAATGGAAGCACTTCACTTGTTGGCGAGCAAGGAAGCCATTTTGTTGGATCACGTGTATACAGCAAAAGCGATGGCAGGCTGTATCGATTATATCCGCAAAGAAATAGTAAAACCTGCGGAAAAGGTTTTGTTCTGGCATACAGGTGGAACTCCAGGACTCTTTGCGATCAGTGGCTGAGGGTATTGCCATACAAACAAATAGAAGCAAAGCTAATAACGCAACCAAAGAAGTTTAGCAAGGTAAGCTATCTGATATACATGTATTTCTACTCGACTAGACAAACTAACCAAAAAGTGACCAGCGGAGGCATTATGAAAAAGAAAATAGCCGATTCCTTATTAAGCTCACCCAAGCAAAAACCAGTCCAAATGAACAGCGAACAAAGTGAAAGAGAAGAGCTCATGAGTCAGGTATTGGAGACCGATGCGGTGACCGCCGAAGCAGTCGAAATACAGAAGGATAAATATCTTTTAGAGGGTAAGTAGTGACCATACACTACAGCGATGGCGATTGCGTCTGAGGGGCGTAGTCGTCTTTTTGTTTTGTACCTTAAAATACGCATTGTTAACCATTTGTAATAGTTTTTGGGATGCGGATGCTCTACAATACAAGTGACGAATTGGGAATAATTTCAAAATGAATGAGAGGGCAGAGATGAACGATTTGAACAAACTAAGGAAAATCTTCCATTTGAATAAACTGGCTGATAGTGGGCCACAATGATTACTACACTGTTAACAACCTTTTTCAGCCCTCGCGATGTCGAGGTTTTTTTTTTGTCCTCAAACGCATACGATGTCTGATTATGGCTACCTTTTCCTTAACTTTCGATAGGTTACGTTGTCCTTGCCAATGGCTCGCTTTGAGGCTGGATGTCGACGGCAATACCTCGGATGATTTGCTCCATTCGTAGGAGCACGATAAGGATCAATCTAAATAAGCTCGCAACAATCCCTTAGGCCAAGTCCTAGGGGATTGTTTTTATAAACCCCCTGGAACATGTTCCTACGAAATTGGTTTGTTAAAAAAGCCAGGACACCCAGTAAGCTAGAACGATTAGCGTAAACAGCACGGTAATTGGGATAACGACAGATGTAACCTTTAGATACTCACCCCAAGAGATGTACACTTTTCCTTTTTTCAAGATGTGCATCCAGAGCAGGGTCGCCAGTGTACCGATCGGTAAAAGGAGGGAACCGACGTCACTACCGATGACGCTAGCAAGATAGGCGATTTTGAGTGTAAGTGGATCGAGTCCCATGTTTGTCAAAGTGAGCGTTCCGACCATGAGAGCGGGATGATTGTTGAATAGATTGGACAGGATGGAAACGAGGATACCCATCATCACACTGGCTTGTGTCAAGCTCCCGGAAACGATAGGCTGGAAATAATGGATTAGCCACTGAGTCAATCCGATATTGTGCAAGCCGTAAATGATCACGTACATGCTAAAGGCGAAAACGAGAATGTGCCAAGGTGTTTTCTTCAGCATATCAGCCGGAGATATTTTTAAATATGCCCATCGCCAACCTAATAGGCAAAGGGAACCGATCACAGCCATCGCCGGTACGGGAAAGTGAATGTAGGAAGCGATGAAAAGGCTGGCACGAACAGCAAAGACAAAGAGTAACAGATAACCCATGAATTTGGTTCGTTTCTCTCGCGGGATGGGAGAAGTGTCGCCTTTCAGAGGGTGGCTGTATTTCGTTGTGAGGGTGAGTCGGCTAGTACTAAGTTGACGTGGCAGGGCGCGATGAAAATAGGCGTACAGCAATAGGACTAGAAGGACTAGGCCAAGTGTAGCAGGAACAAACATCATAGCGGTGTGCATATAGAGGTCCATGTTTACGATTTTCAGCGCGATCAGATTGACGATATTGCTTACCCCGATCGGAGCACTGGATGCGGTAGCGATCAAGGCTCCGCTGAGCAAATAGGGGATCTTCTCGTGCTTTTTCAAACCTAATTTCTGGAGCAAGAGCAATAAGATAGGCGTGGTGATGAGAATACTACCATCGTTGTTTACAAATAGGGTCATCAAAAAGCAAAGGAGGTTGGTATACCAAAAAAGGCGGATACCGGACCCTTTCGATTTGGCTGCCAAATTTTCTGCTGTCCAATGAAAGAATCCAAAGCTCTCCAATACGATCGCCATAACAATCGTGGCGATAATAGTGACGGCTGCTCCCCCAATCGTTTCCGTGATGGTCAACAGATCACGGATGGAAACACTGCCACTGATAAAGACAACGATGGCTCCTACAGTAGCAGGTATGGCTTCGTTTACGTGGGGCCGCCAAAAGATAAAGAAGATGGTACAAAGGAAAGAAACAATGGTTAGGGGTATCATGAGCTCAGACATGATTTGCATCAGTCATTCGTTTTTTTATAGGAAACATCGCTTTTTTATACATTCCTTTCACTTGTCCATAAAGTAAATACGTAATGTATCAATACGTTAAGTGGAATCGATTTGACCTAAACTTGTACCCTTTTTCTAAATCTTCCACGATTATCTGTAGTCATTTATTCATAGGCAGCAGATATACACCTTGGTATGATTCTCTCAACACGTAGAAAAGGAGGGCACCGGGAAAATGACCCTAGAAGAAGTGCTGAAAAAGCTTGAGGAAATGGGAACGGAGCAGACGAAGAAGACATATTTGCGTCACGGTGCCAAGGAACCTTTTTTTGGAGTCCGAATCGGTGATATGAAAAAGCTGGTAAAAGATGTGAAACGTGACCAACAGCTAGCTCGGGCTTTATATGAGACAGGCAATCACGATGCGATGTATCTAGCGGGGCTGACAGTCGATCCGAAGGGCATGTCAAAAGGAGACTTGCGAGGCTGGGTGAAAAAAGCATATTGGTACGCGCTGGCTGAGTACACGGTAGCAAACGTCACGGCCGAAAGTGAGCATGCCCTTGAGCTGGCACGGGAATGGATACCGTCTTCAGAAGAAATGATTGCGGCGTGTGGCTGGAATACCTACTCCAACTACTTGTCCATCACTCCCGATGAACGACTGGATCTGGATGAAATCAAAAGCCTGCTTCAGCAAATCAAAGCTACCATCCACGAGGAAAAAAATCGGGTGAGGTACACGATGAATCAATTTGTCATTTCAGTCGGGGCATATGTTCCTGCACTTCACCAGGAAGCACTCGACATGGCTGCGAGCATAGGAGCGGTGCGTGTGGAAATGGGACAGACGGCTTGCAAGGTGCCATTGGCTACCGAGTATATTAAAAAGGTAGAGGAACGAGGCAAGATCGGTCAAAAGAAAAAGACCTGCATTTGCTAGGGTGTCGCAATTGGAATTGATTGTAATGTTTAAATTTACTAAACTTCCTCGACTCTTTTTGGATGATGTGCTATCATGAGACCTTGTTAACGTGTTACCACTTTACCATAGTAAACAAAAGGTCTTAGGGGGATCATCATGAAAAGATTTGCGGCTATTTCTATCCTGCTTACAGCGCTACTATCACTGGTAGTTGGATGTTCCAGTAGCAATACCGGTGCGAGCGGCAATCAATTGATCATCGGGATCGACGACAAGTTTGCGCCGATGGGCTTTCGCGATGAAAAGAATGAAATCGTCGGCTTTGATATCGACTATGCTCGAGCGGCTGGAGAGAAAATGGGGAAAGAGGTTGTCTTTCAAACCATCGACTGGAGCTCGAAAGAATCTGAGCTCAACAGCGGTCGGATCGATCTCATCTGGAATGGATATACAATCACGGACGAACGCAAAGCAAAAGTACTATTCACGAAGCCGTATTTGAAAAATGCGCAAGTGATCGTGACCTTGGCGAATTCGGATATGACGAAACTGGATGATTTGTCCGGTAAAATCGTAGGTTTGCAAAACCTCTCTTCTGCTGCTGACGCCTTGGATGCCAGTCCGGTGAAAAATAACGTCAAAACGATCACGGAGTTTTCTGACAACGTGCTTGCGCTGAGCGATTTGAAAATCGGACGCGTGGATGCAGTCGTGATCGACCAGATCGTAGCCGACTATTACATGGCCAAAGACAAAGGGACGTTCAAGCAGCTGGATGAATCACTAGCGCCAGAGGAGTACGGAATTGGCGTGAAAAAAGGCAACGAAGCATTGCTGAATGATCTGCAAAAAGCTTTGGATACTATGAATCAGGACGGAACCGCAGCGAAAATTTCAGAAAAATGGTTTGGTGAAGATCGGGTATTGAAGTAAAAGGAACAATGGCTTCGTCGAACATCTGGCGGAGCCCCGTTTTTATTTTACAGATAAGAATTAATAAGATTCTTATCCAGTATAAGTGCAACTAAGGCCACGCCAAAGGCTTGGCGTAGCCAAGTTTTCTAATGGTTAGACTTTTTGGTTAGGAGCATACGAGCATGAGTATAGAATATATCCTCGGTATTACAAAGCCGATGCTGGAAGGCGCGCAGATGACGGTGTTGCTGTTCCTCATCGCGATCGTAGTATCCATTCCATTAGGCTTTGTCATCACACTGATGGCGAAAAGCAGCATCAAAGCACTGGCGTGGATTGCCCATACGTACGTTTACGTCATGCGGGGAACGCCGCTGCTGCTGCAATTGCTGTTTATATGTTTCGGGCTGCCGCTGCTTCCAGGGGTCGGTGAGTATTTGGTGTTTGACCGTTTTGTAGCGGCGTGTATCGGGTTTGTCCTCAACTATGCTGCCTACTTTGCCGAGATCTTTCGGGGCGGATTGCTTGCAATCGACAAGGGGCAATACGAGGCGGCGCAGGTGCTGGGCTTTAGCAAATGGCAAACGATGACCAAGATTATCCTGCCTCAAATGTTTCGCGTAGCATTACCGGCGGTCTCCAATGAGTCGATTACGCTGGTGAAGGATACCGCGCTGTTGTACGCAGTAGCTGTGCCGGAGCTGTTGCACTACGCACAGACGGCCGTGAATCGTGATTTTACGATTGTTCCTTTCTTCATTGCAGGTGTCATTTACTTGGTCATGACTCTCTTGTTGACGTTGTTCTTTAAGTGGATGGAAAAACGTTTTAAATTTGAATAAAAGGATTGGCGAGAAATGGCAATCATACAGGTTTCCCAGATGAAAAAGTCGTTTGGCTCATTGGAAGTATTGAAAAATGTCAGTTTTGAAGTTAATAAGAACGATGTAGTCGCAGTCATTGGACCCTCTGGCTCCGGAAAAAGCACCATGCTTAGAAGTCTGGTATATTTGGAGCAAGTGAACGGAGGGAGCATCCATGTACAGGGTGAAGATCTCGTGCGCGACGGCGTGTACGCAAACCAGCAGCAGATCAAGCGGATTACCTCTAAAATGGGGATGGTGTTCCAGCATTTCAATCTGTTTCCTCATTTGACGGTGAGAGAGAATCTGGAGCTGGCTCCACGCACGGTAAAAGGGGAATCGGCAGAAGTGGTTCGCCAAAAAAGTGCGGAGCTGCTCTCAAAAGTAGGCTTGTCTGATAAGGCAGATCATTACCCAGCCAAGCTCTCCGGTGGACAAAAGCAGCGAGTGGCGATTGCCAGAGCGTTGATGATGGATCCGGACATCTTGTTGTTTGATGAACCGACGTCGGCACTCGATCCCGAGTTGACGGGGGAGGTCTTGCAGGTCATCAAGCAGCTCGCCCAAGAACGGATGACCATGATGGTTGTGACTCACGAGATGGGATTTGCACGGGAAGTTGCAAACAAGGTCATGTTCATGGACGATGGAGAATTTATTGAAGCAGGAACACCGGAAGAGCTGTTTACCAACCCACAATTTGAGCGGACGAGAGCATTTTTAAGGAAGGCTTTGAAATAAACTTCGGCTAGGTATGTAGCCGGAGTTTTTTTCGGGGAGATGCGGTCGACTCCCAGGAGTATGGCATGAGGGAGTCGCGCTTCTATCCTACATGACGGGATAGTTGAGATATCTCATATGGATGAAAGCAAAGAAGTGGTCGCTGAACGAGTCAGCATTTAAAAAGGCGTTGTAGGCATAGGGAGTGACACGGCAATAGACCATCTCACGGCCGTCCAGAAATCGGATGTACAATCGTTGGGTTCCCAGATCGTATCGGGTAGATTTGATCAGACGAGAATCCAGTTCTTTGTAAGAGGGCTCCAGTTCCCCAGGAGCAGGGCGTGAAACTAGCTGGCGAATGATAGATCTCACTTTCATGCGAACTCCTTTTGCGTATTCCTCGAAGTAGTGTTATTTCTTTGAGTTCTTTATTTTACTCAAAAAATTGTATTCGGAATACAAAAAGAACACACCGACAGAAAGATGAGCGAAAAGAACTGCGTTGAGTGCGACATTGGAAATGGTAGAGAACATGTAGAGCCTCCTGTAAAAAAAGACATCTAGGACGTGCTTCTTATATTCGTTGTCGCTTTAGTTCTTTGGTCCTGTAATCATGGTGTAGCGAACACGAAATGGTCGAAATACCCTTGTCGATTAATGGTTGAATATGTCGAATTAAGTCTATATTACCTATTGTGAATTTGTCAATGAAACGATAGATATAAAATGTGATCCGTGATGGCGTAATCACCAGGATGCCTCACAGGGTGTTAAAGTAAATCTTACTTGACCGATGGGAATAATATAACTAAACTAAATTTATAACTAGCCGATCAGACAGCTGAAGGCTCCCTCATTTGCAGACGCAGTATGCAGACGCAACCCCGAGGGAGTCTTTTTTGCACATATACGCTCAGATTAGGAGGAGTCATTCATGGCCAATTCCAGACAAATCAAATTCGGTGCGTTTATCCATGGAGTCGGCGGTCACATCGCAGGATGGAGACATCCACTGGCACAGCCGGATGCCAGTATCGACTTTGGCTTTTATTCTTCACAGGCGCAAAAGGCTGAGACAGGCAAGTTTGATTTCGTTTTTATTGCGGATGGCTTGTTTATCAATGAAAAGTCTATTCCCCATTTCTTGAATCGGTTCGAGCCGCTCACGATCTTATCGGCGCTAGCCGCGATCACCTCGCGTATCGGGCTCGTCGGGACAGTATCGACTTCGTACAGTGAGCCCTTTACTGTGTCGCGTCAGCTCTCTTCTCTCGATCACATCAGTCATGGGCGTGCGGGCTGGAACGTCGTGACGTCACCTCTGGAAGGCTCTGCGCTGAATTTTAACAAGACAATCGATGAGCATCCGGATCATGCCAAGCGCTACCGGATCGCTACGGAATATTTGGAGGTGGCCAAAGGTCTGTGGGACTCGTGGGAGGATGACGCCTTCGTGAGAGAGAAGGAATCGGGCGTTTTCTTTGACCCGAAAAAAATGCACGCACTGAACCACAAAGGGGAGTTTTTCTCGGTGCAGGGTCCGCTCAATATTAGCCGCTCCAAGCAAGGTCAGCCTGTGATCTTTCAAGCGGGAGCATCAGAAGACGGCAAGAGCTTTGCAGCTACGTGGGCGGATGCTATTTTTACGGGACATCTGACATTGTCTGACGCGCAACAGTTTTACGAGGACGTCAAAAACAGGGCGGTAGCAGCGGGTCGCAATCCTGATGAGGTCATCATTATGCCTGGAATCGCACCGATTATCGGACGTACCGAAGTGGAAGCCGAGAAAAAGTATCAGGAGCTGGCAAATCTGGTGTCGATCGAGCAGGCACTCGCCTATTTAGGAAGGTATTACGATCACCATGATTTTTCTGTTTACGAACTCGATGAGCCGTTCCCAGACCTGGGGGATGTGGGCAAAAACAGCTTTCAGAGTACGACTGAGCGAATCAAGAGAGATGCCGAGAAAGGCAATCTGACCCTTCGACAAGTGGCTCTACAGGAGACGACTCCTCGTCCGTTGTTCATGGGAACGGCGGAAAGGGTCGCAGATCTCGTGCAGGAGTGGTTCGTGGAGCGGGGAGCAGACGGCTTCATTATCAGTTCGAGTATTCCGAATGCGTTGAATGACTTTGTCGATCATGTCGTTCCTCTTTTGCAGGAGCGTGGATTTTTCCGGACGGAGTATGAGGCGGATACGTTGCGTGGAAATCTGGGGCTGTCGGTACCTGCGAATCGGTATACGACAAAGAAGAATCAGGCCCTCGTGTAATAGGCTGCCACTGTAATATGAAAAGCTGTCCCAGGCATTCGAGCTTAGGGGACAGCTTTTTTGTTTGGATGCTTCGATTTTTATGAGACAGTCAGTTTCGAAAAGGCTTCGACGAGCAGCTCGTAAGAATGAATCCGTTTCTGAAAGTCTTTGATCGGAGTAGTGATGATGACTTCGTCTACTTGATAAGTGCGCTGGATATCGAGTAGTTTTGCCCGTACCGTTTCTGTGGAGCCAGAGATGATATTGGCTTCCTTCACCTCGAGGGTAAAGGGCTCTTCAGAGTGTTTTCCGTATTCCTCGGCCTTTTTGAGACTATTTACCGTGATCGTTTTTCCGCTCGCCAAATGGATTTTTACCAGCTCGTTCTCGGCAGCGAGCTTCTGGGCGTCCTCGTCGGTATTGGAGACAATCACGGACAGGGCGAGAATGGCCTGGGGCCGAGAGAGTGCTCCAGCCACGAATTTCTTTCGGTACGTATCGATGGCTTCGTAGCTAACGGCTTCATCACTGTTGATGAACTGCGCAAAGACATAGGGAACCCCGCGCTTTGCGGCCAATTCGGCACTCGCCACACTCGTTCCCAACAAGTAAAGGTCCGCGGGCTGCGGGGGAACCGGGATCGCTTTTAATCCATGGAGGGCATGCTCGGGCTCGAGGTTGTTGTGGAGGAATTTCTCTAGCTCCACGAGCTTTTCTTCGAGTGAGGGCGAAGATGAGGCATCCACCTGTTGCAAGGCCCGCGTAGAAAGAGGAAGCCCTCCTGGTGCCCTGCCGATGCCCAGATCGACTCGTCCCGGAGCAAGCGATGCGAGCACGTGGAAATTTTCCGCTACTTTATACGGGCTGTAATGCTGTAGCATCACGCCACCCGAGCCAATCCGGATGCGCTCAGTCTTTGCCAGCAGGTGCGAGATGAGGACTTCTGGAGAAGAGCCGACCACATGATCCAGATCGTGATGTTCGGAGACCCAGAAACGATGATAGCCCAGCCTCTCCGCGATCTTGACCAGTTCAATCGTATGCGAAAAGGCTTGTGCGGCCGTTTCTCCGTTTTGAATTGGAGTTTGGTCCAAAATGCTCAATGTTAGCGCCACAGTTTTTCTCCCCTAACCGTAGAAATGTACGCAAAAAGCCCCTTAGGTGTCATGTCTTCTAAGAGGCTTCTGGTGGTCCAGTCAGCTGTTTGTGTTGTTATAAATTCATTATTTCTTATTTGTTTACTAGGATTTTATCGAGTGCACAGGCGATTGTCAATAACGATGGTTTAAATTGTAAGCATTCAAACATACTACAAGTGGAACGAAGCGGACAAGATCTAGCCTGGGACGAAATTGCTCAGTTGTAGAATTCGGAGGGAAACATGATGAATTCAACCAATCAAACGATTCTTTTACAAGAAATATCGAATCTTACATCAAAACAATCACAATGGAACCCCTATCCTTGGTACAAAGAGATGAGGGAGAAGCATCCTGTCTTTTACGATGCTGAGCAGGATGTGTGGAATGTGTTTTTATATGAACATGCCAAACGTGTACTGTTTGATCACCAATTCTTCTCGAATAAAAAAGAACGAAGCTTCATTCCCATTCCCAAAATAATGGATAACCGAAGCAACGTAAATTTCTGCGATCCTCCGGAGCACCGAAATCGGCGCGCTCTGTTAGCAAAAGCGTTCACCCCGCGAGATCTCGAACGATGGGAACCTCGAATCCAAGCGGTCGTGGACGAACTGATTACGGAGATGGAAGGGCTATCGACAGTGGATATTGTACAGAAGCTGGCGATCCCCCTCCCTGTGACAGTCATAGCTGAGTTGCTCGGTGTCCCTTCCAAAGACAGGGAGAAAATTAAAGCCTGGTCAGACATCATCTTCCTCCCGTATGCCAAAGAAACGTACAACGACACTGCTGCTCGAAAAATGCAAGTCATGAAGGAGTTTCACGACTATCTATATCCGATCGTGCTGGAAAAAAGGAAGCATCCCACCGATGACATCATCTCCGACTTGACGAAAGCCGAATTGGAGGGTGAACAATTGACGGATGAAGAGGTGGTCAGCTCCGCTGTGGGACTGCTCGGCGCGGGAAATGAGACAACGACAACACTGATTTCCCATGTGTTTTATTCCATGCTGTTTGACAAGCCGGGTATTTATCAGGAACTGAGAGCCGACTTGTCACTGGTTCCCAAATTGATTGAGGAAGTGCTGCGCTATCGCTTTCCCTCTACCAATGATCGTAAGGTGGTGCAAGATACGGACATTTTGGGGCAGGAAATGAAGCATGGACAAATGGTGATGGTGTGGACTGGTGCTGCCAACCGGGATGAGTCCCAATTTACCCGTGCGGAAGAGTTTAATATCCATCGACCTGAGAACCAACACCATCTCGCCTTTGGAGCAGGACCACATTTCTGTTTGGGAGCCCCGCTCGCTCGTATGGAAGCGCGCATTGCTTTGACTTCATTTGTGAAGCGGTTTGACGATATCCGTCAAGTGGAGGGCTTTGATGTGATCGAGCATTTGACGGATTCGGCGATGGGCCAGGCCTTAAAGAGCTTTCCTATCATGGTCGATCATAAGGATTAACCGACCAGGTACACGTACGATGCTACCAATCAGCAAAAAGACGGTTGACGGATGGGGAGCCGGAAGATAAAATACCTAGTAATCAGATCAGGATTAAACAATATCGTCGACCAGACCACTGGAGACTACTGCTTGCCTTCATTCTTTCGGGAATGGGCTGTGGGAGTCTCTTTGTTTTTGTACAGATAGGAATGGATAAGATTCCTATTCAGTACAAGTGCAACAAAGCTACGACCTAATCACGGCGTAGCCAAGTTTTCTAGTGGCGGAAGTACGATGAGGAGATGGAGGAGAAGCAGATGGCTACGCAGCAAAAAGTCGTGTTGTGGGGGAGAAACGGGTGCTCGTTTTGCGCAAATGTAAAGGCGGTTCTGGAGGCGCATAACCACCCTTATGAATGGATCGATGTGGAAGGCAAAGACGTATTGCGTGATGTACTGGAGGTCAAATATGGATCGCGTCTGATCCCCGTAGTCGAAATCGGGGGAGAAGGAAAGTATGAGGCATTGCTCCACACTGAGCTGGATCGCCTCGAATCATATTTAATCAACAAATGAAAGCCGAGGAGGAAACATAGTGGGAATCCAATCGAGCTTGCTTGTGCAGACAGACATTTCCCTTCGGCAGGAGGACATCGAACGGGCACCAAAGGAACGTATGATCGAGTTTTTGCAAGTGGGCAAAACGTTTGAAAGTGGCGGCAAGAGGATCAACGCACTCAAGGGCGTGACGTTAACCGTAGAAAAAGGAGATATCTTCGGCGTCATCGGTTTTTCCGGCGCAGGGAAAAGCACGTTGCTCCGTACAGTGAATCTGCTGGAGCGACCTACATCAGGGAGCGTCATCGTCGACGGCAAGGACTTAACGGCTCTGTCTGTACACGAATTGCGCAGCGTCAAGAAAAATATCGGAATGATCTTTCAGCAGTTCAATCTACTGGAATCCAAGACGGTTTTCGAAAATGTCGCCATGCCGTTGTTGTTGAGCCAGACACCTAAGAAAATCGTGCAGGAGCGAGTGGAAGAGCTACTCTCGTTTGTGGGTCTGACGGAAAAGGCAAGGAGTTTTCCCGATGAACTATCCGGAGGGCAAAAGCAACGGGTAGGCATCGCCCGCGCGTTGGCGACCAATCCCTCCATTTTATTGAGCGATGAAGCAACGTCGGCACTGGACCCGCAAACGACAGAGTCAATCCTGCAGCTGTTAAAGCGAGTGAACAAAGAATACAACATCACGATTCTCATGATCACTCATGAAATGAATGTAATCAAGGAGATTTGCAACCGAGTGGCCGTGATGGACCAAGGGACAGTCGTGGAGCAAGGCAACGTGCTGGAGCTATTCGCCAGCCCGCAAACGGAAACGGCACGCAATTTCGTGAAGTCAGTCATCCGCGACGATATTCCACCCAGTGTGTATCAGGCTCTGGAAGCGAAGCGGGGGAAATCGCGAATCTACCAAATCCATTTTGTCGGAGAGAACTCTGGACAACAGATAGTCTCCCAGCTGGCGAAGCGGTTCCAAATGGAGGTCAATGTTCTGTTCGGAAACATCACAGAGCTGCAAGGCGTACCCTTTGGGAACCTCATCGTCGAATTGAGGGGCACCGAAGCAGATATTGCTCGGGCGTATCAGTACATCCGACAGCAAAATGTGTCAGTGAAGGAGATCTCGTAGATGGAAGTCAGCTTAGATCAAGTGCTACAAGCAGTCTATCAGACGCTGTATATGGTGGGCATCTCCCTGATTTTCGCCACGATTATTGGACTGCCGCTGGGCGTTCTACTGGTAGTCACACGCAAAGGTCACATTCTGGAGAACCAGGCTATTTTCTCCGTTTTGAATCCGATCATCAATGTTTTTCGGTCGGTTCCCTTTATTATCTTGCTCGTGGCGATTATTCCGTTTACGCGGCTGATCGTAGGGACATCCATCGGAACGACCGCTGCCATCGTGCCACTAGTCATTTACACGGGTCCGTACATCGCCCGGTTGGTGGAGAACTCGCTCTTGGAAGTGAACGCGGGCATTATCGAAGCGGCAGAGGCGATGGGGGCTACACCCCTTCAGATCATTTTCCGCTTTCTGATTCCAGAAACGCTCGGATCTATCGTACTCTCGATCACAACAGCAACGATTGGCCTAATCGGCGCAACGGCGATGGCAGGGGCGGTCGGTGGAGGTGGGATCGGAGACTTGGCGATCACGTATGGCTATCAACGGTTTAGCACGATTACCATCGTCGCGACAGTCATTGTCTTGGTCATTCTCGTTCAAGGTATTCAGTCGCAGGGCAACAGATTGGCGCGAAAAATTCGTAGAAAATAACGAAAGAAAGCTACTGAAAAAGAGACAGGAGAGACATCCATGAAGAAATTTGCCATTTTACTTGTATTCGTCATTCTCGCAGGCCTGGCCGCCGGTTGTGCAAAAACAGAGGAATCCAAAGGACTTAAGATCGGTATCCGCGGTTCCGAGAGCCGGACTTGGGAATTCGTAAAGGAACAGGCGCAGAAGCAAGGTCTGAATATCGAGCTGGTTCAGTTTAATGCCAACGTGAACCCAAACACCGTGCTGCTCGAGGGAGATATCGATGCAAATGCATTCCAGCACGTCGCTTTTCTGGATCAGTTCAACACGAAAAACAAATCGGAAATTGTGCCGGTCGGCTCGACGATCATCGCTCCGCTGGGGATCTATTCGGATAAATTCAAGAAGGTTGAGGAGATTCCAGACAACGCCAAAATCGCCGTTCCCAACGACGACTCCAACTGGGGACGCTCGCTGGTGCTCCTACAGGAAGCTGGCTTGATCAAAGTGGTTGACCATTTTGATGGATTCGGCGGGGCAGACAAAATCAAGGAAAATCCGAAAAATCTCGAAATTGTTCCCGTAGATGGAGCGACTACCCCTCGCGTCATGAAGGACGTCGCGGCTTCGATCATCAATAACGGTGTTGCGGTGGAGGCAGGTTTTCTGCTGAAAGACTCGATTTTCCATGAAAGTCAAACTGCTAAGCCATACATCAACGTGATTGCGACGACCAAGCAAAACGAGAATAGAGAAGATCTCAAGAAGCTGGTCCAAGTCTATCAATCGAAAGAAGTCTCAGACTTTATCACGAAGACGTACCAAGGAAACTACATTCCGACGCAAGTTACCGTAGAGGAATTAAAAAACTTCAAAAGCGCGTACGCGAGCAAATAGAGACGGCGATGACCGCAAAGCAAGAAGCAAGACAGAGGAGGAGAACCGATGACGCAAAAAAGGCAAATCCATTTTTCCGCCTATCTGGTGGGAACAGGCATTCACGTTGCGTCCTGGCGGCTGCCCAGCGCACAACGAAATGCCAGCATTGACCTGGAGTTCTATAAGCAGATGGCCAAGACGGCCGAGCGGGGAAAGTTTGATATCGCTTTTATCGCTGACAGCCTGGCGGTCAATGAAAGCTCCCACTCGAATATTCTGAATCGCTTTGAGCCGACAACCTTGCTGGCTGCATTGGCGGGCGCGACATCCAAGATCGGACTCGTCGCGACAGCTTCAACGACTTATCATGAGCCCTACAATCTGGCGCGGCTGTTCGCTTCTGTGGACCAGATCAGCAATGGGCGCGCTGGGTGGAATATGGTCACGACTGGTGACGCTACGGGTGAGACGGGGCGTAACTTTAGTCGGCACACTCATGTGGAGCACGACGAACGCTATAAACAGGCTGAAGAATTCATCGATGTGGTGCAGGGGTTGTGGGACTCCTGGGAGGACGACGCTTTCGTGCAGGATAAGGAGTCCGGCGTGTACTTCGATCCGAAAAAAATGCATCGACTGAATTATAAAGGCTCGTACTACTCGGTCCAAGGTCCCCTCAACATCGGCAGGTCCAGGCAAGGCCAGCCTGTGATTGTGCAGGCGGGAGCTTCTGAACCGGGTCAGCGACTGGCAGCGAGAACAGCGGAGGTCGTCTTCTCCCACGTCAAAGATTTTGAGAAGGCAAAGGAGTTTTACAAGAGCCTGAAAGGAAAGCTGGCCGACTATGGGCGGACGCCTGACCAGCTACATATTTTACAAGGTATTTCCCCCATCGTGGCAGATACGAAGGAAGAAGCAGAGGCTATCAACCGCCACCTGCATGACCTGCTGCTGCCCGAGCAAGGCTTGCGATTCTTGTCCGGCTATTTGGGCAAAGTGGACTTTAGCAACTATACGCTGGACACTCCTGCGTCGGAAGTAGAATTTCCTCAAGATAACGGTATTCAGAGTCATTTTGAGCGGATGACGGAGCTGATTCAAAAGGAGAACCCGACCTTGCGCGAGCTATACGCCCTACTCGAAGGTGGCGTGAATCGGGAGCTGGTCGGCACACCCGAACAAATTGCGGATGTATTGGAAAAGTGGTTTACCCAAGGAGCGGCAGACGGCTTTATGTTCGTCGCACCGATCCTGCCTCAAGGCTTGGATGATTTCGTCGATAAGGTTGTTCCGATTTTACAGGAGCGGGGCTTGTATCGACTCGACTACGAGGGTGACACGCTGCGTGATCACCTGGGGCTCCATAAGCCGGCCAACCGCTTTGTGGCCAACTCGCCATTATTGACGAACGTGGAATCGTGAGCATCATCGACTGCGACGGGAAGGGGGGCAACGAATGGGAAGACCAGCATTGGAAGGGCTCGCGGCAGAACTCACGCCCCAGCTGATACACATCCGCCGCAATCTGCATCAATACCCAGAAGTGGCCTATGAGGAAGTAGAGACGACCCGAGCGATCAGGGGATGGCTTACGGAAGCGGGGATCCGCATCGTCGACGTCCCGTTGCAGACCGGGATCGTCGCGGAAGTGAGCGGCAGAGAGGATGGGCCGATCATCGCCCTGCGTGCTGATATTGACGCGCTGCCGATTCAGGAAGAGACAGGTCTGCCGTATGCTTCTCGAGTCGCGGGGAAAATGCATGCATGCGGTCATGACTTTCACACGGCTGCTGTACTCGGTGCGGCCTATCTCCTGAAATCTCAAGAGGAACACCTCATGGGCACCGTGCGTTTTATTTTTCAGCCTGCGGAGGAAAAGGGAACGGGAGCCAAGCAAATCATGGAGAGTGGTGCGCTGGAAGGTGTGCAGGCCATCTTCGGGATGCACAACAAGCCAGACCTAGAGGTAGGAACAATCGGCGTCAAGGCAGGGCCGCTCATGGCTGCGGTCGATGGCTTTGATATTGAAGTAGAAGGCGTTGGCACGCATGCAGCGATACCGGAGGCGGGCGTCGATCCGATCGTGGCGGCGGCGCAAATCGTATCATCCTTGCAGACTATCGTCAGCCGCAACATTAGCCCTCTGCACAACGCAGTCGTCAGTGTGACTAGCATTCATGGGGGAACGACCTGGAATGTGCTTCCGGACAAGGTCGTTTTGGGGGGAACGGTGCGTACCTTTCAGGACGAGGTGCGTGCTAAAATTCCTGGTCACTTCCGGCGAATCATCGAAGGAGTAACGGCGGCGTACGGGACCAAAATCAGTTTGCGCTGGTTCGAGGGCCCTCCATCTGTGAACAATGACGATGGGCTGACACAGCTGTCGGTAGTAGCAGCACAGAAGGTAGGCTTGCAGGTCGTCACACCAGCGCCTTCCCCGGCGGGAGAAGATTTTGCTTTTTACCAGCAACGCATTCCAGGGTCATTCGTCTTCATGGGCACTTCCGGTACGAAGGAATGGCACCATCCCGCCTTTACCTTGGATGATCGCGCCCTCACGCAAAGCGCCTTGTATTTTGCGGAAGTAGCCATCGCCGCATTGGGGGAGAGGTGAGCGAATGGTTGGGATTCATGGCCTCAACAAAACGTACAAAACGGCAAAAAGTGCAATCACGGTTTTGCAAGACATTGATCTGCACATCGAAAAAGGCGATATTTTCGGCATCATCGGCTTCAGCGGGGCGGGGAAATCGACGCTGATCCGCTGCCTCAACAGGCTGGAGGAACCGGACTCAGGTAGCATCGAGATCGGAGGTAAAGTGGTGACGAATCTGAATGAAAAAGAGCTGCGGCAGGCGCGGCAAAAAATTGGGATGATTTTTCAGCAGTTCAATTTGCTCGATGCCAAGACGGTTTTTCAAAATGTCGCTTTCCCGTTGGAAGTGGCGGGGCATCCCAAGCGATACATTCAGCAGCGGGTCAGAGAGATCCTCGATCTCGTCCAGCTCGGGGACAAGGAAAACGTCTACCCGTTTCAACTGAGTGGTGGGCAAAAACAGCGGGTGGGTATTGCCCGGGCGTTGGTAAACGAGCCGGATCTGCTGCTCAGCGACGAAGCGACCTCGGCGCTGGATCCTCAGACGACGTACTCCATTTTGGAGCTGCTCAAAGAAATCAACCGCCAGCTGAACCTGACGATCTTGTTGATCACGCATGAGCTGGATGTTCTGCAGCACATTTGTAACAACATGGCCGTTCTCGAAAGCGGCAGGATCGTCGAAACCGGCTCCGTTGAAAAGTTCTTCCTACGCCCGGAGAGTGATACGGCAAAACGGTTTGTGAGCATTATCGATCATTACCGCGACAAGCGAAATGTGATGGAAGGAGTGGGGGCAGGGATATGAGAGACGATCTGCTCGAACTGCTCTGGGAAGGGCTGCTCGAAACGCTCTACATGGTGTTCTGGTCATCCCTATTCGCTCTCGCTATTGGGATTGTACTAGGGGTCACTCTCGTGGTCACGGATAAGGGCAGCATTCTCGAAGCACCCAAGCTGAATAAGGCAATCGGGACCGTGATCAACGGCGTGAGGTCTCTTCCTTTGATTATCCTGATCGTCCTTCTATTGCCTTTGTCACGACTGATCGTGGGCACTTCTTTGGGTCCGACGGCCGCCATCGTTTCACTCTCCATCGGCGCTGCTCCGTTTCTCGGGCGCATCATCGAAAATTCGCTCAAGGAAGTGAGTGCAGGGAAAATCGAGGCGGCAAAAGCGGTCGGAGCGACTCCGTTTACGATCATCTTTCGAGTGCTGATTCCCGAAGCATTGCCAGCGCTCGTTCGCGGAATCACAATCGGAATCATCGGCATCACGGAATTTACGGCTGTAGCGGGAGCCATTGGTGCGGGTGGACTCGGTAGTCTGGCTATCCGTTTTGGCTACCAACGCTTTCGAGAAGACGTCCTGATCGCGACTGTCATTTTGATTATCCTGCTTGTTCAGCTCATTCAGTGGACGGGGGACTATATTGCCAAATCGATCAGCAAAAAGCGATACAAATTCGAGTAGAGATCAAAGTTCAAAGACAATAAAGAGAAAAAACAGAGAACCAGTAAGGGAGTGGCGTGCATGGTAAAGAAAGGTTTGGGAGTATTATTCGCCGTATTCGTAGGGGCAAGTGTGCTCGTGGCAGGGTGCGGTTCTAGTTCTAGCACTCAAGCTCAACCTAGCAATCAGGCTCAACCGAGCAACCAAGGGCAGGCAACAGAGCCCAAGAAAGAAGTTACCCTGAAGATTGGGGCTGCTCCAGTGCCACATGCGGAAATCTTGGAATTTATCAAGCCGAAGCTGAAGGAAGAGGGCATCAATCTGGATGTCGTCATTCTCGACGATGAAGGGCAATTGAATCCTGCATTAAAGGACAACCAAATCGATGCGAACTTCTTCCAGCACGTCCCGTATCTCGATTCGGTCAAAACGGAAAAAGGGTTTGATTTTGTCGTTACCACAAAGGTACACGTAGAGCCGATCGGTTTTTACTCGGACAAATTAAAGTCCAAAGATGACATCAAGGAAGGCGCGAAAATCGGCATTCCCAACAACCCTTCCAACGAATTCCGTGCTCTGACTCTTTTGCAGGAGCAAGGGCTGATCAAGCTCAAGGACGGATTGACGACGTACGAGGCAACGCCAAAAGACATCGTGGAAAATCCCAAAAAACTGGAGTTTATCGAAGCAGAAGCAGCTACATTGCCGAGAGCCCTGCCTGATCTAGATGGTGCAGTCATCAACACGAACGTGGTCCTCGAAGCCAAGATCGATCCGAATAGCGCCCTGTTCCGAGAAGGAGCGAATTCGCCGTATGCCAACGTGATCGTCGTTCGAAAAGGTGATGAGAACCGAGACGAAATCAAGAAGCTGGACGCTGCCTTGACTGCACCGGAAGTGAAGAAATTCATTGAGGATAAATACGGTGTCGCCGTGGTGCCCGCCTTTTAATCTTGCGTAACAAGGAGGGCAATAAAGATGAGTGAGAGCTATCCGATAACGATTCGTGACGCTCATGCTGGTGATCGAGAGTTGCTCGAAAAGCATCTGATCGAAGCCTATCAGCAGTATGAGCAAAAGCTGTCCACCAAGAGGTGGGAGATGTACAAGGAAGAGATGAAAAAGTCCGTTGCAGGAGATCGCACGTTTGCTTTTCTCGTTGCGGGACTCGGGGATGAGATCGTAGGCAGCGTGCAGCTGTTTGCTTCTTCAGAGGCTGCCTATGGCAAGCCGGAGCTTGCGATTGATTCCCCGATCATTCGTTTTCTAGCCGTATCGCCGAGAGCGAGAGGGAAGGGGATTGCCGTCCAGCTCATTCGGGAAAGCATTCAGAGATCGTTGGCAGTCGGCGCATCGACCTTGCATCTGCATACCACTGACATGATGGAAACGGCTGTGAAATTGTATGAGCGCCTGGGATTTGAGAGAGCGGTAGACAAAGATTTTTTCAATGGAGAAGCGACGGTTAAAAGCTATCGGCTCCGTTTGACCAAAGAAAATGGCTTGTTTTTATCCATTGGTGCCCAATGAAAATATTCAGCAAAAAACCGCCCTACTCAACGGGGCGGTTTTTCCTTTTCATTTTCACTTCGAAATCAACTGAGGATCACTTTTCCCGAGCTTAATAGTTTGCTCCGTAGGAATCCACATGCCGGTATTTTCATCGCGGCCTTGCAGGACGACGGATGGATTGTTTTTACCCAATTGCTCGGCTGCTTTGGCTGCTTGCTGTCCGATTTTGCCACCTTTGACACGGTTGACCACCAGGGCGAGCTTTACGCTATTTTGCTCTGTCATCATCTCGAAGTCGCCGTTGCTGTCGCCAGCGATAAAGATGGGACCATGACCGTATCTTTTCTCTAGTACGGACTGGATTACTTCTGTTTTGCCATGGCCAACAGTGATCGGGTAATTGGCTTGGTATTTGTTCGTGATCAAGCCATTTTCTATTGCCAGACGCATACCGATCACATTCTCTGAAGGGAGGTTGTAGCCGTATTTCGGCAGTGTCGCAAATACGCGCACGACGTCTTCCAGAGAAGCGCTGACGACATAGACGTCAATCCCGTTGGAACGGAAGGTATTCATCAGATTGCCTACTTCAGAGGTCAGGCGCAAGCCAGTCGTATGGGACGCGGTCACGACACCTGCTTTTCCTGCGAGTGCTTTCGGGCTTGTCCAAGTCTCTGTTTGGATCGCCATGCCGAGGGCGACATCGTTGGAAGCATCTGCCAGTTTGTGGACCTCATCGACAGTCATGTTGGTGAAGAGATAGAGCACCCATGGATAGCCGATGCTAGTGCTGTGTGTCTCGTTGATGGCTTCGTACAGAAAAAAGAGTTTGGTGCGGAAATCCAGGAATGGTTCAGTCGCTGTCACCTCTTCCAGCGATTTTGTTCCCTTGAGTCCCTTGTAGTTCTCATACAGGAATTTGTAGTCAGACACCAGGTCGGTAGCAATTGCGTCTAGTGTTACTTGCTTCCCATCCGCGTTTTTGTATCCGTCAGCAAATGGCCCCTCTGGCACATTGGTGCGGATTACTTTGCCGAATTCTTCAGGCGTGAGCTTGTAAGCAAGATGGTTGATTTGGTAGACGAAGAGGGCTTCCTCCGTGTCGTTCATGATACTGGTGTTGTCCCAGTCGAAGACCACGTACGGCTTTTTGTCTGGGTTGTAGGAAGGGCTTTTTACTCCGTGTTTCGTAATCAGTTCGTTTACTGCCTGATAGGTTGCCGGTGCCCATTTCCCCTTGTCCAGCACCTGAGCATCTGATACGGCATCCTTAGCCGATGCGGGCATTTGCACCGCAAACAGGGCTACGACCATAAGAATAGTCAGCCACCATTGGCTATGTTTTGTCTGTACCTGCGACATTGTCCTCATCCTCTCATCTCTCTCTTCTTTCATACCATTGAAGATACATCGCTTCCGCCTTTTAGAACGCAATCGCCCCCTTGTAAAAAAATAAGGTCTTTACCCGCGGACA
This sequence comes from Brevibacillus choshinensis, assembly GCF_001420695.1. Lineage (NCBI taxonomy): Bacteria > Bacillati > Bacillota > Bacilli > Caryophanales > Paenibacillaceae > Brevibacillus > Brevibacillus choshinensis. Next base: position 1,154,467 of record NZ_LJJB01000013.1, on the reverse strand, counting down.
GGAAGCATCCGCAGGAAAAGACCTCATCGTCGTGTCTATTTACTTGGCTCTATTAGAATACAGAATTATTAGACAAACAGCAACGAAAAAAAGGAAATTCATTCCTTGTAATTTAAGTACCTTGTAATACGATGTATGCTGTGTTACTCTCTATCCATGCCATCGAAGGAGTTGTTACTGTGAACAAGGAGTTATTAAAAGGAAGCATCGATCTGTTGCTACTCTCACTGATTGCTCAGAAAGATCAATACGGCTACGAGCTGGCCAGATTGATCCGTGAAAAGAGCAATGAAGTATACGAGATAGGCGAGGGAACCTTGTATCCTGCCCTGAAGCGCTTGGAGACGATGAAGGCCGTCGAATCTTATTGGGGCGAAGCAAGCGAAGGTGGACGCCGCAAATACTACCGTATAACCAAAGATGGACAAGGACTGTTGAAGGAAAAAATGAAAGACTGGCAGACGTTGAGTCATCTGGTTGCGTTGTGCCATGAGGGAAGTGAGTAAGACATGAAACTGGAAGAGTACGTAGAGCAAGTCGTGAGCAAGCTTTTTTGCACAAGACGGGAAAAGCAAGAGATCAAGGATGAATTGCTAGACCACTTGAGCAGTATGAAGCTGGAGCTGCTTGAGCAAGGGTACAGGGAGCAGGAAGCAGAGGCGTTGGCGATACAGCGCTTTGGTCCTATCGATCAAATTAGTCTGCAGTTGTCTGAGTCCATGCCACTGGTGGACAAGTACCTCCGCAAGTGGATCATCGCTCTCTTTGCTCTCTATGTTGTAGCGGTTAGTTATTTGGTACTGCTGTCGCCGGACAGATGGCGCAGGCGAGCATTCACCTTGGACTGGAAACAAAGAATGACGGAGTACGGCGTGCCTCAATACACGCATATCTTTCAAAATACAAAGCCGCTGCAAACACTGGGCGATTATTTCTTTAACGCCGATCATTACAATTTTGCAAACATGCTCTACAATGTGCTAGGCAACGTAGCTTTGTTTATGCCGCTAGGGATGCTTGTGCCGATCCTGTTCCGATCTTTTCAAAGCATCCATCGCGTGTTCTTCACTGCGCTGGTAAGCAGTCTCACGATTGAGTTTTTACAATTTTGGTTGGCCTTGGGTAGCTTTGACGTCGATGATTTGCTCTTGAATATCGTGGGAGCGCTAATCGGATATGCAGTTTTTCGAACAACAGTATGGTTTATGGACAGACAAAAGAAAAAGCGATTCTCTGATGTCAGTTTCTTCGTGGAAGAGAATTAAGAAGTCGCAGAGAAGGGCAACGCTCTTGCTCTGGTGGACTTCTTGCGTATATGTACATCGTAACACGATTTATATAGTAATACGATATTCGGAGGCAAGCATGAGAAAATTTTCAAGGGTCTTTATGTCAGTGGCAATGTCGTTGCTACTGTTCGTGACTGGATGCGAGCAGCAGGCATCTACACAGGCACCGAATCAAACAGCCCAGCAGCCAAAAAAGGAAGCGACCTTTTTGTTTGATGTGAATCCAGAAACATTCGAGGTGTTCGTAGAGAAGGAGGGAGTCAAGGAGAGTGTATCCGAGCCGATGCCGACACGAAAGGTGACGAATTTACATAGAGACGGACAGCAGGTGTCTTGGACCTACCCGGATGACCAGATGGAGATCACTCTCGAGTATGAGGGTGATTATGTGCAGGTGCAGCTGAAGTCCACGGGGGCAGATCGCTTTACATGGCCTAAAGTAAGCGGAACGAGCTACATGCTTCCGCTGGGTGAAGGGAAGTGGATCCCGAGCGCCGACAAGGACTGGCAGGTGTTTCTAAAGGATGAGAGCCTGACCTTTGCTGAATCGTTTTCCATGCGTTTTTTTGCAGTGAACAAGAGCAAATACGCAGCCTTGTTCATCGCGGATAGCGTGTTTAACGACACCGTTAGTTTTACGACGGATCCTGCCATCTCGCTTTCCTTTACGCACGAATTTCCGACTGTCAATCCAGTCAAGAGCTATGGCTTTCGGCTGTATGTGACGGACAATAACCCGGTGAGCATTGCTGGGGTGTACAAAGATTACGTGATGGAAAAAGGTGAATACAAGACGCTGGCTCAAAAAGCTTCTACCAATCCGAATGTAGAAAAGCTGTACGGCGCACCCCATTTTTATTTGTGGAACAAGACGTTTCTGGGCGCGAATGACCTCAAGTGGGGGCAGCTGAAAAATCGTGTAGAGGGCAAATTCCTCGCTTGGATGACACAGCTGCTGATGAGAAATGGCGAGGATGGGAAAGAGAGCATTCAGCAGCTACAGGACATTCAAAAACAGGATTACGTAGCTGACTTCCAGAAGAAAGCGATTTTGAACGGATTCAACTACGTATTGCGCTCCAAAGACTTTTACAATCCACAGATCTTTACGCAGCTGGACGAAACCACCATGGCCTTGGTGAACAAAGGTATGGCTCAGTTGAACGAGCCCGAGCTGTACGAGCTAAACAAGCGTCTGTTGAAAAGTGTGCTGAAGGACGCAGCTGGGGAAGTAGATCAGTGGGGCGCTACGGATTCCACTGAGCTGCTGAAAAAGCTGCAGGCGTCAGGAATCAGGAGAGCGTGGATTGGCTTGCCGGACTGGACGGCTGCTTACATGAAGCCTGAATTTGTGAAGCAAGCGGACGATTTGGGCTATTTGATCGCCAGCTATGACTCGTACCACTCCATTCACAAGGAGGAAAATCCGGATTGGAACACCGCTATTTTCCCGGATAAATCGTTGTACGAGAACGCGACGATCACCAAGAAAAACGGTGAAAAGAAAGCAGGCTTCTTAGGGGAGGGAAGACTGCTCAATCCGACTTTGTCCCTGCCGAGCGTCAAAGCGCGTATGGATGAGATCATGGGCACAGGGATAGCCTTCAATTCCTGGTTCATTGATGTGGATGCAGCTGGTGAATTCCATGATGATTACACGCCTGGGCGTACGACGACACAAGAGCAGGATATGGAAGCCAAGCTGGCGCGGATGGACTACATTCGGGACGACAAGCATTTGGTCATTGGATCGGAAACAGGCAACGACTTTGCGAGCCAGACCATCGCCTTTGCACATGGGATCGAAACACCAGTGATCAAGTGGGCAGACCCGGATATGCGACAAAATAAAACAAGCCCTTACTATGTGGGAGGCTACTGGTCGCCAGCGGGCGAAATCCCGCAACGCTACGCCAAGCAGGTACCGATCAAGGACGTATACCGTCACGTCTATATCGATCCTGCCTATTCCCTGCCTTTGTACAAGCTGGTCTACAACGATTCGGTGATTACGACTCACCATTGGGAATGGGATAGCCTGAAAATCAAGGGCGAGGTCGGAACAAGGATGCTAAATGAGTTGCTCTATAATGTACCGCCTCTGTATCATATCGATAATCAGGCGTGGGAGGCGAATAAAGAGCTGATTACCAATCATCTGAAGGTATGGTCCCCGTTTCATCAGAAAGCGGTTTTGCGGGAAATGACGGACTTTACGATCCTGACAGAAGACAGGCTGGTGCAGCGTACGGCCTTTGGGGCGGATATGCAGGTCATCGCCAATTTTTCCGGCAAGGATTTTACCTATGAGAATCAGGTGGTAAAAGCGCACTCGGCTCTTGTGATCGATGGCAAAGAGACAAAAACGTTTGAAGCTACAATAGAGTAGTGTGAATTAGCGAGGAAAGGTTGTCGTTTCGAAAATAACGGCAACCTTTTCTACGTGTAACGACGTTTCAAGAGCGAAAATAACGTTGATTTATAGACTTTCATGAGCCGCACGACCTTTTATCGACATCTGGGCAACGCGGTGTCCAATTTTACGGAGATCCTGCGGACGGGCGGGGCACAAGGCCTGTGAGGGGCTTCTTTTTTTACGTCGGTAAAACTTCATGCTGGTTGAGCAGGTCGTATTTTAAGCGTTTGGTAAACCCGCTGGAGACACGAGAGAAATGGCGCTCTTCTGATTGCACCCAGCCTAGGTGTACAGGCTGTTGCTTGGGTATATCGATTTCGAGTGTGACCATGTCTTTGTACAGCATGTTTGGTTCGTTGATGAAGGAATAGTCCAAGCCGATGGTGACGGCCATTTCTTCTCGGACAGCACTGCGGATCGCATCCGTGTTGTTCGTTGTAAACAAGATATCGACCGGACCGTATGAAGCGGCGAAATCGTTCACGAACCATTTCACGTATTCGTCATTGTAAAGGACAAATGTTTGCTGCCGTAGCTCTTCTGGGGTCACTGACTTTTGCAACGCGAGCGGCGAATTCCTGCTGACACCGACGACCATTTTACCTTCTAAAAGCCGCTCGAATACTAGCCCCGTGTTCTTTTTTACGAGATTCTCATAAACGATAATCAATCCGATATCTATTTTATTTTGGCGAATGTCTTCCAGTATTTCCTGCGAGCCTTTCTCGGCGATTTCTGGGCGGATTTGGGGATAATCTTTTTTGAAGCGGGCTACCGCATTCACGAGTAGGTTCATGGGTCCAGGAATGGTTGCGAGCCGTAGATCGCCTGTCATCGTATTCGTATAGCTCTGGGCTTCCTCCTGAATTTCTTGCAGTTTTCTCTGAATTTCAAATGCTTTCTGGATGATGCCAAGCCCTTCGGCTGTCGGTACTGCTCCCATTCGCGAACGGGTAAACAAAGTAACGCCGAGCTCAGATTCCAGTGTAGAGAGGGACTGGCTGATGGCGGAAAGCGTAACATGTCTGTTTAGAGAGGCTTTAGTCAGTGAACCGGTTTTGGCGATTTCGATGATGGATTCGAGTTGCTCCAAATTCATTTGTGAATGCTCACATCCTTAAGTTGTACTTAACTAACGGTAAATATCTTTACATATTATTTAACATAATGGAAGTTTATAATGAAGGTGTGGGAACAAGATGCTGCAGCTGACCCAAATTGAATGGAGGCGTTTCATATGGCTAGATTGGAAGGAAAAGTAGCGATTATCACAGGTGGAGGAACGGGAATCGGCAAGAAGACCGCTCTTCGTTTTGCCAAAGAAGGCGCAAAAGTCGTGGTAACCGATATTAATCTGGACAGTGCTAATCAGACTGTAGCCGAAATCAAGGAGGCTGGGGGATCTGCGCTTGCCATCGCTCACGATGTCAGCAAAGAAGAACAATGGCAGCAGGTCGTAGCACAGACCGTCGAACAATATGAAAAAGTAGACATCCTGTTTAACAACGCAGGTATTTATATTATCAAGCCATTAGCAGAGCTCACTTTGGATGAATGGAATCGCCTGATGTCGATTAATGTGACTGGCGTATTCCTGGGTATGAAGCACGTCATGCCAGTAATGGCCAAGCAACAAGCGGGCTCCGTTATCAATGCTTCTTCCATCGCAGGACTCATCGGGGCTCCAGGACATGTGCTGTACGGGGCAAGTAAAGGTGCCGTACGCATCATGACAAAGGACGCGGCAATCGAATATGCAGCAAATGGTGTGCGTGTGAACTCCATTCACCCAGGATATATCGACACCGGAATGGTCACCTACGCATCTGAAGCGACCAAGCACTCCAAAGCAGAGCTGGCTCAAGGTGTTCCAACCGGTCGTCTCGGTACAGTAGATGATGTATCCAACATGGTGTTGTTCCTCGCATCTGACGAGTCCGCCCATGTGACTGGTGCAGAATTCGTAATTGACGGTGGCGGAACCGCTCGCTAATCCGTAGCAGGAAACCAAAAGAACAAGGAGGGGAACAATATGAGATTTGCGAATAAAGTAGCGATCGTAACAGGGGGAGCAAGCGGGATCGGAGAAACGACTGTCCGCTTGTTTGCGAGTGAAGGGGCGAAAGTCGTCATTGCCGACTTTTCTCCACGCGGCCAAGAGCTGTCGGATATGCTAAACGCAGAAGGCTTTGACAGCCTGTTTGTGAAAACAGATGTGACCAACGAAGAAGAAGTCAAGCACATGGTCAGTGCTACCGTAGCGAAATACGGCAGAGTGGACATTCTGTTTGCCAATGCAGGGATTGCCAAGGACGCACCTGCCCATCAGCTTAGCATGGATGACTGGCGTCGTACGATTGACATCAACCTGACAGGGGTATTCCTCTGCGACAAATACGTTATCGATCAAATGCTCGCGCAAGGTGGCGGTGGGGCGATCGTGAACTGCGGTTCCATCCATAGCCATGCAGGGAAAGCAGGCGTCACCGCGTACTCCTCTGCAAAAGGAGGCGTGAAGCTGCTGAGCCAAACCTTGGGTATCACCTATGCCAAAGAAGGCATCCGCGTCAATGCAGTATGCCCAGGCTATATCGATACTCCGTTGATTGCTGGACGTAACGAGGCGATGAATGAGCATCTCGTCGGCTTGCATCCGATGGGACGTCTGGGGAAACCAGAGGAAGTAGCCAAAGCCGTTCTGTTCCTGGCTAGTGACGATGCTTCCTTTATCACCGGTACGAGCCTCTTGGTAGATGGCGGGTATACGGCACAATAATTTTTTGGAACAGGTTACACACACGAAGCCGAGACAATCGGGGGATCCCCTCTGATTTCTCGGCTTTGACTTGTTAGTAGATTTGTAAAATACAAAAAATATTTAAAAGGGGCATTTTTTTCTGTTGACAGAAAGCAAAAAAAGAAGTAATTTACAATTGACTGACTTAGTCAATCAAAAAACACTACGTACTTTCTGGGCTTGTGGTCCACTTCCTTTGTCTCTGATGTTGATTGATTGAGTCAATCTAAAATTCCAGTAAGAAATAAAGGAGCGATTATTTTGACCGACATTCAAAAAGAAGGAAAAGCCATTATCATTGGAGGCAGTATGGCTGGTTTACTGACGGCGAGAGTATTGTCCGATTACTATGCCGAGGTATGGATCCTAGAAAAAGATGAGCTGCCCGAAAAGCCCGAGGATCGTTTGGGTACTCCGCACGCTTTTCACCCCCACCGTTTCACCCAACGTGGTAAGATGATAACGGAGCGTTTTTTTCCTGGTTTCGAGGAAGATTTAGTAGCAAATGGGGCTCCGTCATCCCTAAACAAAACGGCTTATAACCAAAATCAATATGGAATTATGAGTGGACCTTATCAGCGAAACGATATCAAATTTAGTCGGGCCGTGCTAGAATGGGTCATTCGCAGTCGCGTACAGAAAATTCCCCATGTACAGTTTCTTGCGAGGCATGATGTCATTCGTTTGAGCACGTCTGCAGATCTTTGTACCATTACGGGTGTGGTCGTTCGGGAACGAGGATCATTAGAGCAGGAGACAACATTCACGTCTGATTTGGTAGTAGATGCGAGCGGACGCTTCTCCAAGCTGCCACAGTGGCTTGCTGACATGGGTTATGAAGTACCCCGCCCTGATCTTTTGAAAGTAAACCTCGGGTACAGCACACAACGTTATCAGGTTCCTCCCCATCTGACACAGCTCACCGAGCAATGGGATGTCATCAATATTGCAGGTCAGCCTGAAACTGGTTCGTTCACGGGGGTATTCTCCTTTATTGAGAATCAGGTAGCAGAAGTGCTGCTCTATCGACCTGGCGGGCAGTTTCCACCGACGAATGCCGAAGCTTATAAACAGGCCATTGCTGAGCTTCCCAACCCTTTGATTGCAGAAGTGTTAGAGGGCTTGGAGCCGGTCTCGGAAGTAAAAGGCTATCGCGTACCTGAATTGTATCGACATCGCTATGAAAAAATGGAGAGCTGGCCAGCGGGATTGCTCGTGCTTGGGGATGCCTTTTGCATTTTTGATCCCATTTTCGGTCAGGGAATGACAGTAGCTGCCATCGAAGCAGAAAAGCTGGATTCCTGCTTGCGAGAACAGCGAAATCACCCCAAAGCTGGATTCGAGCTGCGTGTACTGCGTCACTTGCAAGATGTGATTGAACCGGCTTGGTGGTTGAATTGCGCTGCCGATTTACAGTGGGAAGGTGTCACGTACGCTGCGTCCGAACCTTTACAGGGGATTACTTTTGGCAGCAAGGTCATGAATATGTTGCTGAAAGAGGCGACGACCAAGAAAAATTTTCAGCTTTATGGATTATACTGGACAGTCAATACGTTATATCATTCGCCACGTGCGATCTTCAATCCGCAAATGGTAGCGGATATTCTCAACGCAAGTGAGGAAGGACAATACTTACTTGCGGAATTATCGGGGGAATCCGGTCGGCCATTGGCGGAGGTATTGGAAGAAATCATCCCTTTCAAGGAGTGAACCATTCATTGGCGCCTTTAAACGAGGAACAATTGCACCAGATTCGCGATGAAAGAAGAGATCAAATCATAGTGGCAGCTATCAAAGTATTTGCCCGCCGTGGAATCATCGGGACAAAAATGAGCATGATCGCGGCTGAAGCCGGTATCAGTCATGGTCTGCTTTACCATTACTTTACGTCCAAAGAAGAGCTGTTCACGATGCTCGTTGAGGATGCCATGGTGGGAGCAGAAGAGGCCATGAGCAGCATCTATGATCTGCCGGGATCTCCCATCGAAAAAATCAGAGCATTGACAATGGAGATACTTGACGAAAGTGGCACGCCCTATTTTATGCTGATCCATCACGCACGAACGTCGGAGGGTGTACCGGAAAAAGTGAAGGAGCTCATTGATCAAAATGATATGGATGCGTTCATCGAGCGCTTGTTGCCCTTATTCCGAGATGGCCAGCAAGCAGGCGAGATCGTCGATGGGAATCCAGAGGAGCTGATTTCCTCCTATTTATCTGTTCTCTCGGGTCTCATGGTAGTGAATGCTCAAGGAATCGGCGGGTATCGCCTTCCAGAAGTCGATATGCTGCTGCGGTTGATCGCACGTCCGTGAAGGAAAACTACGTCCATCCTGCCAAGACCAGTCTGCGCGTTCCATTGAGTGCTCGACTGGTTTCTTTGTTTTCGCGAGGGGAGAGGAAGGGGAAAACATGAATAAAACAGATCGTCTCTTAGCCATCATGCTGGAGCTGCAACGCAAGGATGTCGTAAGAGCGGAGGATATGGCAGCCCTCTACGAAACGAGCGTACGAACGATCTATCGGGACATGCAGGCGCTCAGCGAAGCGAATGTTCCGATTGTAGGAGAACCGGGAGTCGGTTATTCCTTGATGGAGGGATACTTTCTTCCGCCCGTCAGCTTTACCGTTGAGGAGGCTGTTTCGTTACTGATTGGAGCACACTTTGTCGAGCAGAAGTTCGATTCGCGCTATCAGAAAAGGGCGCGAAGCTCTCGAAGCAAAATTGAAGCAGTGCTTCCGGAGCAGGTGCGCAAAGAAGCCGCCAACATCCTGACGACGATGCGGCTACTTTCCTTTGACACCGACTCCCCTGCAGGGAAGCAAGAAAAGGAACGGGTAGACACGATACGGCAAGCACTGCTGGATGCCAAAAAGGTCTCGTTTCATTACCGCAAAAGTATGGCGGAAGAGGATGGCAACCGGGATAGTGTTCGTGTCGTCTCGCCGTACGGTCTGTCTCTCATCAACGGATCGTGGATGATGATCGGTCATTGCGATCTGCGCGGTGACCTTCGACATTTCCGATTGGCCCGGATGAGTGAACTAAAGGTAAGCGAGGAAGGCTATCAGCGCCCGGCGAATTTTAATCTGCATGAATACAAGCCGGTAGATGACAGAAAGACGTACGTGCGTCTGTTTGCGCAGCACAAGATCGCCCACAGAATAAAGGAGTCTAACTACTTTTATCTCGAAGCATGGGAGGACTGTGCAGATGGCCTGCTTGTTACTTTGCGCGTGAGACAAACAGAGGAAGTCATGCATTGGGTATTGGGCTGGGGAGCCAACATCGAGGTACTGGAACCGGAATCTTTCCGCAATCAAGTTCGTGAGGAAATTGAAAAAATGACGAAACGCTACTGACATAATGCTGTCAGTAGCGTTTTTGTATGATCAGATTATAAACGAAAGGGAGTTGGAATAAATGAACACAACAGATGTACTTAAGAGCTTGCAAGAGAGCACCTCTCGCTACGTAGAAGAGCTGAACCATTTTTCGCTCGAGGATTTGACGCTACAGCCGAATCCAAGCGAATGGTCGATTGGGCAGATGTACGTTCACTTGTATCAATCTGCACTCTACATGCAACTGTCCAATGTCGAGAAGTGCCGCAGCGGTTCAGGGGTGACGACAGGGGAAAAGAGCGAGATCGGCAACACTGTTTTTGCCAATGGGGAACTTCCGCCGGTTCGCGTTCAAGTGCCACCTTCCCCTGAATACACCCCGTCCCAGCCAGAGAGCAAAGAGCAGATCCTAGAGGGAATGAAAGCAGTCGTAGCCCGTATGCAAGCGGTGGAGTCGCAGCTGCACGAGATTTCTCCCGAAGGTAAAATCGCTCATCCCGCTTTTGGGCCGTTGAATGGAGTGGAATGGTTCCAGTTGGTCGCGATGCATTATCGTCATCATTTCCGCCAGTTGAATCGTTTGAAAAGCGAGCTTGTACAAAACAAGGCGTAATCCCATGCAAACAAACCACCCGAACATAGGGTGGTTTTTGTATTAGAGCAACAGATTCAGCTGGCGAACGAAAGGACGAAGCTCCGGGACCGTTTCCAAATAGGTCGTAAACACATGAACGAGTGTCTGATTGGGGGCTTCTTGATCCAGCTCTTTTTGCAAAAGACCGATGACATCCAGAAGTTCTCGACGAATAGGCTCGGGCTTTGCAAGTTCTTGTACTTTGATCGTAAAAGAATACAAAAAATCGCGTACAGATTGCTGCTGGGTCTGTGCATCGACCGGATTCAGATCGTTAAAATACACATGCGTTTCTCTCAAGATCGGTTTTGTGCTGGATTGCAGCATATCGTTTACAATCGCATCGATTCGCTCCACGATAAAACCAGCCAGATCGGACATCGGGAGTGCGATCACTTTTTGAACGGAATGACTCAAATACTCTCGCAAAATGCCTCTGAAAATGGTTACAATATCCCACACGTAGCTCTCTATGCGAGTGCCGTAGGCTTCTAAAAAGCAATCCTTGTGCCAGGTCAAGAGGGTGACTCTCTTTTTCTTCCAGGCAACGATGAACTTCTCATTTTCCTTGATGGGAAGCTCTTTGAATTCAAACATGAAAAAGTAATTTTCCAGCATGTACTGAAGCTGAAACTGTATGTTTTGACGCAACCGCTCTTTGGGAGGCAGATTGTAGGCTCGGCTTGCGATGTCCATCTCCCGTGCTTGATCGAACATGGCTTGATGACAGGCTACAAAGACCTCGGTGAATAAATCCTCTTTCGAAGGAAAATATTTGTAGATGCTGCCTTTTGCCATCCCGCAGGCTTCCGCGATTTCTTGCATAGAGGCAGCGGTGTAGCCTTTTTCTTTGAAGACTTCCATGGCTATCTGCAGGATCTGCTGTTTTTTTCCATCATCCATTTGACTCACCCCTCCGTATTCTGACATGCCACAAAAGTAAGGTCAATATATGGAATTGACAGTAAAAACTCACGAGTCATATAATGAACTCGTAAGTTTTTTAGGACGGTGAACAGGAGGGTATAACCAATGAAAATTGCTGAAGGACTAGAAATGCTGCCCCTTACACTTGGCATGGGTGGGAACACCATGGTCATCAATCCTACGGTCGTGTATGATGCGAATGCTTGTGTGCTGATCGATACCGGGATGCCTGGCTGCTACGAAACCATCTTGAATCAGATTAAAGAGGCCGGAATTTCCACAAGCAATCTGCATTCTGTTATTTTGACCCATCAAGATATCGACCATGTGGGAAGTCTGCCGCAATTTTTAGCGGAGGCATCTCAACCATTGAATGTATATGCGCACGCAGACGACAAAGCAAGTATCGACGGAGATACCCCTATTCTCAAGCTGCCCCCTGAGATGCGCGGTGCCATTCTCCAAGCGCTGCCAGAAAAGCAACGCGAGGAATTTGAAAAAGCCTTTTCTCCAGAAACGGGAGCGAATGTCACTCGCGTCGTAACGGACGGAGAAGTACTTCCATTTGGGGGAGGCTTGCAAGTCATTCATACACCTGGACATACGCCGGGTCACATTTGTCTGTATCACGAAGCCAGCCAAACGCTGATCGCGGGAGACGCGATGGTTATCGCAAACGGAGAGCTGCAGGGGCCACGAGCACAAGTCACGCCTGATATGGATGCGGCCCTTCGCTCTTTGAAAAAGCTGGCTGCATTACCGATCGAAACAGTGATTTGCTACCATGGCGGTATTTACAAGGGCGACGTTAAAAAACGGCTCGAGAAAATTGCTGCGTCGGTGCAGTAAAATGACTGGCAATCGCTTTGTTTCGTTCCTGATTACCTTACTCATCGCTGTTGTGGGCGGCTTGATCTTTCAATGGGTGCATATGCCTATTCCGTGGTTGCTCGGTCCGATGATGTTCGTCCTGATCGTCACCAAACTGTGGAAATCGTTTACCCCGTTCTGGCCGGGAGTCGTACGGAATTCGGGCATGATCATGATCGGCTATACGATCGGCCTTTCCTTTACGATGGAGGCGATGAAACAAATCGGTCAGCAGCTGCCATTGATGATCCTGTTGACGGCTTTGCTGCTGCTCGGTTCGACCGGTATTGCCTTTTTGGTATCCAAATTTTCTGGAATTTCTTTTCCCACCGTCTTGATGGGGAGCATACCCGGCGGACTTACTCAGATGATTCCCCTTGCGGAAGAGATCAAGGGAGTGGATCTGACGGTCGTCACGTTCCTCCAGGTCTCGCGCTTGCTGATGATTATTTTCTTTGTGCCGCTGCTTGTGTTTAGTCCGTTTTTCGGCTTGGAAGGGATGGGGCAGCAAGTGGTTGCCATGAAAGCATCAGCTAGCTGGAGCGGACTGTACCCGCACATTTTTCTCTTTGCAGCAGCGTGTACGGCTGGTGCGCTCTTGGGGAAGAAGATCCACCTCCCATCGGCCATCTTTTTGGGGCCCATGATCGTCACCATTCTGATCAATTTAAACGGATATGAAGGGCCAGCACTGCCTTCCACACTTTTAAACGTGTGCCAACTCATGATCGGTGGCTATATCGGACTGTTGCTAAAACCGGAACAGCTAAAGAACAAGCTCGCCATGGCGGTGTTGGCTATTCTGAGTGGGGCTGTATTAATTTCCTGCTCGCTTGGCTTGAGCTACCTGCTCACTCTGCTTCATCCGGTGCCGTTTATAACCGCCTTTTTGGGACTCTCCCCGGGCGGGATGGATCAGATGGGGATTATCGCAAAGGAAGTCGACGCTGACTTGTCTGTGGTGATCTGCTATCAGCTGTTTCGGACTTTGTTTATCTTTCTCGTCGTTCCTTCCTTGATCAAGTTTATCTTCCGTTCAAGGCTTCGGAGCAATGTGGCGGAGACGACTTCTTGATGAATCCAAAAGCAGTAGGTGCCTTTTGCGCCTGCTGTTTTTTTGTACGATCGACCAGAATTACGCGGTAGGTGGCGGGCTCGACATCGCTTTCTCGCGTGACTTCCGCTTCAGCGCAGAGGATGGAATTTTTGCAATCACCCCATCCAAGCTGGGAATCGTCTATAATTTAACTAGTACCAAAAGACTCGTCGACCTGAAGCCAGGACGCACGATGTGAACGAAGCGTATCGAGTTGGTCTCATCGATCGCATTTACAACAGCAGTGAAAACGTGAGCATAACGTATGAGTTCGCCGCGTTGATTGCCAAGCGTTCACAAGTGTCCGTGCGCGGCGCCAAGCAAATGGTGCAGGCAATTCTGGAGGGGCATACCGAAGAAAACGAAGAAATTGCCACACTAGTCTTGCAATCGTTTGATTCGGACGACTACAAGGAAGGCGTGCATGCATTTTTGGAAAAGCGAAAGCCACAGTTTCGCTAAAACGGAAAGGTAGGATACAAGATGGCAAGAACAGAACAGACCAAAGAAAGCTTGCTTTTTACGCGGGTGAACAAGGAAACACAAGCACTCCCGATCTCAATCGAGGACTGGGAACAAAAAGCTCGTGAGCTTTTGCCAGATGGTCCATTTGATTACATCGCAGGGGGCTCGGGAGCAGAAGAGACATTGGCTGCCAACCGCTCGGCATTTTCCAAATGGGCGATCGTGCCGCGGATGCTCCGGGATGTTTCCGAGCGGTCTCTTTGCATAGAGCTTTTTGGACAGCAATTGAAAACACCCGTTATGCTGGCACCTGTAGGCATGCAAGCCATTGCCAATCCAGAAGGAGAATTGGCGACAGCAAGAGCGGCAGCGGCTGCTGGTGTACCGATGGTGGTCAGCACAGTGTCGGCACATACGCTGGAGCAGATTGCGGAAACGATGGGTGACGCTCCTCGCTGGTTCCAACTGTATTGGTCCAATGATCGCGAAGTGTGCGCCAGCATGGTGAAACGTGGGGAGGCAGCGGGCTATTCCGCGATTGTGCTGACAGTTGACACCGTCATGCTCGGCTGGAAACGCCGAGATTTCCGCAACGGCTATTCGCCACTGCGAGAAGGAAAAGGACTGGCCAACTACATCAGCGATCCGGTTTTCTGCTCCAGACTGTCTGAGGTAAACGCAGAGAATGCGGTCGAGGAAGTGCTCCGCAATATTTACCATCCTACTCTCAACTGGGATGACATTGACTACTTGCGCCAGCATACCAGCCTGCCAATTCTCGTCAAAGGCATCCTGCATCCAGACGATGCAAAAATCGCTGTGGAACGCGGCGTAGATGGAATCATCGTGTCCAACCACGGAGGACGTCAGCTTGATGGAGCGATTTCCACACTGGATGCGTTGCCAGCAATTGCCGAAGCGGTAGAAGGACGCATCCCGGTTCTCTTGGACAGCGGGGTGCGCACAGGAGCAGATGTGGTCAAGGCGATCGCACTGGGAGCTACTGCCGTACTGATCGGACGTCCGTTTATGTTTGGTCTGGCCGTTGCGGGTGAACAAGGTGTGGCGAGCGTACTCGATACATTGCTAAACGAGCTGGACGTATCAGTGGCATTGTCCGGTAGCAATTCGGTCGCTGATTTGAATCAGAGCATTTTGGTTCGTTTGTAAGGAGCTGGAGTATTCAGAAGAGACCATCCGGCAGCTGGAGGAAAATAACGTCATTTAGGCACAAGATGTATCAAAAAGACCAGTCCCCCTAGATAGAAGGGAAAGACTGGTCTTTTCAGATTCGTAGGTTACTTCACGGATGCAGCGTGGGCAGAAATCGCGTCAATGATAGCATTCCAGTCATTTTCATGCAGCTCGTGTCCCGTGCCCGTGAGTGTCAGGAGCGTTGCACCCGGAATGGTGTTGGCGAGATGGACGCCATGCGAATATGGGATGATCGGATCTTCTGTGCCGTGGATGACCAAAGCGGGTTGCGGGATTTCATGCGTTCTTACCAGATAGGACTCTCCGCCAGTCACCAAGGCATGGTTGTTCATGTTTGCCAAATTGCGTGCGCGGCGCGCTTCTTCTAGCGCCAGTCTTGCTGTTTTTTGCTGGTCAAATGGATGCTTGGAGCCTCTCAGGATATTCCACTTCTCGACCGCAGATGCGACGACAGCTTGCTCATCCGTCCAATCTAGGCTTCCGACATTCGAGAAGAATTCGACTACTTTTTCCTCCATGGGTGGTAGATCAGGTGCAAAATTAGAAGTCATCACCAACGAAATCGATAGGGCTCGGTCTTGGTGACGCAACGCAAATATTTGTGTAAGCAGTCCGCCCATGGACATTCCGACGAGATGGGCTTGCTTGCAGCCAAAGGCGTCGAGCACGCTCGCGGCATCATCGGCCATATCTTCAAAGGTGTATCCAGGAGAACCAAGCTCGTAAGTGGTAGAACGGCCGACATCCCGATTGTCGTAACGGATGACGAAGTGCCCTTTTTCGGCCAAGAGCTGACAAAACTCGGTTTCCCACCAGATCATCGAGGCGGTCGCCCCCATCACCAGCAGGATAACAGGATCCTTTGGATTACCAAAGCTCTCTACACATAGTTCGATTCCATCGACGGAAAGTATTTGTTCGCTCATGATTGTTTCCCTCCAAAAATAAAAATAAAAAACACAGGCAAGGCTGCCTGTGCTAACAGTAATCGGAAAGGGAGGAGAACAAGACGCACGCAAATAGAAAGAAGAGGTGTCGTCTCCTCATCGTGAAAAAACAAATATGGGTTACCGCATGGGCAAACCAGTTTCCGATTACTACGCACGAGGCATAGTCTTATTGCGCTTATTTGAATGGGCGCAAAAACATCGGAAATTAATTAGCCACACGTAACCCTCCGCTCGTTGTAAAGTGTATTCATGGTATCACAAACCACTTTGCAAGATCAACCAAAAATTCAATTTGTTTCCGCTTTGAAAATACGCTCACTCCGATCACATCAGGGAAAACAAGGGCAAAACGTTTGCAAAAATGTTGCAAAAACTGCCAGACGTAGCCGTTGATCTTTACCTATTCCATGATACAATGAAGCCAACTTGTACTAGAAAATCTTACCTGAATCAAAATTGATCCAGTCCATTTGGGAAAGGGTCTTTTTTTATAAGGGTCTTTTTTATAAGGTTGAAAATATAGGGGATCTGGGGATAGATAGATGAGAAACGAAGCAGTCATAGAACTCTCACCGCAAGAATGGGAAGACCTCTTGCAAGAAAAAGATGAGAAACTGAAGCTAGCGTTACTAGAGCTAGCTGATGTCAGAAAAGCGTTGGACAAATCAACGATTGTAGCGATTACCGATCACCGGGGGATCATTCAGAGTGCCAACGACCAGTTTTGCCGAATATCCAAATACAGTCGCAGCGAGCTGATCGGGCAGGATCATCGGCTACTGAATTCCGGTCATCATCCGAAAGATTTCTTCAAGCAAATGTGGGGGACGATCGGTTCGGGTCAGATCTGGCGAGGGGAAATCCGGAACAAAGCCAAGGATGACTCTTTGTACTGGGTCGATACCACAATCGTGCCTTTCGTCAATCAGTCGGGAAAAATCTATCAGTATGTCTCCATTCGCAGTGACATCACGGCACGCAAGCAAATGGAAGAAGACGTGATGAAAAGTGAAGAAAAATACCGAATCATCGCGGAAAATACATCCGATATCATCTCTATGATTAATGCAGATGGAGATTTTCTCTACCTTTCTCCTTCCCATAAAACACTGTGGGAACACGATGTTCCGGATGAGCAGATCCAAAATTTGCTGGAGTGGATTGCGGATGAAGACAGGGAAATCATGGGCTATGCGATCCAATACACATATTCCACGGGAAAAGGCTATATGGCGGAGTGTCGGATCAAGACCAAACGGGAGACGCCGATCTGGACAGAATCCAAGATCAATCCGATTATCGACGAAGAAGGCAATGTGTCCAGTCTGATTCTCGTCACGCGTGATATTACCGAGCGCAAGCAATCGGAGGAAACCATCCATCATTTGGCGTACCACGATGCCCTGACAGATCTGCCCAATCGTCGGATGTACGTACAGCAATTGACCAAGGAAATCATGCAGGCCAAGCGTTTTCAATCGAACATGGCTGTCCTGTTTCTCGATATGGACCGATTTAAAGATATCAATGATTCGTTCGGGCACGACGTAGGTGACATGCTCCTGATCGAGGTAGCAAAGCGTCTGCAGGCATGTGTCCAACCGGGTGATAGCGTCGCACGTCTTGGCGGTGACGAGTTTACAATCTTACTCTGCCAACTGACGGATTCCAAACAAGCGGAGGCTGTCGCCGAGCTGATCATGAGTCAGCTGCAAAAGCCTTTCGAGCTGAACGGGCATTTGGTGACGATCTCAAGCAGCATTGGGATTGCTATGTTTCCACAGGATGGAGAAAATGCAGAGGATTTGTTGAAACGCGCAGATACCGCTTTGTACTCGGTCAAGTCACAGGGACGCAACGGATATTCTCTGTTCGATCCGACGATGGAGGCCAAGTCGCTGGAACGTATTTTGATGGAAAACGAGCTGCGCAAAGCAATCGAGCATGAGCAATTCCAAGTCTACTACCAGCCGAAGATGGATATCGGCTCACAGATTTTGACGGGCATGGAAGCGCTCGTGCGATGGGTTCATCCGGAATTAGGCGTCATTTCTCCAGGCAAGTTCATCCCGATTGCAGAGGAATCCGGAATGATCATCGAATTGGGAGAATGGATTTTGAAAGAGGCCTGCAAACAAAATAAAAAGTGGCACGACCAGGGGCACTTGCTCAAGGTGTCAGTGAATTTGTCAGCACGGCAAATTTTCCAAAAGGATCTTGTGGAGATGATTACATCGACGCTAGAAGAGCTGGAACTGTCGTCAGAGTGGCTTGAGCTGGAAATCACGGAGAGCATTTTTGTCAAAATGGAAGAAGCGACAGTCGTTCTTCAGCAACTGCGTGGGGCAGGGATTCATATTTCGATCGACGACTTTGGAACGGGCTACAGCTCATTTAGCTATATCAAGAGGCTGCCGGTTGATACGATCAAGATCGATGCTTCGTTTATCCGAGATATTCATCACAATCAGGAGAGTCAGGCGATCGTCAAAGCCATCGTCACGATTGCGGATAGCCTGCAAATGAATGTGATCGCAGAAGGCATCGAGCTGGATGATCAGGTAGAAGCGCTACAGCAAAACGGCTGTATACACGGTCAAGGCTATCTGTTCAGCAAGCCTTTGGCGACAGAAGACTTCGAGCATTTTTTAAGCAACCAATAACCTTTGCGCCAGCCGGGACGAGTGCCAAACGTTCAGCTGGCGCATTTTTCATTTCGCACGGAACTCCTAGTCTCGCCGGCCTCCCGGAAAGCTTTGAATACGGCTGTTATGGAAGGCCGTAATTTTCCATTCTCCGCGTTCTTTCACGACTACATTCGTATTGATCGAACTTCTGTCAGCTGGGTCCTGCGCTGCATTCGCCAGCTTCGCTTCGCCGATAGCGTGAATAATGGCGACTTCTTGTGTGACAAAACGAGGATGCAGCTCAACTGTTGCACTTGATTCCAGGAGAGAGCCTTTGAGAGGGCCGTTAAACAACTTTTGATGGACAGCGGCAATTTGGTCTCTGCCTTGTAGACGTTGTCCCATAAAGGTGACGTAATCAGCATCCTCCGCAAAACAATCTCCAAATGCAATACCGTCTCCTCTGTTCCAAGCCTCACTCATGGATGCGAATAACCGGCGAATCAATTCGATGTCATTGCTTCGGTTTTCCATACAGATCAAGTCCTTTCCTTGTGGGGATTGCCTTGCCATTGGTGATGCCCGTTTGGCTGTGCTATACTCGTAATAAAACTTGATGGAATTGAAATCTTAATAAAATGATTATCTTAATTAATTAAGATATATTCATCTTACAGGGGGAGGAATCCTTATGTCAATAGATAATCACCAACATCTGGAAGGAGAAATGACACCGCTGCAATATGAGCTCCTACTGGAACTGCGAAAAAACAGTGCACGGGCGGTCATGCTTCACCAGACGATATCTGAAAAGCTCGGCTTGAATACTACTGATCACAAATGTCTCGATTTCTTGATGAACAGCGGACCGGTGACGGCCGGAAAATTGGCTGAATTGACCGGATTGACCACGGGTGCAGTCACGAATGTGATTGATCGATTGGAACAATCGGGATATATCATGCGGGATAAGGATCCAAACGACAGAAGACGCGTGGTCGTCAAACCTGTACGGGAAGGGGTCAATTCGATTTCTCCTTTGTTCGAGTCTGTCTTGCAGCGAACCCTCCAGATCATGGCGCAATACGATGAGCGCCAGACGGGCGTTATTCTGGATTTCCTCAAGCAATGCAATGAGATGTCGCTCGAAGAGATGAACAAGCTGAAATAATCGACTATTTATTGGAATACAGTGAAAGCCGGATCGTTTGCATCCGGCTTTTTTTGATGAATATCCATATCTTCGAAGGGATGAGTTGATCACTAAATCCGTATTATTTTTAATCGAATGGGAGGCGTCAGACGTTTTGGCGAGGTGCAGGAAGTGGCGGAACTGGCTGTTTTCCTGGCCTCTGACCAAGCTACATTCATGAATGGGGCTGCCATGCCCATTGATGGCGGATATACCATCTTGTAATTTCATGGAGTTTGGGTTTAACTATACGAGGCGTAGGCTTCACCAGCAACTGGTGAGGCCTGGCTTGATTCGTAAGGGGAGCCACCTTCCAAAGAACGAATCGTACGAGAGAGAAATGGAGGAGGTCCCTGCATGGGAAATTCGTCGAGAAAAACGATGCTCGCCGTCACTTGTTTAGTCCTGATCTGGGGCGTCTCTTGGTCCATTTACAAGATGGCCTTGCCTTACACCCCGCCGCTTTTATTTGCCGGGATGCGCGCCCTGATCGGCGGCTTATTGTTAGCGGCCTTTTTATTACCTACTTGGAAAAAAATGAAATGGCGAGAAAACTGGTCCAGGTATTGTGTATCTGCCCTGTTGAACGCTGCGCTTTTTTATGGCTTGCAAACAGTAGGCCTCATGTATCTGCCAGGTGGATTGTTCTCCGTTTTGGTCTATTTTCAGCCAGTGCTAATCGGGCTGTTCGCCTGGCTATGGCTCGGTGAAAAAATGTCGTTGATGAAAATCATCGGTTTGTTAATTGGCTTCTGTGGGATTCTGGCAGTCAGCGCGGATGGCTTCACCGGGCAGGTATCGATAGTCGGAGTCGTTTTGGCGATTTTCACCGCGATTAGCTGGGCGCTCGGTGTCATTTACGTCAAAAGAGAGAGCGGCAAGGTAGATTCCCTATGGATGGTTGCCCTGCAGTTCATCATTGGCGGAGCGCTGCTGACGGGGGCGGGAACGGTGTTTGAGAGATGGTCGGACATTGTCTGGAACGGCGGCTATCTGTTTGGACTAGGCTTTGGAGCGACCTTTGGCGTTCCGATTGCGTTTGTGATCTACTTCCATTTGATGAATGGCGGAGATGCCAGCAAGGTTGCTTCTTTTACGTTTTTGGTTCCATTGATCGCAGTAGCAACAGGCACGCTATTCTTGCATGAGCCGTTTACGTACAGCTTAGTGGCAGGATTGGTGTTAATCGTGCTTAGTATTTGTCTCGTCAACTATCGAGGGAAGAAGCGGGCGGTTCAGGCTACTTATGATGCCTGACGCAAGCGGGAGAATGACAAGGGCTCGGAGCGGCAAATGCTCCGGGCCCTGTTGACTTTACGGGAGTCGAACACTACAATGGGTAGTGTGAGGTGACTGCAATGAAACTGCAACACTTTAAGATGAAAGAGAGTGGTTTGAATCGTTTTTTTGGCCCACTCGAAGCGAAGATTATGGACATTTTGTGGGATGGACGAGAGCACGAGAATGAACTCAGCATCAAAGATGTGCAGCAAAAGCTCGAAGCGGACAAGCAGGTCAACTTCAACACTGTGATGACCGTGATGAACCGGCTCGTCGAGAAAGGCTTTTTGGAAAAAAGAGCAGCAGGACGCACATCCTTGTTTCAGCCGGTGCAGTCCAAACACGATTTCATGAACAATCAGTCCAAAGAACTGACGCATGAGCTTATGGAAGAGTTTGGGCCGTTGGCTGTCAGTCATATGCTCGACGAATTAGAAGATGTGGACCCAGCGTTATTGGAAAAGCTGGAAGAGAAAATCAATCTTTTAAAAAAGGGTAAATAAGCTATGTGGGAAAATCGATCGCGAATGCTCTTTTTGTCGGGGCTTACGTTGGCCGCAGTCGTCTATATTCAAATGGGCATGTACTTGTTTTACACCATGATGGGGTGGGATCTACAATTTAACTTCCTGCAGCTGTGCAAATCGACGATCCACTCACTTGGTTTTTCACAGGCAGGCTACGTGCTAGATGCGCTGGTCCTGTACACGTTTGTCTGGGCGGTGTGGATGACTCTCAGACAGATTCGGTTATGTCGCCGTTTTGAGGTTACCCTTCTGAAAATTCTGGATGAACAAGAGACTGCTCGTGTAAACACTGCCTACAGAAGTGGCAAGGATGATGTGTATGTCGTCAGCAGCCGTGAGCCTTTGGCTTTTACTGTCGGATTACTTCGCCGCAGAATCGTGCTGTCGACGGGGTTGCTCGAGTTGTTGGATGATAAAGAACTGGCTGCCGTCATTCACCATGAAGCCTACCACGAGGAGCACGCAGACCCGTTGAAGGTGTTTTTGCTGTCCTTGTTATCCAATGTTTTTTGGTATCTCCCCGTGTTAAAGCACATTCACTCCAATTATAAAGTGGTGCGAGAGGTGCTAGCTGACCGTCATGCGATGGAACAGACGGGGGGCATGGCAGATCTGGGGAGGGCATTGTTAAAGCTGTTGAAAAAAAGACAGTCCGTGTCCGTCATGCAAGCCGCTCATGTCTCATTTGCCGATACAGCGATCAATTACCGCATTCAACGGCTGCTGGACCCAAAAATAGAGGTTCCCTTTCAACTACCGACGATCTCTGTCTTTATTTCTTTTTGTGTCATCTTCTTGTTAAGTCAGCTGTTTTGGGTCTCTATGGCCTGATTTTTTTTATGTGTTTACACTACGCTGTGTAGTTTAAAACAAATACAAAGCCATTTCAGAGGAGGAATGAAAAATGAACAAGAAAACAATGCAAGATGTAGGAGCATTGCTGGTTCGAGTCATCCTGGGGCTCGTCTTTATCAATCATGGTTTGGACAAGTTTCAAGCCTTGGAAGGCACGGCGGGATTTTTCTCGTCCCTGGGGATTCCGGGATGGATGGCCAATGTCGTAGCTTCGATTGAGCTGTTTGGTGGGATACTGGTCCTGATCGGGTTCGGAACACGCATCGTACCCCTCCTGTTTGCGTGGATCATGATCGTCGTCATGGTCGTGATGCCGACGGATAAAGGCTTCTTCACTGGAAACGAATTACACATCTCCCTGCTGGCGATGTCGCTCTATCTGGTCCTGGCTGGCAGCCCACTGCTGGCAGTAGATAAACTGATGCCGATCGGACAGAAAAAGGCGGAGAAAGCGTATTAAAAAAATGAGAATAAGAAAAAGGCCGATCGAACAATCGGCTGGGAGCGAGAGAAATCCCAGATTTTAGGGGTTTCTTTTTTGTTATGTCTTTTAGGATCTGATCGCTGTTTCATAAGAAAACTTTGTTCGGACTGTAGCGGTGGGGAGGAAAAAGGAGAAAACGCTCAAGCTGGGTAGGGACACTGCTCTGGGGTCATTCCTGGTCGGCTCCATTCCAAAAGCGGAACCGCGTCCAAAGTAGCCTTCTCGAAGATGCTTCTCAAAGGTGGACGCTTAAAGGCGTGTTCCGCTTTTTCCACTCCGCCTGGGTAGTGTCCCTAATATCTTTCGCTTATTTCTCCTTTTTCCTCGGACCAGCTTTGTTCTCGGTCGGGCGAGGTTTGTTGGTTGCTCTTGAAGTCCTGAACCAATTTCGTATGCCATTCAAGTTTCAAACGCTAAAAGCCTGTCGAGGAAATGACAGGCTTTTATGAATTCTAGCATTCTTGTAAATCCAAGAGATCTCTTTAAATTTGCTCCTCGAAAGAGAATCAGATGGCAAGAGAAGCGTGTTTCCAGACGGAGCGACTGTGGAGTCCAGCTCAGCGGAGCCATGAATCCCGAGGCAACGGAATCGCTATCTATGAATCACCTTCGGAGCTGCGCGCCGTTTTGCGATTCCCTCGGGATCATGGCGCAGCGGACAGTCTGCGCTTCTCGTGGGACGCAGCCCGGAGCGGAGAATGGAAACAGGCTTCTCCCCACAGCAGCAGTCTAAGAAGATTTACCCGACAACCTCGACATAAATCCCTTGCTCATAAATGTATTGCAGGCAGGCATCCGGCAACAAAAAGCTCGGATCGCCGCCTTTGCGGATTTCGTCCCGTATATAAGTCGAGCTGATACCCATGTTGATTCCCTTGCTCATGATCAGAAAATGCTCGTCATTGTTGCGCAACAGAGGGTCTTCGGCAATCAGGTCTGCCGACGGATATCCTTCTCGCGACATGACGATGAATTGGAATTGGGTCACCAACTTTTCTGCGTTGCCCCAATTGGACATACCCATGAGCAGGTCCGATCCCATGATAAAGAACAGCTCATCGTTTGGATACTTTTTTCGTAAATGAATCATCGTATCATACGTGTATGTCTCCCCAGGCAATGCGTCCATTTCCACCGTGGAAATTTCAAACAGGGGCTGGTCGAAGCGGTTTTTCTTGTGCATGCTGGTTTCGAGCGCCATCTGCAGCATACGCAAGCGGTGCTTGTCATCTGTCTGCATCTTTTTGTCATGCCGCAGGGAGGAGCAAGGAACAAATATGACCTTGTCCAGTCGTTTGCGACGTGCAACTGTCGCAGCTGTGAACAGATGGCTGTAGGTAATCGGGTCAAAGCTGCTTCCGTATATACCGATACGCATCCTAATCGCTCCTTTTCATCGAGACAAATTTGCTATGCAAGCGTTGGCTCAGTCACGAACTGTCATCGATGGTGGTTTTTATAGCTTAAGTGCAGTGGATGTCGTGATGGTAATTCCGTATTTCTCCTGTAGCTGTGCAAAGGCGTCTTCAGTGCTCTGCTCAAAGCCCGGGATGGGACTCATGCAATCGGAGAGCACCACGATACGAGAGGTTATGTCAGCAGCGGATTCGTAATGCGCCAAGATTTGCCGCAACGATTCCAGCACACAGTGAGATTGTGCTTCACCGACTACAATCACACGGTCGTAGTCTTTCAGCTCGCGTAACAACTCGATGTTGCCCGCATCGTCACCGTGGGAAACCTCTGGCTTGATTATGCCGTACATCTCGCTAAGCGGGTCTTTCCCTTTGACGATTCGGAGTGGAGTCGATTTTCTGGCGATCGAGTGAAAGAAGACCATGTTGGCAAATTGGCTCTCCAAGGCTGCACCATACGTCCCTTCGAGGCAGTGATAAGGCCAGATGCACAGTTCCTTTTTACTCTGCTCACCGAGCTTTCTCACGTACGCGAGGCTCTCCTCGGGGTGATTGACGGCACGCCATTTTCCGTTCAGGACATCCTCAGGTGTGATGATGGTAAAGGGGGCAGGGTGGTTTCCGTCTCCATCGATCCACCAGATGGGATGAAAGATTTGCTGGGGTTGATGCGTGTCGAGTGAGACGGCAATCTGGGTGATCTTATCTAGATGGCTATACAAAAAACGAGCGGCATTCCAGACATCTTGATGCGAGCCCGGTACCGCGAGCTCCCCTTTTTCCATAAAGTCATTTTGCATATCAATCGCGAGGAAGAGAATTTTCTCGGAATCATCGGATGCGGGAGATAGCCCTTCTAGAACGGCTTTGCCCAACAGCTCGTTCATGCCAATCGTAGACGGCAGGCCGATGTGGTGCTCATCAAAAACTTCATGAAGCGGCGTTTTCATCGCAAGGTCTCTCCTTTTCCAAAAGCTTTTCTTTCCTCCATTAAAGCCAAAAAAAGCAAATTGCACAACCTGTGCGCGAACGAAATAGCAAAAAGCTGACGTGCACTTTTGGGGGCGACGTCAGCTGCGAAAACGATGGCTGTATAGAGAGCTACTGGAGCAGGGAGGTGATCGGTTTCATGCGGGGGACAGCGAGCTCAAGATCCCTTTTTTGATTCTGCAGAAAAGCTTCCTCCCAAAAGGAGATCTGGCTGTTCAGAGGGAACGTGCTCTTCGGCTGTACACGGACGTAAGAGCCATCTGGCATGAGCTGGTGCGCTTTGTCATCATCCTGCAGCATGGTCGCGAGCAAATGCGTGATACGTCTGCGCAAATCCCTCTGGACGACGGGGAACAAAATCTCGACACGTGCCATCATGTTGCGAGTCATCCAGTCTGCACTCGAGAGATAGATTTGCGGGTCTCCTCCGTTGCAAAAATGGAAGATGCGGCTGTGCTCCAGATTCCGACCGACGATGCTGATGACCCGAATATGCTCACTTACCTCTGAAATGCCGGGGCGTAGGCAGCAAATGCCACGGACGATCAGATCGATCTTGACTCCTGCACAAGAAGCTCGATAGAGAGCCTCGATAATTTCTTTATCCGTCAACGAATTCATCTTGGCTACAATAAAAGCAGGCTTGCCTGCGAGACTGTTTCCCATCTCACGTTGGATGAGCGACAAGAACGTTTCACGCAATCCAGTAGGAGCAGTAGAGATGACCTTCCACGCAGGTGGATAAGAGTAACCGGATAGGTGGTTGAAAAAGTGAGTCGCGTCATCCCCGAACTCCTCTCGTGCTGTGAACATGCCAATATCCGTGTAGATTCCCGCCGTCTTGTCGTTGTAGTTCCCTGTGCTTAAATGGACATATCTACGAAGTCGATCGCCCTCTGCACGAACCACGAGGGTGATCTTGCTGTGCGTTTTCAGGCCAGCCAGCCCGTAAATGACATGGCAGCCCGCGTTCTCCAGCTTTTTCGCCCAGACGATGTTGTTCTCTTCGTCAAAACGTGCCTTGAGCTCCAGGAGTACGGTCACCTGCTTGCCATTATCTGCAGCTTTTAGCAGGGCATTGACGATGGGAGAATCTCCGCTGACACGGTAGAGAGTCTGCTTGATGGCCAACACCTTTGGATCCTCGGCAGCCTCCTGCACAAATCGGATGACGGGATCGAACGACTCGTACGGATGGTGAAGCAGCAGATCTTTTTTCTCGATGGCTGCAAACACGTCCCCTTCGCCGAACAAATCGAGTGGCTGTTGGGGAGAGAGTGGTTCAAACCGCAAGTGATCATAGCCTTCTAATCCATGGAAGCGGAAGAAGAAGGCGGGATCGAGCGGCCCGTCAAAGCGGTATATTTCAGATTCCTCGAGCTCTAGCCAGTCGAGGAGCGTCTCCTGTAAAAAGTCGCTCATGGACGTGTCGACAGCCAAGCGAGAAGGCTCACCCATTTTTCGTTTTTTCAGCTCTTGCTCGATTGCTTCCAACAGGTCCTCCGTCTCATCCTCATCGATGGTCAGGTCCGCGTTGCGTGTAATGCGGAAAGGGCTGGTCTCCAAGATGTTGTAGCCCTGAAACAGGCTGTCCATATGCTCGGAAATGACATCTTCGAGCAGGATGAAATGGGCCTCACCCTCTGGTGATGGCAGCTCTAGAAAACGGGGAACGACCGAAGGCACCTGCACAACTGCAAACAGTGGCCCCTCGCTATCGATGTCATCATCCTCCAGCAATACGGCGAGGTTCAGACTTTTGTTCAACAGCATGGGAAACGGATGGCTGGCATCGACGGCCATCGGGGTCAGCACCGGGTACAGATGGTGATGGAAAAACGAATGGACGAAATCATCCTGTTCTTCGTTTAACTGCTTGGCTTTGAGAAAGCGAATGCCCGCTTTTCGCAGCTCGGGTGTGATTTGCTCTCGCAGGATCGCAAACATGGTCTGCATGACTTCATGGGTGCGCACCCAGACGGCCCGGAGTTGCTCAAGAGGCGTCATCCCTGATTTGTTGTCCGGCTTGGTGAGACCTGCCTTGACCTGATCCTTCAGACCGGCTACTCGCACCATGAAAAATTCATCAAAATTACTGCTGGCGATCGCGATAAATTTCAGTCGCTCAAAGAGAGGGTTATTCTCGTTGGCTGCCTCCGCAAGCACGCGCTCATTAAAGGCGATCCAGCTTAATTCTCGATTAATGTAATAGTCTGGAATGCTAAAGTCCTTCATCCTGGCCCAACCTTTATTCACAAAATGGATATAATGACCACTGTCAAGGACAAGTATAGCAGTCTTGTGTTAAGGGATTGTTAAGTTTTGTCAGTGTCAGTGACAGGAAGAAACGTGATGGGCAGCTTCCACGCTTTGGACAGCTTCGCGAGCGGTTCGTCCAGCAAGGAATACTCCAAAAGACCGGCACGCTTTCCTTGACACTCTATTACCCAATGTTGGTCTCTCTCAACCAGCTGGATCGAGTGAATCGCCTGCGACATGGAGCGATCGAGCATCCGTGCCAGCAGCAGCAGGTGGCCGAGCCTTTCCACGAGATTCTTGTCTGCCTTACAGACGATGTCCGCATGCTTTGTCAGCTGGCTTTGCAAAAGCTTGTTGCTCTTAAACGCGGCGATCATCGCAATCAGGAGTCTTTCCCGATGGGTATAGCCAGCCAGCAGAACATGGGATAACAAATAAAACGTATGCTCGGAAGATTCGTGGACGTTGATCGTGCGCCCGACATCATGCAGCAGAGCCGACGCTTCCAAAAGGTCGCGCTCAAAGGAACCATACTTGTGGAGATCATGAGCCTGTAGCTGATCGAATAACGACAGGGCGTGCTCTTTTACCTGATAGGCATGGGCTTTGTCGATTTGGTAGCGGTTCATGAACTGCGTGATGCTACGCTCGTGAATTTCTCGAATAGAAGTAGGGGCTTCAGTTCCCCATACCGTTTCAAAGAGAATTCCGTCACGCAAGCCTTTGCTGCTAACGATCAGCTCAGTACTATCAGCGTAGCTCAGTAAGCTATCAAATACAGTGAGTCCCGCAAGAATGACATCTGCTCGGTCCTTGGAGATGCCAGGAACTTGTCGGCGTGCTTCGAGCGGAAGCGGGCTTAGCTGTTCCAGAATGGTTGTCAATTGCCATCCAGTCATCGGGTAGTGGTGAAAGCTGTCCATGCTATATTGCACCGATCGCTGGTGAATTTTTGCCAGGTTGCGAGCCGTTCCTCCGATGGCAATGACGGGACATTGTTTGTTCATCAACCATGGACAACTGGAAAAGGAACGGCTCAAAAAGCTGCGAAGCTGGTAAAATTCAGTCTCTGTTGGAATGTCACCCTGAAAAAACATCTGGGTCAGCGTTACGATGCCGAATGGGAAGCTAAAGCTCTCTTGCAGCTGGCGATTGCGAAAATAGGTGACTTCCGTGCTGCCACCACCGATATCGATCGTGATGCCTTCCTCGATTTTCATACTGTTTATGACGGCGAGGTAGCCGTATCGCGCTTCGTCTTCGCCGCTCAGGACGCGAACCGCGATACCTGTTTCTTGGTTGATTCGCTGGGTTAGTTCGTGTCCGTTTTCAGCCTGTCGAACAGCAGCAGTAGCTACCGCGATGATGTCATTGATGTTTCTCGCATCTAGCAGTTCTTTAAATTGACGCATGCCATGAATGGTTTTGGCGACACCCTCGTCATCCATACGGCCATTTTGCAAATGGTTGCTGAGCCGAAGTCCCCGCTTGATGTTATCTACCTCTGTCACTAGTCCTTGTTTGTCTTGCTCGTACACGACCAGTCTGGCTGTATTCGAGCCTAGATCAATAACACCGAAATTTCGATTCATGCTATTCCCCACTTTACGTTCATCTGTTCTGTGTACCTCCCATTATGCCATAGGTTGGAAGGAGATGTCTTTTTGGCGGTCACCTCTTGTCACGCAGGACGTGAGGGAGATACAACTCCAGAGATTTTAGTTTGTTGATCAATTAATTTTCGTGAAAAGTCCTCGATTCTTTTTTTCCCGCATCCCTGTTGATTTCGTGGGCCATCCCAGAAAGTTGTTGGTTGACAACAGGCAAAAACCTTTCTATAATCTGAGACATTCAAGCAAACGAGTATGACACTGAGTATTACCCATACGGAAGAAACGCCGTGAAAAGGAAAGTAGAAAAGGGATTTGACGTCCAGAGAGTCGCCTGATTGCTGGGAGGGCGGCCGCGAACTCTTTTTGAAAGCCACCTTGGAGCTCTGCTTTTGAACACGAGTAGAAAGCAGCGACTAGCCTACGTTATCAGGCGCATGTCAGTTTTGACTGCACAAGTTTTCCTTTTGTGAAAAAGGGAAAAAAGCTGAGTGGTACCGCGATACCTTCGCCTCAGCAATCGATTCCGTGAACCATGGATCGATTGCTGGGGCTTTTTGATTTTTACGAGACATATGAGAGAGAAATGGAGTGGTGGGTTATGGATTCGAAAAAGCAACGGGAATTGCTGCACTTGCTAGAAGAGGACAGCCGTATGTCAGCCGAGCAAATCGGAAAAATGCTGGCGGAGCCGACAGAGGTGATCGAGCGAGCCATCGCCACTCTGGAAGCGGAAAAAGTGATTGTGAAATATCCAGCGCTGATTAACTGGGAGCGGGTGGAGGATCATCCGTATGTGAACGCGATGATCGACGTGAAAGTAACGCCGAAGCGAGATGTCGGGTTCGACGAGGTAGCGGAGCGCATCTGCCGTTTCCCGGAAGTAAAAGCCGTTTACCTGATGTCAGGTGCCAGCTACGACTTGTCCGTGGTGTTGGAAGGAAAGACGATGCGCGAGGTCGCAACGTTCGTTTCGCAAAAGCTGGCGACGCTCGATTCCGTAGTCTCGACGGCCACTCACTTTATTTTGAAACGCTACAAGCACGATGGGATTGAATTGGAAGATCGCGATGAAGATCGCAGAATGGTGGTAACTCCATGAGTACGCAATTGTCACTGAAAAGCCGTTTGTCATCCACAGTCGCTTCCCTGAAGCCATCGGGGATTCGCCGCTTTTTCGATTTGGCTGCCTCGATGGAAGGTGTCATTTCCCTAGGGGTAGGGGAGCCTGACTTTGTCACTCCTTGGCGCATGAGGGAAGCATCCATTTCGTCTCTGGAGCGCGGTCATACCGCTTATACCTCCAACGCAGGCATGCTGGAACTGCGAGTGGAGATCCAAAAGTATTTGGAGGAGCGGTTTTCTGTCAGCTACCATCCTGAGAGCGAGATTTTGGTGACAGTAGGTGCCAGCGAGGCGATCGATATTGCCCTGCGCGCCATTCTAGATCCGGGTGATGAAGTTCTGGTCGTCGAGCCGTGCTACGTTTCCTACGAACCGGTCATTCGTCTGGCTGGCGGAGTTCCGGTATTCCTGAAGACCACGATGGAAAACCAGTTCAAGCTGACGCCGCAAGAGTTGGAGACGCACATCACTCCACGGACGAAGGCCATCATCTTCTGCTACCCGAACAATCCGACAGGGGGCACGATGACAGCCGACGAGTGGAAGACCTTGCTGCCGATCATTGAAAAGCACGATCTGCTGGTCATTTCCGACGAAATCTACGCGGAGCTGACGTACGGACGAATGCATGACAGCATTGCCGCACTGCCTGGCATGAAAGACCGGACGATTCTCATTTCCGGCTTTTCCAAAGCATTTGCCATGACCGGCTGGCGTCTCGGGTATGTCTGTGCGACTCCTGATCTCTTGGCAGGGATGCTGAAAATCCACCAGTACACGATGCTGTGCGCACCGACGATGGCGCAGATGGCTGCTCTGGAGGCACTGCGTCACGGCCGCTCGGACATGGAACGGATGATTGAGAGCTATCGCCAACGCCGTAACTTCGTGGTAGATGGCTTCCGCCAGATCGGCCTCAGCTGCCACGAACCGGATGGAGCCTTTTACGCTTTCCCTTCGATCGCATCAACAGGACTGAGCTCTGCTGAATTTGCGGAGAAGCTGTTGATGGAGGAAAAAGTCGCGGTCGTCCCAGGCGATGTGTTCGGTGAGAGCGGGAATGGTCACATCCGTTGCTCTTACGCCACATCGATGGAACAGCTGAAAAAGGCGCTGGATCGGATGGGGAACTTGATGGGGAAATTGTCGTAGGTTGTTCCATATATAATAGAAGAAGAGTTCTCGAAAGAAGGTTAGATTTCTTTTGGGGGCTCTTTTTTGCGTAAAGATAGGGGAACCCACCTATACGCTCTTGCCTTGGCAAAGATTACGATGAAATCAAGGTCGACCCGGATGACAGCATGTAACATATGGAGGAATGAAGAAGGATAACGTGACACTTGCTCGAATCCTGACTTCATTGACTCTGGGGTTTCATATAATCTTTGCTGTGCATGGACAGCATCAACAGTCCCGAGATGGGCAAGGAAAGAAACAGGGATGAGCTGGAAACTACTACGGTCGGAGGATCCATTATGTATCAAAGCCCAAGCTTTTTTGAACGGTATGGCGAAGAGGGGAAGACGCTGGAGGGCAGCTATCTGAAACAGATCTTTGACCACCTGCAGGATGGGATTATTCTCATGGATCAGGAGAGAAGAATTCTGGTGATGAATCCGTCCGCAGTTAGACTGACCGGATGGAAGGTAGGAGGAAAGGTCCCGTACTGCTCCTATTGTCAGACGAGAAAACTGACAGAGGGGGAGGAGCGTTGTTACTTGGTGTCAAAGAGAGAGGTACCGTACTTTCTGTCTTCGATGCCTACCTATGAGGGGCGATTCGTCGACATGGAGATGAGCACGGCTGTCATCTATGAAAATGGTGAACAAAACAAGCAGGAGGTTCTGCTGGTCCTCAAAGATTTGACGGCTAAGAAAAAGGAAGAAGAGGCCAGAATTTCCAAGCTGGTTTTGCAAAAAACGCTGGAAGCCCAGGAGAACGAGCACAAGCGGTTGGCGCAAGAGCTGCACGATGGTGTCGGACAATCGCTTTATTCCGTTTCTGTAGGCATTCAAGCCATTCAATCACGCATCAAGCAGGAAGAGCAGTTCAGCGAGTACATGCAGGAGATCGTGGAGGAATTGGAAAAAGCGATCCAAGACGTCAAGCTCTATTCGCTCCAGCTCCGCCCGCACAGTCTCGACCAGCTAGGACTGATTCCGACAGTGAAGCATCTTGTTTCCAGCCTGAACAGAACGCATAAGGACGTTTCCATCACGTTTACCTACAGCAATGTCAGCGATAGACTGCAGCCTGTCTTGGAGGTCAATTTGTACCGTGTCATTCAGGAGGCACTGCACAACGCCTTGAAATATTCGAAAGCGACGCTCATCGAAGTCATCCTGTATAAAGAAGACGATGAGCTGACCCTGAAGATTCAGGACAACGGCATCGGATTTGACCGCGATCAGGTGAAGGCAGGTCTGGGTCTCAAGCATATGGAGGAGAGAGTGGATCAGATGGAAGGGAGCCTGCAGATTCACTCGATTTTGCAGGAAGGGACAGTAATCAAAGTAAACATTCGGGCAGTTACAGGAGGGGAGGAGGAGTGATACGGGTACTGCTGGTGGATGACCACACGATGATTCGGAAAGGGCTGCGGGTACTTTTGGAAGGATACCCCGAAATCAAAATCGTCGGGGAAAGCCACAATGGCAACGATGCGATTCTCAAGTCCATTTCGTTTGCGCCGGATGTGGTCTTGATGGATTTGTCGATGCCCAATGGTTTGGACGGGTTTAGCGCAAGCGCAGAGATCCGCAAGCTGGCTCCGTCTGTAAAAATCGTGATCTTGACGATGCATGATGAAGAGATTTTCGTCCAGAAGGCAGTCACCGTAGGAGCGCATGGGTACATTTTAAAAAACAGCCATGGGGAGCTGCTTTTTCAGGCGATCGTAGAGGTGTACGGTGGGAAACATTTTTACAAGACCTCCGTCTCGCAAGACATCGTCAGGCAATGGCTGAAATCGGAGTCCAAAAAGCTGCCTTCGGTTTTGACCGACCGCGAAAAGGAGATCGTCCGGCTCATCGTGCTGGGCTATGCCAACAAAGAGATCGCCGATAAGCTGTCGATCAGCGTCAAGACTGTGGAAAATCACAAGACAAATATTATGCAGAAGCTGGAGCTGGATTCGAAGCATGAATTGATCCAATATGCGATCAAAAACAGATACTTGGATTTGGCGTTTTAATAGGCGTGCCCCTTGCGTTGCCGATTGGCAGTTCAAGGGGCTTTTTTTGCTTTTGGAATGCTTTTTCGTCATGATCGGGCGCTCAGAAAAGTAGGGGAGTTCCCCTATATGGAAAAAAGGATACACGAATAAACTTATAGATAGAGACACGCTTCTTTACGAAAAACCAAGAAACGAAATGCAAAAGGAGGCAACTATGGCAAAACAAGCTCGTTATTCTGTTGTCATTGTGGGGGCCGGTACTGCCGGTATTTCTGTAGCTGCCCGCTTGGTACGGGGCTCCAAAAAGCTCAAAGGGCATATCGCCATCATTGATCCCGAAACCAAGCATTATTACCAGCCATTGTGGACTTTAGTCGGCGGTGGTGCAGCGAAGAAGGAAGAGTCGGAGCGGGAAATGGGTTCGTTGATTCCTGACGGCGTAGAGTGGATCGCCGATGCCGTAACAGCCTTTCATCCAGAACAAAACTCGCTGGTTACCCAGACAGGTACAACGATTTCCTATGACTACCTCGTGGTGGCTGCAGGATTGCAGATTCATTGGGACGGTATTAAAGGACTGAAGGAAACGGTTGGGAAAAACGGGGTTTGTAGCAACTATTCGTACCAAACAGTAGACAGCACATGGGATAACATCCGGAACTTCAAAGGCGGAACGGCTATCTTTACGCATCCGAATTCCCCTGTAAAGTGCGGGGGTGCTCCGCAAAAAATCATGTACCTTGCTGATGACTACTTCCGCAAGTTGAATGTTCGTAATCAGTCCGAAATCATTTTTGCATCTGCAAAAGCAAGCATTTTCGATGTTGCGAAATACGCCAATACGCTCGACAAGGTCGTCCAACGCAAGAACATACAGACGATGTACAAAAGAAATCTGATCGAAGTGCGTCCAGATACAAAGGAAGCCGTTTTCGAGAATTTGGATACGAAGGAGCAGGAAGTGTTGAAGTACGACATGCTTCATGTGACCCCTCCGATGAAAGCGCCTGATTTTATCAAGGGAAGCTCGCTAGAAGATGCAGGGGGATGGGTGGATGTCGATCCGTATACGCTGCAGCATAAAAAGTTTGCCAATGTTTTTGGAATTGGTGATTGTGCCAATCTCCCGACGTCCAAGACAGGGGCTGCGATTCGCAAACAGGCTCCCGTAGTCGCACAGAATCTGCTCGCTCTGCAAAATGGCTCTCCTCTGGCTGCAACGTATGACGGGTATACGTCTTGCCCGCTGGTAACCGGGTACAACAAATTGGTGCTGGCTGAGTTTGATTACAATCAGTTGCCGCAGGAAACCTTCCCGTTTGATCAGTCCGAGGAGCGATTCAGCATGTATGTGATGAAAAGAGAGCTTCTTCCTGTGATGTATTGGAACGGAATGCTAAAAGGGTTGATGTAAGGCAGGCTCAGGTGGGAAAGAGAGGAGGAGAACGAAATTTGAACGAGATCAAGGAACCGAAAAGTATGGACATGGGGTTGGAAGAGCTGGCTGATCCAGAAGTGCAGGAAGCGATTGCCGTCTTGATCCGCAAGCTGCCCAGGATCAAAGACGCGGTATTGGCAGCGGAGCAGGGGGTGGATTTGGCGACATCCATCCTTCAGGATAAGGAGTCGCTTGGCTCCCTTTTCGATAGGCTGGGGCAGAAGTGTGCTCCATATCGTGTAGAAAAGGAATCGATCCTTGCCCTGTTTTCATTGCTGGAGAAGATGCCCAAGCTGCTGAAATATGTAAACACGATCGAGCAAGTGGCCGATTTCGTGGAAAGTGTCGGGCAGGACAAACAATCCCAAGAGTATTTGCTTAAGGGAATGAAAGGGTACATTGCCCCTGTCACTGCCCAGGTGGAAACCGGGGTTGCCGTCTTCCGTGAGGCAAAAGAACGGGCCAAGAACAATCACGAAGCCATCTCCATTTTCGGACTTTTGCGTCTGCTCAAGGATCCTACTGTTCAGAAGACGCTGCGCTTTACCCAATCGCTGCTCGAGGTGCTGGCGGAAAAATCAAGTAAATGATGATGTAAGGGGAGGAATACACCATGTTGTTGCGTTACTTTTACGATGAAAAGCTGGCTCATGCATCCTATCTGGTCGGTTGTCAAAAGACGGGCGAAGCGATTGTGATTGACCCCAGCCGCAACCTGGAACCGTATTTTCAGGTAGCGAAAGCAGAGGGTGTGACGATCGTAGCAGCTACAGAAACCCATATTCACGCCGATTTTGTCTCTGGTGCGCGTGAACTCGGAGCTACACATACGGCGAAGTTGTTTTTATCCGATGAAGGGGGAGACGATTGGAAATATCAATATGCGGAAGGATTGAATCATCAATTCGTGCATGACGGCGATCAGTTCTCCATCGGAAATCTGATTTTTGAAGTCATGCATACCCCTGGACATACGCCGGAGAGTATTTCCTTCCTGTTGACAGACCGCGGCGGAAGTGCAGATCGTCCCATCGGGATTTTCACAGGAGATTTCGTCTTTGTGGGGGATATCGGCAGACCAGATTTGCTGGAGAAAGCAGCAGGAATCAAGGGGACTTCTGAGGCTGGTGCGAGAGAGATGTTCAAGTCTCTCCTAAAGTTCAAGCAGCTCCCGGATTATTTGCAGGTATGGCCGGCACATGGAGCAGGGAGTGCTTGCGGGAAGGCGTTGGGGGCAGTTCCGTCAACGACAGTCGGTTACGAAAAGCTTTTTAACTGGGCACTATCCTACACCAACGAAGAGGAATTCATCCAAGCCCTTCTCGATGGTCAGCCGGAGCCGCCTAACTATTTTGCTGTGATGAAACGTGTCAATAAAGAAGGTCCTGCGCTGCTTAAAGATCTGCCAGTCGTGACAGAAGTCACCTCGATGGAGAAAGTGAAGGAACTGCTGGAAAACAGACAGATCGTGGATACGCGCCCATCCAAGGAATTCGCGAAAGGACATGTGGAAGGCACACTCAACATTCCCTTCAACAAATCGTTTGCCAACTGGGCGGGTTGGATCGTCGATTATGAACGCCCTGTATACTTCCTGACGAATCCGGACGAGCGGGACGAGATTCTCAAAGCGGCGCGTTCGGTAGGTATTGACCAGATGGCAGGCTTCATCAACAGTGACAAAGTCTTCAGAAGCGGGGAGTTTGCTCTGGAAACCTATGCGGAGGTCACGCCTTTGGAGATCGCAAAATCTGTGGAAAACGAAGAGGTGTACGTAATTGATGTGCGAAATCTGACCGAGTGGCAGGAGGGGCACATTCAGAACGCGCAGCACATCATGCTGGGAACCCTATCGGGACGGCTCGATGAAATTGCAAAAGACAAACCCGTTCTTGTGCAATGCCGCTCCGGTGCTAGATCCGCTATTGGTGCCAGCATCCTACAAGCGAACGGGTTCAAGCAAGTACAGAATTTGAGCGGCGGCTTTGTCCAATGGCAAAAGGACGGTCAGGCGTTCGAATAACTAGACTCTATCCCAGTCTTCGCACAAGTCGGTTCAACCCTTTACTGGGGGGATGCCGACTTTTGTTTCTTCCGAACAGAGCAATGAAGGAGGAGCCAATGACATTCAGCCTCATCATCACACTGTTTTTAATCGGGTTCGTAGGATCGTTTATCTCGGGCCTCGTCGGAATTGGAGGCTCCATTATCAAATATCCGATGCTCCTCTACATTCCTCCCGCACTTGGGTTTGTTGCGTTCACTGCCCACGAAGTATCCGGAATCAGCGCCGTTCAAGTGTTTTTCGCGACGATTTCGGCTGTCTTGGCTTTGCGCAAAGACAAATTGATTCATTATCAGCTTGTTCTGTATATGGGAAGCTCCATCATCGTCGGCAGCCTGCTCGGGGGATATGGCGGCAAATACCTCTCGGCTGATGCTATCAACGTTGTCTATGCTGTTTTGGCCACCATTGCCGTGATCATGATGTTTATGCCGAAAAAAGGAATCGACAGCCAAGAAATAGCTGACGTTACGTTCCATAAGCCTACGGCCATGCTATCAGCTTTGATTGTCGGAGTCGCCTCCGGAATTGTCGGAGCGGCAGGCGCGTTTATCTTGGTTCCGATCATGCTGATTATTCTCAAGATCCCTACAAGAATCACCATTGCCTCATCTCTAGCCATCACATTCATTTCTTCCATCGGATCGACGATTGGGAAAGTCATGGCAGGTGACGTACTGCTCTGGCCATCCGTGATTATGGTGATCGCTAGTATTTTGGCTGCGCCGATCGGGACCAAGGTTAGTAAAAGGGTGAATACCAAAATCCTTCAGGCTGTTCTGGCTCTCTTGATACTAGCCACGACGATAAAAATCTGGACGGATATCCTTTTGTGAGAATCGGGCATACTCAGCAGAGAAGCGAAACGCTATGCGGAACAGGTTCAAACGACATTGTATGTCCTCGCTCATTAAGGAGAGAGTAATCGTTATCGGGTGTCCGGTAAGTAGATCAATCTGCTTACCGGAGCACCTATTTTTTTGAAAAAATAAGTCGATTCGGGTCTTTACAAGTATGATTCCATGGGAGTAATATTTGTTTCGTGATGCACAACCTAGATTATGATCTGATCAGATCAGATCAGATTCGCTGAGTCCGTAACATGGGAGCGGGGAAACCAACCGTGGCTGTAAACTTAAAGCCACATGGGGTGAATCTCGAACATTTCGAGTAGGGTGACTCTTACATCCGAATCCGTCAGCTAACTCCGTAAGCGTTTCAAGAGAGGTAACATTTACTTTGTGTATGAATGACATAGTTTATTTCGCTATGCCCAGAAGCCAAGTGAGTTCCTTCTCGTTCGGCTTCTTTTTTGTTCCAATTTCAGGGCGGAAAGGAGTGGTTGGAAAAAACTACAGTTTATTGGTTGGTTGTAAGAGAGGGGAAACTAACGGGAAATGCTAGCGAGGAGAATGAACATGCTATCGGGGATGAAACGATTTTTGATCGGCAGACCGATGAAGTCAAAAGAGCTCGGGGAAGAAAAATTATCGAAGGTAAAAGCGTTGGCAGTATTATCATCAGATGCCTTATCTTCCGTAGCCTATGGAACGGAACAGATTCTTCTGGTGTTAGTTACGCTAGGGGCAGTCGCGCTTTGGTACTCGATTCCCATATCAATTGCAGTCGTTGGTCTTTTAACCATTCTGGTTTTGTCTTATCGCCAAACGATCTTTGCTTACACAACAGGCGGAGGAGCGTACATTGTAGCCAAGGACAATTTTGGGACTTCGACAGGGTTAGTAGCAGGCGGCTCCTTACTCGTAGACTACATTCTGACCGTAGCGGTGAGTACATCCGCTTCTACGGATGCTATTACCTCGGCTTTTCCTGTACTGCATGATCACCGCGTCCTGATTGCATTGATCATGATCATAACGGTGACGATCCTGAATTTGAGGGGAATCACAGAATCCGCAACCATTTTAATGTATCCCGTGTATCTTTTTGTTGTTGCTATTTTTTTATTGATTATTGGTGGTGGTTACCAATGGTTGGCGGGGAATGTGCATGCACAAGCACCCGTGTATGGCGTAGCGGTGCCAGGGATAACCCTATTCCTGCTTTTGCGGGCATTCAGTTCAGGGTGTTCAGCGCTTACAGGGGTAGAGGCAGTCTCGAATGCGATCCCAAATTTTAAGGAACCTGCACCCAAAAACGCAGCATTGACCTTGATCATGATGGGACTGATCCTCGGGGTCATGTTCATGGGCATTAGCATGTTGGCTTATGTGTATGGAATCGCTCCAGCGGCTAAGGAAACGGTTGTCTCGCAAATTGCATCAGCCGTATTTGGAAGAGGAGTCATTTATTACTTTATCCAAGCGGTCACGGCGCTCATCTTATTTCTCGCGGCGAATACCGCATTTGCAGCCTTTCCACTTCTGGCGTTCATGTTAGCGAAAGACCGATTTATGCCTAACATGTTTATGGTACGTGGCGATCGTCTTGGTTTCTCCAATGGTATTATTTTTCTGGGCATTCTTTCCGCCATCCTGGTTATTGCTTTTGGTGGAAAAACAGAGAATTTGATTCCTCTGTATGCGCTTGGTGTCTTTATTCCTTTTACGCTGTCCCAAGCAGGAATGATGAAGCGCTGGATGACGAAAAAGCCCCCAGGATGGTTTACCCCTTTTATCATTAATACCATCGGGATGCTGACGACTCTTACCATTTGCCTGATATTCTTGATTACGAAATTCTCGCAGGTATGGACGATTTTCATCTTTCTTCCGATCGTCATTTTTATCTTCCGGAAAATTAATGGCCACTATAAAGATTTGGCCGATGAGTTGCGAATCGACATTTCCGTAGACAAACCACAACCAAAAGGCAGTGTAATCGTAATACCTGTTGCAGGTATTTCACAAGTAGTGAAAAATACGATTAGCTATGCGCAATCCTTGGCAGATGACATTGTCGCTGTATACGTGGGGTTCAATGATGAAGACATCAAGAAAATGGAGGAAAAATGGGAACAGTGGAATCCAGGTGTGCGACTGATCGTACTACGTTCCCATTACCGAAGTATTATCAAGCCGTTGTTTAAATTCATTGATACCGTGGAATGGAAAAAGGCCGATACAGATCATGTGACGGTCATGATTCCACAGTTTATTACCAAACGTTGGTGGCACAATCTGCTCCATAACCAAACAAGCTTTTTCCTGCGAGCGTACTTATTTGCACGGCAGGATGTCAAAATCGCAACGGTACCTTATCGCTTAAAAAAATAACCAAATGTGGCTGCAAAGCAAACGGATACTTTCACGGAAATCGAAAAACAGGCATATGTCTGAAGTGACCCCTAAAAGTTAGACATGTAATGTAATTAAGCGACATGTAAGGTTTGAGTTCGGTATTGTACCGGACTCAAGCCTTTTAATTTTGTCTTAATTCGTTTGAAGTTATAATAGTCGATGTAGTTTGCTAACTCTTGCTTAAAATGTTCAATACTCTCAAATTCTTGTGTATATAAAAATTCCGATTTGAGGATACCAAAAAAGTTCTCCATTACGGCATTATCATAACAATTTCCTTTTCTCGACATACTCTGGGTGACGTTCTTTTCTTTTAAGGCGTGCTGGTACTTACTCATCTGGTAATGCCATCCTTGATCCGTATGGATCAAGAGGTGGTCTTGTTCGGTTAATCGTTTAAAGGCTTCTTCCAGCATCTTTGAAACAAGAGAATATCTTGGTCTTGAGTCGATTGTATAGGCAATGATCTCTCCGTTAAACAAATCGAGCATTGGTGATAAATAAAGCTTTTCACCAAATAGCTTAAATTCCGTAATATCCGTTACCCACTTTTCATTGGGTTTTTCTGCTCGGAAGTTACGATCCAAAACATTTGGAGCGATCTTACCAACATTCCCTTTATAGGAACGATACTTCTTCATACGAACAATACTTTTTAAGCCCAACTCTTTCATCAATCGCTGTACTTTTTTATGATTCACCTGGTGCCCAAGATTTCTGAGCTCGTCCTTAATCCGACGGTATCCATAGCGGCCTTTATGTTCATGGAAAATAGCCTGAATCAACGTCTTCATTTCAGCATGTTTGTCTGGGCGACTTATCGTACGAACGAAGTAATAATAGGAACTCCGTGGTATTCCCGCCAATTGGAGTAGCGCTTTAATGGGGAATTCAGTCCTTAGTTCAAACACTACTTGCGCTTTGTCTTGGTTTGTAATTTTTCCTTGCTTTGAACTAAGGCATTCAACTTTTTTAAATAAGCATTCTCCATACGTAAACGCTCTACTTCTTGCTGTAATGCCTCGACTGATCCTTCAACAGGTGTTACATTCTTGTTTCCCTTTTTCATCGTTGGACGCCCCTTTTTCTTTGGAATAAGGGCGTCTATTCCGCATGAATGAAATTGAATCCTCCATTTTCGGATTAAAGCGGGAGAGGGAATTTGAAAAATGGCGGCAGTTGCATTCGGAGACGTCCCGTGGGTATTCATATAATTGAGTACGTCCAGTTTAAACGGAGCTGTGTAGCTTGTATAGGACTTTCTAAACGCTTCCGCGCCATTTTGCTCGTATTGCATCACCCAAACTCCAATCATAGCTTTGGTTGCACCAATAGACGCAGCAATGGAAGCATGAGTTTCTTTGCCGTCTCTCCAACGAAAAACCGCGGATAATTTATCTTCTGGAGAAAATTTGGCCATATAAAATGCACCTCCAATTGTTAGGTGTGTCTAACAATTGGGGTGCATTTCAGTCGTGTGCCTGTTTTTCGTTGTCTACCTCATTTAATTTTTCATAAGAAGACTCCGATAATGGTTGCGGATAAAACGGAGGCGAGTGTTGAGCCCAGCAGTAATTTTAAGCCGAATTTGGCGACAAGGTCTCCCTGTTTTTCATGCAGTGCCTTGACGGCGCCTGTAATGATGCCGATAGAGCCGAAATTGGCAAAGCTGACGAGGAATACCGAAACGATCCCTACCGTTTTCGGGGATAGGCCGTTAGCGATCTCTTTGAAGTTCAGCATGGCAACGAATTCGTTGGTGACAATTTTCGTAGCCATGATGCCGCCCGCCTGGACAATATCAGATTGAGGAACCCCCATTAAGAAGGCAACAGGAGCAAAGATATACCCCAGCACAGATTGAAAGGAAAGGTGGAATACCCACAAAAAAAGTTCGTTCACCAGATTCATTAGCGCAATGAAACCGATCAGCATCGCCGCGACAATGACAGCGACTTTTAACCCATCAAGGATGCTTTCGCTGATCATCTGGAAGAAAGCGGGTTTATCCGTTTCATCCTGGGTCAGGGGCAGATCATCTTCATCAGCCAGTTCGTATGGATTCATGATGTTGGCTACGATTAATGCCGACAGAATGTTAACGACGATGGCAACCACAACGTA
This sequence comes from Brevibacillus choshinensis, assembly GCF_001420695.1. Taxonomy (NCBI): domain Bacteria; kingdom Bacillati; phylum Bacillota; class Bacilli; order Caryophanales; family Paenibacillaceae; genus Brevibacillus; species Brevibacillus choshinensis. The sequence continues at coordinate 1,112,036 of NZ_LJJB01000013.1, read as the reverse complement.
TTTCGGCTCCAGCATGGTCATGTAGGCGCCGACAATCGCTATGCTTACCGCGCTCATCGCCGAGGTGCACAGCGTGTAAAGGCGCTTCTTGGAGACGAGCCCCAGCTGCTTTTTGGTAGTCAGAAACACTTCCGATTGCCCCAGAAAGGCAGAAGAAACCGCAATGTAATTCTCCAGCTTTCCCATCCCGTTTAATTTGCTTAGCGTAAGACCTGCATATCGGATGATGAAAGGCAGGATTTTGAAATGGCTGAGAATCCCAATCAAAACAGAGATAAAGATGATGGGAAGAAGCACATCGAGGAAGAAGTTGGAAACCCCGGTATTTTCGAGCCCTCCGAACACAAAATCGACCCCGCTAATTCCCAGCTTCATCAGCGCGTCAAAGCCGTTTGAGATAAAACGAATCAGATCAATCCCGATGCTCGTATTCAATAAGAGAAACGCCAATACAAGCTGCGCCACAATCATTTTTAGGATGGGGGTAAGCTTGATCCCTTTGCGATTATTGCTGGCCACGTATCCTATGCCGGATACGAACAACAATCCCGTAACAAAAAAGACGATATTCATTTCTTCTCTCTGCCTCCTGTTGCACTGACTTGATGCATGATGATTTTGGTAGTATCGCTTACAGTTATTTTGGCCCTGGAAGTAAGACAATTAACAAGCCCAAACAGGATTTTCTTTCTCATGAGTCAGACCTGCTCCATTGGGAGAAGAGTGCGCATCTCGAGCGTCCAGGAATTATTTGCGGCCAAAAGAAGAAAGTGCTATTTCGCGCATGCAACTGGAAGTGCTGCTGCTTGAATACTCCCCAACTATTCTTTTTGTGGAGCATGACAAGGAATTTTGCAATAATCTTGGTACAAAGATTATCGAACTCTAAGATGAAAAAGAGCCGAAGCAAATGCTTGGCTCTTTTTGTTATTCCGTTCTCATTTCGCTTCTATTCTCTATTATTTCCTTACTGTATGACGATCGTAGCAACCAGCTGCGTCACCAAAGCCGCGAGGATCATTGAAATACTCGAAACGGTCCCCGTCACCGATCCGATCTCAAAGGCCTTGGAAGTCCCGGCGCCATGCGCGCTAGTGCCCAACAGGACACCGCGAGCGATGTCATCCTGAATCTTGAGATACGAAATCACATAAGGACCAATAAAAGAGCCTAGCAGCCCGGTGATGAGCACGAGCACAGCCGTAATCGAAGGAACGCCACCGATCATTTCCGAAACATTCATGGCAATCGGCGTAGTGATGGACCGTGGGATCAAGCTGTACATCACCTGTTTGTCTACGTGCATGAGCAGAGCCAACAAGGCGGAGGAGACAACGGCTACTGCTGAACCCGACATGACACTGACCAGAATTTGCGCGGCGTGTTTCTTCAATAAAGGATAATGCTTGTATAACGGTACCGCAAAGGCAATCGTAGCGGGCTGGAGCATGTAAGCCAGCCATTTTCCACCGGCGTTGTAAGATTCGTAGGCGGTATGAGTGCCAATCAATAAACAGACAAGAACGACAGGTGTAAACAGCAGCGGTGAAAACAGCAGAATCGGTTTGAAGCGATAAAGCCTTTTTGCAATCAAGTAGAGTGCAATGGTGAACAAGAAGCCCAATATACCGCCGATCATGATCGCAGATGCTCCTTCCGTTTGGCGATGCGCTGTGCCACTAGTCCGCTACTTGCCATTACAACGGCTGTACCAATCGCAATGACGAAAAAGATTTGAACGCCTTCGTGCAGCATAAGATTTTGATAAGAGATAATTCCAACAGATGGCGGAATGAAAAATAACAACAGTTCAGCCAAAAGAAAGCTCGCACCGACTTCGATCCATTCCAGGCGCAACCATTTCATCTGTAGCAGAAAAAATACCACAAACATACCGATGATGCTACCGGGAATCGTTAGACCCAGCCAGGCGACGAGTGCGTTCATTAGTATGGAAACGATCACGAAAAAAGCAGCTTGTGCAATGATTTTGAACCATTTTCTCAAGATGTCCCTCTCCCTCTAAGAAAAGTGTACATCGTCTGATTCCATAGGTAAAATGCATATATAGAATCATTTGGATTCATGATATCTATCGTTAACCGGAGGGATGTTTGATGGATATCCGACATTTGCAATACTTTTTGGAAGTAGCGCGACACAACAGCTTCACGAAGGCTGCACAGGCGCTCTATATCACGCAACCAACGATCAGCAAGATGGTCCGAAATCTGGAGGAAGAAATCGGGGTGGAGCTGTTCGAGCGCGTAGGGAAGCGTGTCTCGTTGACTGATGCAGGATGGGTGTTGTTCTCACAGGCAGAAGTGATGGTCAAATCATTCGAGAACATGACTGTCCATATCAACGAGCTGATGGAGCTGAAGAGAGGAAGACTCCGCATAGGACTGCCGCCGATGGTCGGTGCCAGCTTCTTTCCACACGTCATCGGCCGGTTTTGTGAACAATATCCAGGAATTCGGCTGGAGCTGTTCGAGGCAGGTTCCAACAAGGTGGAGGCAGATGTAGGCTCAGGCATGCTCGATTGTGGTGTGATCCTGCTTCCAGCCAAAGAAGACATCTTTGACCACTACTCGTTCGTCAATGAAAACATCATGCTGGTCGTTTATCCGTCCCACGCGCTGGCAGATCGCGTAGAAGTACCTTTTAGCGATCTAGAAGGTGAGCGGTTCCTGCTGTTCCACGAAGACTTTGCCCTGCATAACCGCATTGTAGATGAATGCGTGCGGGCCGGGTTCCATCCCCATGTCGTCTACAAAAGCTCCCAATGGGATTTTCTCAGTGAGATGGTAGCGGCTCATATCGGGATTACGCTCTTGCCTGAGACGATTTGCAGTGAACTGGATGAGGAGCGCTTTCGCATCATTCCATTAGTCAGCCCGACTCTCAAGTGGCATCTGGGGATGATCTGGAGAAAAAATGCATACCAGACGTTTGCCATGCGTGAATGGATCCGTTTTTCACAAGAGAGTCTCCCAGCATGCAACTCATTCAAATAAAAAGCTCCTGGTCACCCGTAAAAGGGGATGGCCAGGAGCTTCTACGATTAATGAGTGTTTTCATCCATGCTGAAGTCTACCTTGTCGAGAGGGACCAGCTTGGTCTTCCTAGAAAATTTGTATCCCAGCCAAACCACGATAAACAGCGGCAGACCGATGTAGGAGACCATGGCACCGTTCCAGTCGATCGCATCGCCGGTGAATGCCGTGTAGTTTTGTCCAATAATGACCACACAGCAAATGATGAAGGCGAGAATCGGACCAATCGGGAACCATTTCGCTCGGTAAGGAAGCTCCGCCAAATCGCGCCCTTGGGCAAGCATTGCCCTGCGGAAGCGGTAATGGCTGATCGCGATCCCCAGCCAAGCGATGAAGCCGGACATACCGGACGCATTCAACAGCCAAATGTATACCGCGCCATCCCCGAACAGGGAGGACAAAAAGGCGAGTGCACCGACGAGAGCCGTCACGATCAAGGAGTTGATCGGAACACCATTGCGAGTGACTTTGGTAAACCATTTTGGTGCTTTGCCTTCTTTGGCGAGCACCCACAGCATCCGGGTAGAAGCATACATGCCGGAGTTACCAGCAGACAGGACAGACGTGAGAATGACTGCATTCATGACAGATGCTGCAAAAGCAAATCCTGCTTTTTCAAATACGATGGTAAACGGACTGATGGCAATATCCGCGATGTCTCCGCTGATCAGATTCGGATTGTCGTATGGAACCAACAGGCCGATGATCAAGATTGCCAGGATGTAGAACAACAGGATGCGCCAAAAAATTTGACGGATTGCTTTCGGGATGTTGCGAGCAGGGTTTTCGCTTTCGCCAGCTGCTACACCGACCAGCTCCGTTCCTTGAAAGGAGAAGCCGGCGATCATGAAGACACCGAGAATGGCCATGAAGCCACCGTTGAATGGTGCCTCACCTTTGGTGAAGTTCGTAAAACCGACTGCTTCACCGCCCATGATACCGAAAATCATCAACACACCAATAATGATAAACACGATAACCGTGACGACTTTAATAAGGGCAAACCAATATTCGGACTCACCATATGATTTGACGGATAAGACATTCAGGCAAAACATGATGACGAGAAACAATGCGCTCCAGATGATCGATGGGACATCCGGTAGCCAATATTTCATAATGAGTGCGGCAGCCGACAGCTCGACAGCAATGGTAATGGCCCAGTTGTACCAATAGTTCCAGCCAAGTGCAAAGCCCAAGGATGGGTCGACAAAGCGTGTAGCATAGGTGCTGAATGAACCGGAGACGGGCATGAAAGCCGCCATTTCTCCCAAACTGGTCATGAGGAAGTACACCATGATACTGATAGCGGCGTACGCTGCCAAAGCACCACCAGGCCCAGCAGAGTGAATAGAACCTCCACTCGCAAGAAACAATCCTGTACCAATGGAGCCCCCGATGGCAATCATCGTCAGGTGGCGAGCTTTGAGCCCACGTTGCAATTGATTTTCTGACATATGCGTGTTGCACGACCTTTCTCTAGGTTGTTTAGTACGGAAGGAAGGTCGGAAACGAAAAAACCGCCTCAAGCCAAAGAATGGCATAGGGCGGTATCATCCAATCCCCACCAAGCCTTCACTGAAGATAGCACACCACGTCTGCTCGGCAAGCAAACGTGACAGTTCTGTCCCTTTCGAGAACAGCCCCAACCCATGTGTACAGAGATACACGATAGATTTCGGCGGATTTTCCCTCTTCTGTAGTCTTAGATTTCGTCTGAATCTCGTACAGAATACTATAAAAGCCGCGACCTCTACCCTCACCGTGAAAGATGAGGATAACATGTATGGAATTAAATTTATTTATAAACTATATATGATTGTGGAGGATTAATCAATTAGAAAAAATCCCCTTCGGTCTATTGAAGGGGATTGCGTGTTGCTTCAATTCTTCTTTCCTGCTTCGCTCTGATAAAGCTTGTGCAATGTCAGGTCTTGCAAGGTATTGACTAGAGCTTCGTTGCGTTTTTCGAGAATCTGGGTAGGAAACGCAAACAAGGGGGCAAGATCTGACGGAAGTGTTTGGGTGGGCACCAATAGTTGCTTTGGCATTACCGTTAATGGAGCGCGCCCGGCTATATGAAAGCCCCATTCGCCAAAGGATGGAACCAAGCAGTGATAGGCTTTCGTATACAAACCAGCATCTTCAAGCGTCAGTCCAATGCTCCAGTAAACCAGAGGCGCATCCTCAGGTGAGAAAGACTGACAGACTAGCACGCCGTTGTCAGTCAAACAAGAAGACAATCGCCCAAAGAACTCTTTTGTGTAGAGTGTGCTGATGATTTCGTCAGCTGGATCAGGGAAATCGACGATGATGATTTGGTAAGGGGTAGTCACGTTGTTTAGAAATTCATCTGCGTCCTGAGGGTGTGCTACGACACGAGGGTCGTGCAAGGCGGATTCGTTCAGCAAAACCACTTTCGGGACATATTTGGCAACGTCCAAGACCATCGAATCTAGGTCGACAAGGTCAACATGCAAAACGGTTTTGTACTTTAGCACTTCTCGGAGGGCAAGCCCGTCACCCCCGCCAACGATGAGAACACGCTCATGCGAAGAGGCATGAGTAAAGGCGGGATGAACAAGAGCCTCATGATAAATTCGTTCATCCAGGGAACTAAACTGCAATTGACCGTCCAAATACATGCGCATCTCCATGGCTTCTACAAGCTCTACACGCTGATAGGAGCTCGTACCTTGGAAAAGCATTTTATGGTCCCCGGCCAGCAATTGCTGGCGTTCGATCTGATCATACTGATCACCGCGATCTAAGGAAAGATCAATGTTCGCCTTTTCTGACGAGTAAACGGATTGGTGAGTAGGTTCCGTCTCTGGTTGTTCATCTAGCGTCCGAAGCTCCCAAACCATGGGGGGGACTGCTGTTTTCCCATTAGAGCGCTCCACTCCGTATACATGAGCTCTTTTTGCAGACAGACCACGTAATAAAGCGTCTATTTGTGTAGAAGGATCATTGTCTCCACATGTAAATAGATCAAAGGCAGCATATGAGTATTCTGGCCACGTATGAATGGACATGTGTGAAGTCGACAGAAGGAGAAGCCCGGTTACTCCGTGGGGCTCAAATCGGTGGAACTGGAATGCGAGTTTCTCCATTCCAAGGGATAAAACGATATTGGTAAGAGTCTGCTCCAGATAGGAGAGATCGTCGAGCAAAGCAGAATCACATTCATAGGCATCAATAATCAAATGGCGTCCCTTTACTTGACTCACTGTTCATACCCAACCTGTTTGTTCAAGTGAACCACTCCTTTTAGCTTATAATAAAAGGATATGGTACTAGCTTGAAAAAGGTTTGTACGATTGCCACAAGCTGTACGAGAAATAGACGCTGATTATTTTTTAAAGAAAAGATCGCCTTGCAGGCCAGGACCCTTGAAGCTTTCGAAGTTGAACAATCTGCCCGGTGTGAAAGGCGTCATGCAGCATGATGCTCATAACACTCTGATTGACGGGAATGGTTGGCAATCCCTGATCTAGTTCTTCTTCACTTAGAGAAGCAAGCTTTTCGCGAATGTGAAGGTGCACATTTTCCATACGCTGTTTGGTAGCTTGCCAAGCCTCTTCATCGTCTGGTCCCCCAGCAGGAGCAAACGTGTCGTCGTTGGAATCAGCCGATAGGGGAAACTCGGTACCCGAGAGACGATGCAAAAGTCGTTCCTTAAAGTACAGGAGATGACTGACATTTTCCCAGATGGTATTGGCAGCCTCCCCAACAGGGCGCCAGCTCGCCTGGGCAGCATTTACTCCTGAGAGGGCGTCACGCAAGGGCGGATACCAGTCTTCCTGTTCATAAGTATACTGCCAATTGTTCAATAGCAATTCTGCACGGCTCATGTCCATCCTCCTCGTCTGTGAAACGGATAGGCGAAACGGTATAATGATTCAAATAATACACGCTAGTAACCACCTTTTTATATTATGATGGTTACACAAAGAGAATATCATACCCTGTTACTGGAAACAAGGTAGAAATAGTCTTTTTTGGAAAAGAGATGGGGGAAGTAAAGGTGGAATGGTTAAGCATTGATTTTTTAAATAGCGATTGGCGAGATTGGCGAGGCTCAGGTCGCAGGGAAAATCGTCTGGAAAAAGCAGAGTGGCTGGAGCAATTTCTCCAGCAATGGGGGTTGAGTGCTCCGCTACCTATCGATCGTAAAATCAGTACAGAACTGCTGAACCTTCGAGAAAGCATGAGGAGAATCACGGAATCGTTTGTCCGTAGCGAAACAGTGGTTCCTGAGGATCTGGCGGCTTTGAATCAGGCGTTGTCACTGGCTTTGGCTCATCCACGCCTAGTAGTAGATGGGGAGTGCAGCTATCATATGGAGCAGGTGAGCCCGATCAGTGGATGGGACCAGGTTATTTCCCAGATTGCCCGTTCCTTTGCCGAGCTGCTCGTACACGAAGAAGCCAGAAGGATAAAAATATGCGACAATCACGATTGCCAATGGGTCTTTTTTGATGAAAGTCGTAATCGGGTGCGTCGTTGGTGCGACGACAAGATGTGTGGAAACCTCATGAAAGTGCGTCGTTTTCGCGAGAGGCAAAAAGAAAAAGGGTGAAGCGCCGAAGCGATTCTCCCTTTTTTTGTTTTCCAGAAATCGGTTAAAGAGACAAAAATGCCAATAAAAAGTGCAGTCTGATGGAATTTGGGCACATGATAGGAGAGTTTGAGACATAATAAGAAGCAAACGGTACGGGAACAGAAAAGAGGTGACAGCGTGGGGCGGTATCGGAAGAAGTGGTTGCAGGGACTAGTATTGGTGTTGCTAGTGGCAGCCTGTACGGCAATCTGGTATCTGCGGCCCTATTCGCCAGATCAGGCAGCCAAAACAGCGATGCAGGGCGGAGAAGGAATCACGGTCATCGACACGGGAGATTGGCTCGCATTTGAGGGCGGGGAGACAAGGGAACTAGGTGTCATCTTGTATCCGGGTGCTCTAATCAAGGCCGAGAGCTATGCTCCGCTCGCCCGTTCTCTGGCAGGAGCAGGGTATCGCGTATTTATTGCTCGAATGCCACTCAATCTTGCAGTGAGTGACGTAGAACGGGCCAATCAGGTTTTAAAAGCGTACCCTCATCAATCCTTTGTCATCGGTGGGCATTCTCTCGGCGGTGCTATGGCTGCTCGATATGCAGCAAACCATCTGGATCGAATTGTCGGTGTCTTTTTCTTGGGCGCTTATCCTGATAAAAAAGGCAGCCTGAAAGACTCAGGTCTGCCCGTTCTTTCCTTGTTAGGCTCGAGGGATGGAGTAGTGAATCGGGAAAAATACGAGGTCAGCAAGCAGTATTTGCCTGATGATACTATGTACATGAGCATTGAAGGGGGGAATCACGCCCAATTTGGAAGCTATGGGGCGCAGGATGGCGATCAGCCCGCTGTCATTACGCCACAGGAACAATGGCAGCAGACAGTTGCCGCCCTAAAGCAGTGGCTACAGACAGAGGTCAATCCTTTTCCTGAGGAATCATACCTGAGATGACGCCAACGATACGGATGTTCTCGGAGGGCAGGATGAGTGGCACATCCTCTTCTCGTGTTGTCGTGAAACAGCATTCCACCGGATTCACATCAGCAGCGATGCGAACGAGAAATCGTCCCTCTTGCCGGATCAGTACAGGCTTGCCTATGATCGGCTCCAAAGAATAGTCCGAGACTAGGAGGACATGCCCGGGAAATACGCCAATTCCTTCCAGCCCATGATCTCGCATGACGAGGGCAAAACGAGCCACATGATAACTAGCGATCGAAAGGGAAGGCAAGAGGGAGAGCTCCTCGTCACTCTCCAGGTCCAAATCGAAAAAGCCTGTGCTGTACGCATCTCCGGCGATAAAAACGTGTTTCAAAGGGATACCTCCTCTAGCGTGAAGACCGGACAGTTGAACTAAAAAACAGGAAACCCTTTGGCGTGCAAGCGGGCAAGTATGCGGTCAAAGCGGCTCCGGGCGAGGGACAAGGGGACCTCAAAACGCTGCGCTAAATAAGCAGGAGCATTGTAGCGATTGCAATCGGCCAGCAAAGGACTGACCATATACAAAGGAAGCAGTAAATGCTCAGCAAAATGATTGGCTTGCGACTCCTGCCAGTCGATCATCCATTCGCAGTTGTGAGGTTGGATTCCCACGTGCAGCAGCAAATGCCCGAGCTCATGGGCGATTTTTACTCGTTTTTCAGCCGACTCGAGGCGCTCGTCTACTGCTATGATGTAGCGATTGGTCACGGTAGGATGGGCATGCGCCCTGCTGCGACCGGAAATTTCTAGGATATCGATGTCATAGGCTGTACAGAGACGATGCAGATCGATCTGCTCCGGCTGTTCCATTCCGAAATGGTGCAGCAAAAGGTAGACTCGGCTCTCCAGCCACGTCTTCGGTTCGCAAATTTCTTGGAGAACGGCAGCAAGCATCAGAAACCTCCCGAGTTTGTTTGGAACATACGTTCTGTTTTGTTCGGAAAAGAAAACCCCAAGTCAGGGGTTATTTTTTTTCAAGCCTTCCGTAATGTCAAACAACGAAGGGGGACGTGATTCTTTGACCTGACGCACTTTCCATTGCTTCCTCAGGTCATACCAGTAACGGCGGATTTCCTTTTTTTCCTCTTCGGAAGCTTCCAGATATCCATCCAGAAAGTAGTAGTCATCCGGGTCATCAATTTTCTCTTGAAGGAGCTCGTCCAATGAACGTTTTTCTCTTGCTTCAGATGCAGATACAGAAGCAGGCGTCACCTCATCTGTGCGTCCCAGTAACCAATCGGTCGTGACGTTCAAGATATCTGCCAGGTGCCGCAACATATCGTTAGGTGGCGTGCTGTGGTTGTTCTCGTAATTACTGATAGTTCCTTTTGTGGTGCAGACAAGCTCTGCCAATTCTTCCTGGGTGAGACCTTTTGCCTTACGGGCTATGCGTAAGCGCTGGGATAACATGGTCGCGCCAGTCCTTTCCGTAGAGATACAAGAATATTGTACTCATATACGTGAAAAAAGAAAAGCAAGGATTCCGATTGAAAGAGAAGAAATCGCTTAAATTTCCTCATTTTCAAGTTGCTTCTAATATATTATCATTGTGTATAATTCCACTATTTCTACACTTATACGCAAAGGGGAAAAAAATACGCGATGTTTAACGAGCGGAAAGCGTTGCAGATGACTTTGCAGGCATTGCTGGAACAACGTATGGTACTGCGCCGGCAGTATGTAGATCAGGATAAACAGCTTGGTGCGGACATCAAGCAGATTTTGAATCGAATCCGGGAGATGGACGGCCAGGAAGGAATGGTGGACGGCGAATATGCCGAAGAGGCAGCCACTGCAGCGGAAGATATCCCTATTGAACTGATGAAGAGAATGAAAATTCGAAAGGCTCATATACGCCATGACTATGTCGAAGTGGCCAAGCATATCGAGGATTTGCTACAGGAGTACATGGCCCCGATGTCATTGGTGGAACTCTGTGAGGAATTGAAGAATCGTCATAGTGTGGAGTTTGCAAGCCCGTATATTGGGGTGCAAAAATCTTTGAAATATTTGCCTCAGGTAAAAATCGAAAAAGATGGTCGTAAGCTGATCTTTTCTTTATAAGACAATAAAAAAGGGCAACGTGCCATTTCGCACGAGCCCTTTTTGTGTACCGAATAACCAGGTGATTGGCCGAGGTTATTGTAGGAAAGATTTTAGCATCCAGATGTGTTTTTCCAGACCGCTTTGGATGGAGAGAAGCATGTCAGAGGTAGCCTCATCATCGGCTTGATCGGCCGCGTTTCTTGCATCCTTCAACTCGTCTACCAGTAGGGTAAAGTCTTGAACGACACTGCTCACCATTTGCTCAGCGGTTTCATTGTCGTTTGCTTCGGTGATGCTTGCTGCCTGCAGACAAGCTGCTAGCGTAGCAACTGGTTTGCCTCCAATACTCAGGACGCGTTCAGCCAGTGTATCGATGTGTCCGCTTGCTTCGGAGTACAGCTCTTCAAATTTTTGATGAAGCGTAAAGAAATGTGGACCTTTTACATTCCAGTGGAAATTGTGCAGTTTGGTATACAAGACGGTCCAGTTTGCTACTTGTTTATTCAAAATGGTGGAGATGTTCACTTCAACAGTCGTTTTCATATTAGAATCTCTCCTTTTTTATAATTATTATTGATTAATACTTATTATAAACTAATATAGGCATATGTCAACAGCTCACTTGGAACTTTGTTCAGAGGAGATAAGTTTGTAGAAATCAGGCGATTGAGAGCGGACAAACATACAATCCAGGGGATCATCTTCTTCGTATATATAGTATTGATTACAGGGTAGAGGAGGATGTTGGGGCATGTTGGACATTAATGACCGCAATGAAGAAGAAGAGTACGAAGAAAACGATGAAGTAGGGGTAACTGAAGAAGAAGACGAAGAAGACGGCTACGAAGCAGAAGACGAAGAAGACGGCGACGAAGAAGACGAAGAAGACGGCGACGAAGAAGACGAAGAGGGCTACGACGAAGAAGACGAAGAAGACGGCGACGAAGAAGACGAAGAAGACGGCGACGAAGAAGACGAAGAAGGCTACGCCGAAGAAGACGAAGAAGACGGCGACGAAGAAGACGAAGAAGACGGCGACGAAGAAGACGAAGAAGACGGCTACGAAGCAGAAGACGAAGAAGACGGCGACGAAGAAGACGAAGAGGGCTACGACGAAGAAGACGAAGAAGACGGCGACGAAGAAGACGAAGAAGACGGCGACGAAGAAGACGAAGAAGACAACTAACGTACAAGTCTGGGTCTATGGCCCAGGCTTCTTGTCTTTGAATAAGGACTAGTGCTTGCTGTGGAGACTTGACAAAGAATCGAAATGTAGAAAAAGTGTATGATAGATCAACAGGAAACGGGAAACAGGAAACGGGAGGAGCCTATGAACAAACAGACGATACGAGCGGTCATTCTCGCAGGAGGAAACAGCAGCAGGATGGGCACACCAAAAGAGCTGCTTAAATGGAGGGGAGGCACTTTCTTGAGTGAGCTCGTCAAAGAAATCTCTTTGCTCGGGATGCCATGTCTGGTCGTCTCCAATACACCTGATCGCCTGACAGCTGAAACGATCGATTGGACCAAAGTACAGGTGACTTCCGATCTGGTACCTTCTTCAGGTCCTGTCAGCGGGCTTGTTACGGCATTTCGAGCAACCGAGGAAGAGGTGCTGCTCGTCTTGTCCTGCGATCTTCCTTTTATGGATCGTGAACAGATCCGGAAACTTTGTGAATACGCCAGTGGATTGAACGAGTGGGATGTCGTGGTGGCCAACGTGCAGGGAAGGCTGCATCCTTTATGTGCCTTGTACCATCGACGGACGCAGCCAGTGTGGGAGCAAGCACTGCGTGATGGGCAGTACCGACTCATGCGCACATTGGACGGGCTGCACGTAAAGCTGACACCAGAAGGATTACTAGATGAGTGGGCCGTCTTTAATGCCAACACACCGGAAGAGTATGAGGTTGCTCTCGCTAGAGAGAAAAGCAGGAAATAATTCGTTCGCTATTCTTCGGGTAGCACAAGAGGGAGCAGTTCTGTCAGGTCGTCGATGATCGCTTCTGCCTCCAGAACGGTGTCCTCCAGCTCGTTTCGTTTCCAGACAGCCTTCATCACCACGGCACGATGGTCTCGTACAAACGCCAATAAGGATGAGTCACGATTCAACAGTGTCCCATCCGAATCAAAATGAACCGCTTGGATTGCCAAGAGAAGCCTTCCTGTTTTTTCCTGCTATGCCGTGAGAAGTAGTTCCATTACGAGATCGCGATGCGGTGTATATGCGTGTACACGTTCATTTTGTCATTGCGGATAAATCCTACAGCGGTAATGTTCAGCTCTTCAGCCAGCTGGAGAGCGAGGTCAGTCGGTGCGGATTTGGACAAGATGACGGCAGCGCCGATCTTGGCAGCTTTCAACAATACCTCAGAAGAAATACGTCCACTAAATACGAGTACTTTGTCCTGCGTCTCGATCTGATCCTGAAGGCATTTGCCATAGATTTTATCGAGAGCATTGTGCCGTCCGATGTCCGAATACTGGAGCAATACCTGATCGGGTGAGCAGAGTGCTGCGTTGTGGACGCCACCAGTCTGGCGGTGGATATCCGAGGAAGCTTGCAGCTCTCGCATCAAATGCATGCACTGCTCCGGCGTGACGGAAATCGCCCCTTCTGCTGGCTTGGCGGTGCGAGCATCACTGAAAAAATAAAAGGACTGCCGGCTTTTCCCACAGCAGGAAGTGATACGTCGCTTGGAATAAAAGCTCTGCGAGAGGATGGTTTCTTTGTGCAGGTCCACGTAGGCAAAGCCTTGTGCTTCGTCGATCGAGAGCTGTTTGACTTCCTCGTAGCTCTTGATCGCCCCTTCTGCAGCGAGAAAGCCAATGACCATTTCTACCAGATCTGCTGGCGTGCAGACGATAGTAGCGAACTCTTCGTCATTTAAAAAGATCGTTAACGGGTACTCGGTGACGATCTCATCTTCTTCCCAATCGTGCTGGTCCGCAGAGATTTTCAGTACGGATCGGTGGATCGTCTGTGTGAGATTTGTCATGTAGGCCTCCTGTTTAGACGTAAAACGAATCTGTCAGTCATTTATTTTCGAGTAAAATATTGTAGAGTGAGCGCTTACATGGTAGTATACTATTTGAGGTTTATGTTGTCACAAAATTTTCACGATTACAACTAATACCTATACGAAGAGTCACAATTGACGCGGGGTAGCGCTCCTGTCACCGGTTCATTGTGAGTTCTCCTTTTGAATAGTGAACACTTGTTTGTTGATGCTGATGTAGCGTTCCTGCTGATGATTAACTGCTGTGTTTCACCGATTCTTTCGTTTATTTGCGTGCAGCGAAAAACGAGAGAGTCGGTGGGCGCAGCAGTTTTTCTTTTTTATCATTACAACCGGGAAAGCCGGGCCATTATCAATCATCGTAAAGGAGATGTGTCACATGGAGCAACATGTAAAAAATCGTTGGCTGATTGCATTGGCGGCGGTGGGAATTCACCTCTCAATCGGTTCCGTCTACGCATGGAGCGTGTTTACGAAGCCGATCACCAAGCAATTTGGTTGGGGACTGACAGATGTACAGTTCACCTTCAGTATTGCGATCCTGTTTTTAGGGCTGTCGGCTGCTTTTCTCGGGCACTACGTGGAAAAGCACGGACCGCGCAAGGCTGGAACACTGGCTTCCATCTTTTTTGGAGTAGGCATTGTCGGTTCCGGTCTGGCCATCCAATTGGGTAGTTTGCCGTTGCTCTATCTGTGCTACGGAGTGTTGGGAGGAATCGGTCTTGGAGTCGGATATATCACCCCGGTTTCAACGTTGGTCAAATGGTTCCCGGATCGTCGCGGTCTGGCTACTGGCCTCGCCATCATGGGTTTTGGCTTCGCTTCGATGATTGCTAGCCCGATCATGAACAGCCTGATTGAAAGTGTAGGGATTGCCAATACCTTTTACATTTTAGGAATCATCTACTTTGTCGTCATGTTCGCTTCAGCTCAATACCTCTCTCCGCCTCCAAAAGAATGGGTACCAGCAGGCTTTTCCGCTGATGCTACTGATGGCAAAAAGCAGATCAAAAAAGATTTGTGCCAGCTGACTGCAAACGAAGCCATCAAGACACGACGCTTTTACTGGCTGTGGCTCATGCTGTTTATCAACGTAACGTGTGGGATCGCGGTCATTTCCGTGGCTTCCCCAATGGCACAGGAAATGGTAGGAATGTCTGTCGGCACGGCTGCCCTGATGGTAGGACTCAATGGTCTGTTTAACGGTGCAGGTCGCATCGGATGGGCGTCGTTCTCCGATTATATCGGTCGTCCCAATACGTATACCGCATTTTTTGCGATCCAAATGGTGTTGTTTTTCCTGCTGCCGAATCTGACGAATCCTGTGATGTTCATGGTAGCGATGTTTATTATCATGACTTGCTACGGTGGAGGCTTCGCCTCGATTCCAGCCTACATCGGCGATTTGTTCGGCACCAAGCAGCTCGGAGCGATCCACGGTTACATCTTGACGGCGTGGGCCGCTGCTGGTCTGGCAGGACCGATCTTCGCCGCTTGGGTACGTAACACCACTCAGAGCTACACTGGCACCCTGAGCATTTTCGCTGCGATGTTCGTGGTCGCCCTGGTAATTTCGTTGATCATCCGCCTCGATATCAAAAAATTGCAAGAAGAGGCAAAACGAAAAGAAAACTCTGTTGAATTGGCTAGCTGATCAATGGTAAAGTCTATAGTAGAGAATGGTATCAAGTAAAGGTGAGTTTCCTAGATGAATAAGTTCGAAGCAGAATTCAGCAATTTGGTCAGAGCTTTCCGCAAACGCCACATGGGTAAGGGACCGAGCAAGATCAACACCACGTTTTGCAAGAACTGGGCGATCTGTGAAATGGAAGGCAACCTTTCGCCGGTGGAAAAGTTCATCGCCACTTCCGAAGACGGAAAGCAGACATTGCGAGCTGCACGGACCGAAATGGTCAAGGAGATGTACCGCAAAAATACACCGGTTGATATGGAAGCTTTTTTGGGCGCAAAGCTCATCGATTTGTTTGTCGATATTGACATTGAACGTGATTTTGGGATGTCCATCTTTGTATTTGATCAAGACATCGAGAAAAAATGGAAAAACGAACCGTAAGTCTAAACGAAGCAGCGACCCTGTTCACTGATTTAGACGAAACGGGTTTCGCGATCACACACGCAGTTGAGACTAGGTAGCGTACCTGCCTTAGACAACCACCGTGAACACGCTCTTTTCCTCTGGACAAGGGACGGTTTATGGTGGTTTTTTCATTAGACAGGCAATCAAAAGAGGGGAGCGAAAGGAATGGGCAAGACCAAACACAACGGACCAATCAAGCTGGATACATCGTGGGAACCTTCCCTGTGGGCATCTCTCATGCCGATGGGGCTTGGAAAAATAAAACCGCACCACATTCGTGATACGATGAAAGTCATGTACGATAACCGGGATAATCTGGGCTATGCGTACCGGATTTTGACACAAGGGGTATGCGATGGCTGTGCACTCGGAGTATCTGGCTTGTATGACCAGACGCTGACAGGGCCACACCTGTGCACCACACGCTTGAATGTGCTGCGTCTCAATACGATGCCGGCATTGGATACAAAATGGCTGGAGGACGTAAGCGCTTTGCAAAAGCTGTCCAGCGTGGAGCTGCGCAAGCTTGGGCGGATTCCGTTTCCGATGTCCCGCAAGCCGGGCGAAAATAAATTTACGCGGATCACGTGGAATGAAGCTCTGAACCGCATCGCGAGCAAGATCAAGGGGATCAGTCCCAAGCAGTTAGCGTTTTTCCTGACGGCCCGCGGCATTACCAACGAGGTGTACTACACAGCGGCAAAAATGGCTCGTTTCCTCGGCACGAACAACATCGACAATGCGTCGCGCATTTGCCATTCGCCGAGTAAGACGGCCTTGAAACGGACGCTAGGGATCGGTGCTTCCAGCTGCAACTACCAGGACTGGATCGGCACGGATGTCCTCGTATTTTGGGGTTCGGTTCCCGCGAACAATCAGCCGGTCTCCACGAAGTACATGTATGCGGCGAAAAAGGCAGGTACCAAGATCATTCTGATCAACCCGTACAGGGAGCCAGCGATGGAGAAGTACTGGATCCCGTCTGTTCCGGACAGTGCTCTGTTTGGGACGAAGATCGTAGACGATTTTTATCAGGTGAACATCGGTGGCGATATCGCCTTCATGAACGGCGTGATGAAGCACTGGTTTGAGATGGAAAAGGAAAATCCCGGCTCTGCTATCAACCACGCCTTTGTCAAAGAGCACGCCAACGGCATCGAACAGCTGAGAGAGCACGTCATGAAGCTGTCGTGGGAAGAGATCGAAAAATCATCCGGCCTCACTCGCGAGCGCTTAAAGGAATTCGCGGTTCTCTTGGCCAATTCCAAATCGGGTGTATTTGTCTGGAGCATGGGCTTGACGCAGCATCGCTTTGGCACGGACAATATTTCGCAGGTGGCCAATCTGGCTGTTTTGCGCGGATTCATGGGACGCAAGCACTGCGGCGTGATGCCGATTCGCGGCCACTCCGGCGTGCAAGGCTCTGGGGAGATGGGGGCAGATCCATTCAGCTTGCCTGGCGGCGATTTTGAAGAAAAGAGCTGGACACGGATTGAAAAGCTGTGGGGCTTCCCAATCCCGAAATGGCAAGGCGACATTGTGGGCGTGACGTTGGAGAATGCGCTGCTGCCTGACGGACATGAGCGAAAGACACGCCTGTTCTACACGAGCGGCGGTAACTTCCTCGAGACCATGCCTGATCCGGACTTTATGCGCAAGTGTCTGGAGAGCGTCGAGCTGCGCGTACATCAGGATATCATTTTCAACACGTCGACACTCGTAGATGCCAAAGAAGAAGTTATTATTCTTCCAGCAATGACGCGCTATGAACAGCCTGGTGGAGGTACGTCGACCAGTACGGAGCGAATGGTGTATTTCAGTGCCGAAATCGATGGACCGCGCATCGAGGAAGCACGCTCTGAGTGGGAGATTTACGTTGATCTCGCTGCACGAGTCCATCCGGAGAAAAAGCATCTGATGCACTTTGGGAGTGCCGCCGAGATTCGAGCAGAAATTGCGCAGGCGAATCCAAATTACGACGGGATCCAGCACCTAAAAGAGCGTGGAGACGTTTTCCAGTGGGGTGGCGCATGGCTTTGTGAGGATGGCAAATTCCCGACCGAGGATGGCCGAGCGAATCTCCTCCCAATCGAAATTCCGAATCTGAACAAGCCGCAGGGTCACTTCTATGTGACGACTCGTCGGGGAAAACAGTTCAACTCCATGATCTACAGCAACAAGGATCCGTTCAACAACGCGGATCGCTACGATGTGCTGATCAATGCCGAGGATGCCCGGGAGCTGCGAATTGCAGAGGGAGAGAACATCGTCGTGTATAATAAATATGGCACCTTCCAAGGACGCGCCAAGTTCGAGGCGACGAAACGAGGCAATGTCCAGGTACACTGGCCGGAAGGTAACGTACTGATCCCCAAAGGTGTCTATGAAACCTACGCGGGAATTCCAGAATACAATACAGCTGTAAAGATCGAAAAGGCAGATACGTTTAACGCAAATAAAGATTTGAAATATAAAGAAAAACCGATCGAGGATTTGGAAGTAAACGTCGGGTAACTATACGAGAGACAGCAGGAATGGTTGTTCAAGCCGGAGGAGGAACGGACGATGCGCTTTTCGCGACAGATGATAACGGTGGAGGAAGCCATGCGTAGACTGATGGAACGTCTGACTATGCAGGGCAGAGAAGAGGTACATATCGGGGAGGCATACGGTCGCACGCTAGCTGTAGATGTTCATGCCACAGACGATTTGCCACACTTTGATCGCTCACCGTTGGATGGATATGCT
Organism: Brevibacillus choshinensis; assembly: GCF_001420695.1. Lineage (NCBI taxonomy): Bacteria > Bacillati > Bacillota > Bacilli > Caryophanales > Paenibacillaceae > Brevibacillus > Brevibacillus choshinensis. The sequence goes on along the minus strand of NZ_LJJB01000013.1, from coordinate 1,093,532 downwards.
GTGCGAGCAATTGATACCGTTCTAGCTACACCGGATCAGCCAGTTCGCTTGAAAGTCGTGGAGACCATCGCTGCCGGTGATGTTCCCAAGATCACTGTGGCAGAAGGTTGCGCAAGTCGGATCATGACGGGCGCGATGATGCCTTCAGGGGCTGACGCCGTCATCATGTTTGAGCAGACCGTGCAGCCTGCTGCCTTTTTGGAGGAAGTGGGAATCAAGCGGGCGTTAAAGCAGGGAGAAAACGTATCCCGACACGGGGAAGAGATCGCTTCGGGAGCGGTCATTGTGCGAGCGGGTGAGAGGATTAATGCGGGTACGCTCGCGATATTGGCGACCTTTGGGTACACCCATGTACCGGTTGTTCGCAAGCCGCGGATCGGGCTTCTTTCCACAGGTGTCGAGCTGCTGGATGTGGATCAACCGCTTTATCCCGGAAAGATCCGCAATAGTAATACATGGATGCTGTCCGCTTTGATTGCCGAAGCGGGCGGCATTCCTCTTTTGTTTCCAAATATGCCGGATGATCTGGATGTGGCGAAGGGAACGTTGGCTGAGCATTTAAAGATGGTTGATGTGCTCGTCACAAGCGGGGGAGTATCGGTAGGCGACTACGACGTGATGGCAGCCCTTTCGGATGAGCCGGAAGCCGAGCTGCTGTTTAATCGGATCGCGATGCGACCAGGTAGTCCGACCACGAGCCTGATGCTGCATGGCAAACCAATCATAGCGTTGTCTGGGAATCCGGGGGCTTGCTTTCTCGGATTTGAATTGTTTGTCCGCCCTGCTGTGCAAAAGCTGTCAGGTGTGCAGGGAGTACAGCTGCGTACGATCAAGGCAAAGCTCGCAGTCACGTATACCAAGCCTTGTCCGTACCCGAGATATTTGCGCGGGTGGTTGCTAGAAAAGGATGGGGTCCTGTATGCCCAGCCCGATTTCAACGAAAAAGCGGGAAATCTCGGCACGCTAAAAAACAGTGAATGCTTTATCGTGATTCCCGCAGGAGGAATCGGCAAGCAGGCGGGAGAGCTTGTGGAAGTACTGTCACACGCAGCACCAAGCTGGAAGCAGGAGGGGTAGTCTGAGTGAAACAACCGTATGTACTTCAGTTGGTAGGCTATTCCGATAGTGGCAAGACGACCCTGTTGACCAAGCTGATTGCGCATTTCGAGCAGTCGGGTATGCGAGTCGGAGTGGTCAAGCACGACGGAGGCCACGATTTTGAGTGGGACCAGCAGGGAAAAGACACGTGGCGGTATCGGGAGGCAGGGGCTTCCTTGGTGGCAATCACCTCAGAGACCAAGACAGTTATTCACGAGCAGAGACCGACGCTCCTCCCCCAGCTGATAGAACGGCTGACACAGGCAGGGGCTGACCTGATTCTCGTCGAAGGCTTTAAGCGGGAAGGATACCCTAAGCTCGTCCTGTTGCGTAAAGCAGAGGATCTTGAACTTTTACATATCGTGACTGCTATCAAGGGCATTGTCACGTGGGAGCCAATCGCTACAGATAAATGGCCACAGATCTCCATTCAGGATGACGAGGCTATTTACCAGTTTGTGAAAAGGCTGCTCTCCGAGGAAGAATAGATTCCTTTCGTAGCTATTCAAAGACAGATTCTTTAGCTAAGTAGGTCGGCTACGGAAATCTGTTTTTTTGTTTGGTTGTTTTTCAGAATAGTTTGGATGCTTTTGGCGAAAGCGTTATATTGAAGGTATGCAGCCGTTGCATGTGTTGAGTCGAGTGACTAAAAAGGGGGCAGGATTTATCGTGCTAGATCCGTATGCCAAAATTACGGAAGTCGATCCGGATGTGCAAAGAAGATTGAGCGATAGTCTGGAAATACGAGCGGCTGATCTGGAGATGCGTGCGATCATCTCTTCCTATTTGGCTCGCTTGAATTGGTCGGAGGGAATGGAGATTCTCGAGGTCGGCTGTGGTACAGGGGCGATCACGCGGATGCTGGCGCAAGGACCCGGCGTAGGCAAAGTGATCGGGATTGATCCATCCGCTATCTTCATCGAAAAGGCACGCTCGTTGAATGAGCATTCGCATGTTGAGCTTGTTGTCGGGGATGGCAGGACGCTCCCGTTTTCCGATCACTCTTTTGATACGGTGGTGTTCCATACGGTTCTCGGTCACGTCCCATCTCCTGAGCTCTTTCTGCAAGAAGCAAAGCGTGTCTTAAAGAAAGGCGGTCAGTTAGCCATTTTTGACGGAGACTATGCGAACCGTTCCGTGGCGATGGGTGAGCATGATCCGCTGCAAGTCTGTATAGAGATCATGAAAAAATACAACACTCACAATCCGTGGCTTGTACGGCAACTGCCCGCCATGCTGTCTGCCCAAGGCTTTAATTCCATCCAGATAGAAAGCCATTCCTATTTCGGGAAAAATCCTGATTATATGCTGAATTATTTGGAGCGTGGGGCACATCGTCTCGTAGATACAGGGGTGATAACTATGCAAACGGCGACAGCTCTGAAAGAAGAGGCGCATCAGCGGGTGAGGGACGGAAGGTTTTTTGGACTGTTTCCCTTCATGAGTTTTCTGGCTGAATCCGTGTAAAGGCTCCTGTCACAAATCGTTTCGTTTTCCTGTGATTGAAATCACTGTGCGTGGTGAGCGCACCCTCTAGAATCAAGGTATACCTGATTCGAAGGGAAGGATCACGATGCTCAACGAAAAAACCATTCACGTAATCAAATCGACGGTGCCTGTGCTGGAAGTGCACGGGGTTGCTATAACGAAACGATTTTATGAAAGATTGTTTACTCAGCATCCCGAGCTGTTAAACGTGTTCAATCACGCGAATCAAAAGCAAGGACGGCAGCAGACAGCACTGGCGAATGCCGTGTACGCAGCTGCGCAACACATCGACAACTTAGCGAATATCCTGCCTGTGGTCAAACAGATCGCCCATAAACACCGCAGTCTCGGTATCTTGCCAGAGCATTATCCGATCGTCGGAGAAAATCTGTTGGCAGCGATCAAAGACGTGCTGGGAGATGCGGCGACAGAGGAAATTTTGGATGCATGGGCAGAGGCGTACGGCGTGATCGCAGATGCGTTTATCGGGGTAGAGGCAGAACTGTACGAACAATCCCGCGAGCAGGTCGGTGGCTGGGCAGATTTTCGGGCATTCGTTGTAGAGAAAAAGGTACGGGAAAGCGACGTCATTACTTCCTTTTATCTGGTCCCGCAGGATCGGCAGGCGCTCGCAGTCTATGAACCAGGGCAATACATCAGCGTAAAGGTAGATATTCCAGGGGAGCGGAATACTCATATTCGCCAGTACAGTTTGTCCGACGCGCCTGGCAAAGCGTACTACCGTATTTCGGTCAAACAGGAAGATGCATGTGAAGAGAAGCCAGCGGGGAAAGTATCTGTCTATTTAACCGAGAAGGTAAAGGAAGGAGATGTCCTGCACGTCTCCGCACCAGCCGGAGATTTCACGTTGAAACAAGAGGAGCGTCCGGTCGTGCTCATCAGTGGCGGAGTCGGTCTGACACCGATGGTCAGCATGCTTACGACTCTGGCGGAAAAGTCAGCTCGCCAGGTGACATTTATCCACGCAGCACAAAATGGCAACAGGCATGCCTTGCGGGAGGATGTCGAGAGAGTTACTCAAGACAATCCACGTGTTTCCGCATACTGGAGCTATTCGCAGCCGACTGAGCAGGATAGGGAAGCGGGATCGTTTCATCATGAGGGATATATCGATCTGAAATGGCTACAGGAAATCGTACCAGAGAAAGCGGCCAGCTATTATTTTTGCGGTCCTGTACCGTTCATGCAGTCGATCAAAAAGGCTCTTACGGATTGGGGCATTCCGGCAGATGATATGCACTATGAATTTTTCGGGCCTGCCGGCAATCTGTAAACAAATATAGCTAGCCATGGATCGAGCTCGATTATTCGCGAGCTCGATTTACTTGTGCACGTAGCAACCGATTGACGGTTTCGCGTCGTAGACCAATGAGCTGCCCGATCTCGTCCTGAGTGAGTACGTCCGACAAAGAGTCAACGGGAACAAATGATTGAAACCAGAGCTGGAGCTTGCGCAGTCTTTCAGCAGGCGATACTTCTGACAGCTGATCGATCCGCTGTTGCATCATGCGTAGCTTGGATTGCAATTGCAGGGCAATCCCGCGGCACTTCGCGTGATTTTCCTCCAGCTCGCGATACCAGCTCGGAGCGTCGAGAACGTCTATTTCGCAAGTGACCAGAGCCACTGCTGTCCCGTAATAAGGATTTGGAGTGATCAAGGAGTGGTGAGGGATGGTTTCGTCAGGCACGATGATGTTGACCAACGTAATGGTCCCGTCAACGTGCACGCGGTTGATTTTTAACATCCCGCTTTTGAGATGGTAGAGTGGACCGGATTCGCCTTGACGAAAAAGCGTTTCTCCTTTGTGCAAAATCATGGGGTTCACCTCGCAAGTATCAGGGATCATAGTCTCGGTAAAAGGGGTTACCTGAGATACCCACCTTTTATTTAGATTGAATATACCACCTGAGAATGGTCGTATATAAGAATGGAAACATCACTTGCCAAGGTTGTAAAGAGTTACTTTTTTTGGATTCGACAGTTTGCAGCCGCTTGCCGCTTGCACTACCCAGCGCGTCCTTTGCTATAATGATGGCATCAAACCGGACTTGATAAAGGAGCTCTTGATGCTGATCACAATCATCACCTGGATAGGTATCCTCATCGTCCTGCTGGTTTTGCTCCTGTTTGGTTACTTTGCCTTCCGCTATTGGCAACATATGGGGAATTTACCCAAACCGCCGTACCGCCAGCTGGAACACAAGCCAACCCCTGCAAACTGGGCCGATCATGAGGTGACGTTTACATGGATTGGACATTCTACTTTACTTCTCAACGTATTTGGGACGAAAATGATCACTGACCCTGTGCTAGGCGAAAAATTGGGAATTCGGATTGCAGGGATGCATATTGGTCCCTCGCGTTTTACGCCACCGGCTCTGTCGTGTGAAGAAGTGGGAGAAGTCGACCTGATTTTGCTCTCACATGCCCATATGGATCACGTGGATTTACCTACACTGCGCAAGCTGGCGAAACGCTCGACGCATGTCATTACCGCGCGGGGCACAAGCAGACTGATACGTCATTTGCCGTTCGGATCGTATGAAGAAATCCAGCCCCATCAGCAGACGATGACTGCCGATGGAGTGAAAATTACAGCGATTCCTGTGCGGCACTGGGGCAATCGCTTTCCATGGAATCACGATTACGGCTACAACGGCTACCTGATCGAGAAAAATGGTGTACGTATCCTCTATCCTGGAGATACGGCCTACATGTCCATGGAAAACCTCAAGGAGGAGTTTGGCCAGATCGATTTGGTGTTTATGCCGATCGGAGCTTACAAGCCAGATTCGTATCAGGGGGCGCATTGCACACCGGAGCAAGCGTGGCAAATGTTCAAGCAAACTGGGGGCAAGTGGCTCGTGCCGATTCACTGGGATACGTTTGTGCTTTCCCAGGAACCAGTGGAGGAGCCGATGGAGCGCCTGCTAGCTGCAGCGGGTGTGGAAAGAAATCGGATCGTCATGGAGAAGCAGGGCGAGACATATTCACTGCCACAATAAGTCATACGAAACGAGATACCCCTGATTTCTCACAGACGAGAGAGCGGGGGTTTTCTATTAGTAGGAGGAGTTCTCAGAATCATTATAGAAATTAATTGATCGATAGAGTTTTAATCGAGTAGGACTAGTACACAGTAAGCAGTAATAAACGGTAAGGTACATATATCAGGGAGGGGTTCTGTATGGAAAAAACATTGCCACAGCGTTGGGACCTGGAAGTGCTGTTTCCCGGCGGTAGCGAATCCGAAGAATTTCGTTCATTTTTAGGCGAATTGGAGAGCGATATCGCTGCGTTACAGGCAAAGGTAGGGCAAAACGAATTGTCTTTACAGGAAAAGAAGACGTTCATGGAGGTTGTGGAAAGCGTGCAGGCGATTTCTGTACGAACGAGACAAGCCGGCGCTTTTATTTCCTGCCTGACCGCTCAAAACATGAAGGACGAAGCTGCAAAAATGCTGGGGGGACGAGTAAAAACGATCTCCGCCTCGTTTGGTTCGGCATTGACCCGTTGGGAAGAACAGTTGCTCAAAATCGATGCGGACAAGTGGGACGCATTGCTTGCTGACGATGAGCTGGCTCCGATCGCGTTTCCATTAAATGAACGCCGCCGCCGTGCGCAGGAAAAGCTGTCTCCTGAACAAGAAGTGCTCGCCAATGATTTGGCCGTAGACGGCTACCATGCCTGGCAAGACCTGTACAACGCGGTTGTAGGCCGCATGACCATCGAGGTAGAGCTAGACGGGGAGAAGAAGCAGCTGTCAGTCGGGCAAGCTTCCAATCTGCTGAGTCATCCGGATCGTGCCGTACGCAAACAGGTATTTGAAAAATGGCTGGAAGCATGGGGGAACGAGACAGAGCTGTGCGCACAGGCTCTCAATCACTTGGGGGGGTTCCGTCTGTCCCTGTATCGCCACCGCGGCTGGGATTCAGTTCTGCGCGAGCCGCTCGACATCGGACGGATGCAGGAAAAGACCCTCGATGCTATGTGGCAGGCGATCAATACTCGCAAAGATCGACTGGTAGCGTATCTAGAACGCAAGGCAAAGCTGATCGGCGTCGAAAAGCTGAGCTGGTATGATATTTCTGCTCCGGTAGGTAGCACGCACAAAAAGGTTTCCTATGATGAAGCCGCAGCGCTAATTGTGGACAACTTTGATCGCTTTAACCCGAAAATGGCCGAGTTCGCCCAGTTGGCCTTTGACGAAGCATGGATTGAGGCGGAGGATCGCCCAGGAAAACGACCAGGTGGTTTCTGCACTAGCTTCCCGGTGAGCAAGCAATCTCGCGTGTTTATGACCTATGCAGGCAACGCGAGCAATGTGTCGACGCTCGCCCATGAACTGGGGCACGCATACCACCAGCAAGTCATGTGGGATCTACCGCCACTCTCGCAAAACTACGCTATGAACGTAGCAGAGACTGCGTCCACTTTTGCTGAGATGATCTTGGCGGATGCGGCTGTGAAAAATGCAGCGAGCGATGACGAACGACTGGTGCTTCTCGAAGACAAGCTGCAATCCGTCGTAGCGTTCTTCATGAACATCCAGGCGCGTTTCCTGTTCGAGAAAAACTTCTATGAGCAACGCAAGAACGGTCTGGTGAGTGCAGCCGATCTCGATCGCCTGATGACTGAAGCGCAGCAAGAAGCGTACAACGGAGCATTGGCCGAATACGAGCCACATTTCTGGGCTTCCAAGCTTCATTTCTATATCACGAGCTATCCGTTCTACAATTTTCCGTACACATTCGGCTATTTGTTCAGTCTGAGTGTCTACGCCCGCGCACTCGCAGAAGGAGAAGGCTTCGCAGCCAAATACGACGCGCTCCTGCAAGACACTGGTCGTCTCATGGTAGAAGACCTGGCTAAGACCCATCTCGGCGAAGACATGACCCAGGTAGAATTCTGGCAAGCTGCTGTAGATCTGGCTGTAGCCGACATCGATGAATTCCTGCGTCTGACTGAGGAAGCGTAAGATATCATTCTTGAAATTGAAGAGAGCCTGTCACTTTTTATGGTGACAGGTTTTTTTGTCGGGAATGCAGCTGTGGGGCCATTGAGAACTAGGTTCGGCAGACAGCGGAAAAATTTTTTCGAAAACTATTCATACTTGTATTAATTATCTGATAACCATATAATCTAACTGGTGTACGCATAGTCAAAAATAATAGATAACTGAAGTGTATACTTCACTTTTGTAAACGGTTTCTAACTAAAAAAGGAGGGTTTTCATCATGAATCGTCAAAAAAAAAGAAGGTTGATCGCGTACCTTCTTGCCGTTGGCTTGCTTTTGGCCTCAGTGGTTGGTTGCAGTTCAACATCAGCACCTACAGATAAGCAAAATGACGCAGGAAAATCAAACGCAAGCAATTTGGTTCCGAAAAACGGCGGTACCGTTACAATCGGACTCCCGGAGGAACCAGATTCCTTGGATCCTCAAAAATCTCAAATGGCAACAGCAAGTCTTGTGACTTCCTTTTTGGGAGGGACCTTACTTTATTTGGACCCAAAAACACTTGAAGTAAAACCCCATCTGGCAGAGTCGTATGCGGCTTCAGAGGATGGTAAGACGTTGACTTTCAAAATTCGTTCCGGTGTTACCTTCCACGATGGCACTCCGCTGACAGCCAAATCTTTCAAAGAAACCTTTGATCGGGCATTGTCGCCTGACATGGCTGGATCAGTTACTAGCTTTATGCTAGGGTCTGTTAAATCCGTATCAGCTCCCGATGACAAAACCTTGGTTTTGGAGTTAAAAGAGGCGTCTGCTACGATACTCCCTACTTTGGCAGACTCCGCTTATTTGCAGCCACTTTCCATGGAGGCGATCAAAAAGCAAGGAAAAGAGTATTGGAGAAACCCTGTAGGAGTTGGCCCCTGGAAGTTTGAAAGCTGGAAGACAGGCGAGTCCATCACACTGGTAAGAAATGAGGCGTACAAATGGGGAGATGGTATGGCGGAAAACCAGGGACCACCGAGACCAGATAAGCTTGTCATCAAGTTCATTAAAGTCCGTTCAACAATGGTGGCAGCAATGGACAGTGGTGCTATTGACATTGGAATCAATCTGCCTCCAAAGGATGCAAGCAAATACAGAAAAAACGAGAAATTTACGTTGCTTGAGTCATTGAAGACAGGTATTTCATTCCTTAATTTCAATCTTTCAAGTGCGACCCTGCAAGATTTAAATGTGCGTAAAGCCTTGAATATGGCGATTAATAAAGAAGCGATTATTCAGGCTGACTTGCAGGGAGAAGGTGAGCCTGCCTACGGACCGTTACCACCGACACTGTTTGGTTACGATGAAAATATTGAACAATACGCCTATAAATATAGTACCGAAGAAGCGAAAAAACTGCTGGAGGCAGCCGGGTGGAAGGAAAATGCACAAGGAATCAGAGAAAAGGATGGTAAGACACTTAGTCTCACGATGGTTGCTTCTGAACCTTTCCCTGGGAATCAGTTGATTCAAAGCATGCTGAAAGAAATTGGTATCGATCTAAAAATACAAGTATTAGAAACAGCAACTATGATTGAAGTGACAAATAAAGGCAATTTTGATATATGCAGAAGTAAATATGCTTACTTTGATCCGGATGTATTGTTTGTTTTTATGCATTCCAGTCAGATTGGTGGCTTGAATACAGGCAGAGTTAACGATAAGCAGTTGGATTCGCTTCTTGTAAAAGGACGTACGACGATGGATTTGGGAGAAAGAAAGAAAGCTTATCAGGAAATTCAAAAGCTGGCAGTAGAACAGGCATATCTGGTTCCCCTATACATGCCGAAAGAATTTAATCTCGTTAATAATCGCATTCAGGGAGTCAAGCAATATCCAAGAGTGGGTGTAGTATTGCAGGATATGTGGGTTAACGAGTAAAGCTGTGGTGCTGTCTAAAAAGTCCCTAAAATAGTAAAGAAGCTGGCGAAAAAACTTTCGTTTTTCGTCAGCTTCTTTTTTGCTCCTATTCGCTCGTTGAAAGTGGCTAGGCGGATGCCAGGGAGATACTTCACTACCGGATCATGAGAGAGCTTTCCTGCATCCTGAAGTTGCATGATAGCGCATAAGCTTTTGAGCGTACTCGTTGAAAGATTTCGTCCAATTTTGATTACTCATTCTCATCATCCTTTATTTTTCAATTTGGAAATATAGTTTCCTGATCAAGCGGATAAATGGGACGTTGAAGTCGTTTGTAATCGAATTGGGTAAATTGATAGCATGTAAGTCCAGGTGAGTCTACCGAAATGATCCGGGCTGCGATCGGTTCAAAGGAAGCTCTAAAGTGTTGGCTGGATTTTAGTGCGACAATCTTATACTCCAAAACGTTAATGCCATGCAACAGGAAAATCTGTTCATCAAACACCTGCGATCGCACAGAACAAACGAGTATATCGATCCCGCCTACCTGCAGTCTTGCTGACTTCCCATAATTGACTTGACTTCCTTTTCCCATTGGAGTTGAAGCGATAAACTTTCCGTCCGACAAGCTTTTTACATAGGCTGTGACAGACAGTGATTCCCCGTGCAACGCATCCGTTTTACCGCCCAGCTTTATCTCGATTGTTGAACCGACGCCAGCCTCATGAGCGATTTGCGCAACACCTGGATCGTAGATAAAACCAAAGCAGGCATTCTCCAGCTTTGCTTCCAGCATCGCTCCAAGCAAGTACGTCCCATCTCCAGGTGTCCCCCCGCCAGGATTGTCAGAGGTTTCATTAATGACAACAGGCAAGCCTTCTGACCCAAGTGCTTCCTGTATGCCTTCTGCAGGAGTAAGGACATGCTGTGCAAACTCATCCCGCTTTTCCCAAACCAGTCTCGCAACATCCTCTGTCACTCGCTTTGCCAGTTCCTTGTCGCCATCTACAACACTGATAATGGAGACGCCCACATCAGGTGTATCGGTATAGGGGAAACCGTGAAAGAACGCGCAGTCGATGACTCCTGGTTCCTTTTCCCACTTGTAGCATGCTTCATTAATGTCTTTTGCAGGTGAGAGATTGGTCGTCGAGGTTGGGATAATCAGCGGCAGCTTTGTAAGATGCATAACAGGTTTGCACTCGCCTTTTACCATACGATGGGCAACGTCAATTGCTTCGATAGCTCGTTCATACATATCCACATGTGGATATAAATGAACGCCAAACAGTGCATCTGCTTCCGCGATCATTTTCTGGGTCAGATTTCCGTGCAGGTCAAGGGCTGCGGTAAGTGGAATGGAGTAGCCGATAACAGTGCGAACGGCTTGTAAAATCTCTCCTTCCAGATCATCAATCCCCTCTACTACTCCTGCTCCATGCAGACCTAGACAAACAGCATCTATCTCTCCTGCTTGTTTGATACCATCAAGTAACTCATTTACTACTATTTCATACGTTTCCTTTGTGATTATTCCTGATGGTTTGGCAATAGTAGAGAAAGTGGGTACCAATTCAATCCCCAACTCTTCAGCCCGATCAATCATCCCTCCTATAAAGTTACGCACATTTCTACTCTTTTCCAGAATCGCTTGTCCATGCTCCCACTCTAGTTGCTTAAAGGACTCCACTGTTGTAGGTACACTGGAAAATGTGTTTGTCTCGTGAGCTAGTACACCGATTGCAAATCTCATTTGTCTTCTACCTCCTTCAAAGTCAGCATTAAAACGTTTACTTGAATAAGGATCAGAAGTTATTGCTTCAGGTGCTATTCACAAATGAAGTGCATACTCCTGAAAATGATTGTACTGTTAACTTCCATCTTCTACAATACTGATTTTTTAAATATTTTAATTCTTTTGAAATTACCCGAAGAAGTGAGGCTTTTTGAGATGCTCAAGTTGCAAACAGGTTGAGCCTGTCACAAAGTATCGGTAGTGGGGAGAAGCCTGCTTCCATACTCCGCTCCGGGCTACGTCCTGCAGAAAGTGTAGACTGTCCGCTCCATCATGATCCCGAGGGAATCGCCAAACGGCGCGCAGCTCCGAAGGTCAGTCATAGATAGCGATTCTATTGCCTCGGGATTCATGGCTCCGCTAAGTGGGACTTCACAGTCGCTCCATCTGGAAACATGCTTCTCTAGCAAGCTAATTCTGTTTCATTGAGCTATTCTAGGACCTTTTTGAGATGCTCAAGTTGCAAACATGTTGAGCCTGTCACAAAGTATCGGTAGTGGGGAGAAGCCTGCTTCCATACTCCGCTCCGGGCTACGTCCTGCATGGGAGTATTAACTGTCCGCTCCGCCATGATCCCGAGGGAATCGCCAAACGGCGCGCAGCTCCGTAGGTCAGTCATAGATAGCGATTCTGTTGCCTCGGGATTCATGGCTCCGCTAAGTGGGACTTCACAGTCGCTCCGTCTGGAAACATGCTTCTCTAGCAAGCTAATTCTGTTTCATTGAGCCATATCGAGAACTTTTTGGAGATTGGCACCGCAAACCACAAAAGCCTGTCACTTAGCTGACAGGCTTTTGTGATTCAACAGGAAATCCTTCATGAGCTGCCAACGATACTCGCCCCGACTAAGGATTGAGCTAGTAGGAGAAAAAAGGAGAAAAAAGTGAAAGGTATTAGGGACACGACCCAGGCGGAGCGGAAAAAGAGGAACACGATTTTAAGCGTCCACCTCTGAGTAGCATCTCAGAGAGGTCTACTTTGGACGCGGTTCCGCTTTTGGAATGGAGCTGTACAGGAATGACCCCCGAGCAGTGGCCCTACCCGGCTTGAGCGTTTTCTCCTTTTTTCTCCTCTCCACTACAGCCCGAACCAAGAGGCCCATATTCATGTAAATATCGTAAAGATCCCCGCCTCAATCTTCGGAAAACCTTTACCTGCGATTTATCGATTTGAAGTCATTGAGGAGTAGAGTGAAAGAGAAAGGATCACCTTGCGACAATAGCAAAGGGGGAGATCAAGTGGAGAATGCAGCGAAGCGGGTAGAACAGCAACAAGTATCTCTTGCGGTGAAACTAGCTGATCGCGATGACGAACGTCACCAAGTATGGAAGCTTCGCTACGCGGCTTTTATCGAAGAAGCTGGACTTGCAGAAGGGGAAACGGATCAAAAGCTGGATCAGGATCGCTTTGACAACTGGTGCGATCACTTGATTGTCAAAGAAGAAGAAACCGGACGCGTCGTTGGCACCTACCGTCTCCTGCCTGGAAAGAAGGCAGTGACAAATGGTGGCTTTTACTCGGAAACGATGTTCGATCTCAGCCAATCTCTCCTCCCGCGCACTAGGATGCTAGAGCTCGGGCGAAGCTGTGTGGATCCTGCGTACCGCAACGGAAGGGTCATTCAGCTACTGTGGGAAGGGATCGCCGACTACGTGAGAGAGCATGGATATGACTATTTAGTTGGCTGCGCCAGTCTCCGAGCGATCGATACTGACCGGTTGAGTTGCCTTCATGCCCTCTTGCATCGTTTTTCCTTTCTCACTGATCGTTATCTCGTGTACCCACACCCTGAATCTCGTCGGGTTGGACTTCGGCCTGTGCAGACCGAAGAAAGCCTAAAGGAAATGTATCGTCTGCTGCCTCCTTTAATGAAAGGCTATCTCTGGCTAGGCGCACAGCTCGCCTTGGAGCCGGCGTACGATCCGATCTTGAAGAGCACAGATTACTTCGTTGTACTAGAACAAAAGCAAATGACGGAAAAATATCGTCGTCGGTTTATAGAAAGATAGACAAACGAAAAGAGAGGGTGGGTCGCCATGTACCGCTGGATTGGGTGGCTGACACGTCCAGAGCGAGTTCGCTTGCTAGGTAGGATTCTCGTATGGATTCCGCGCCCTTTTTTGCTAACACTCTTTTCGCTGGTTGCTCATTTGTTTGCCCGATTTGGTGGTTCCATCCGTCATCGGGTCAAGGCAAATATGAGCGCCATTCTAGGAACACAAGCTCCTGTGCAGCGCTTGCACAGACAGTACTTTTATCAGGTATGCCTAACGCTCTACGAATTGCTGTTTGTGAGTAGACATTTGCCCAAGTGGGGACATAAGCATTTTTGCCCAACAGGGGAGGAACACCTACAGTCAGCTTTGCAGCTAGGCAAGGGAGCGATTATTTATGCCCCTCATGTGGGGAACTTCTTTTTTGCGTACTGGTATCTTAGCCAACGCTATCCTTGTCTGGCAGTAGTAACGGCTCAAAGTGAAGAACTGAGACCGCTGTATCTAATTTTGCGGGAGCTTGGGTGTGAGGGTGTGGACTATGATGAGACACCACCCCTGCAGTTGTTGAAGCAGCTTCGTCGGCAATTGGCCCAAAATGGTGTCGTCTTTTTGCTGGGAGACTTCTCGCGGCCAGCTTTTCCGACGGGACACATGTTTGGGAGGAAGACACCCTTGCCACGAGGAGCGGCGGCGCTAGCACTGGACGGAAAGGTTCCTGTCATTCCGTTTTACTGCCGTCGATTGCGGGGTTTTACTCATCAACTCGTTTTCTCAGCCCCCCTCCTGCTACATGAGCAGTATCGAAAGGACCAAGCAGCAGAAGCGATGGAACAGCTCTATTCGTTTCTGGAGGAGACAGTGAGAAAGGTACCTGAAGAATGGCTGTACTGGTTTAATGTCGATGAACGATGGACGACCGAAGAGCACAATCCGGAGGAGGTATCATAATGGACACAGGGAGCCATCTCTTGCTGGGCGTTACGTTGGCTGGATTGGCACACGCGACTGGGCTAGTAGGGAACGACCCAGCGGTAAGTCAGGCGCTGATGATTGCCACAGTCGTAGGATCACATGCACCCGATTTTGATACAGTAGCCAGATTGCGAGGTATTACCTCTTACATCCGTTTTCATCGGGGTATAACTCATTCCATTCCCGCCTTATTTCTTTGGCCGCTTGTCATCAGTCTCCCGTTGGCATGGGGATTCGATGTGATGGGCCAGCTCGGACTCCTCTATTTCTGGACGTGGATCGCCGTCGTCTTCCACGTCTTTCTCGATATGCTCAATGCCTATGGTGTTCAGTGCATTCGCCCGCTGAACCGACGTTGGGTCCACATGGATGTATTGGCGATCTTTGAGCCGTTTCTATTCGCACTGCATTCGGTATCAGCCGTCTGGTGGTTGGCATTTGGAGGAGAGGCTGTACTTCTCTTTCCAGCGGCGTACGGGATTACCTTACTCTACATTGGGGTGCGCGCTTGGCAGCATGGGCACTTGGTCAAGCGGGTAGCAGCCGCACTCGAAACGAAAGGCGTATGCCATGTCATCCCCAGTTTTCACCCGTTTCATTGGAGGTTTGTCGTGGAGACTGCAGAGCAGTTTTACACGGGAAAGATTGAGTACGCGCATGTGATTTTGCAAGAGGTATATCCAAAGCAGCGGCAGGATGACATCATTCAGGCAACGGTCGGAGTCGACGGTGTTCGTGCGTTTCTCGGCTTTGCCCAGCGAATCCACGTCACCTGGAAAGAATGTCATGATGGCTATGAAGTGGTGTGGAGCGACGTCCGATTCTGGTACAACCGCAAGCTGCCCTTCGGTGTGGACGTTCGGTTGGACAGGGAGCTGAATGTCGTTCATCATCGGTTGGGATGGCGTAAAAAAGCGTGGGACCCCCCATTTGTATAGGGAGTCCCGCTGAAGTTGCGAAGATGTGACGTTTATCGTGCAAAGGCTGGGAACAGCTCTTTCAATTCCTGTTGCAGGCCTTGGCTGATCGGGCTCATCGGCAGACGCAGTGTATCGGAGGAAAGGATGCCTTGCTGCGTCAAAATCCACTTGATTGGTGCAGGGTTCGACTCTTGAAACAGTTTTTGAATCATAGGAACAAGAGAATCGAAGGTTTTTTGTGCCTGATCAAACTCGCCTTGTTTGGCAAGCTCATACACCTGGACAAAAACCTCAGTCTGGATCATGGAAGAGGCCAAAATGCCTCCCGTTGCTCCGTGCTGTAACATGGAAAGAAATAGGATGTCATCGCCGCACAGGACCGGTTTCGTATCTCCTTTGGTAAGTTCACTCAGGAGATCGAGACTACCTGTGCTGTCTTTTATTCCGATCACGCCATCCAGGTCCAAGACGGCTTTGATGGTATCTGCAGCCAAGCGAAGCCCTGTGCGATGAGGGATTTCATAAGCGATGACGGGGACACCCACTTGAGCTGCCCGGCGATAATGTTCGATGACACCTGCTTGCGGTGGGCGATTGTAGTATGGCGTGACGACGAGAACGGCATCCGCTCCCAGTTCTCCTGCCAGTTCCGTCCGCTTTACGGTTGATGCGGTGCTATTGGTACCTGTACCTACGACGAGTGGAAGCTGTTTGCCACTCTCGTTGAGCACCTCTTTCGTTACTTGGACGAGCTGAGTGACTTCTTCCCAGGATACGGTCGGAGATTCGCCTGTAGTCCCGTTGACGATCAGGCCGTGAATGTTATGGTTTAAGAGCTCCTGCACATGCTTCCGGTATGAGTCCAGATCCAGCTCTTCATTTGGTAAAAAAGGTGTAATGACTGGCGCGTAGATTCCATGCAAATCGCGTTCTTGTAACAATGTGGTGTTCCTCCCCGTTATTCTCGTTGTTAGTACTTTACCATGGCGTTCGATATCAGTGTTATCTATAATAAGTGATAAGTAATATCAATAATTTTGAAGTGGTGACGATATGGATCTCACTTATTTTCAAACATTTCGAGAGGTTGCCTTCCATCAGAGCTTTACAAAAGCCGCTGGAGAGCTGGGCTACGCGCAGTCCAGTGTGACGATGCAAATACAGAAGCTGGAACAGTCCTACGGTGTCAAATTGTTCGAACGTTACGGGAAAAGTCTGCGCCTCACTTCCGCAGGGGAAGAGCTGCTGAAAATCGCGGTACAGATGCTCAATTTGTATCAGCAGTCGAAGGAGACGCTGACCCTCCAGGGAGGGGGGACCTTAACGATCGGGACGATTGATTCCTTGGCTTCCTACTATCTTCCGGCCCTGATTCAACATCTTCGCCAAAAGTATCCGACGCTGACCATCCGGCTTCAGCCAGATCGGGAAACTGCCATCGTCGAGAAGGTCAAGGAAGGCGATTATGATATAGGGCTTTTGCTGGAGAGCAAGCCTTCTGATCTTGCCCTGGAGTGGGTAAAAATCAGGGAAGAGCCACTGGAGCTACTAGCGAGCCCCACTCATCCGTTGTCCTCGATGGGTACGATTACACTCGACCAGCTATGCGACGTGGAATGGATCATGACGGAAGCAAGCTGCAACTATCGGATCATGCTGGAGCGGGTTCTGCAAGAGCAAAGAATTCCCTATCGCGTAGGCTTGGAATTAGGGAATCCAGAAGCGATCAAACGCTGCTTGATGACAGGCTCCGGGATCGCTTTGCTGCCGCGTATGGCTGCCGACGAAGAAATTCAGCGAGGGGAATTGACCGCCCTTCCCTTTAGTCATCCTGACATCCGATTGGACTTGCAAATGATCATGCGTCCGAAGAAGTGGATGTCCCATTCCTTGCAAGATTTTATTGAACTGCTGCATTGATAGAGGAAGCGTAGCTTTGCCAGTCTGACACCATTCATGTTGGGCTGGCTTTATTATTTTTTATACAAAAAAACAGATGCTGGCTCTATACGCAATGAGTAGGGCATGGTAGGATAAAACAAAAAGGTTCGATGGTGATCGAATGAAAAACTATTATTCAATGAAAATCGAATGCTCTGCCGCTTATGAATGCATTATGAGTTTGTATGCGTACATTCATGAGAAGGAGAGAAAACACTTCCAGCTCGGAAGTGAGTGGAAGAAAGAAACGACGCGGATGCTGCCAGATGCATTCGCTCGCGAGCTGGAAGATCAGCGCTGGGAGGTACTGCATCGCCTGGTTTTACTCGTTGCGCAGTCACCGAAGAAACAGACGGTCGAAGATTTCCTCGTCTGGCTGGAGGAGATTCCAGCGGGTGAGATCTACGAGCGATTGGCTCCGTGGGTCGATACCATCCCGCTGAATCTGGGAGAAATCCGCGACCACAGTCTGTCCCTGTTGACGCGTTGGAATGAGCATTATTTTTCCAAGCTGGAGCCTCAAATCATGAAACGTCTCGAGCAGAGTGCGCGACAGCTGGCGGCACAAATCGGGCATACACCTGCAATGGAGCTGGTTGATCAAGCGACAAACGGGATCTGGATCGAGCCGATGGCAGATTTGCAGCAGGTCGTGCTCATTCCCCAATACCATTGCGCCCCGACCTCCGTTCTCGACTTCTATCGGGGAATGGCTACTTGTCTTTATCCCGTTGGCGATGCTGCTCGGGAACATTCCGAACCTCTGCTCGAGCTGCTGCCCTTGACACAATGTCTCGCGGACGAAAAACGTCTCTTGCTCCTGCGGCTTCTGGCGAAAAAGACGTGTACCCTGAGTGAGCTGCAACAACATGTAGGTCTGGCGAAAAGTACAGTGCACCACCATGTCACGGCACTACGGCGAGCTGGATTGATCCGGGCTCATTATGTAGGGACAACGACGATTTCTTACTATAGCTTGCGCGAGTCATTTGTTGATAGGCTGCCTGTCTTGCTGCGTTCCTTTTTGGAAAGTGGGGAACGAGCAGAATGAATCAGTTGCGGCAATATTGGCAGGCTTATCATCCCGTTGTCCATCTGTTGATGGCGGGCACAGTATTTGTGATGCTCACGCAAGCGATGAGCATGCCGTTTTTGGCCATCTATTTAAGTGAGACAACGACGCTCGGGCCTGCTTACATCGGGGTCATTATTGGGGCTGGGCCACTGGCGGGCACGGTTGGTGGTTTTCTCGGAGGGATCTTGTCCGATCTGTTTGGCAGGCGCAAGCTCATGATCCTGTCCATGCTGGTCATGGCTGCTGCGTTTGCTACCTTTATCACGGTCAGTCATCCAGTAGCTCTGTTAGTGGTCAGTCTCGTCAAAGGTTTGGCGGGATCGTTTTATGGCACCGTCTCCAAGGCGATGATGGGAGATCTGACACCGGAGGACAAACGGTTTCGTGTCTTTTCCAATCGGTATTTGGCCAACAATCTCGGAGTCGCAATCGGTCCGATGCTCGGAGCATTTCTCGGTATTGCCGGGAGTGGTACAGCGTTTTTGATGACAGCTATCTCCTATGTCCTATTTGCTATTGTGCTCGCGGTAGCTTGCAAGCGTTATGCAGTGGGCGATGGTCAGGGAGAAGCGGTAGAAGAAAAGCCTGGTCTGGGGCAAATGTGGAAGGTCCTCAGTCGGGATACGGCGTTGTTATCCTTTGTCTTGGGTGGGATTTTGCTGGTCACCGTGCACGGACAAATGTCTGTCACGCTGTCCCAGTACTTGCAGGAACATGTGGCCGAAGGGGTAGCACTATTTGGTGTGATGATGAGCGCCAATGGATTTACCGTATTGCTCTTTCAAATTCCATTGACCCGATTAGTCGAAAGGTATTCCTTGTTTTCCCGAATAGCGGGTGGAGCTGTGCTGATGGCTGTGGGGGAAGTTGGATTTGCTTTCTCGGTAAGTTGGGTCTGGATGGTGACCGCCATGATCGTATTTACCTTGGGTGAGATCTTGATCGTACCCGCCGAATACGCTCAGATCGATCAAATCAGTCCAGCTACTATGCGGGGGACTTACTACGGGGCGCAGAGCGTCAGCGAGCTGGGGAGCTTCCTCGGACCTTGGGCGGGTGGAATGATTTTGTCTGCTTATGGAGGGCCAGCGATGTTCCTCATCATGGGAGGATGTGCTCTCGTCAGTCTGGTGTTTTATTGGATGGGCCGACAGCTGCATGCGAGAAGACAGCACGGGAATGTTGCGTCAAAGTCATCTTCTATGTAAAGAGAAAGAGGAGCCATTTTTGAACTTGTCTCGACTGATTGTCCTTCTCCTCGCATAAGGTAGTGGGGAGGAGGGAGACAAGATGGCGGGAGAAAAAGCATTTGTCGCTCTGCGGATCGTGACAGGCATCATCTTTCTCGTGCACGGGATTGCCAAGCTACAAAAAGGAATGGCGGTGGTCACGGCGATGTTTGGTGACCTCGGATTGCCCCCGTGGTTGGCTTACCCTGTGATGGCTGTGGAGATTGTGGGAGGACTTGCCTTGATTTTGGGGATATGGTCTCACTACGCAGCGTGGGCTTTGGCTGTGATTATGCTGGGAGCGATTGTGACTGTCAAGTGGGACCATGGTTTCATGGGGCAGGCGGGAAAGAACGGCTACGAGTTTGATCTCATTTTGCTGGCGGTTGCAGTCTGTGTGGGTCTGAAAAAAAGGGAAAAGAGACCTGGTTGAACGCTTTTGTCAAGCGTCAGCCGGGTCTCTTTTACATAGAATTCCTTATTGAAACCATTCATATCTATCACGCGACACAGAGGTGAGGAGCGGACTTACTTCTCCGACACTGTATAGATGCAATTCATGCATGGCGCGCGTGCAGGCCGTGTAAAACAGCTTTCGCTCGCTCTCCAGATGATAGCGCTCCGACGAGGCGTTATAGATGAGTACCGCGTCAAATTCTACACCTTTTGCTAAATACGACGGGATGATCAAGGCTCCAGTCTCGTAGGCAATCGCGCGGGTTCCGATCATCCGA
The DNA here is from genome assembly GCF_001420695.1 of Brevibacillus choshinensis. Taxonomy (NCBI): domain Bacteria; kingdom Bacillati; phylum Bacillota; class Bacilli; order Caryophanales; family Paenibacillaceae; genus Brevibacillus; species Brevibacillus choshinensis. Next base: position 1,073,398 of record NZ_LJJB01000013.1, on the reverse strand, counting down.
ATATCCAGCTTGTCGCGCAGGCGCTCATGGGCTGCTTGTGCTTCCTCGGCCGTCTTGGTGATGACCGCGATGGCTTGATGCCCTTCTGCCTGCAGCTTCTGGATTTGCGCGGTTATTTTTTCAGTGAGTGCTTCATGATTGGGCGTGATCGTCACGCTAGGCTTGCGACCCGCACGACGGAATGGCTCGATTCGTTCGCCGTCTTTTACTAGCTGGCGGGTAAATTCGACGATGGGCTCCGTCGAACGATAGCTTTTTGTCAGGACAAACGTCTCTGTCTGCTCAGGCTCATAGAGCGAGGCGACAGATTCAAAGCTCGAGCTATCGTAGGCGTGGGCATAAATGGCCTGATTCCAGTCACCCAGTACCGTCATTTTGGCACGGGGAAAGAGCCTTTGTAGGAGGGCAAACTGGAATGGCGAGTAGTCCTGTGCTTCATCGATGAAGACATGCCGGACGATGTTGTTGGTCTGAAAGCCCTCCAGCTTTTCCTGCAAGTACAGGAATGGAGGAGTGTCCTCGTAGGTCAGCTCGTTTTTATCCAATCTTTCCACGGTTTGCGTACAGATCTCGGCCCACAGCTCAGGTCTTTCCTCTACGGAAAAGACAGTCGTAGCCAGAGCTGAATCAGAAAAGAGCTGGCGATACGTAGCCGTGGTATCAATGAATTGCAGCTCGCGAACCGACTCGCGCAGAGGTCGAAAGTGCTTCTTTACGATTTTTGCCGAAAGCAGCTCTTGCTCGCGATCAAAGTCGTTGAAGGTGTCTTCCCTGAACTGATTCTTCTTGCGCAGCTCCTGATAGACCGCCACAAATGCGTCTTTGTCCAAAAGCTCCAGCTCGTCTTCGACCCACGGCTTGGAACATTCCAGTCGTTCCTGTTTCTTCAGTTCCCCGAGCAGCCATTTCGCGAGTAGAGCCATCCGATTGGGAATGGAAATGGAGCTCTCCATAGAGTAAAAATGATTGCGAATGCGCTTAGCACTGACGATGACTCTGTCTCGGAAAGTAATCGGGCGGAACAGGATGCCGTCCTCTTTGAGGAGAGAAGCGTAGTCATCGATTGCTCGCATAAAACGCGGAGATGTTTTGATCCGGATGCCCTCCAGACGTTCCGCATAGCCAGGCTCCTTCATTGCGGTCAGCACGTACTCCATTTGCGCTAGCGGGTGTTCCAGCTGAAAAGTCGAGCCGAGCCGGTGTTCTGCGTAATCCTGGAACGTCGTTTGTTGCATGTTTTCTTCTCCCAGCTCAGGGAGGACAGTAGAAACGTAGCTGTTAAACAACGAGTTGGGAGAGAACAGCACGATTTGCTCGGCGCGCAGCGTTTTCCGGTAACGGTACAGCAAATAGGCAATGCGTTGCAGGGCGGCAGAGGTCTTCCCGCTTCCGGCTGCACCCGAAACGATGACGAGTCGGCTATACTCATTGCGGATGATGCGGTTTTGATCTCGTTGGATCGTGGCGACGATGCTCTTCATTTGCGAGTCAGCCTGCTTGCCCAATACTTCCTGCAAAAGCTCATCGCCGATCGTCACGCCAGTGTCAAAAAGATGGAGCAGCTGTCCATCCCGGATGACATATTGGCGCTTGCACGTTATTTCACCAGAGACGGTTCCACTCGGTGTCTCGTAATCGGCAGGTCCTGGAGAGTAATCGTAATACAGGCTGGAGATGGGGGCGCGCCAGTCATAGACTAAAAACTGCTCCTCACGCTCATCGAGCAGAGAAGCGATACCCAAATAAATCGGGTCCGCCGATGCTTCTGTCTCTTCGCGAAAATCAATTCGTCCGAAATAGGGGGATTGCACCAGGCGATTCAGCGTCCTCAGCTTATTGTGCGCATGTCGATGGACGCGCTCGCGTTCAGACAGGACCTCAGCTTGCTGTTTGATGCTGGCGTAAGTCTCGGCCGCTTCGGTAGCATCCTCAAAGTTGACGGTGACATCGTCCCAAAAATGCTTGCGGATTCCCACGATGTCAGCACTGACTTCTGTGACATGATCTTGTAGGCTGGCGATCTGTCTGTTGATCTCTGCTATGACCTGCTCTACCCGCTGTTGCTCCTTTAGTCTGTCTTGGTCAGCTTCGCTCATGATACCGCTCCTTTTTCATGCCCATTATTGGTCTTGAGGGTTTGACAACTACCCTAGATGTGTGATAAGATAATATTGGGTAAAAATGAGTTTGAATATTGTTTACATCAAGAGACCAATTCCCATTCTATCATAGGGAACTTGGTGTTTCAACATGTATGTGAAGGGTTTTTTATTGTAAAAATGTAGCGGGGTGCTTAGGCACTCCGCTTTTTTGCGCGCACATCCGTACCTCTGTGGTTCGTCGCTTGATCAGATCAGAAGACGGGTTGTTCCCACCAGCCTGTCGAAAATAGAAAGGAGGCACCTTTCTCTGACGCAGGAACGTGAGCCATCAGTGTCATTCCTGGCCCGAGAATCCACTGTCCGTTTATTTCTGCTCCTGCCGTACTCATTGATGGAATGATTCTCGTCGTGGCGACGGCTCCTCCGCGTGGCAAGTCGGTGCCTCCGGTAGAAAAGAGAATCTTTCCTTGGGAAGGGGGACAGGGAGAGAGCTGCGCGTAGCCAGGTGTTATAGCAGGAGATGATTTGGCCCCAACGATCGACTCTGTTTTTCCGAACCAGAATTGTACCTCCAGAGGATGATCGGAGAGATTCGTCACATGCCAGTCAAAAACATATAAAAGGACGCCAGAACGAAACGGATTCGCCAAAGCCCCAAAGCTCTGGTCGTTTGTGCCAGCGATTACTTTTTCCGTTTGTCCGAGAAAGTATTTGCATTGGGAAGCCATCGACATCGCATAGGGGATGTGTACTTGTCGGGGGAGCTGCTCCGTGGCTGGCGGAGTAGGGAACGGGTAGTAGCCCATCTGCATGTAGACGTCTGGCATTCCGTAGTAATAGGGGGACGGGTTGAAGGAGGACTTTGCCATCGGTTCCTCTCCTTTGAGTGTGGTAACCCTACAGCATATGGCAGTCGCCCAAGAGGGGTGCCGATCTAAAAACAACGCCCAACCAGCTGCTAATCACAGTGATTGGACGTTGTTTCTGTTGTCTGCTTGGACTTGTTACGATACCGCTTTCCAAGCATGAATGGCGAGCAAGGCCCAGCCTACGAGGAACAGCAGGCCACCGATTGGTGTAATGGCCCCGAGCACTTTGACTCCGGACGCCGCCAACGCATAGAGGCTTCCCGAAAAAATAAGGGTACCGATCGCAAAGCACCATCCCGCCCAAGTCAGGCCTGATGAATCCGGATACCATTTGATCAAGAAAGCGACCACAATCAAGGCCAGAGCGTGTGTGGTTTGGTAGGTAACCCCAGTATGAAAAATACCGAGAGAATACTCGTCCAGTTTTTCCTTCAGCGCATGGGCACCAAAAGCTCCCAATGCGACAGACAAAAAGCCGCTGATACTACCTAGCATCAGAAACAGTTTCATGCGTCATTCACTCCTTTTATCAAAGCTTCGCAAAAGCTCGCGTCAATCCGTGGTTATCGAATCTATTTTACTCCAAATGGACGTGCGTTGCCCAATTGCAATTTGATGAACAGTGTGTTGGACTCGCGTACAGACCGCTTGTCAACTCCCGTCATAAATTGAAGTAACGCAGTGGCAACGCTTACCGCTGCTGCATCGGGAGGTGATTGTGACATGAACAAATGGCTCTCTCTTGCTGGCGGTCTTGTGGGTGGCTATGCTTTGTTGAAAACCCCGCTCGACGGTACTTTCCTGAACGGACTTAATCCCTTGGTGGATGGGATCGGCTTGATCGCGATGCTGGTCTTCTCGGGTGCTCTGATTTATACCGGTGTACGCGATTGGTTCCAGAAATAATATGAAGTTTCTAATGGCAAATCAGGCTAAAAGGCATCTCCCAAACTGGGGATGCTTTTTTTTGCGTTGATATTCCCCAGAGGTCCTCCGCTTAAGAAGTAGGAGACCTCTGGCGGATTCTATTAAAGAACGGCCCGGAAGTTATTGTTTAACCGATCCAATATATCAGCCATGATTTTTCCCAGTTTCCGTTTGCGAAAAAGCAAAAGTTTTTTGATGAAACGTTTTTTTGCCTTTGTCAAATGGAACTTGGGAACTCTCTTGATTGCCCGTTTAATATCCGATTCGGTTAATGATTCGATTTTTTGGATCATGTCTGCTACCGCCGCTTTGTTTCTTATGATCAACGGTTTTATGCCGTTGGACAATCGTATGCATTTGTTTAGCTGGGGATGCTTTGCTTTTACTCTATTGAAGAGCGGCGATTTGCTCGGTGACCCGAACAAGGCACTCCCGTGGTCAATCAAATACCAGTTATATTTTTCCATGAGGGAGTTGCGATATAAAATGATGTTAACACTTGTGCGGTCAGGATTGAGAATCCACGTGTCAAATACGACTACTTGCGCCAAAAGCTCGCTGTGATTCACATGTTTTTCAGGGGCGAGGTGCACCATTTTGTCAGCCTGTTTCCACGTAATGACTTCAGCAGCGGGGATTCTGATGGAAACCATGCCCCGCATTTTTTCTTTTTTTGGCCCACGTACGGTCGCCTGACTCAGCTTGGCCACAGGGAGCCCCAAAAGACGGGCAAGCGAAGCAGCAATGTACTCGTTGGCAACCATCAGGCGGTACTTGTTCATTCGATGTCTTTGGGGACACTTGAAGTATCCGGTCGCTCCTTTTTTATTTCTCACCAGCCAAATACGTTTACGGGAAATATTTTTCACAGCCTTTTTGTATTTCCATCCCATGACCCCACTCCTCTTTATAGGTCGTAAGTGTCTGTTGCTATAAATTATATGAGGGACAGTGAACGAAGGAGAAAAAACTGGACGCGAAGCCGTAAACTGCAAAGCCAGCAATCCTTTTCCGGATTGCTGTCTTCTTTTGTCGTCTTTCTCCATATATATAAAATAGGCTTTGGCAAATGGGAGGGGAAGGGCATTGACCAACGAAGAACGCAAAGAGCTAGAGCGGTCTATTGATGAAATTACTGAGATTGCCAAGGGGTTCAACCTTGATTTTTATCCGATGAGATACGAAATCTGCCCGGCGGATATCATCTATACGTTTGGAGCTTACGGAATGCCGACGCGGTTTTCGCATTGGAGCTTCGGAAAGTCGTTTTATCGCATGAAATTGTCGTACGATCTCAACCTGAGCAAAATTTACGAATTAGTCATCAACTCCAATCCTTGCTACGCGTTTTTGCTGGATGGCAACTCGCTGATTCAGAACAAGCTGATTGTCGCGCACGTTTTGGCACACTGCGACTTCTTCAAGAACAACATGCGCTTCTCCAACACAAACCGAGACATGGTAGAGAGCATGGCGGCCAGCTCGGAGCGCATCCGTCAGTACGAGATCGCATACGGAAAAGAAGCGGTGGAGAATCTCCTCGATGCGAGTCTTGCCATTCAGGAGCATATTGATCCGAGTCTGTTGCGACCCAAGCTGCGCTGGAAACGCGAACCAGACGATGCCTCTAAGAAAGGGAGAACCGAACGTCATTCTCCGTATGATGATTTGTGGGGATTGGATCGTCAGGAAAAGAATGAGAGCGATCCGGTGAAGCCTGTACGCAAATTCCCACCCTCGCCGGAAAAGGACGTGCTGCTGTTCGTGATGGAGTACAGTAGCATACTGGACGACTGGCAGCGAGACGTGTTGACAATCGTCCGCGATGAGATGCTCTACTTCTGGCCACAGATGGAGACCAAGATCATGAACGAAGGCTGGGCGACCTACTGGCATATGCGTATCCTGCGAGAAATGGAACTGACAGAGGCGGAGACTATCGATTTTGCCAAGCTGCATTCCTCCGTCATCCAGCCTTCCACCACGAGTATTAATCCCTATCATTTGGGCTTGAAAATTTTCGAGGATATCGAGCGACGCTGGGATAAACCGACCAAGGAAGAGCAGGAGCGGTTTGGACGCAAGCCGGGAGAAGGGCGCGCCAAGATTTTTGAGGTTCGTGAGCTGGAATCAGACATCAGCTTTATCAGCAATTTCATGACCAAAGACTTGGTGGCCGATCTGGATCTCTACATGTTCGGCAAGCAGGGGAATGATTGGGTCGTCTCGGAGAAACAGTGGGAGCAAGTGCGTGACGGTCTGGCGGGTACACGGGTCAATGGTGGCTTCCCGTACGTCATGGTCCACGATGGTGACTACTTGAGATCCGGAGAAATGTACTTGAAGCATCATTTCGAGGGACTGGAGCTGGATGTCAAATACGTGGAAAAAACGTTGCCGTACGTCTATACGCTGTGGGGAAAAAACGTGCACCTGGAGACAGTCGTCGAGGATCGTCAAGTCTTGTTTACGTACGATGGAAAGAAAGTACATCGCCGGTTTTTATAAGTAGCATGGAGGCCGCAAGCTCGGGGATGGAACCGGGCTTGCGTTTTTTCGTTTGTGATAAAAACTTTTTGTAATTTTCTTACTAATAATTCTACGCGTGCTATACTTTCAAAAAAGGTCTCAATAAGGAGGCGCCGATGAACCAACGCGTGCTATGGATGTTATCAATCGCACAGTTTCTATCGATGCAAGTATGGTTTAATTTTTCTGCCATCATGCCTGTAGTCCAAGGACAGTGGGATCTGTCATCCACCCAAGCAGGTATCATCGTGGCGACCTTTCATCTTGGTTATGTATTGGCAGTCATTTTTTACAGTTTTGCCAGTGATAAGTACAATCCAAAGTATTCGTTTGCTTATGGGTCACTCGTCGCAGGAATCAGTGGCTTATTATTTGCTGCCTTTGCGGAAGGATTCTGGTCTGCGCTGCTTCTTCGTCTGCTTTCAGGAATCGGGATCGCCGGGGTGTATGTGCCCGGAATGAAGATTGTTGCCCAATTAGCTCCACCTGCCTCAAGAGGAAAAGCGATGGGTATTTTTGTAGGCTCCCTCGTGGTTGGATCTGGTTTTTCTTTATTTGTGTCAGGCATCTTACAGAATGCATGGGGATGGCAAGGAGTTATTGTAGTTACTTCGTGCGCGGCCATTCTCTCCTGTGGTCTGATTCTGATATCAAATATTCCAGAGGTCACGCTTTCATCGACCCCTGTCACACTTGCGTTACTTAAGAAAATTGTGGCTAAGAAAAATTTGTTGGTCAATTTCAGTTATGCGGGTCACTGCTGGGAACTGTATGCGATGTGGGCTTGGATGGGGCCGTTTATGGTGTATTATTTTCAGCAAAAAGGAATTTCTGACGCGCTATCCTGGGGAAATCTAAGTGCTTCCCTGATTGTCATGATTGGCGGGATTGCCACCTATTTCGGAGGGAAGCTAGCGGATCATTGGGGAAACGTGCGCGCCATTCGCCTGTTCATTTGGCTCAGCATTGCCTGCTCTTTTTCCATTGGGTGGATGATTTCCTTTCCTGTCTGGATCGTTGGGGGTATCGCTCTGCTCTATGGCTTCACAATTATTGCGGATTCTCCCATTTACAACAAATCTATCGCCGATATAACGGACCCTGAGGTACTCGGTATCGCATTGGGCGTTCAATCCGTTTTAGGATTCAGTTTCACGATCATTTCACCCGCTGTATTTGGCTTGGTTCTCGATTATGGGCATTGGGGAGGGGCGTTTACGGTGATCGCCATCGGTACGCTAGTCACGCCGCTCTGTTTGCGAGCATTACAATCGGCAGCTATCCCTGTAGAAAACAACGGATAACGTGTGCTTCCAGAAGCGGCAGCTATAGGAGTGCTTTCGAATCTTTGTAACACTTTTGTATCCGTGGAGCGATAGTGTGGAAGGAGTCGAAACTTTTTTCGTATACGTACAAATGTAAGCGTCGAATATTTACATCTCAGGAGGAACTTCACATGGCAAATCATGTAGCAGTCATTGGATCTGGCGTTATGGGCCACGGAATTGCCCAGGAATATGCGCTGGCTGGTTACACCGTCTCCCTCTACGACTTAAAAGAAGAGTTTTTGAGCAAAGCCAAACATAGCGTCGAGAACAGCTTGTCCCTTCTCGTCACCGAGCAAGTGATTACCGAGCAAGCCATGCAGGACGCTCTGGAGCGTATAGTTCTGACCACCGATCTCCAGGCAGCTGTCGCGGAGGCTGACGTAATCACAGAAGCGATCCCGGAAGTCATCGAAATGAAATGGGATCTGTTTGAGAAATTGGAGCATTTAGCGAAAGAAGATGCTATCATTGCATCCAATACCTCTACCTTCTCGATTGCGCGACTGATTGAAAAGGCAAAAACGCCACATCGGATCATCATCACTCACTTTTTCAATCCGGCACAGCTTGTCCCGCTGGTGGAAGTTGTTCGGCATGAATCAACATCGGATGAAGTTGTATCCGCTGTCATGGATCTCATGGTCAAGATCGGGAAGTCTCCGGTATTGTTGAAAAAGGATGTTCCGGGCTTTATCGCCAATCGCCTGCAGGCTGCCCTGATGAGAGAAGCCTTTTCTTTGCTGAAGGAAGGTGTAGCAGATGCGCGGGAGATTGACACGGTCATGAAAGATGGCATTGGATTCCGTTGGGCTTTTGTCGGCCCGATCGAAACGGCGGACTTCGGTGGACTGGATACGTGGAAGCGAGTGATTGAGAATCTGGCACCCGTACTGGATGCATCCCAGAAAGCCCCTGCTCTCATCGAGGAGCTGGTGGAAAAGGGCGAGCTCGGCACGAAGACCGGATCGGGCATCTATTCGTATGCGGATACTTCCGTAGAGGAAAAATTGAAAGAGCGGGACGAACATTTTATCCGACTGGTAAAAATGAAGCGCGGATAAGGGACGTTTCCGAGGCAGGGGGGTAGCATGGACGAAAAAGACTGGTTTTTGCTGCAATCCTTGAGCAAGGAGAAGAGCTTGACGAGAGCAGCAGAGCGGATGTACATGACGCAACCCGCCCTGACGTACCGTCTGCAGCAGCTGGAAAAAAGATTTGGGGTTCCACTCATCGTCAAACACGGAAAAGGCATTCGCTTTACGCCAGAGGGCGAGTACTTGGCGATCTATGCGAACAAAATGCTAGCCGAGTTGCGAGACACGAAAGACCATATCATCAACATGCAGCGGGAAGTGCAGGGAACGCTACGCATCGGGGCGTCCATCTATTTTGGACAGTACGAGCTTCCGCTGATCATTAAAAAGTTTTTGGAGCTGTATCCCAAGGTACAGATTCACGTAGACACGGGCTTTAGCTCTGAGATTTTCGATATGCTGCTGCAGGAAGAGATACAGGTGGGGATTATTCGCGGGGAGTTCCAGTGGCTCGACCAAAAGCATTTGATTCAGGAAGAAAATATTTGCCTCGTCTCCAAAGAAAAAATCAATCTCGAAGATCTGCCTTCCTTACCGCGGATCAATTACCGTGCTCCCAAGCTGGCGTTGAAGCTAGGCGACCAGATGTCGTTCTCGCTCAGTCATGCGATCGACCAGTGGTGGTACGAGCGCTATCAAGAGCCCCCGACAATCACCATGCAGGTGGATAGTCACGAGACCTGCAAGGAGATGGCGAAGTTTGGTTTGGGTTACGCCATCATTCCACGAGTGTTTCTGAGGCCGAATGAAAATTTGTACACCGTGGACCTGACGCTCAAGGATGGCCAGCCGATCAAAAGGCGGACGTGGATGCTGTATAGACAGGCAACCTTGAAGTTTGCCGTTGTCGATCGATTTGTGGAGTTTCTGCAAAATTACGAGCTGACGTAAACGAAATGAAAAATGCCCAGTTCTTTTCAAAAGAAAGGGCATTTTTTGTTGCCAGCGAAAACCTACAGATCTTGCGCGACATGAGGTTTACTATAATGACTAGTACCTCCGCCGCCTACGAGGACTCGCCCGCCTTTGTTGAAAATGAGGAGCTTGCGGGAACCGTTGGAGAGCAGGACGACTACCTTGGCGCGATTTGCCGTTGCGATATACGACACATACCCGCTACGGGTCACGAAAGTCCGCCATTTCCTATCGAATTCGGACCGTAAGACTCGATTGGAATAGACTTGATTCTCTACTCTGGATGCAGTTGGCTTTTTCAAAAACGCATCACCTCCCGTTCCCTACAGCTTATTCGAGGGTGAGTCTTTGGGAGTGGACAAGTGATATTGGTAATTCCCCCATTTTAGTTGCATCCGACCCCCATGCGGCTTATCATATAGAACAAAGGAGTGAGTCATATGGCAAAAAGCAATGCGCGCAAGCATCGAGAAAAGCTGGAGCGTGAAGGAAAACGCAACCCGGAGCTGAACAGAAGTATCTTCGCCTTTGTGGATATGAATCAACGCAGGACGAAGACAAAAGTGGAAAAACAAAATCAGCAAAAACACAAGAGGTCGTTATCCTTCCAAAGTGATGATGGCCTCTTTTATTTTTGCCAAGCTATAAAAAAAATTATAGTTATGGGTTAAAATGTTTTAATTTTACTTATAAAAAGCATGATCGTACAATGAGTGCATTCCAATCTATTTCAATTTTTCGAAATGTCTACGAAGGAAGAAAAGGAGGCTATATCAGGAATATGGGACAGACTTCCGAGAACAAACAGCGTATTGTACAAGCCGTCGATGAGCTTGATGCCCAGCTGCGTGAGATCGCCTTGGCGATCCATGCCAACCCAGAGCTCAGTTTTTTCGAGAAAAAAGCATCACAATGGTTGACGGAGCCGCTGGTGGCAGCAGGTTTTGAAGTAGAGCGTGAGATAGCCGGACTTGAAACCGCTTTCCGTGCAACGTGGGAAGGACGACCAGGGGGACCTACGATTGCCTTGCTCGCGGAGTACGACGCGCTACCAGAGATTGGACATGCTTGCGGTCACAATCTGATCGGGACGTCGGCTGTAGGAGCGGCATTGGCACTGAAAAAGGCAATCCCTGATTTGCCTGGTCGCATCATCGTGATGGGAACGCCAGCAGAAGAAGATGGCGGAGGCAAAATCATCATGTGTGGACAAGGTGTATTTGATGAAGTTGATGCTGCTATGATGTGCCACCCTCACAAAAAGACGATGGTCTTGCGTGGTGCACTCGCTTGTGTCGATGCGACCTTTAGCTTTTACGGGAAGCAGGCTCACGCGTCCTCTGCGCCAGAAAAAGGCATTAGTGCATTGGACGCCTTGATCAACACGTTTGTTGCCATCAATTCCCTGCGCCAGTTTTGCAAGGAAGATGTGCGGATTCATGGCATTATTACAAAAGGCGGAGATGCACCAAATGTCGTGCCGGAATACTGCGAAGCCAAGTTTATTCTCCGAGCAGCCAATGTACGGGAGCTTCGCGAGCTGACAGAAAAGGTCTACAAGACCGTACATCACTCTGCCGAAGCGGTCGGGGCGCGTGCAGAGATCAAAGAAGGTCTCGTCTATGCGGAGCGAAACAACAATCATGCACTTGCGGGATTGTTTGCTGAAAATCTGGAGGCGATGGGGATTGAAGTGAGCGATCCACCGAAAAAGGGCGGCATTGGCTCTTCGGATATCGGGAATGTCGGACAGGTGACGGCGACGATCCATCCTTATATCAAAATAACAGAGGCAGGCACCCATACACCAGAATTTACAGTGGCAACTGCGTCTGAGGATGGCCTGATCGGAATGAATCATGCGGCAAAAGCGTTGGCTATGACCGCCTATGATTTATGTGCAGATCAAGCTGTCTTCCAGAAAGTACGGGAAGAGTTCGAGACCTGGAAAAAGAATAAACAATCAGAGGAGGCCTGAGCATGAGCGTACATCCCGTTATGACGGATTCTGGTCGGCCGACTTCATTTTGGCGAAAATATATCAAAATGCCTCATACCTTCGTGCTTTTGGTCATCCTGACATTGCTCGCCGCGGCCCTTACTTATTTAGTGCCGTCCGGCGAGTTTGAGCGGGCAAAGGATCCGACCTCTGGGAAAACGTTAGTAGTCCCCAACTCCTATCACGCCGTGGAAGGCGATCCGGTCAGTCTGGTAGAAGTACCAAAAGCTATTGTAAAAGGACTCATTGATTCCAGTGATATCGTATTCTTCATCTTTATTATCGGCGGTGCGTTTCAGGTCATCACGGCGACAGGAACGATCGAAGCCGTGACGAGCCGGGTAGCAAAAACATTTTCCAAACGGGGCATCATGATTATTCCGGTGTTCTTGGGATTGTTCTCCGTCGGTGGTTTTACGATGGGCATGTCGTCCGAGGTCATGGTTTTCGTACCACTGGGAATCGCGATCGCCCGTTCACTCGGGTATGATGCGTTGACAGGAACGGCGATGGTCTCGCTCGGGGCCTCCATCGGTTTTACTGCGGGTCTGATGAATCCGTTTAACGTGGGACTGGCTCAGGTCATCGCTGAGGTACCGATGTTTTCGGGGATGTGGCTACGGGCCATTCTGTTGATCACGCTTTTGGTTATCACCAGCTGGTACATCATCCGCTATGCACGCAAGGTACGCAAGACACCAGAAGCCAGCATCGTTCACAATCTGGAGAAAACGTCTACAGAGAAGAAACTAGACCTTTCTTCGCTCCCTAGCTTGGAGGTCAAACATATTTTGACGGTCCTCACCATCATCGCCAGCTTTGCTCTGCTCATATGGGGGGTATCGAAAAAAGACTGGTGGATGGAAGAACTGTCGGCATTGTTTTTGACGATGGGCGTCGTTTCGGGCTTATGCGCGAAGTTTGGTCCGAGCCGGATTGCCAGTGAATTTGTAAAAGGCGCGAGCGCCATCACCTTTGGCGCATTCATTATCGGGATTGCCCGTTCGATCCTGATTGTTCTGGAGCAGGGGAATGTCATCGACACGATCGTCTTCGGATTGTCCGATGCCGTAGGTCATTTGCACGGCTCGATTCAAGTGCTTGGGATGTATTTCTTCCAGACCGTCATGAACGTCTTTATCACATCGGGAACGGGGTTAGCGGCTACGACCATGCCGATCATGGTACCGCTCGCAGACCTGCTCGGCGTAACTCGCCAAACATCCGTCCTCGCCTTCCAAATGGGAGACGGTTTCACCAATATGATTCTGCCGACCTCTTCTGCACTAATGGGCAGTCTGGCGGTATCGGGGATTACGTATCAGCAATGGGTCAAATTCATGTGGCCGCTGATGCTGATGTGGGTCATTACCGGAGCAGTCTTTGTGCTTATTGGGCATGCGATTGCTTATTAAGCTGGTCAGTGGTGGATTAAATCGGTTCCCGTTCAAGCCCTTTCCTGGCTTATATTCGGTGAAAAACACGCTTCGTTCCAATACGACTGCTGAACTGATTGGTGCAGGAACTTCGTAGACTCGTAGCCATGATAGAAGGAGCCAAAGAGACCTGATGATCAGGTCTCTTTTCTTTTATACCTGCAAATATGGTAGCATTCAGTAGAAGAGCGAGTGCGATGAGGTGAATGCATGGAAAACAAGCCTTTTACCGTGGAACGGCTTCTGCAGCTGCCCTTGTTTAATGGGGTACAGGTCATGGCAGGCGCGAGTGGCGTATCCAAGGAAATTTACTATATCGACAACATGGAAACCCCGACTTTGACCGGTTTTCTGCGACCCAATGAATTGATATTGACGACGGGCTATTCCTTTCGCCATGAACCTACGATGCTGTGCAGGCTGCTAGATGAGATGCATCGGGTTGGTGGATCGGCGGTAGGGATCAAGACGAAGCGATTTATTCAAGAGGTGCCCCAGGAGGCACTGGAAAAAAGCAATCTTTACGGCATCCCGTTGTTCGATATTCCACTAGAAATTACGTTTATCGATATGACGCATACGGTGATTGATCAAATCCTCAATCGGCAGGCATTTTTGCTGCGGGAGGTGCGGGAAATCAATCAGCAGTTTACCAATCTGGTCTTAAACCGTCGGACGACTGAGCTAGTCGTGTTGATTGGGCATTTGCTAGGCTGTGAGGCTGCTGTACTGAATGAAGACGGAGAAGTGGAGAGCTGCACGACTCGTTTTGGCTGGACGGATTTTATGGAAAAGCGACCTGTGCAAGTAGGCAGCAAGGTCATGGGGTATTTAGCTATTTCCAGAGTGCTCGGGGAGCAGGAGCGCTTTGAAGAGATGTGCCTCGATCATGCCATTACCGTGCTCGCCATTGAGTTTACGATTCGCCAGTCGCAGCAGCTGCAGCGGGAAAGGGAACAGGAATCGTTTCTGGTGGAGCTGTTTTCCGGTTCGTCCCATCAGGAGGATCTGCTACGTTATCGCGCCCAGCAGCTAGGAATTCCTCTCGGGCGGTTTTCCTATGTAATGGTGCTGCAGATTCGAGCGGGGGCTGAAAAGCAGGGCCGTGATGAGTCGCTGACGCGTATGTACAATCTGCTGGTTCAACGGGTGAACAAGCCCGGTGTGTATACACGAAAGGGAGTTTTTATCAACGATTCACTGATCGTGCTGTGCTCGACCATCCATGACACGGCAGAAAAGCAGAGAGCCGAAGCCGAGCAGTTAGTGCGTGAGCTTATGGCCCAGGCTGAGGAGATTCCTGCCCATACTCAATTGTACGTAGGGATCGGCGCCATCCGCGAGCAGTTGTCGGATGTTCCAACGAGCAGACAGGAAGCGCACAAAGCCATGGAAATCGGTCTACATACACAGCCAAAGCAAAAGATCGTTCATTTCCACGAAGTGCTTGTGGAAGACCTGCTTTTGGATGCGGCCGGACATCCTGTGCTCACTGCACTCACCTCAATGCTGATCGAGCCTATCGTTGCGTATGATAAAGAATATGGAACCGAGCTGCTGGCTACACTCAATGCGTTCCTGCGATCGGGCGGCAACACCAAGCGGGTAGCGGAAGAGTTGTTTATCCATCGCAATTCCGTCTTGTATCGACTAGATCGAGTGAGCGAAATCATCCAAAATGATTTGAATGATCCCGAGGTACGCTTTCGTCTGGACGTAGCCATGCGGGTATGGAAGACGAAGGATATTCATGCCAAAGCGATCACGTAGAGCTACGTACAATCACATATTTGTGATGGCGCCCAAAAATGGGGGTCAACTTTTGGGTCGCTTTCCATAGGGGAAAGCGGCTTGTTTTTGTTATACTTTCAGAAAGTTTAATAAAGGAAGAAAGTATAAGAAAAACTAAGGCTTTCGCTATTGAACTGGGCGATAAGCCAAGTTTTTCTAAAAGTAAAAAAAAACAGAATAGATAAGAAACAACCTTTTGAAGGGGGAGAGAATCGACAGCGCTTCGAAACAACGGTTCCTGCAAAGCTTCCAGGACGCCGCGTTCCATTTACGCGAGTGTATCTGATGGGAAGAAAGAAGAAACAGTAGTAGGAAAAACGCTTTTTCAGTCTTTGTGCAATCATACAGAAAATTATAAAAGGGGGTAGGAACATGGCTAAAAATAAAACTTCCAAAGAAAAGCATCCCTCTGTTTTCGAGCCGTTCTCACTACTATTGAACGTAGGCTTGTCCGTATTTGGTGCCATAATTGGAATGCAGCTGATTACATCGCTTGGGGTAACGCCGAGCACATCGATTATAGGTGCGCTGGCCGCGATGCTGATCGCTCGGATTCCATTGGAGATATTTTCGAAATACAGATCGATTCATCGACAAAACCTGGTACAGACGTCAATTTCCTCTGCGACATTCGGTGCGGCAAACAGCTTGCTGATTCCCATTGGGATCCCCTTTGCGATGGGGAAGCCAGAACTGATCATGCCAATGATGATCGGGGCAGGGCTGGCGATGTTTGTGGATACAGCACTGCTGTACAAGCTCTTCGATTCCAAAGTATTCCCGGCCTCAGGGACATGGGCTCCGGGTGTTGCTACAGCGGAAGCGATTATCGCAGGAGACAAAGGCGGTAAGCGTGGGGCGTTGTTGGGAGTAGGGACGGTCATTGGTTTGATTGGTTCATACTTGGGCATTTCGATGTCCGCATTCGGGGTAGCGTTTATCGGGAACATCTGGGCCTTGGCGATGTTTGGCATCGGTCTTTTGCTAAGACAATATTCCGTACCACTTTTCCATGTTGACGTGAACACAATGTATATCCCGCACGGCTTTATGATCGGGGCAGGGATAGTCGCATTGTTCCAAGTGGCAGTTATTATTTTTAGAAAAAAGAAACCGGTTACAAACGCTTCTTCTTCTGTTGAGGAAGTAACGTATACGAAAAGTGACAAACAAACCTCCCGGACTCTGGGATTTGGCTTTATTGCCTATTTGGTCATTGCATTGATTGTCGCACTTACAGGCGGACTGATTTCACACATGTCATTCGGCATGTTGATCGGCTTTATGATCTTCGCTGCATTTGCTGCGTACGTACACGAACTGATCGTAGGGATTGCGGCGATGCACTCTGGGTGGTTCCCGGCTTTTGCGATTGCGCTGATTACGCTGATCATCGGGATGATGATCGGGTTCCCACCAGTGGCGCTAGCACTCTTGGTAGGTTTCAGTGCTGCGACAGGTCCAGCTTTTGCTGATATGGGCTACGACTTGAAAACGGGCTACATCTTGCGTGGCAACGGTTCCGATCCTGAAGCAGAGCTAGCAGGTCGCAAACAGCAATACTTCGCAGGCTTGATCGCGTTTGGTGTCGCTTTGATTACCGTCATGTTTTCGTACAACAGCTTTTTCTCTCAAGGGCTCATCCCACCCGTGGATAAAGTATACGCCAGTACGATTGAGGCAGGTACTTCCCCAGAGGTTGCCAAGCAATTGCTGATGTGGGCGATTCCAGGCGCAATCCTGCAATTGGTTGGTGGATCCAGTCGTCAGGTTGGGGTCATGTTTGCCACAGGGTTGCTGATCCTGAATCCGAATGCGGGCTGGGCGGTACTGGCTGGTATCCTCATTCGCACGGTCGTGTTGAAAATGAAAGGCAAACAAGCAGAAAGCACACTCAGTATTCTCGCGGCTGGTTTTATCGCCGGGGATGCGCTCTACAGCTTCTTTAGTTCCGTAGTGAAATTTGCCAAGAAATAAAACCAACTGGAGATGGAGGAGAAACAAAATGGCGAAAGTGACCTTAACGACTTCCATGATGGAAGCAGCTGTATACGGCGGATGCGTGTTAGGCGGAGGCGGTGGTGGCTGGCTGGAAGATGGACTGGAATCAGGGCGTCTCGCGTTGGAAGTGGGAACACCGCAGCTGTATACCGCAGAAGAGATGAATGACGAAGATCTGCTGGCGACAGTTGCGCTGGTCGGGGCACCTGCTGCCACGGATCAATATACAAAACCGATGCATTACGTTCGTGCCTTGCAGCTTTTAGAAAAGACAATCGGTCAGCCGATTAAAGGGATCATCACCAATGAAAATGGGGCAGGTACGACGGTAAACGGCTGGTTTCAGGCTGCAGTGACAGGGCTTCCCGTGATCGACTTGCCATGTAATGGACGAGCACATCCGACAGGCCTCATGGGAGCTATGAATCTGCATGAGCTCGACGGCTTTATTTCTCACCAAGCTGCCGTAGGTGGGAAGGACGAGCGCTATCACGAGGTATGCGTGAGCGGCCACTTGCAACAGGCAGCAGGGCTGGTGCGCAAGATCTCCGTGGAAGCAGGCGGACTGGTTGTCGTTGCTCGCAATCCTGTGACTGTAGCGTATGCCAGAGCAAATGGAGCTCCTGGTGCGATCCAGCAGGCGATCGAGGTAGGGGAAGCCCTGCTCGGAGCAAAAGGAGAGGCAGCGATTGAAGCGGTCTGCCAAAAGCTCGGAGGCCGTGTTGTCACAGCTGGTGTCGTTGACGAATTTGCATTGAATACGGCTGGTGGTTTTGACGTAGGGCGCGTCGTCATCAACGGTCATGAAATGACGTTTTGGAACGAATATATGACTTTGGAAGTAAACGGAGAGCGACTGGGCACATTCCCAGATCTCATCATGACTCTGGATGCGCAGACAGCCAAACCGATCGTTTCCGCTGAGGTCGAAAAGGGTCAAAAGCTCGCAGTCATTCACGTACCAAAAGAACAACTGATTTTAGGAGCAACCATGCGCAACCGCGAGCTGATGGCTTCGGTGGAAGGCGCCGTCGACAAACAGATACTCTCCTACATCTTTGCTTAAATAACGGACGCATCCACAAATCAGGGAGGTAACGAGCATGTCATGGAAACAAACCATCACCGTGTTTGAAGCGCTGGATAGTGCATATGTCAGTGGAGAAACGATTAAGGAACTTTTTGCATCGTATCCAGCGGTGAAGGTCAGTGTACAAACGGTAACAGGGGAAGAAGGCAAGACCGATTTCGTCAAGATTGTCATTCCGGGCAAAAACGGGAAAGCCACAGGCGGGACTGCGCCAACCTTTGGGATTATCGGAAGATTGGGCGGTATTGGTGCACGGCCGAGCCGAATCGGGATGGTGTCGGATGCAGACGGCGCGATCGCAGCGATTGCATCTGCCTTGAAGCTCGCAGATATGCAAAAGAAGGGTGACGTCCTCGCAGGAGATGTCATCATCAGCACGCATATTTGCCCGAATGCCCCTACGCAGCCGCACGAGCCGGTAGATTTTATGGGCTCGCCAGTCGATATTTTGACCATGAACCGCTATGAAGTCATTCCTGAGATGGAAGCGATTTTGTCTATCGATACGACGAAAGGCAACCGCATCGTCAATCACAAAGGAATCGCGATCTCGCCGACTGTAAAAGAAGGCTTCATTCTTCGTATCAGCGAGGATTTGCTCCGCATTATGGAAATGACCACCGGACAGCTTCCAGTGACTTTCCCAATTACGATGCAGGACATCACGCCGTACGGGAATGACCTATTCCACATCAATAGCATCCTGCAGCCTGCCGTTGCCACGGATGCTCCGGTCGTAGGTGTCGCGATTACGGCACAGACAGCCGTTCCAGGCTGCGGTACAGGTGCCAGTCACGAATCAGATATTGCGCTTGCCGTCAAATTTGCGGTAGAAGTGGCCAAAGAGTACACCAATGGCGTATCCACCTTGTACGATGAAGCGGAATACGCACAAATCCTCAACCGCTACGGATCGATGAAAGTGCTGCAAACGATGGGCAACGTAGCAGGCAACTAACAAGTGACGTGAGACAGGGAGAAGACATTTCTCTCTGTCTTTTTTTGTTAGGGGAGAAATTGCCACAAAGGTGAAGTCCGTATGCGGGGAGGAATGGGAGGCGAGGATAACGAACAGTAGAGAAGGACTTTAGGCTTTTTAGGAATAGAGAAGGGAATAAGATGCCATGTCATCCAATCATCCGATACATCCTGATTGCGCGAGAGCGATCCGCCGTCTCATGCAAATCAATGAGCCCAAACGCCAGGATTTTCTGGATCTGAAAACATACGGACGTGATGCCTACTCGGAAATGGGCTGGGACGAACTTCAGCATTATATCAATGAAAAGACAGTCGTCATCGTCGAGCAGTTCGAGGACGAGCAAAATATCATGTCAGCGCTGCGGTGGGTAGCGAGAGGGCTGCCTCCTTGGTTAGCCATCCGCAAAGTCCGGACAGATTATGCCATGTATCGTTACATGAAATCGGTGTAGCGCAAATCGCAAACGTTTCTGGAGGAATTACATGACTGCCGCTTCATTTGCACACCTGGAGCATTTTTTGCCTGAATTGAAACTGGTTTGCTTGCAGCTTGCCAAGAACCACTGGGATGCGCAGGATCTCATGCAGGAAACATTGACTAAGCTATATCGCTCCATCGAGATTTCACCAGATCGAGAGCTGAGCAAATCCTATATCAAGCGTATCGCGACGAATGCCTGGATCGATCATTGCCGGAAGAAACAGGTGTCGCCATCCGATGAATTCGTGGAGGAATTGTACCATGGATCCGCTCTCGACGACTTCTCTATTCGGGAGTCGTTTGAACAGCTCGCGGATCGTTTGAATGCACGCCAAATGGTACTCATCCTATTGATGGACATTTTTGCCTTTACTGCCCCGGAAACAGCCAAGCTGCTCCATACCACCACAGGAGCCGTAAAGGAAGGCGTGAAGCGAGCGCGCCTACGCTTGCAAGCACTCGCGGCTCAGGTAAAAGACGAGGATGAGAAGCCACTTGAGCCAGCCACTCGAAAAAAGCAACGTACCATAGCCTCACGATCAGCGAACGAGTCCGTGACCAAAGAGATGCTGGAACAGTTTCTGGAAGCTTTTCGGGCGGGAGATCCTTTAGCGATTTGCCGCACCTATTTTCTGCTGACGGAAAAAGGCATGAGTGTGGAGCGAGTAGCGGTCGTGGGGGATCGTTTGACCTTCACGGTACGAGACCCAAATGGGCATCTGCTATCTTTTTTTCAAAATTGTTGAAGAGACCGTTTCTTTTCGGAAGATTTCTTCGTTTTATCGATTGTAAAAACTTTGAAGGAGTGGAAAAGATGTCGGCCAACATCACCAATTTTGCCGTTGTGCAATTGCCAGTAAAAGACGTAGAAGCTTCTGTAAAGTGGTATCGTGAAGTATTGGGGATTCCGTTTTCGTTTGATTTCAAGCCAGGTGACAACGAAGCCTGGATGAACGTAGGTGGAGTGGGATTAGGTCTCGTGCGCAGCGAGAACGTTCCGAATCTGGATTTTCGCAATATGCAAGGCCAACTGCAACCGATTATTTCCCTGCAAGTGCAAAATATTCAGGCTGTGTACCAGGAGCTTGCGGAGAAAGGATATGAGCTAGGCGAGATGGTCTACAAGCAAGGCGGCGGTTACAGCTTTCAGCTGCGTGACCCCGATGGGCATCTTTCCAATTTATGGGGCGGTTGGCCGTCTGCTGAGGATGAAGCAGCGAATTCGTAGAAGAAAAAGTAGAAGCGTATAATAGTGCCCAAGCCCTCTGTTAAAGAGGGCTTCAAATTTAAATGCCCTATCGCTCTAGCTGCAATGGAGGGGAGGAAAAAGGAGAAAACGCTCAAGCCGGGTAGGGCCACTGCTGAGGGGGCATTCCTGCTCGGCTCCATTCCAAAAGCGGAATCGCGTCCAAAGTAGACCTCTCGCAGATGTTTCACAGTGGTGGACGCTTAAAATCGTGTTCCTCTTTTTCCATCCCGCCTGGGTCGTGTCCCTAATACCTTTCGCTTTTTTCTCCTTTTTCCTCGTACGAGCTTCGTCCTTAGTCGGGGCTAGTATCGTTGGTAGCTCAGGTGAAGGATTTCCTTTTGAATCATAGAAGCCTGTCAGCTAAGTGACAGGCTTTTACTGTTTGAGAATGAAAATCTCCAAAAAGGTCTTGATATGGCTCGATGAAACAGAAATCACTCGCCAGAGAAGCATGTTACCAGACGGAGCGACTGTGAAGTCCCACTTAGAGGAGCCATGAAGCCCGAGGCAACAGAATCGCTATCTATGACTAACCTTCGGAGCTGCGCGTCATTTGGCGATTCCCTCGGGATCATGGTGGAGCGGACAGTCTGTGCTTCCAGCGGGACGTAGCCCGGAGCGGAGTATGGAAACAGGCTTCTCTCGACTGCAGCTACATTCCCGACAGAGTAAATCCCTCTAGTAAAGAGGGCTTTTTTCATTCGCAAATCAAGAACATTTCCCGTAAAATTTATGCAAGTAATTAATTTAATACTGCGTTTCGGGTGAGAAAGGTCTATTATTGACACTATGGCTATTAATTAATTAGGAGGGAGCAATCATGACAGAGTTTTTACTTAGTCTTTTGCAAATAATTATCGTAAATATCGTATTGAGTGGCGACAACGCGGTCGTGATCGCTCTCGCTTGTCGAAACTTGAATCCGGAATTGCAAAAGAAGGCAGTCTTCTGGGGAAGCTTCGGTGCCATCGCGCTGCGGATTATCCTGACCTTTATCGCTATCTGGCTGTTGAAAATTCCACTGGTGCAGGTCGTTGGCGGACTATTGCTCATCTGGATCGCTGTCAAACTGCTGAAGGGCGAAGATGAAGATAGTCACATCGGCGGCGGCTCGAACATGATGGAAGCGTTGAAAACCATTATTTTTGCGGACCTGATCATGAGCTTGGACAACGTCATTGCAGTGGCGGGTGCTGCCAACGGCAATCTGCTGCTGGTGATTATCGGTCTGGCGATCAGTATCCCATTGATTATTTGGGGAAGTCAGCTCTTGATGAAGCTGATGAACCGTTTTCCTATCATCGTACTGCTGGGCGCTGCCTTGCTCGGATACACAGCAGGGGAAATGATCGTAGGAGACAAGCTGGTCGGCGGCTTTATCGAAGAGACAATGCCTGCGTTGCACATCATTTTGCCAGTAGCATTGGCACTGGTTGTCATCGCTGTGGGGAATTACTTCAAACGTAAAGCGGAAAAGGAAAAAGCAAATAGAGTCGGGCAAGATCACGCGGAGACCTTGTAGGAGATGGAATATCGCGACTGGCAGATTCTGCAGACGCTGTTTCAGGAGCAGAATATCACCAAGACAGCAGAGGCCTTGTACATTTCCCAACCTGCCCTGACCAAACGCTTGCGTCAGATTGAAAAAGAATTTGGCGTACAGATTGTGCAGCGGGGAAGCCGAGGTGTCCATTTCACTCCTCAGGGAGAGTATTTGGCCAAATGTGCGGATGAAATGCTACTGCGCCTGCGCAACATCAAGGAGCATGTCTTGAACATGGGCGACGAGGTCAATGGAACGCTGAGGCTTGGTGTATCCAATTACTTCGCGCGATACAAGCTCCCCATGATCTTGAAGCAGTTCAAGGAAGCATACCCGAATGTCGAGTACAAGGTCATCACCGGGTGGAGCAAAGACGTGTACAAGTCTGTGTATAATCAGGATGTCCATGTGGGGTTTGTCCGGGGCAACTACAACTGGACGGACCAAAAGCTGCTGCTGTTTGAAGAATCTGTTTGTGTCGTCTCCAGAGAACCGATCAATATCGCTGATCTGCCTTCGTTGCCGCGAATCGATTACGAGACGGATCCGATGCTGAGGGCGCTGGTCGACAACTGGTGGACCGAGCATTACTCCCAGCCACCGCTGATCGGTATGGAGGTCGACAAAGCGGATACGTGCAGTGAAATGGTAGCGAGCGGTCTGGGTTACGCCATCCTGCCGCGGGTCGTTCTGAATGGTAAGGACGATCTGTTCATGATCGAGCTGACCACAGAGGCCGGGGAGCCAATCAAGCGAAAGACGTGGATGTTCTATCATGCTGACTCGATGGAGCTGCAAATGGTCAAGGCTTTTGTCAGCTTCATGGAACAGATCGATATAGAAGTCCCGAAATGAAAAGGGTAAGTGAACCTGCAGCGAAGACAAGGATGAGCTTGTCGGAAGGTGCAGGTTTTTTCTTTTTTTCATCCCGTACAAGAGAGCAGATATTCACGCAGGGAATCGCCAACGATAACCATTTTGTATTTTTGCTACGGGATCGATTGTTTTACACTAGGTGTACCTCATCATAGAAGCTCGATCAACGTCAGAGAGTAGGAGAGGAAGCGCTCATGCTGCTACGCACACTGTTTACATTGCTGCTCGGTTCATTGGGGGGATTACTTTTTGCTGCCGTACATAGTCCTCTTCCTTGGCTGCTAGGAGCATTAGTCACAACGGTTGTTTGTACGTTCATCGGCGTCCAAAACATGTGGATTCCCCGATGGTTTCGCCAAATAGGTCTGATCGTGATCGGCATATCGCTTGGCCTGCGCATGACACCAGAGATCTGGGGGACCATGACGGGTCACATCGGTTTGATGCTGATCGCGACGATCTTGACCGTATTGATCAGCTTGGGCAACGCCTGGATTTTCTATAAAGTCGGCAAGGTCGAAGGAATTACCGCGATTTTCAGCAATATCCCCGGTGGATTATCCGAAATGGTGACGATCGGGCAGTCCGTGGGAGGAAACCAGCAAGTCATTTCGATCTTCCACTCGCTACGAGCTGTCACCATCGTATTGTGTACACCGTTTATCGTCATGTGGTTGCCTCACCATGCTTCGATCCAGAGCGTCTCCGGAGCACATGTGCTTGGATTCAGCCAGACGTTGATCATTCTAGCTGTAGGTGTCATCGGGGCATGGATCGCGTCGCGCTGTTCCATACCGGCTCCTTTCTTGCTCGGCGCTCTGCTACTGACTGCATTGGTGTCGATGAATACATCGCTCACAGGAGAGAGTCCAGCTTTGACAGGTTTCTTGGTCAAAGCCGCGCAGGTCTTTGTCGGAGTCAGCATTGGTCTCGGCTTCAAAAGGGAGGATATCGCCCGGAACCGCCGTTTCTTCCTGTTTGGTCTGATGCATTCCGTGCTGTTGTTTGTGATGGTGATCGTGCTCGCGGTCGGCATCTCCTACGCTACCGATACGGATGTGCTGACAAATATTCTAGCCACGGCTCCAGGCGGAATTGCAGAGATGAGCTTGACTGCCTTGACGATCGGAGCGGATCCCTTGTTGGTTACAGCGTTTCAGTTGTTTCGCGTGCTTTTTGTCCTCACCTTGTTTTCCTTTGGAGTCCGTACGTGGGTGAATCGTCATCGCCGTACCCGGGAACTGCAGGAAGCCGGTCAGGGCAGCGGGTAACGAGAGTCTTTCAACCAAAACAGATCCGAATAGATAGGCCTGTATGTTCCTGCCGAAGGGACGACAGGTCTATTTGGCGTGAAAAATATGAAAACAATCATAAAAATAACGTTTATCCAAAAAATCTGAACAAACTAGGAAGCGTTTTCATGGGATGCTATGATCGCTGTAGTTGAAAACGCTATCAACAAAAGGGGGCTTTACAGATGAAACAAACAAAGAAATGGACGAAGTGGAGCGGAGTACTTCTTACCACAGCGATGGCACTGAGCCTGGCAGCCTGTGGTGGCGGCGGAGGGCAGACAGCTGCAGGTGGTGAGAAAGCAGCTTCGACCTATCCGGAAAAACCAATCGTCATAAACGCTCCCTCCGGTGCAGGTGGCGGATTGGATAAAACCGCGAGATCTCTAGCCAAGGTGATGTCAGCTAGCAAGCTGGTAGAAAAGACGATCACGGTCGAAAACAAACCAGGCGGCGGTCAGGCAGTAGGATTGGCTGACTTCGTGACGCAGGACAAGAAAAACAACTACAAGCTTTTGCTTCCTTCGACGCCGATCATCATCAACAATTTGAAAAAAGAAGGAAACAGCCCACATTCCTACAATGATATGACTCCGCTGGCGCAGCTGACGAAAGACTACGGAGCCATCGTAGTGAAAGCGGATTCTCCATACCAAGATCTGAAATCACTGATGGACGCAATCAAAGCAGATCCAACGAAGGTCACCGTGGCTGGCGGCTCTGCTCCTGGTTCACTGGATCACTTGACGTTCCTGATGCCAGCAGTAAAAGCGGGCATCGATCCGAAGACAGTGAAATACATCTCCTACGACGGTGGCGGCGAAGCGATCGCCTCTCTCTTGGGAGGAAATGCAGACGTACTGGCAACAGACGTATCGGGCGCCGGCGAGTACATGAAGTCTGGAAAAGTGAAAATCCTGGGTGTGTCCTCTCCTGAGCGTCTGAAAGGCTTGTTCAAAGACATTCCGACCTACAAAGAGTCCGGATATGATACAGAGCTGATCAACTGGCGCGGTGTGTTTGGACCAAAAGAAATGTCTCCTGAAGCGGTGGCTTACTGGGAAGAAAAACTCAAAGCCATGACCCAAACTCCAGAATGGAAAGCAGAGCTGGAAACAAACGGTTGGGATGACGGCTACAAAAACGGAGCTGACTTCAAGACCTACCTGGGCGAGCAAGAAAAAATGTTCAAGGAAATCCTGGGCCTGCTCAATATGGCGAAGTAAAAAAACCTCTACCGAGGCATGTTCATGGAGGAGCGACCGCGTTTAAGCGGAAAGTTTTACCGAAGTAATGCCAGAAGCATACGCTGAGGCACTTCGTTATGCGCTCCAGAATTCATTAGCGCTAGCGATTATGAATTCTTATACGTTAAAAAAAGGTTGGTAGGGGATGGAGAAGAAGCGATTCTTCTCCTCCTCCATTCCTGAAGCCTTGTACGAAAAGGAGGAGCATACGTGAGCAAAACATTTGACCGTTACGCCAGCTTGCTGTTTCTCGTTTTGGGAGTAGCGTTTGTGATTGGCAGCCAAAACATTTCTGCGAGTGCGTACGGCAGCAATGTCGGACCAAATATCTTTCCGCTGGGACTGGGCTCTCTCTTGGTTCTACTGAGCCTGCGACTGTTTTACGAGACGTTCACATACAAGCAAGGGGAGAAAAAAGAGGGGCCAGCTCTCGATTACAAGCGGTTCCTCATCATACTGGCAGCAGCTTTACTCTACGTGCTGCTTTTAGAGGAAATCGGCTACGTAGTGAGCACCTTCCTCTTCCTCTTGGTTGGCTTCCAAACGATGCAAAAAGGGAAATGGCTCAACACATTGCTCATTTCCGGCGCTTTTTCCTTCGGTATCTACTTTTTGTACGTGAATGTTCTCGATGGTACTTTGCCCGGTTTACCAACATGGTTAGGCTTGTAGGAGGTGGATGACATGGATGCGTTTCACTATTTACTAAACGGATTTGCTACTGCCCTGCAATGGCAAAATATCATCTTTGCGTTTGTCGGCGTACTGATCGGGACAGTAGTCGGTGTATTGCCGGGGATTGGGCCTATCAGCGGCGTAGCGCTGTTGATTCCGGTAACAGCTTCACTGACAGGAGGACTACCTCCCGAGGAGGCGGCGACCAGCGCGATTATTTTGCTGGCAGGTGTTTACTACGGGGCAATGTATGGAGGCTCCACGACTTCTATCCTGTTGAACACACCTGGTGAGTCATCCTCCGTCGTCACAGTACTGGACGGATACCCGATGGCCAAGCAGGGACGGGCGGGAGTCGCCCTGGCGATCGCTGCGATTGGTTCGTTTGTTGCAGGGATTGTCTCGCTTGTCGGTCTGGTATTTTTAGCAGAGCCACTCTCCGATGTGGCACTCAAGCTCAGTCCTGCCGATGAGTTTTCCTTGATGATCCTGGGCCTGTGCGCATTGAGCGGCCTGGCAGGAAAATCAGTCACCAAGGCACTGATTATGACGGTGTTCGGGTTGTTACTCGCGACGATCGGGATCGACAACGTGTCTGGTGTGTCGCGCTTTACTTTTGAAATGCCGGAGCTCTATTCTGGTTTGGAATTTTTGACGATTGCTGTAGGGGTATTCGCTCTTGGTGAAGTCTTCAAAACAATCCTGGAGCGCGATTCCAATGAGGGGGAGATCGCGAAAATCTCTCGTATTCTACCTACCAAGCAAGACCTGAAAGAGAGTGCAGGGCCGATCATCCGCGGTTCGTTGGTCGGATTCTTCAAAGGGATCGTACCGGGTTCGGGTGCAACACTGGCATCCTTTCTGGCTTACTTGTTGGAAAAGAAAATCAGCAAAAACCCTGAGAAATTCGGGAAAGGGGCCATTGCTGGTGTAGCCGCTCCTGAGTCGGCAAACAACGCTGCTTCGGGTGGCGCAATGATTCCACTTTTGACCTTGGGGATTCCAGGGACAGGGACGACCGCTGTATTGATGGGCGCCCTGATTATGTACAACGTGCAGCCAGGTCCTTTGCTGTTTGACGAGCATCCAACAATCGCTTGGGGCTTGATCGCCAGCATGTTCATCGGAAACCTGATGCTCCTGATTCTCAACATGCCGCTTGTAAAGGTGTTTGCCAAACTAATTGAGACGCCGCCAAAGTACTTGATTCCGATGATCGTAGCCATTTCTATTTTTGGTGTATACGCGGTACGCGTCTCGGTATTTGATCTGGTGCTGCTGCTCATTTGTGGTGTCGTAGGATACTTCTTGGCGAAAAACGATTTCCCGATGGCTCCACTCGTTCTGGGCCTGGTCTTGGGTCCAATGATCGAAAACAACCTACGACGCGCGTTGACGACGTCCAATGGCGATTTCTCCGTCTTTATTGAAAAGCCAGTATCACTGGTGTTCCTGATCATTGCGGTTCTCTGGATCACAGTTCCATTGATCATGAAAATGAGAGGGAAAAAAGTAGTCGTGAACGTAGAAGGATAGAGGAGGGTGAAGCTGATGCGCGATGACAAACAAATCAAAGAGGAAGTCAAACAGCAGTTCGGGGCCAATGCCGAAAAGTATGTGACCAGTCAGACGCACGCTACAGGAGACGATCTCTCTTTGCTGGCACCTTGGCTGAATCCGTCGGCTGATTGGGTATTTCTCGATGTTGCGACCGGCGGTGGGCACCTCACCAAGAAGATTGCCCCCCATGTAGGACAAGTCTTTGCGACCGATTTGACACAGCCTATGCTTGCGGCAGCCCGGAACCATCTGACGTCTCACTGCAGAAATGTCTCTTATGTAGTCGCGGATGCGGAGGCACTGCCGTTTCTCGGCGAGTCCTTTGATGCTGTGGGATGCCGAATCGCCGCACATCACTTCCCGAATCCACAGGCGTTTGTACGAGAAGTAGCACGTGTGCTGAAGCCAGGCGGGAAGTTCATTCTGATCGACAACATTGCGCCGGAGGATGAAAAGCTGGATCGCTTTGTGAATACGTTGGAGAAGCTTCGTGATACCAGTCATGTGCGTAGCTATTCCCGTTCCGAATGGTTGGAGTGGGTGGAGCAGGCAGGTCTGGTCGAGAGTCAGTCACGTATCCGTAAAAAAACCTTCCCGTATGCGACTTGGGTGAGACGCACGGCTGAGTCCGAGGAGCAGGTCGAACAGGTGACGGCGCATATCACGGGTGCTGATGAGGAAATCCACGCTTACTTTGCAGTAGAAAAGGAAGGCGAGCAAGTCACTTCCATTCAGATAGATGAATGGATGGCTCTTTTTGTAAAGCAAAAATTAGAAAAATAGCTCGTACTATGAGTGCACAGAGTCCCCACTGGAGGTTTTAGTGGGGGCTTTTTGCTGTACGGTTGACGATGTAACGAACCGTAATGATTCAGTCGATTTCTGAATGGCTTTTTGACAGTTTTATTTGAAATCTTGCTCGTATATTACGATTCGTTTGAATTTGACGACCTGTGATTACGAATGGTTTATTTCTGGAAAGATTATGCTACTATTTCCACAGGAGGTATGACGATGGACGATGTAGATCTGAGAATCCTGGAATTACTCGAAGAAAACGGAAGGCTGTCACACGAAGAAATCAGCAAGCTCTTGCACATCTCGCGCCCTGCTGTTCACCAGCGGGTGGTAAAGCTAGAAAGGAATGGGGTGATCAAAGGATATCGCGGCATCGTCGATTGGAGAAAATTAGAGCAGAAAATCAAGGTCTTGATCTTTGTCAAAGCGAGATGCCATAACTTCAAGGAAATCGCTGCAAAGATCGTGGAGTTGCAGGTACCAAATGTGAAGATCATCGAATGCCAGCGACTCGCAGGAGAGTGGTGTATGATGCTAAAAGTGCGCGTGACTGCACCGGAGGATCTCACCAATCTGATCGATGAAATGGTAAAGCATGAAGAGATTTTGGAAACCTCTACGACATTCATCTTGTCTACGATCTACGAGGACGGGTGGAAGGAAATATAAAACAAGGGTGGAAACAGGCGATGACAGTGAAAAAAGATTCGAAACTTTTTGCCGTTACTCTCGCTTTGCTAACCGTGTACCTTTTCTGGGGAGGAACTTATCTCGGAATGAAGGTAGCCATTGAGTCTATGCCTCCCTTTATCATGGCAGGGGTGAGGTTCTTTCTGGCCGGTGCGGTCCTGTTCCTGATTGGGCGCTGGAAGGGGGCGGAAATGCCCAGAGCAGCTGAGTGGAAAGTGGCCGGTATTGTTGGGGCTTTATTGCTTCTCGGAGGAAATGGGGTCGTAGCTTGGGCGGAGCTGAGACTGCCCTCTGCCATAGCATCCTTGCTGGTCGCGACCGTACCACTGTGGATCCTCGTGTTCAACTGGGGTGGTGGGAGCCGGCAAAAGCCGACGGTCGGCGTGATGGCCGGTATTCTGTTTGGTCTGGCGGGCGTAGCTGTGTTGGTCGTCCATCCAGGCGGAGCTGACAATAAAGGCATCGATACCATCGGAATCCTCGCGCTTTTGTTCGCCTCGATGAGCTGGGCGTTTGGTTCTTTATATTCCCGTACCGCCAAGCTCCCCGCGTCTCCTTTAATGTCAACCGCCCTGCAAATGATTGTAGGGGGAGTTCTGCTCGGCATCGCGTCGATCTTTCTTGATGACTGGACGAAGCTGCATCTGACGGCGATATCCCTTCGTTCCTGGATTGCCCTCGGGTATTTAATCGTATTTGGCTCTATTATTGCTTATACCGCATATATTTGGCTTTTGAAAAATGCAGAACCTTCACTTGTGTCCACTTACGCTTTTGTAAACCCGATCGTTGCGGTATTTTTAGGCTGGTTGCTCGCAGAGGAACAGCTGACTACTCAGTCATGGGTCGCAGCCGGCATGATTATCGCAGCCGTCGCCATCATCACGATTTTTCGAGGGCAGAGCGCCAGCCAAGCGCAACCGGTCGCACGCAAAGAGGAAGGCAAGCTTCAAGCAAGTGAATGAAGAAAGGGATGTACGGGCAGGTACCAAGAAAAACCTGCCCGTACATCCCATCACAATGCGTTTCTACGCATCCCGCATCATCTTGCCGTCTTGCTCAGCCCAGCGATATTTACGTTCTGGACGTCCGACTGTTCCGTAGAACGTCTCGACAGTGACTTCATTTATGGAGACGAGGAATTCGAGATATCTGCGAACGGTAGAATGGCTCATGCCAGCCAGTGCTGCGAGATCGTCCGCATTCACGCTCTGTGTAATCACCTGCATTTTATCTCGGATGAGCTTCAGCGTCAGCTTGTCGATTCCTTTCGGGAGCATGGTGACAGTCTCGCCGGTTTTGGGAAATGGAGCATGCACCGTTTTGGTAAACAGCTTATCTACGGCTGTTTGATCCATGGTGGTATGCTGTTGCAGCTGGCGCCTGGTGTTCGCATATTGCTCCAAGGTAGACATGAATTTATCGATCATAATCGGCTTGATGATGTAGCTGTACGCCCCACCTCGTATCGCCTCTCGCACCGTTTCCACATCGTTCGCAGCTGTGATCATGACAGCGTCGATGCCACGATAATGCTTCCGTACTTCCCGCAACAGATCAATCCCGTTCATATCCGGCAAAAAAATGTCCAGAAGCAGAACATCAGGTGTAAAGACGTGCAGCATGTCCAATGCCTGTTTACCTGTTGTGGCAGTGGCAATGATCTGGAATCCTTCTAATTTGAGTGTGAATTGTTCATAGATTTTGGCAGCAACTTCGTCATCTTCTACGATCATGACGGTAATAGGTTTTTCAGTCATAGTGGATTGCCCCCTCTCTATTTATATGCCCTTATGCTTGGGAACAACAACGGTGAAGCGTGCTCCGCCGAGATTGCTCGTACCAATCGTGATATGGCCATCTAAAAGCTCCATGGAGTTCTTGACGATGGCTAGGCCGAGTCCGCGATTTTCGCCCGGCTTTGTTGTGACACCGCTTTCAAAGATTCGAGTCTGCATCTCCTGGGGAACACCTCGTCCATTATCTTCGATGTCAAAAATGATGTCTCCGCCCAAGTCGGTGAAGGAGATGTGGACCATGGCTTCTGAGCTTTTGTGCTCGAGAGCGGCTTCCATGGAGTTGTCGATCAGATTGCCGAGAATGGTGACGAGCACTTTTGTATTCATATCCTCAGGGACGCTTCCTAGATGGCTGTCATGATCGATTTCCATTGCCACCTTCAGCTCTTTGGAGCGGTTGATTTTACCGAGCAAACAAGCGGCGATGAACGGTTCCTTTACCGAGCTCATGATAAAGGCGAGAATATCCTGTCTCTCTTTTACCTCGTCGGTGATCATTTCTAAGGCTTTGTCGTACTCTTTTAGCTTGAGCAACCCGTAAATGGTATTTAAGCGGTTCAAATACTCATGGTTTTGGGCCCGCATATTGTCGGAGAAGGAGCTGATCTTCGTGATTTCCTCTGTGAGCTGTTCGATTTCAGACTCGGGTCGGAAGGTGAAGACGACACCTCGGACTTCATTGTTATTCAAAATAGGGGAGTAATCAGTAATAAAAATTTCGTGTCCCAGCAAGATTTTATGATTCATTTCTTGTGTGTTTCGATTGACGGACAAAATGATGTCTCGGATCTGTGAGCTGGAAATTGGTTTGCCTACGGTCAAATCCTCTTGTAGCAGTGCACGTGCTCTCTTATTCATGGAGACGACACGCCCTTGCATATCGACGGCTACGGTAGCGTCCCGAATGGATTCGAGGATAGCTGCTTTTTCCGTAAACAAGAACGAGATTTCCTCCGGTTCCAGGCCAAAGATCAATCGCTTGACTCGACGGGCAATTATAAAAGCTCCAATGATTCCGATAACCAAAAGCATCATGGATAAGGCGACGACTCTTTCCTTGTACTCCGAGACCTTTTTCTCCACATCGCTCATGACATAGCCGACGGAGGAGACGCCAATGGTTTCACCCTGCTTGTTGAGGATGGGTGTCTTTGCTTTGATAGCAGGACCGGAAATACCTGAGCCGCGGTAAATGACGGAGCGATTTTCTAAAAAGACAGGATCATTGCTTGTCCCCATATGGAGTCCGATTTGATCGGGATCGTAGTGGGAATAGCGAATGCCATCCTTGTTTCCGATTACCACATAACTTGCTCCTGTCGTGATCCGGATTGTTTCGGCGATAGGTTGGATCAATTCGGAGGGATCATCAGTCTCAAAAGCGGCAATGATGTCGTCATCCATAGCTGCCATCTTCGCCACCGTCATGGCTTGCTGTCCGATGTAGCGGTCCAGAATGTCATCTAAGATGAAGGAAAACAGGGCGGTTCCGATTCCCATGCTGATGAGGACAACGATGGAAATCAGCAGAACCATTTGGGTCAAGAGACTGACCCGGGCTTTTTTGCGGGTAGGGACCATCAGCAAACCACCTTTGATGACAGATCAGGATGTATGAAACCGTTTACTACTCATATATTATATAACAATACGAGAGCACCTACTTCACATTTGTGACACAAAGGAAAAATGTAACAAGATAAGCTCCAATAGGCTTTTAGAAAAACTTTTGACAAATTTTCAATAAAAATTTGAACAAAACATGAACAACAAATGAATTTTATGTTACAATGTGTTCATAAAAGTGAATCGTAAAACTACAAAGACAGGGGTCTTGTGTTATGAATAACGATAAAAAAGCAGCAGATACATTGAAATGGATGGCTTGGACGGCAACTATCATCGGAGCTTTATTGTTTGTTTTCAATGTAAGCGATTTCAGATCTGAGAATTTCCCATTAATGGTGTCGATCGGTTTTCTGATCGCGGGTATGAACATTTTCCTCCTGAGCACCGTCTTCCGTCTGATGAATATTCGCAAACAAGAAGTGTGACAAAACGGTCATGACCGTTTTGTTTGACCGCAAGCGGTCACATCCACGTTTATGAAAAACGTCGAGACGTTTTTCACAGAAAAGGAGTTCACAATTCCATAGGAAACGTCACCTCTCATTTTCGCTTATATAATGAGAGGTTTTTTATTGAGAGTGAATCAAGCCCGGTGCAAGTCCTATCGCACCGGGCTTTTTCGTGTGTATGGGTAATGAATCCAATTTTGGTTCGCTCTGTGAAGTAGAGGGTAATCATAGCAATATTATGATCAACTCGTGACTGGTTCGTGAACACTTTGTAACAGAAAAACTACGAAATCTTGAACGAAGCAAAAAAGAAGTACAAAACGATCTTCTCTCTGATAGTATGTAGTTGCGGTCATGACACAAGTTCACCTATGTTAAAAACTTGAGTATTAAGCATTGCTGTTGTTGTGTGAAAGAGGGAGGGATTAGGAGAATGAGTGGAGGAAAAATGCTGAGGCAAATCCATTTTTGGATCTTGGCAGCGCTAGCGACTGTCCTGCTTTCAGGATGTGGAAGTGATTACCTTGTCCTGAATCCGAAGGGACCTGTAGCCGAAACGCAGTACAATCTCATTATCATCTCAGTGATTTTGTGCGCAATCATAATTGTTCCCGTTCTCGCGCTTACCGCTTTTATCGTCTATCGATATCGCGATACACCGGAGAACAAGGCACCTTACAAACCGACGTGGGCCCATAATACGACCCTTGAAGTGATTTGGTGGGGAATTCCGATCGTCATCATTGCTGTTTTGGGTTATTTCACGCTTCGTGACACATATGCGCTGAAAGAAAACCCGAATAAAGAAGTGAAGCCGATGACCATTCAGGTTACGGCGTTGGATTGGAAATGGATGTTTACTTACCCTGATCAAAATATCGCGACAGTTAACTACTTAGAAATTCCAGCGGGTGTACCGATTCATTTCCAAGTATCCGCTGAAGCGCCGATGAACTCGTTCTGGGTGCCTGAACTGGGCGGACAGATCTACGCGATGGCGGGGATGGCTACTGAGCTGTATCTGCAAGCAGATGAACCTGGCGAATTCGCAGGATTTAGCGCGAACTTCTCCGGTGAAGGCTTTGCTCATATGCAATTCAAAGTGGTTGCAAAGCCGCAAAATGAATTCGACCAATGGGTAAAGCAAGTGAAAGGTACAACACCTGCTATGTCCAAGCAAGATTATGATGAGTTGAAAAAGCCTGGTGTGCTGAAAGAGGAGAAAATGTATTCTGCATTCCCAGAAGGCTTGTTTGAAGAAATCGTACAGAAATATAGTCACGGTCACGACATGCACCACGTCATGCACCCAGACGAAGAAGCAACTACGAAAGAAACCGAGCAAGGCTCTGATATGAGCCAGATGCCTGGAATGGATCATTCCAAAATGAATCATTAGTAGAAAGGGAGGAGGAATACCAAGTGTGGGAGAACCTTAAGGAATTTGCGTCCACGTTCTTTGTTACTGGTGACCCGTTGATTTACGGTGCAGACGTTTCGATTGCTCTGACTATGGTCGCAATCGTCTTTGTCCTTACCAAGTATAAAAAATGGGGTTGGCTCTGGCGTGAATGGCTGACTACCGTTGACCATAAACGAATCGGGATTATGTACTTGATCGCATCGCTTCTGATGCTGTTCCGCGGTGGGGTCGACGCCCTGCTGATGCGTTTGCAATTGGCATTCCCGAACGTAGAGTTCCTGCATTCGGATCACTACAATGCCATCTTTACAACACACGGTACGATCATGATCTTGTTCATGGCGATGCCGATGATGTTTGGTCTGTTTAACATGGTCGTTCCGCTGCAACTGGGCGCACGAGATGTTGCCTATCCGTTCCTGAACGCAGTCAGCTTCTGGCTGTTCATGTTTGGTGCGATGCTGTTCAACCTGTCGTTCGTCATCGGGGGTTCCCCGGATGCTGGTTGGTTGTCATATCCACCGCTGTCACAAAATGATTTCAGCCCTGGTCCGGGTCAGAACTTCTGGATATGGGGGATACAGATATCAGGGATTGGTAGTTTGGCTACGGGGATTAACTTCATCGTAACCATTCTGAAAATGCGTGCTCCTGGCATGAAGCTTTCTAATATGCCATTGTTTAGCTGGTCTGTATTGTCCAGCAGCATCATGATCATCTTTGCTTTTCCGATCTTGACTGTAACGATTGCTCTCTTGTTCCTTGACCGTTTCGCAGGTGCTCATTTCTTTACAATGGGCGGCGGCGGTAACCCGATGATGTACCTCAACCTCATCTGGATGTGGGGTCACCCAGAGGTTTATATCGTAGTTGTACCAGCGTTTGGTATCTTCTCAGAAGTCGTTGCGACATTCTCGAAGAAAACGATTTTTGGTTACAAATCCATGGTGTGGGCTTTGATGTCGATTGCAGTTGCATCGTTCTTCACATGGGCGCACCACTTCTTCACCATGGGTACTAGTGCCAGCGTCATCGTCTTCTTTGCGATATCGACGATGGTCATTGCGATCCCGACCGGGGTGAAGATATTCAACTGGCTGTTTACAATGTTCCGAGGTCGGATATCCTTTAAACAGCCAATGCTGTGGACCATCGCCTTTATTCCTTGTTTTGTCGTAGGTGGTGCGACCGGTGTCATGCTGGCTGTTGCTCCTGCTGACTATCAATACCATAACAGTTACTTCCTGATTGCCCACTTCCATCAGGTCTTGATCGGTGGGGTAGTGTTTGGTTACCTGGCAGGGATCTACTACTGGTGGCCAAAATTGTTCGGCTTCAAGCTAGATGAGAAGCTCGGAAAATGGGGCTTCTGGTTCTGGAATATCGGTTTCTATGTATGCTTTATGCCGCAATACGCACTTGGCTTCATGGGTATGACTCGCCGTTACTACACATACGGCTGGGACCGCGGTTGGGCAGATCTCAACCTGATCTCGACTGTTGGGGCATTCCTGATGGGGATCGGTTTCATCTTCCAAGTATGGCAGATCGCTTACAGCATCAAACACGGTGAGCGCGACACAACGGGTGACCCGTGGAATGCGCGTACGCTGGAATGGTCGATTCCTTCTCCAGCACCGTTTTACAACTTTGCTGTCGTTCCAACGGTGAAAGGTGCCGATGACTGGTGGCTGACAAAAGAAGCAAAAGCAAATGGTACGTATAAAGAAGAGCCGGCGCAATTGGAACCGATCCATATGCCGAAAAACTCCGGTATCCCGTTTATTATGTCCATCTTCTGGTTCTTGGTCGGATTTGGTTTTACGTTCGGCTGGGTATGGATCGCCGTAATTGGATTTATCGGCGTAGCACTGTGCATGTGGGCACGTTCCTTCCAATATGATACGGATTATTACGTACCAGTGGAGGAAGTGCGAAGCACGGAGGCTTCACTGGGGAGGGTTTACTAATGACGAATCATCACGACCACGCTCATGGCGCGCATGATCATGAACATGGACATGAAGAGCATGAACAATTAAAAGTGCTAGGATTCTGGATCTTCGTTGTGACTGACTGTATCTTATTCGGTTCGTTGTTTGCCACTTATGCGGTGTTGATGAACAGCTACGCAGGAGGGCCGACAGGAAAAGAATTGTTTGAACTTCCAGGGATCATCGCTTCGACCTTTATCCTTTTGACCAGTAGCTTTACGAGCGGTTTGGCAGTCCTTGCTATGAACAAAGGAAAAGTAAAAGAAATGATTTCTTGGCTGGCAGTCACCGCTGTTCTGGGTCTCGCCTTCGTGGTACTGGAAATCAATGAGTTTACGCACCTGGTTCATGAAGGTGCAACGATGGCAACAAGTGCTTTCTGGTCCGCGTTCTTTACACTTGTCGGTACGCACGGACTTCACGTTTCGGTCGGTTTGTTCTGGATGGTGGCATTGATGATTCAATTGAAACGCCGTGGCATCACACCAGTAACTCGCCGCAAAGTGACCAACCTGAGCTTGTACTGGCACTTCCTGGACGTTGTGTGGATCTTCCTCTTCACAGTCGTCTACCTGATGGGGGTGATGTAGGATGGCACAACATGAAAACCATGGAGATCATCACAATCACGGATCGCTCAAGTCCTATGTAATCGGCTTTATCCTGTCGATTGTGCTCACTATTATTCCACTGGTGCTGGTTATGAACAACATGCTCGAAAAAACCGCACTGGTGCTTACCATTCTAGTGATGGCGATCCTGCAATTTGTGGTACAGCTGTTCTTCTTCATGCACATTCGCGAAGGAGAAAAGCCACGCTACAACGTTCAGACACTCGTTCTGGGTCTTGTGATCGTCGTGACGATTATTGGCGGTTCGATCTGGATCATGATGTTCAACAAGTATTAATCAGTAAGTGTAACCTCTTGGGTAAAGTACCCAGGAGGTTTTTTTATAATCGCTTGCGCTTCTCCCTCTGCAGCCTTTTTCCTCCTCCCATTTCAGTTACAGCGTTTGTATGCAAGGTGATAAAAAGAAACGATTACAACAAAGGCTTGGCGCAGCCAAGTTTTCTTATAACACCTACACCGCCCTGTTTATATGATAAATCACAAGGTATTTTGGGGGGATAAGGTGGTGAAAAAGCTGAGGGAGTCAATCAAGAAGGAGTACGGATTCAAGGTTCACAACATGAAGAGAATACCAACGCCAAAAAATACAAGCGTTTACCGGCTTCAAACGGATCGGGGTACCTATATCCTCAAAAGTATCCATACTTCAAAACGGCGCCAACTGTTTATCCTTGAAGCGGAGGATTACCTCCGCAATCAGGGGATCAGCATTCCTGAAGTGATTCCTACCAAACGAGGCACCCCCTATTTTTTATGGAAACAGAGCTTGTACATCCTGCAACGTTTTTGCCATGGAAAGCCTGCAAACCTGCGATCGCCTAAAGGAGTCAAACAAGCGGGAAAATTACTGGGCAAAATGCATCGAGTTTCACTTGGCTTTCATTCAACACATAGAGCTCTGTACGTTGGAGCGCGAGACTGGATACAGGAATACGAAGACGATCTGTTGGCGATCAAGAATTGGAAAAAAAGAAACAGTTCCAATCGAACGCCAAAAATAAAAGCGATCTTATCGTATATTCGCTTCTTTCTCAGTTCAGGGAAGACAGCGTGTGACTTGCTGCATCGAAATTCATTTTTCCTGAAATGGAAAGGCCTGCCGGCACACGAACACTTTCTCTGTCACGGCGATTTTCATCCGCGGAATTTTTTAGTCGACCGCTCGGCTACAACGATCATTGATTGGGAGGATGTTCGATACGATTTTCCTTCAAAGGATATGTTTCGTCTTGTCGATAACATCATCGAACTTGATTCAAAATGGAGTAAGGCGAAATTTTCCCTGCTTCTGTCTGCCTATCTGATAGAAAATCCCTTAACCGATCAGCAAAAAAGTCTGCTGTTTTTGGATATGGCTTTCCCACATGTCTTTGAACGTTTTTTGCGAAAGAAAATCTATCATCGAATGTCTCTATCCCAGGTTAAAAGGTTTCTGCGCCGAGAAAAACAAAAAACGAAAGATATGCTGGAAAGAGCTGTGTCATACCTCTTTTTGTTCGATGCAAATTCTTGTATGGCTCTATCGCCCATGATATGATAGGGTAAT
This sequence comes from Brevibacillus choshinensis, assembly GCF_001420695.1. Lineage (NCBI taxonomy): Bacteria > Bacillati > Bacillota > Bacilli > Caryophanales > Paenibacillaceae > Brevibacillus > Brevibacillus choshinensis. The sequence goes on along the minus strand of NZ_LJJB01000013.1, from coordinate 1,034,453 downwards.
TTACTGCATTCGGAAGGAGAGGGGAATAGTGACAGGTCAGGTGTATTTGGCAAGACCATCCATGGAATTTTACGAAGCATATATGTCTTTTTATAATGAGTGGAAACAAAGCAAAGAGCCGATTGTCCCATGGATTGTGGAGAAGGAGCCGACTGATTTTGCTGCGTACCTGCGTTATTTGCAGGAGGAGGAAAGCGGGGAAAATCTTCAACCAGGCTGGGTGACCAATTCTACGTACTGGCTGGTCAATGAGCAGAGCCAGATCGCAGGAGCCGTGAATATCCGTCACGATTTGACGGAGCGGCTGCTGAACACAGGGGGGCATATCGGCTATGGTGTCGTGCCTTCCCAAAGGCGGAAAGGGTACGCGACAGCTATTCTGGAGCAGTCTTTGCAAATAACGAGAGAGCTGGGCTTGAACCGGGTACTCGTCGCATGTGATGCGGGTAATATTGGCTCGGAAAAAACGATCGTAAAGAACGGCGGAGTGTTTGAATCGGAGTTCATCGAAGAGGATGGCAACGTCGTGAAAAGATTTTGGATCGAGCTGTAGATGAAGAGAGAGGGATTCCCTCTCTCTTATGTGTTTTGCTAATAGACCCTACAATTCGTTATTAATATTCTTTATATTCAGAATAGTGCACTTGCCTATTTATCTGTTGAGAAATAAAATATCAGTAACCCTTTGCCTTCTCTTCTATATCCACACTGCTTCTCCCACCGTGTCTTGAAGACGTTTCCATCGCATCCCACTTTTGTACGTTACCGCTTTCTCTCGTTGTATATAAACCAACCAATGTTGGCTTATATAAAGTTTGTTCCTACATCCTGTACCAACTCAGTAAGGAGGGACTTTTTCATTCTTTGTACCAAGCACTTTTCCATAAACTAGGGGGTAAAGAGATGAGAAAATGGATGTTTTTATGCGTAGCGTTGTTGCTGATGATCATGACAGGATGTTCCCAAGAGGCTGGAACAGGCGTGAGTGGTCCTTCTACGATCCAGAAAGTAATCGACAAAAAGAAACTAGTCATCGGTACTTCCAGTGGTTATTTCCCTTTTGAAATGAAGGATAAGGAAGGGAAGTTCGTAGGTTATGACATGGATTTGGGCACAGCGATGGCTAATGCCTTGAAGGTAGAAGTAGAGTTCAAAGATTTTAGCGATTTTGGCGGCTTGATTCCTGCGCTGCAGACAGGTGACATCGATATGGTTATCTCTGGGATGACCATTCGTGGGGACCGCGCGCTGGCCGTGAGTTTTTCTGACCCGTATTATTCATCTGGACAAGTCGTCATGGTTCCGAAAAAAGACAGTACAACACAAAGCTGGAAGGATCTGGACCAGCCAGGCAAAAAGATTTCGGTAGGACAAGGAACGACGGGTGCTTTGTTGGCCAAGCAACTGTTTAAAAACGCGCAAGTCATGGACTTCGATGGCTTTACGAATGCCGCTTTGGCCGTCAAACAAGGTCAAGCCGATGCGCTCATTTTTGACGAGCCGGGCGTTCGCGTTTTTGAAATCATGAACGCTGATTCTGTCAGAGGCGTATATGAAGTGCTATCTTCTGAGAACCTGGGGATTGCTTTGCCGCTGAATGATCAAGCGACAATCCAATGGGTGAACTCCTTCTTGGCTTCGTATCGCAATGGTCTGGACGATCAGACCTCCACGAACAAATGGTTCAAATCAAATGAGTGGATCAATCAAGTGCAACAACAGTAACTATCCGCTCATTGCTCTAAATGAGGGCGTATAGAAGGAGGTTTGCTCAACATGGGTAGCGCTTGGAATGTGATTCCGCAAAATATGGGTTTACTGTTGGATGGATTGCTGTTAACCCTGCAGCTGTCCGCTTTCGCTCTGCTCGTCAGTATCCCCGTTGGAGTTTTGCTAGGACTGTGCCGGATCTCCGGCAATCGAGTCGTTTCTTTTCTGGCAGTCAGTTATGTGGAATTTATCCGTGGTGTTCCCTTGCTGGTCTTGCTGTTCTGGATTTATTTTGTACTCGGAAAATTCCTGAAGCTGGGACCCTTCTTGTCTGGGGTCCTGGGCTTGGGACTTTTTTCAGCAGCGTTTATTGCAGAGATCGTTCGCGCGGGCATTCAGGCAGTGCCCAGAGGACAGATGGAGGCGGCGCGTTCATCGGGCATGACTTACGTGCAGGCGATGCGTTTTATCATTTTGCCTCAGGCGTTGCGTAAAGTATTGCCGCCAATGGCTTCTCAATTTATTACGCTGATCAAGGACTCCTCCCTAGTATCCGTCATTTCAGTGGTCGATTTGACGCTGGTGGCGAAAAATCTGGTATCGACGTCTTTCCGATCACTTGAAGTATGGAGCTTTGTGGCCATCATGTACTTCTGTGTCACGTTTTTCTTATCTCAAATCATTAGTGCGTTGGAGCGGCGATATCGGGTGTCCGAGTAATAGCATCGTACCAACAACGTGAGAAGGAGGCCCGACTGTGATCCAAATCAATCAGGTCAACAAAAGCTATGGCAGTGTGCACGTCTTGAAGGATATCCAATTGGAAGTGCCACAGTCTCATGTGTACGCACTGATCGGACCGAGTGGCGCTGGAAAAAGCACGCTGATTCGCAGTATCAATGCCTTGGAATCCATTCAGGGTGGAGAGATCATCGTTGATGGTATCTCCGTCCACGACAAGAAGACGAATATCAATCTTTTGCGCTCCGACATCGGTTTTGTGTTTCAATCGTTCAATTTATATCCTCATTTGACTGCCATGGAAAATGTCGCGATCGCTCCGATTCAAGTGAAAAGTGTACCCAAGGTGCAGGCGGAGGAAAAGGCGAAAGCACTACTGACATCACTGGGCTTAGGAGAGAAGTGTGGCTCCTACCCCAATCAGCTTTCCGGTGGACAGCAGCAGCGGGTTGCGATTGCCAGAGCGTTGGCGATGGATCCAAAAGTGATGCTGTTCGATGAACCTACCTCCGCGCTTGATCCTGAGATGATCAAGGAAGTGCTGGATGCCATTCGAAATCTGGCATCGACTGGAATGACGATGGTGGTTGTTACCCACGAGATGGGGTTTGCCCGGGAAATTTGCAATCAGATCGTTTTTATGGCGGATGGAAAGATCGTGGAAGTGGCACCACCTGAAAAGTTCTTTACCAACCCGCAGACGGAGCGAGCCAAAGATTTCCTTTCCAAAGTGTTGAATCACTAGGGTATCTAGAACCAGGATGGAAACGGGGGTCATGGATGTGAAAGCGGATTTGATCATCGCTCATGCCTTTGTTCTGACGATGGAAGGCAAAGGCGTCGGGATGGTGGAAAACGGTGCGGTAGCTGTAAAAGGAGACAGGATCCTAGACGTCGGAGGCACGGATGAGATTCTCGCGACTTATCAAGCGGACCGCGTCATAGATGGAGCTGGCAAGCTGGTGATGCCTGGCCTGATCGACGCCCACATTCATAGTGGCATCTCGATTTTCAGGGGCATGGCCCAGGATATGTCGCACTGGATGCAAAAAGGCTTGTGGCCGTTTAAGAAGAATACGACGGAAGAGGAGTCTTTAGCAGGGTCACTGGTGACGATCATCGAGGGGATCAAGGCAGGGACGACGACCTTTTGCGATTACGATTACGGGATGAATCGGATTGTCCAGCACTATGCCAAAGTAGGGGCGCGTGCGAGAGTGGCAGAGACCGTCAATGAACTGCCCGATGACATCGGGAAAAATCCGGTGGGAGAGCTGTATCCGTTTGATCCGGCGCTCGGACAACGAAAGCTTACGGACAACATCAGGCTTTTCGAGGAATGGCACGGACAAGCAAACGGACGAATTACTTGCCTGTTTGGACCACAGGGACCGGATATGATGAGTACCGAGCTACTGCTGGAGGTCCGAGCGCTGGCTGAAAAATACGACACCCGAATACATATGCATGTCGCGCAGGGGGACCGGGAGATCGATCAGATGGTGAAGCGGTACGGCAAACGCTCGATTCCGTATCTCGATGAGCTGGGGTATCTGGATTCTCGACTGATGGCCGTTCACTTGACGGAGGCGACTACAGAAGAAACGCAACTCGTGGCGAAACGAGGGGCGTCCATGATCTACTGTGCGGGCAGCATCGGAATCATAGATGGCTTGGTTCCACCTATCTTGGACTTTCTGGAAGCGGGAGGTCAGGCGGCTCTCGGGTCGGATCAAGCACCGGGCAACAACTGCAACAACATGTTTAATGAAATGAAGTTTGCCGCTATTTTAAACAAAGTCAAACGTTCCGATCCGCGCGTGTTCCCGGCCTGGCTCTCCCTGAGGCTGGCGACGATCGAGTCGGCAAAAGCGATCGGTCTGGAGCATGAAATCGGCAGCCTGAAAAAAGGGAAGAAGGCGGATTTGATCGTTCTCAATTTGCACGACCCGGGTCTATGCCCGGTCTATACGAATCCCATCCGCAACATCGTGCCCAATCTGGTGTATTCGGCACGAGGGAGTGAGGTCGAGACCGTCATCATCGACGGCCAGATCATTATGGAAGACCGCAAGCTGCTTACAGTAGATGAAAAAGCAGCAATTCGCGGGGCGCAGGAGGCAGCAGATCGAATCAGCCAGCGTTCGCATGATGATATTGTGGCAGCGCACAGCGATGTTTATCAAATGATAGAGGACGGATATTTATGACAACGACGATCTATACCAACGGCAAGTTTTATACATTCGACGGAAATCAGCCTTTGGTCGAGACGGTAGTCGTCAGAGACGGCCGGATCATAGACTTGGGTAGTCACCAAGATATGCTGTTACAGTGGGGACGCCCGAATGTAGCTGTGAAGAATTTGGGCGGAAGAATGGTCACACCGGGGTTGATTGACAGTCACTTGCACATGTCCTCGATCGCAACGAAACTGTTAACTACAGATCTGGGAAAAGTCACATCCAGGGATCAGCTGCTGCAAGTGGTAAAGGAGCAGGCCGATCAGACACCGGCAAATGTATGGGTACAGGGCAGAGGCTGGGACGAAAATCGGTTCACGGATGGTGGCTTGCCTACGATCGAAGAGCTGGACAGAGTCGCACCACACTGTCCGGTTTTCCTGACACGGGTATGTGGGCACGTCTTTTTGGTCAACAGCAAAGCATTGGAGGTAGCAGGCTACACAGCGGAAATGGAGATTCCTTCTGGTGGAACCGTCGTAGTGGATTCGCAGACGAACAAACCGATCGGGCTTCTTCTCGAGACAGCATCGGTCATCTGCCAGCGGCATATTCCGGAGCCGACCTACCAGCAGTTCAAGGATTCATTGCGACAGGCAATTCGGTATGCCATCGAATGCGGCCTAACGAGTGTACATACAGAGGATTTGCGCACGTATGGAGGATTGGATCAGACGTGGCAGTTGTACGACGAACTATTAAATCAGGAGCAAAATCGGCTGCGCTGCAATCTGCTCATCTATTATCCTCACGTAAAGAGATTGCGGGAACGAGGTATGTACGCTGGCTACGGGAATGAGACGCTGCAGATCGGTGCCGTCAAAATTTTTGCCGATGGTAGCTTCGGCGGCCGAACCGCACTGTTATCTGCTCCGTATGCAGATGACCCAGGTAATGTCGGTAGTGAAATTCATGACAACGACACGTTGCATGAGCTGTTCCGGGAAGCACGTGCGGCAAATATGCCAATAGCCGTGCATACGATTGGGGATCAGGCGCTAGATAATGTACTGGATACGCTAGAGCGATTCCCGGCAGTAGCCTTCCGAGACCGTATCATTCATACGTCCTTGCTACGTCCAGATCAGCTAGAACGCTTGAGACGTCCTAGTATGATCGCAGACATTCAACCGCGATTTGTCGTTGGCGATTTCCCGTGGGTAGCGGATCGAATTGGACGGGAGCGAGCAGAGCAAGCGTATATCTGGAAGAGCATGCTCGAAGCGGGCATCATGTGTGCGGGTGGCTCAGATGCTCCCGTAGAGCCGGTAGAACCACTCTTGGGTATTCATGCAGCTGTTACCCGCCGAGCACCACAAGATACCCATGCAGGTTACAATCCGACACAAAATCTGACGATGGAAGAAGCGCTGCGCGTGTTCACGTATGGCGGTGCGCTCGCTACCAATGAAGAAACGATCAAGGGAACGCTCAGTCGAGGAAAGCTCGCGGATATGACGGTCTACTCGCAAAATCTCATAGAGATGGAAGATGCGGATGATCTACTGAAAACGCTAATCGAGTTGACGGTGATCGGCGGAGAGATCAGCTATGAGAAGGATGGGAATAAAAATCTTTGCGAAATATAGAAATATACAAAAGGGGAGCCTACTGAAGGAACGACACTTCAGGGGTTTTCTTTTTTGAAACAAAGTATATAATTATGTTGTGAAACACATTTTGGAAAGGGGAGATTACTATGTACGATATCGTGATTATTGGTGGAGGCCCAGCAGGGGGAAGCGCGGCGTTGTTTGCAGCAAAAGCGGGGAAGAAAACGCTCTTGATCGACAATGATAAAAGCATGACAAAACGCGCATGGCTGGAAAACCATTACGGCGTACTTGAAATTACAGGCCCTGACCTGATCGAGATCGGCAAAAAACAAGCGGCAAAATTCGGCGCTGAGCTGATTACTGATCAAGTAACCAACGTTTCTAAAAGCGAGCAAGGTGTAACGATTGAAACCGCTGAAAAAGGTTCTTTTGAAGCGAAGCATGTGATCCTGGCTACTGGCGCTCTGGTAGAACTGGCTGAAAAAGCTGGTGTGAATACCAAAGCAGGTACAGAGCCACGCATCAAAACCGTAGTAGATGTAGATGCCCAAGGTAAATCAAACGTGGATGGCATTTGGGCAGCAGGCACGTGCGCAGGTGTAAGCGTACATACAATCATTACTTCTGGTGATGGAGCGAAAGTAGCGATCAACGTGATCAGTGAGCTGAACGGCGAGCGCTATGTGGATCATGATGTTTTGAAAACAAACTAACTATACGGATCAAGTAACCAGTCAACACAGTAGGTGTTGCTGGTTTTTTTATGTTTATTTTTGGTCCGCCTTTTAAAATGAAGGGGGATAATTTGTAAGAAAAGGAAGGGAAATGTCGAATGAGTTCGAATAGGTAATAGATGGTAATGGTTTAAGAATAATGATATGAAAAAGTATGATCGATCAACTAAGAGATAAGAAAGAGACCCAGGAGGATACCAATCATGTCTTACAACGTATACACGCACGCACAACGAACGGATTTAGACGATCAAATCGACGAAGTACTAGAGGCCAGCTGGTCTGCCTTCATGTTAAATGATGAGGTCGCGAACCAGTATTATACGCATCTGAATGATTGGTTCGGTGCCTTTCAATATGTCTTGACCGATGACAATGAAAGAGTGATGGCCGTAGGAAACGCCATTCCGTTTTATTGGGATGGCACCGCGGAAGATCTCCCCAAAGGATGGGATGACGTTTTCCTGCGAGGGATTGAAGGATATCGGCAGGAGCAGCAGCCAAACACGTTGTCGGCTCTCTCCATATCGATCCATCCCAAATATCGCGGACTCGGACTCAGCAGGCAGATGGTAACCGCGATGAAAGAAATCGCCAAGCAAAATGGATTGGAATATATGGTGGCTCCTGTTCGTCCGTCAATCAAGTACAAGTATCCTCTCACGCCGATGGACCGTTACATTCAGTGGAATACGGCTGAGGGTGCTCCGTTTGATCCATGGGTTCGAACGCATTGGAAGCTAGGCGCAAAGATCGTGCAGGTCGCGGAGGAGTCGATGTTTATCAGAGGCAGTCTGGCAGAGTGGGAAAGTTGGACCGGGATGAAATTCCCTGAGTCCGGTACGTACATCATCCCAGATGCGCTGACTCCGGTGCAGATTGACGTGGAAAAGAACGAAGCCGTGTATATAGAACCAAATATCTGGATGCAGCATTTCCTGTGAGGCTATCCTGCATCGATACATCTGGAGTTCACACGTCTGATATAGTACAATTTTCCTGCAGTAGTTCTTACGTCCTCGTACTATTTGCACATTAAATCTAATCAGGCAATGGAGAATGTGAACGATGAAAAAAGTAGCGGGAATTACGCTTATGGTAGCCTTGCTAGGTTTCAATGCATACCTGTGGCCGACGTTGATCAGAGAGGTAAAAGCAGATCAGAAAAATGAAGTTGGTGGCGTCGCAACGACGAAAACTTTTGCAGATTCTATCCCAGCTATGGACTTGGCCAATCAAGGGCCGCGTGCAGCCAATGTATCCGCTTATCCGGTCGAACAACCAATCTTGAAGACAAATGAATCAGCGGTGGCAGTGAACAAGCCGGCTAGCGAACAAAAAATGCAGCCATCGACAAAGGCAGTTCAGACGGCAGCAAACAAGCAACCGAAGAAAGCAGTGAACAAGCCTTCCAGCACATCGAGGTCATCTGACGGGCCAGATGTACAAATCACCTATACGTTTGAGCCTTCCTATATTCATTATGAGGAAACGAGCATTACGAATTCTAGAAGCAGTTACAGCGGCGGCGGCTCGTTCAACATGCCGATGAAATATAATCCGTATACGGGCAGGATAGAAGAAGCTGTAAAAATCTATCAGGGCGGTCCCCCTGCACCGACGTTGAACAAGCAAGATTTCGGTATTCCCGAAACGGTGGAGCCGTATGTTCCTCCTGTAAAGAAGGATTATCAGCGACTGGCACCACAATCATTTCCTGGAAGATAAAAGAAAAAATGCGATTGTCATAAAAAAAATGCTCCTCAAGTGGGAGCATTTTTTGCAGAAAAATAGTCAAATTTGAATATAATATGTAATAATAGTCAAATTAGAATAATTTGGAGGGGATCGATTGATCACCAAGGAAAGCAAAGGCAAAGTTAATTTCGTTCTGGCGGGTCTGCTATTGGGCCTGCTGATGGCTTCAATGGATAACACGATCGTAGCTACGGCAATGGGGACGATCGTAGGGGAAATGGGCGGGCTGGATAAATTCGTCTGGGTGACGTCGGCGTACATGGTAGCTACCATGGCAGGGATGCCGATCTTCGGAAAGCTGTCTGATATGTACGGGCGAAAACGATTTTATGTATTCGGTCTGATCGTGTTTTTGCTTGGGTCCATCCTATGCGGGACTGCAAACAGCATCGTGGAGTTGAGCATTTACCGCGCGATTCAGGGAATAGGCGGCGGAGCGTTGATGCCGATCGCCTTCACGATCATTTTCGACGTCTTTCCACCTGAGAAGCGGGGGAAAATGACCGGTTTGTTCGGCGCGGTGTTTGGAACCTCCAGTGTGCTCGGGCCGTTGTTGGGCGCATATATCACTGAGTATTTCGGGTGGCACTGGATTTTCTACATCAATGTACCGATCGGTCTGCTTTCCCTATACTTCATCTCTGTTTACTACAAAGAGTCGCTGGAGCACAGAAAGCAGAGCATTGACTGGTGGGGTGCAATCACTCTCGTCGGAGCGGTCGTCAGTCTGATGTTTTCACTCGAGCTGGGAGGCAATCAATACGCATGGAATTCCGTGCAGATTCTGGGATTGCTCACGAGCTTCGGGGTCCTCTTTATTCTATTCCTGGTGATTGAGACGAAGGCAGCAGAGCCGATCATTTCGTTTGCCATGTTCAAACGGCGCTTGTTTGCGGCGACCAATGCTGTCGCGCTCTTGTACGGCTCGGCATTCATTATCACTACCGTTTACCTTCCGATTTTTATTCAGGGGGTATACGGGGGATCGGCTACGAATTCCGGTCTGCTGCTTACGCCGATGATGCTGAGCTCTGTTGTGGGGAGTCAACTCGGTGGGATGCTCACGACGAAAATTAGCTTCCGCAATATTATGCTGTTGTCCTCCGTGTTTTTCGTCCCAGGCATTTTCCTGTTGAGTACCCTTTCGCCTGATGTTCCGCGTTGGCTTGTCACGATTTTCATGGTTCTGACCGGATTTGGTGTGGGCTTTTCCTTCTCTGTGCTTGGAATGGCGGCGATTCATGGCTTTGACATTCGCCAGCGCGGCTCTGCCAGCTCGACGGGTTCGTTTTTCCGCTCGTTGGGGATGACGTTGGGAATCACGGTTTTCGGGATCGTGCAGCGCAATTTGTTTGAGAACGACATGGCGAGTGCGTTTGCCGGACAGCAAGGCGTGCCAGGTGCGATGGTCACGGATCCACGAGCTATTTTGACGCCAGAGACGCGAGCGACGATTCCTGCCCCGATTCTGGAAAAGATCACGGACATCCTCGCTTCCTCGATCGCACAAACATTCATGTGGGCGCTGGTGCCAGCTATACTGGCCGTTGTCTTCATCGTGCTAATGGGCAATGAGCGGGTGCAGGTAAAGCCACCTTCTGCACCACAACCGAATCCGGGCCGTGAGTAGGGGGGAAGGACGATCATGAATCTGAAGCTGATCATTCTCGGACTCTTGATGGAGGGGGAAAAGCACCCGTACGAAATCCAGCAGCTTATGAAGTCACGGGGCATTGATTGTTATGTGAAATACGCAAAAGGCTCGCTGTATTACGCATTTGATCAATTGGAGAAGGCAAAATGGATCGAGGTCGCTGCGGTCATCCGCGAGTCAAACCGTCCGGATAAAACAACATATCGAATAACAGACCTCGGAAAAGAAGAATTTCAGCATCTCCTGGTGCAGGAGATGGGCAGGCCGATGCAGCTGAATAACCCGAACTACGCAGCTCTTACTTTTGCTGAGCACGGTGACCCCGAGAAGATGGACCAGGCGCTTCGTGAAAACATACGCGAGGTCGGGAGGCTGGCGGAGCTGCTCGAATCGATCCCAGAGAAGCAGACAGAGCCATTGGGCTTTGGTCCCCGGATGATTCTGCTCGGAGCGATCGAGCATCTGCGTGCGGAAGTCCGCTGGATGGAAAGAGTTCGAGAGGAAGCGTGGGGACGCTTATTTTGAAATTATTATGAACATTGGACAATTATCATTCTTTTGATAGTTTTTCGTTTATAATGATGGTAATTACAATCAAGGATGGTATCCACTTATGCTGAATTCCGCTCTCGGACGATTTCGTGTTATCGGTATCATTGAAGGAATTTCGTATCTGGTACTGCTTGGCATTGCGATGCCGCTCAAGCATTTTCTCGATATGCCGGTTGCTGTGAAAATCGCCGGTTCCTTGCACGGATTGTTTTTCGTGCTCTATATCATTGCCCTAGCTCACGTGACTTTTAAAAACAAATGGTCTATTTTGAAAGTCGCAGGTGCCTTTATCGCGTCCCTGCTGCCTTTTGGCAATTTCGTGCTGGACGCGCGGATCAAACACGAGCAACCGTAGGAAAAGACAACAAGATCGAAAAACAACGACAGCAAAGGCGGGTAAAGGTACCCGTCTTTGCTTATATCGCTATATCTATCATGGACCAAAAAAGTGGATGGAGAGGGAGGATGCGTGTGGAGACCCGAATTTTGGCTGGTGTTCTTTCGTGGGACAAGGATGGACGGTATTTTCTCGAAACCTTGATGGAGGACCGTTATTTATTGGTGCTCCCGCAGATCATTACCTTGACGGAAACAGATGAAAAGCTGGCGACAGATGAGCTGGCCGATCTTCACAAGGGGATGAATGTCATCGCCAGATGCTTTGTGTGAGAGCGCTCTTTAGTTAATTGAGCAAGGGAACCTCCGCTTCAATTTTTTCCATCTAGATTTTGTATTTCGTATGGATTATATTATAATCACGATTACGAAAATTTAGGATTGCCCGGTTCGGGTGGGGGTAGGAGCGCAATGGGTTGGGAGTTTATTTTGATCATCATTGGGATCAACATTACGTACGTGTCATTCTTTACACTACGTTTGCTGATGGTGATCAAAGGGTATCGTTTTTTGGCGTCGCTCGTAGCAATGGTCGAGGTTTTCGTCTACCTGAAAGGGTTGGGTCTGGTTCTGGATAACTTGGACAATCCGATCAATCTGGCGGCTTACTGCATCGGTTGGGGATTGGGTGTGTTTGTCGGGAGCAAGATTGAAGAGCTGTTGGCTCTCGGTTATGTCACACTGCAAGTGGTTGTCGATTCGGTCGATATGGAGCTTCCGGACAAATTACGTCACTGTGGATTCGGGGTGACCTCTTGGGTAGCCGAGGGACGTGATGGCCCGCGCCTGATGATGCAGGTACTGACCAAGCGTACGAATGAAAAGAAACTGTGGAATCACATTTATGAGATTGCGCCCAAAGCGTTTGTCATTTCACTTGAACCGAAGCAGTTCAAGGGCGGTTTCTGGGTGAAGCGCCTGCGCCCTTGAGCAACAACAAGCAAGGATACGACTTACCATCAGAAAGAGCCAGCGAAAGCCCTGTAGGAATGGGGCCTTGCTGGCTTTTATGTTTATTGGGTAGAAATCATAGAGAGGGCAGAGCTGTTCTCTTGCCCGCCAAAGTTGAGTTGGTTGGCATTGAGTACGATCTCGCGAATGTAGCGGACCGTTTGGAGGGTCGCCTCTTCAGGCGTGTAGCTGCTGCGATTGTTCAGGAAGGTCGTAAACATGCCTTGCCAGATCAAGAGTGTCAGCTCGTTAATCCCGTCCACATTTTCCTTTCTCAAATAGCCTTCGTTTACGAGAAGCTCCAGACTTGCCAGCCCCCGTTTCGTAATATTTTGTTGGACGAGCATCGGCTGAAATTCTGCTGGAATCGCGATAATGTCAGCAGGATAGACGCTGTAGTAATGCTTGAGTAATTCCTCGGGTTGACTGCCTAAATCCGCGATGAAGATCGCATGAAAGATCTGAGGATTTTGAAAGGAATGCTGGCAAAACAGCTCCCATACGTGCAAATACTTTTCTTGCGGAGGCAGGTCTTTGTTTTGATAGACGCTGACGACGGCTTCGGTATACGGCTTGAGGAACTTCATGGATGCGAAAAACACGAGATGAGACAGTTCGCTGAAGTAGTTGTAGATCGTCGCACTATTGTAGCCAGCGAGATCCGCAATCTTTCGAATCGTGACATTGGGCACGCCTTCCTCCTGGATGATTTGTGCGGTGGCGTCCACGAAGTATTGCCACATGCGGCTCAACTGAATCGTTTTCTTTTTCCTCATATCATCACCTTACCCTGATTTACAGTTAGTTTACTATGAATGAACAAACAAAGATATCGGATTTTATCGCGTGGGTAAGTTGGGTGGATGCCGGACAAAATAGGTAACGCCAAAGCATGGCAGCGGTTCAACATTTTTCTTTTCGGTGGGAGGCGTAGGACATGCAAGGGAAGGACGTTATTTTTCTGAGCGGGATTTCCAAATTGGAGACAAATGAGGAGCGGTGGAATCCGTTTCCGTGGTACCGTGAGATGCGGGAGGACAACCCGATTTTCTTTGATGAGGAGCAACAAGTGTGGAATGTTTTTCTCTATGAAGACGTCAAGCGGGTACTCTCTGATTACAAAATCTTCACCAGTGAGCGGGAACGCAGCACGATTCCGATTCAGCTAGAAAGCAGCATCAATCTCACCTCGGTCGATCCACCTGTGCATCGAAAACGCCGTGGATTGCTCGCCAGTGCCTTTACTCCCCGCAGCCTCGATACCTGGAAGCCGCGCATTCAAGCGGTCGTCGACTCCCTGATCCAAGGGCTGCTGGCAGAAGATCTGTCCAAGCCAGTGGATATATACGAGCGGTTTACGGTTCGTCTCCCAGTGACGATCATCGCCGATCTGCTCGGTGTACCTAACACAGATTGGGAGAAGATCAAGGAATGGTCGGATATTTTGTTCCTGCCACATCATCAGGAAGGGATGGAAGAAACGACAAAGCGAAAGGCACAGGCCATGAAGGAATTTGGAGAGTACCTGCTGCCTTTGGTCCAGCAAAAGCGCAGTCAGCCACAAGACGACATCCTGTCAGATCTGACGCAGGCAGAATACGAGGGGGCAAAGCTGACGGATGAGGAGGTGGTCGGATCGGGAATTGGGCTATTGGGAGCGGGGAACGAGACGACGACAACCTGGCTGACGCAGTGCTTCTACTATTTTGGCAATGAAGGGGTATATGGACAGCTGCGAAAACAGCCGGAGCTGATCCCGCAGGCTGCCGAAGAAGTGCTTCGCTATCATTTTATCGCGAGCCTCGACCGGGCCGTGAAGGAGGATACCGATGTGCTCGGTGTACCGATGAAGCGCGGCGAGATGGTGATTGTTTGGATTTCTTCCGCGAACCGCGACGAGCGGCAGTTTGCAAACGGGGAGACTTTTGATATTCACCGGCAGAACAGTCGCGATCATCTCTCGTTTGGAAACGGACAGCACTTTTGCTTGGGAGCCCCCTTGGCGAGATTGGAAACGCAGTATGCGATGACCGCTTTTATCAAGCAGTTCGCCAACATCCGGATCGCAGAGGGATACCGTCCTTGGGATCATCTCGTCCCGCACGGTTTTACGCTTACCAGCATGCCGATATTGATTGAACGATAGCGACTCTTCTCTTAGCAATCGTGCTCACGTCGTCGATTGTTGGGAGCAGAGGAGACCGCATGCTGGAGGGTGGGAGCAAACAAATCGGAGAAAGCGCCGTACAATCCATGGACACCGTATTGTGTCTGGTATTCCTGTATGGCGCTATCACGTACGACTTGCCCGTTCATCAGGAATATTGCACGGTCGGCTACTGCGTCCGCTACCTGTAATTGATGTGTCGAGAAAATGACGGATTGACCTGCCTGCTTCAGCTCGCGTACGAGATCGACAAAAGCATCCATCCAATACGGATCAAGCCCGTTGGTTGGTTCGTCCAGAACGACGAGAGCGGGTTTGGCCAGAATGGCTTGGGCAAACAACAAGCGCTGCTGCATGCCTTTGGAAAACTGTGTGACGCGTTTGTTTCGGGAATCAAATAGACCTACTGCTCGCAAAGCCGTATCGGCTACTTCAGCAGATTTTCCCCGTAGTGCGGCATAAAACTGGATGGTTTCACGAGCTGATAGGCCAGCGGCAAAGTTGAAGTGATCGGGCATGTATCCAATCTGGTGCAAGTAGTCTACCCGATGATTTGCGTAGGTTTTGCCATTGAGCTCAATCGTTCCTGATGTCGGGGACAGGATCCCTACAATCATTCGCAAGATCGTACTTTTCCCCGCTCCATTCCCTCCACAGAGGGCAACCACTTCTCCAGGCTGTATTTGCAGGTCGAATGGCTCCACGATTACTTTGCCTGCCATTGTTTTCGTGACTTGCTTGATCGTCAATCCCTTTGCTGTCATCGTTCTACCTTCTTTCCCAGGCCGTTATCGCGATGAACATGGTGAGTCCGATCCACCCGAGACTGAGCGCTACGAAAAGGACATCGCCTAACGGAGAATCGATCCAGTACATCCACTTGTAGTATTCAGGACCAAAGATCGATCCTCCACCCAGACGCGCCACAGAGAAGATGCGCACAAACTCTGCAGGGTTGAGAAATGAAGCAATCTGCAGGAGCGGTTTGATCCAGGTATAAGGGACAAAGCTCAAAAAGGAAATGAGCAGGGTCGGCCAGGCCAAAATTAGAAAGAACCAAACAGCGATGCCCATCGTGAGGGCCTGCCAACGGTTTTTACTGACGGCCCCGATCACGATGGCAATGCCCAGGAATAACAGGATGATGCATACGGAAAACCCGAGTAGAAACAGGAGTGCTGTAATCGAGAAGCTCTTGCCCAAAAGCACTCCGGCCACCCCGGACAGGCCGTAGCCAAAGCAGACAATCGTAATGAGGACAATGGCTTGGCCCACGTATTTCCCAAACAAAAACGAAGTGGTCGTCATGGCATAGGTAGACAACAGCTGCCAGTTTCCTTCTTCCTTTTCAGCGGTCAAAGAAAAGGAGGAGAGGAGCATGGTCATCAATGGCAGCAGATACAAGATGAGATTCAGCATTGTGCCAGTCGAATAGGTGTACCCATCCATGTAGGACTGAGATTGAATTACCAGTAGACCGAGGCTGAACAAGGTAAACAAGGCGAGAAACGAGTAGGACCATGGATTGCGAAACCCTACCTTCACTTCCCGTTTCGCGATGAGCTGGATGTGCACGATTCTCCACTTCCTCTGTTAGTGATGGGACTTGGGCGTCGTCGTTCCTTCCGAAGGCTTGCTGTCCATGTTCATATCCATTTTCATGTGTTCACTCATCGTGCGTTCCCAAGGGTGGCTGTTCAGACTGTCTGTATTCATCACGACGCCTGTTTTTTGTTCACTGACAAATGCTTCAGCTGCTGCTTTGTCCTGAAAGGAATATATGCCATAGCCCATCGGTGTTTTAAATGTCTTGTCATACGCGAAAGTGGCTTGATCTGCTTTCAGCCACTCTGCAGTGTAATAATCGCGGACAAACTGTGTGTTTACCTGCTCGGCTCCATGTTCCTTGACCCACGTATGCATACATCCAATGTCGTCGAACTTCAATACCTTTCCGTCCTGCAACACGAGCTCAGTTGCATGCTGGTCATTGGCGACGTGCATGTGGCAGATGTCGCATTTGTCCACGCCTTCCGCGATATCGACCGGCTGTGCTTCCTGCTTCCCGCAGCCAATCATAAACAGGCTCACCCCTACGATGACTCCAATGATGGTGGTCCATTTTGTTTTTTTCATTGCCGTTTCCCTCCTGAATAAATTATGTACATACTGCCTGTGAGGAGTATCAATCCGAGTACCCCGGTAACCCAGTTGGTTCCGGAAGCTTGGGCGGTTGCCTCATCTGCAGAAGCTATTGTTGGCATTTCGTCTCGGATGGCTGTACCTGTCCCGGCAGAGAACAGGTTCTCCAGAAAGACGAAGCCCGGTGCTTGGAAAAAGAGCTGGTAAGCGGGTACGGCATCTGTCAATGCCAGATAAAACGGGTTCATTTCGTACGGAAGATCACTACGGCTGTCTCCGTTGGTGTCGAGTGTCTGTAGATTGTCCCAGTAGTTGCCGGCAAACGAATCGGTACTGCTATCCTGCGCTTGTGCCTGAATGACGTTGGAGACAAATTGATTGGCAGTCAACGTATTACCTGATGAAGCTTTGACCTGCATCCCGATGAAATTAAGCAGCAGTCTGTTTTCCTTCACTTCGACACCGGTAGCGTTCTCCAGGTACAAGCCCACTCGATTGCCTTCGATTTGATTGCCGTGCAGCAGTGAATTTGTGACGTCGTACAAAAGAATCCCCTGGGAGTTGGGATTGTTTTTTTGCTTGAGAAACTGATTGTTTTTCACCGTAGCCTCTGTGGTTTCCATCAGCATCGCGCCCGTCACATTTTCGCTACCGGTATTATCCGCCAGAAGAGTCCGGGAAGTCCCCATGAAGTGATAGCCGTAGCGCGATTTTTCCACTGCATTTTGCAGGATCTGATTACCGTTGCTGTTTTCCAGGTAGATCCCGTCATAGACATTGCTGACCCGGTTGGACACGATGCGGTTTTGATGAGCCTGAAATAAATCGATGCCATTCCCTTTTCGAGCCTGGACATTGCTGCTGGATTGACCTGCCGATGAGGCTCCGTGGCTGGCGTGATCGTGCCCCATTGAGCTGGCGACGCTCTTATCCTTGATCTTTCCCGTAATGCGAATGTTGTGCAGCGTGTTATTGCTTGCCTCGCGCAGCTGAATGCCCGATCCCATCGTCTCGATGCTGATCTGCTCCAATACATTGTGATTCCCCTTTATGATCAGAGCGGCGTCTGCACGGTTGATGCGTTTGTCCGTGATCGATATCCCCTGTATCGAGACATGATCGCTGATGATGGTGACGACAGGTTCCTGTTTCGGATCAGGAGATGGGTTGGAGATCGTGACAGAGCCTTGAGCGACCAGAACGAGCGGCTTGGTCACGCGGATGGGGCCGGCGTATTCTCCAGCTGGTATCGTAATGGTATCGCCCGGACGAGCTTGGTCGATCATCTGCTGCAAGGGGTCTGGGGCTGTGAGCCCTGTTGCTCCCGAACTGACAGGGTTGAAATAGAAGAGGAAGAGAGAAGTGCTGGTCAGCAAGAGTAAGCGGAAAACAGACTTATTCTTCCATCCACTGAGCAAGGTGGATCCCCCCTTTGACGTGACTTTGTGGAGCTATCTTCAGCATATCAGCACGGACACATTTTCAAATGACTCAACCGGGCTATAAAAGATGGCAAAAAACAAAACGATTTTGAGCGGGGAGAGAGCTAATCGTGACTCGTCCTTGCCTAGAAAATAGAGTGGCTAGATCCCTGAGATGGCAATCACCGTGCATACCATTCATAATGAAGGGAGGGCACATTGCATTTCGGGGAGGACGGTTACGATGGATGCGACATTGGAGAAGGCACTGCAAACGGTGCTCACAAATTGGGAAAAGATGAAGAAGAGTCACGAGGATGATGCTGCGGATGATGCGGATCAATTTGAAACTTCTTTTTATCGTTGGATGGAAAAGCTTCGCGAGTGGTTCGATCAGCTAGAGCATAAGCCTGCGACGCTCGATGAGGCATTGCGCCTGCCGGATGTTGAAGAGATGACGGACCTTTTGCCCATCGAGCTCATGCTGAACTTCGAGACAGAGCTGGAGCTGATTGTCGAGGGGCAGACGAGAATGGAAGATGAGCGGTACGATTGAGATAGAAGAAAAAGAACAACCGCATTATCTCTAGGGATAACGCGGTTGTTTTCATTAGGAAATGGCTCCTCTTTGTCTCTGTTACGTCGCTCTCGCCCAAACAGCCAGCGAGACAGACTTTCCTGGATTGATAAACCGATGGGGGGAAGTACTGTTGAAGCCAATGCTATCCCCTTCGTACAGATGATATTCCCGATCGGCAAGCAACACTTTTAATTCGCCTTGTAAAATGTATCCGCACTCTTCGCCGGAGTGAGAGATTTGCTCTTGCTCAAGCGTTTCCCCCGGCTCGATCTCTATCAGCAAAAACTCGATCTTGCCCTCCTGCAGAGGGGTGAGCACATGGTATTTGGTCATCGTATTTTTTAGCTGGATAATCTTGTGCAGCCCTTTACGAATAACAGGCTCATGGTCATCCTTCACACGGAAGAAATGGTTGATGGGTACATCCAGAGCGGAACAGATTTTCCAGAAGGTGCCCACAGTGGGGTCCACCAGTCCGCGTTCGATCTGTGATAACAAGCTCATACTCAAGCCAGTTTTATCGGCGAGATTTTGTAGGGTCAGCTGCTTTTGTTTGCGGATTTCTCGTAGCTCTGCTCCGTTAAACATTCATTATCAACCTTCTTTGCATGGAGACTAGGTAGGGAGGACAGCAAGGTTTGCGTGTAAGTGTCCTGCGGGTTGGTGAAAATGTCTGTCACTGATCCGGTTTCGACGATGCGGCCCTTTTGCATGACAGCCATGCGATCACACATGTAGCGGATGACAGACATGTTGTGTGAGATGAACAAATAAGTAAGATTACGCTCACGCTTCAGCTCTTGTAAGAGATTCAGCACGTGGGCCTGTACCGAGACGTCTAGAGCGGAAGTCGGCTCGTCGAGAACGACAAAGGAAGGATCGGTGATCAATGCCCGAGCGATCGCGATCCGCTGGCGTTGTCCACCGCTGAATTCGTGAGGAAAGCGATTCAGATGCTCGACCTTCAGCCCGACACGGGTAATCAGAGCGTGTAGCTTCTCTGTTGTTCCCTTGGCCTTTCTCTCGGTAGTCGGTAGAGCTTGCAAAGGTTCCATAATGATGGACTCCACACGCATGCGAGGATCGAGTGAAGATTGGGGATCTTGAAAAACGATTTGCATTTCCCCTGGCTTTAATCGATTAAATTTGTGACCTGTCCAAAGCGTTGTACCTTCGTACAGGATGGTGCCGTTTGTCGGATGTTCCAGACCTGTAATCATCTTGCCGATGGTGCTCTTTCCCGAGCCAGACTCTCCGATGAGGCCAAATGTTTCACCCCGGGCTATGGAAAAGTCGACTTGGGAAACAGCGTGAAAGCTTTGAGTGCCTTTTCGGTATTCCTTGCCGATCCCAGATACTTGTAGCAACGGATTCATTCCGCTTCCCTCCTCCAGCACGCCACTTGATGTGTACTTGCCCCGATAAACGCTTGCTCCAGCACGGGAGGTTCCTCCAGACAAATGGGAAGCGATTCCACACAGCGAGAAGCAAAGACGCACCCCCGTGGACGATTGCGCAGGTCGGGCGACTCTCCTGGAATAGCTGAGAGTGGCTGGTCGGGCTCCGCTAGATCTGGGAGCGCGCCGATCAGTGCTTTGGTGTACGGGTGATTTGGCTGGCGCAAAACTTCTTCGGTCGTACCCGTCTCCACGACTTCACCCGCATACATGACCACGACTCGTTGGCACACCTGTGCGACTACGCCCAGATCGTGGGTGATCAGCATGATGGAAGTACCGCGCTTTGCTGCGAGATCCTGCATGAGCTTGAGAATCTCGTGCTGAATGGTCACGTCCAAGGCTGTGGTCGGTTCGTCAGCGATTAACAGATCTGGAGGAGCGGACATCGCGAGTGCGATCACCACCCGTTGCCGCATCCCGCCGCTCAGCTCAAAGGGATATTTGCGAGCAACGAGCTCCGGGTCGTTAATTTGTACTTCTGCGAGGCTGATGATAGCTTGCTGGTACGCCTCCCGATAGGAGATTTTGCGGTGGCGATGGATGACCTCCGCGAGCTGATCTCCGATACGCATGGTAGGATGCAGGGCTGTCATCGGTTCCTGAAAGACCATGCCGATTTCTTTTCCGCGTAGTGCCTGTAGTTGCTTTTTATCGAGGGAAAGAATGTTCTTTCCTTTGTAGGTGATGGAACCTGCAGGAATGGACGCATTCTTCTCTAGTAGTCCTAAAATGGTCAAGGCGGTCACGGATTTGCCAGAGCCCGATTCTCCGACGATGCCGACGATTTCTCCCTGATCAATGGAAATGGAGACATTTTGCAACGCTCTGACCTTGTTTTGCATGGATGAAAACTCTACGGTTAGTTCCTTGATTTCCAGCAGCATCTGCCATTACTCCCTTCATTCACCGGTTGGCTTTTGGATCGAGGATATCTCGAATTCCGTCGCCGATCAGATTAAAGCCGCAGGAAGCCAAAAACAACGCAAGCCCAGGAAAAGTCGGGTACCACCAGTAGTCCAATAAGTACTTCCAACCAATGCTGATCATCGCGCCCCACTCCGGTGTTGGCGGTTGTGCTCCCAATCCGAGGAAGCCCAGTGTAGCGACGAGCAGAATCGCGTCGCCGATGTCCAGAGTGACCTGGATGACGACAGGGGAGAGAGCGTTAGGAATGATATGACGGGCAATAATGCGCCATGGCTTGATTCCAAAAGTGACAGCAGCTTTGACATACAGCTTTTCCCGCAGGGCGAGCGTTTCGGCACGCGCCAGACGGACATAGACAGGAATTTTGATGATGGCAATGGCGAGCATGGCATTTTGTAGGTTGGGACCGAGTGTTGCAGCTACCGCCATGGCCAGGACGAGAGAGGGAAACGCAAGCACAATATCCATGAGACGCATGATGACCTGATCCAGCTTGCCGCCGAAATAACCGGAGACCGCTCCGATCACCGTACCGATCAGACCTGCACCGAATACGACGGCGACACCCACTCCGAGGGAGAGACGTGCTCCGTACAGAATTCGTGTGAAGATATCGCGGCCAACTTCGTCTGTGCCAAACCAATGCTCGCTGCTTGGAGGACCGAACCGTTGTGCGATGTTGATCTTGGTCGGGTCATACGAGCTGATGAGTGGCGCGAAGATTGAAGCCAAGAGGATGAGTAGAAGCAGAAACAAACCAAACAGCGTCAGCGGATTTCTGCGAATTTTATACCAAAAGGGGTTGACCGTCTTCGTGGTTGCCATTGCCGAAATGCTTTCTGTTTTCGCAGTCATGCCAGACATCGGAAATCCCCTTTCTATTCCTTGATTTGTGGATCGAGTGCGTAATAGGTGAGGTCGACCAGCAGGTTGATGATCACGTACCCGAACGAAATGACAAACGTAAAGCCCATGATCGCAGGGAAGTCGAGGAAAGCAATCGATTCGACGACGTATTTACCCATACCGGGCCAGCTGAAGATCGTCTCCGTCACGACGGCTCCGCCCAGAAGAGAACCAAAGGAGAGACCGACGACGGTAATGGTAGGAATCAGCGCATTGCGCAAGGCGTAGCGGAAAAGCAGGACAGGCCCATGAATACCGTTGGCGAGAGCCGTCCGAATATATTCTTGGCCGAGTACTTCCAGCATGCTGGCGCGTACCTGACGGGTAACGATAGCGAGCTGAGCAAAAGCTAGCGTGCAAGCAGGCAAGGCGAGATGCCATAAGCTGTTGCCAAATGCAGCCCAATTTCCTGTTACTAGACTATCGAATAGATACAATCCAGTGATGGTAGGAGGAGGAGTAACAGTCAAATCCATTCGACCGCTAGAGGGCAGCAGATCGAAAAACTTGTAAAAGACTAAAATGCCGATCAGACCGCTCCAAAACACGGGGGTAGAAATACCGGCGATGGAAAAGAAGCGTCCGGCGTGATCCCAGCCTGTATCTTTTTTAACGGCGGACAAGATACCGATCGGAATGCCGATGACGATCGCGATGATAAAAGCGGTCAAGGCAAGTTCCAGCGTAGCGGGGAAAAATTTGATCAGATCGTCGACAACAGGTTGCTGTGTGCGGATCGAGTTGCCAAAGTCACCTGCGAGAAGTCCTTGCATGTAAGTAAAATATTGGACCCAGACCGGTTGGTCTAGGCCCAATTGACGGCGGACTTCCTGCAGCGTTTCCTCACTGGCGCGTTGGCCTACCATCATTCGAGCAGGGTCACCGGGGATGACGTGTGAGAGGAAAAACGTGATGAGCGTCACACCCAGGAGTACCAGCACGAGCATGGACAGGCGTTTGGTGATGATTTGTCTCATGAGGAAAACACTCCTTCAAACGGCTCTATTTGGACATTTCTGCGAGGTTGTAAATCCCCTCTAGCATTGGGTTGTAAACAAAGCCTTTTACGGACTTGCTGACAGGGAGCAAGAAATCTTTTTGGTACAGATAGAGGTAAGGAGCTTCGTCGATGGTGATCAATTGAGCTTCCTTGTACAGTTTTTCACGCTCTGCCTTGTCGTTGATGGAAGCAGCTTTGCGTACCAGCTCGTCCACCTTGTCATTTTTGTAGAAAGCACGGTTTCCGGCGAGGCCGAAGTTGACGGAATCGAACCAGTAGTTCATGAACATGTACGGATCACCGAAATCAGGGCTCCATACACCCATGGCGAGATCGAATTCGCCTTTGTCGATGAGTTCGCGGGAAGTGGCATAGGCGATTTTCTTCAGATTCAGCTTCACGCCGATGTCAGAGAAGAAAGCTTGCAAGGCCAATGCTTCTGTTTCCCACCAAGCTTTGTTGTCGGAGTACAAGAGATCGATCGTCAGGTTGGAAGCACCTGCTTCAGCCAGCAATGCTTTGGCCTTTTCTACATCGCGTTTGTATTGGGGAGCGGATTCGTCATATCCCCACAGTCCTTTTGGAATTGGACCGCGCATTTGTGTAGCGTAGCCTTCTTGTACGGATTCAGTCAGGGCATCGTAATCGATCGCGTAGCTCAGAGCTTGGCGTACTTTCGGATTTTGCAGAGCCGGATTGCCTTTGGTGGAGTTCACGTAGATGTAATCGACAAACAGGCTAGGCTTTTGCAGGACATCGACGGTTGGTAGTTCTTTGAGTGCTTTGAGCTGTTCGTTTGGAACACCTTCGGCGATGTCGATCTCGCCTTGTTCGAGCTGCAAGCGTTGTGCAGTAGCATCTGGGATGATTTTGAAGAAGATGTTTTGGAGTGCAGGTTTGACAGTGGAGTTTGGGTTGAGAGTCAGCTTGATGTATTCACCTTTTCTCCATTCGGTGAGCTGATAAGGGCCGCTGCCCATGGTGTTGTTCGCGAGGAAGTTTTGGCCGAGATCACCGCTTTGCTCCTTTTCCATTACCTTCGGATTTACGATACCGCCATAGTTGGCTGCCAAGGTGGAGAGGAACGGTGGGAAGTTTTTCGAGAGAACGAAAGTGACGCTGGTCGGGGAGTCTACTTTTACTTCTTTAATCACACTGTAGACGTCAGCAGGACCTTTTTTGATTTTGAGAGTACGGTCAAAGGTGAATTTGACGGCTTCAGCGGTGACAGGCGTGCCGTCCGAGAATTTGTTGCCTTCCGCGAGTGTGAAAGTCCAGGTGAGACCGTCTTCACTCACTTTCCATTCTTTTGCCAGACCAGGCTTCACTTCGGTGGTGCCACCATCGTATTCAACCAGGCGCTGGTAGGTAGGATACGTGATTTTCCAAGCGCCGTTGTCAAAGGTGACAGCTGGATCCAGTGTGCCTTGATCGGCGGTGATCCCTACGAAGAGCGTGTCAGCAGGCGTTGTTGAAGATGCTGGCTTCGCTGCTTCGGCAGGTTTGTTTTCCGCAGGCTTGTTCTCGCCCTGGGATTGGTTTGCTGGCGCGCTGCTACACGCGGAAACCATCAGGGAGAGGACGAGCAGGGAAGAAGTGAAGAGAGATGACCATCGACGCTTCAATGAGTTCGACCCCCAAGTACTATAATATATTTAATTAATTTTTAATATATTGCAAATATTGACGTTATTCAACACATTTTTCATGGATTTCCAAAATTCCACCGTAGATGGGCTGCTGATCCGTTTGGCGCGCCCAGGAGCGAGTACCGTACTCGTAATGCCACCATTCATTGGAATAATTGGTGAACCCGGCGTCGACCATGATGTGATAGAGAAGTCGACGGTTGTTGCGAATCACGAGTTCCTTTTCAGTAGGTTCAGGGAGTTCTTCGAAGTGACGAGTCATTGCCAGTTCGGTAAAATCATCGAAGTCAGTTCCCATTTCCAGCCATCCGTCTGGTCCTGCAATGGTCAGGTCGACGGCTCCACCAGAGAGGTGAGGGGAAGGTTTTTCGATATCCATCGTAGGTTTGGCAACGAATTTGCTGAGCTCGTGGATGATGGCCTCTTCATCTGTCAAGCCTTGTGCAATCAAGGATTGTCGGAAGCCTTCATACAGAGAAGCTTGGACTTCATAGGAACGCCAGCCATCGAGAACGACTAGCTGGTAGCCAGCAGGAAGTTGTTCAGCGGCAGAAGCGAGTCTATGTGCGACGCCTTTTCGTAGGAAGGCTTCTGTCTGAGTACCTGCATAGCCGAGATGATAGTAGGCGGGATAGACCGAGATCCTGGGAGAAAGCGTAGAGAGAGCGACCATCGCTTCGCCGCATTCGATTACAGGAGGAGTGAAAGCTGTTCGGTCATCGTGTTTTACTGGGATTGGGGGATAGTTCATATCATTCACCTCCTTTGGGTAAGTTTGATAGTTTGATAGAATTGGATGACTTTAGGAATTATCGTAGCGGAAAAAGAGTTTTTAGTAAACTGTAATTATATTTAATTTTCTGCAATTTGTTTTGCTGGGCGCCGCTCCAAGCCTATAAAAGCTTGCGGGCAACCCGTCTTTTTCTCATTCCATGCGATGTGTTGAGTGGGCAATTCCGGACTTAAATAAGTGACAGACAGGTAGATTTCCTCTCCAGCTTTCATATAAGCGGTGTTGGGAGAGAGGGAGACCGCGATGTTGGGGTTTTCTTTTACTTCGAATTTATAGAAACCTAGACCCTCCCACTCTTCTTTCGTTTTGTCATCTTGCATGGCATTAAAAAAGTATGCCGTGTACTTGCCATGTATTTTCGGCGTAAAGTAACCTGTGGTGACATAGTAGTTCCCCCTGCGAATCGTGCGAACTTGCTCTACTTTTTGCGTTTTGTCCACCGAACTTGAGAAGAACCTGAACTGTCCTTCTTTTATTATTTTTCCTTTATAGGGTATGGTTACGGTGAATTTGATTTTAAGAGTACGGCTCATTCTTTATCAGCAAACACGTTTTTCCCAGCTTTTGCTTGAATCCCGACTAGCATTTGCTATTATTAAAATA
The DNA here is from genome assembly GCF_001420695.1 of Brevibacillus choshinensis. Classification (NCBI taxonomy): domain Bacteria; kingdom Bacillati; phylum Bacillota; class Bacilli; order Caryophanales; family Paenibacillaceae; genus Brevibacillus; species Brevibacillus choshinensis. The sequence goes on along the minus strand of NZ_LJJB01000013.1, from coordinate 1,008,510 downwards.
AGTGCTTGTCATAGAAGTGAACGACAGCTGAATACATTAGTACAAACAGGTCCTTGTTTCTGCGAAATCCGTTTGCAGGATCAAGGTTAAAAGGGAAGTTTGGTGAAATGCCAACGCGGTCCCGCCACTGTAAGAGAGGAGCTCTTCTTCACGGCGTTAGCCATCCACTGCCCAATTGGGAGCGGGAAGGAGAAGATGAGCGATGATCCTCGAGCCAGGAGACCTGCCTGTTTTTGTGTGTGCACTGATTTCCTTCGGGTCAAAGGAAGAGGTGAGGATAGTTGCTGCTTGGCATCCGCGCTTTGTTTTCCTTTCTTGTACGGGGGAGAACAAAGCGTTTTTTCGTTTGAATCGAATGAGAGTGTCACATTAATTTTTGGAGGATTCCCAATGAATAAACAAGACGCAAAACGAGGCTTGCTATTGGTCTATACAGGAGACGGCAAGGGGAAAACGACTGCGGCACTCGGACTGGCGGTACGCGCAACCGGACGCGGCAAAAAGGTATTGATGGTGCAGTTCATCAAATCACCGGAGCGAACCTACGGAGAGAAGATCGTTTTTGACAAAATCGGGATTGAGATCGTTCAAAAGGGGATTGGCTTTACATGGACCAAGACGCCCGAAGAACATCGCGTGGCATTGCAGGAAGCGTGGAGCTATGCAAAGGAGCAGCTCCTCCATGGCGGATACGATGTGGTGATTTTCGATGAACTGAACAACGCACTGGCCATCGATCGTTTTCCCATTGATGATGTTCTGCCACTCGCTGATGTGATGGATACGATCAAGAACAGACCGAGCCATATCCATCTTGTGATTACAGGACGCAGTGCCCAACAGGAGATCATCGACATGGCCGATCTGGTGACGGAAATGAAGCCGATCAAGCACTACTATGAGGAAGGAATTCCTGCCGTGCTGGGAGTTGAATTCTAATGGGCGTGCTGGAAACGTTCGGGCATGGAGGAGATCTGCTGACTGCTTCGCAGCGATTCAACGTAGAGCCGGGCGACTTTCTTGATTACAGCGCCAATATTAATCCGCTTGGAATCCCCGAGAGTGTCAAGCAGATGCTGTTTGCCTCGATTGCGGATATCGCGAAGTACCCAGACCCAGGTCACCGCGTTTTTCGCCAGGCATTGGCAGTGCGTCTGAACTTGCCTGAATCGTGGTTGCTACCAGCAAATGGAGCAGCGGAAGCGATGGCATTGGCGATTCTCGGTCTTGAGCCCAAAACAGTCGGAGTGGTTTACCCATGCTTTTCCGAATACACGCAGCTCGCCCAGCAGTTTGGCGCGCGAGTCGTCGGCTGTTATGGCGTGGAAGAAAACGGCTACAAGCCAGGCATGAGCGAGCTGTACCGGCTGTTTGAAGAAACCGATCTGATCTTCGTCGGTTCACCGAACAATCCAACAGGCATTCTGTACCAACCTGATGATCTGCTGAAGCTGGCGGACTGGGCAGAGCAGACGAAGACTTGGCTGGTGGTCGATGAAGCCTTTCTCGACTTTGTAGAGGAGGAACGGCAGTATACGCTGGCTGATCAGCTGGAGCACTTTCCTCGCGTCATTCTCTTGCGTTCGATGACCAAGATGTACGCGATTCCCGGTCTGCGTCTCGGCTACGCCATCGCTCATCCAGATGTGATCGGGCGTATGCGCGAAAAGCAAGTGAGCTGGAGTGTCAATGCATTGGCGCTGCGGGCAGGTGAGCTGTGCCTCGGGGAGCTCGCGTACGAGAAAAGGACACGTGCGTTGATCGCGGAGGAGAGAGCCTACCTCACCGGATTCATTCGCGATGAGCTAGGATGGAAGGTCTGGGCTGGAGAAGCGAACTTTCTACTGTTACGCTCACCGGAAGACAAGACTGCTGAGCAATTACAGGAAATGCTCGGCAAAAAAGGAATCCTGATCCGCAGCTGTGCCATGTATCCCGGTTTGACTGCTCATGATGTGCGGATTGCGGTACGCGGTCGAGAGGAAAACGAACGATTGGTGACTGCTCTACGCGAGGTTTGGTGCGACGGGAGGTGGGCGCGATGAGTCTCATCCTGGTGACGGGAGGAGTGCGCTCCGGCAAAAGCCGTTTTGCGGAGGAGCTGGCAGAAAAGACGAGTGAATCTGTGATCTATGTAGCGACCGGGGAAGCCTGGGATGAAGAAATGACGGTGAGAATCGAGCAACATCAAGCGCGTCGACCGGCGAGCTGGGGATGTGTCCAGGTAGGTGGACTACTGAGTGGTGGTCGCCTGAGTGATTCGCTCACCGCCTGTGCCAGCCATGAGGTCGTTCTCGTCGATTGCCTGTCGACGTGGGTGAGCAATCGGCTAATAAGTGTACCGGAGCAAGAGTGGAGAAGTGAAGCCATTACACACGATGTATTGCGCGATGCACAGGAATGGTTGTCTGCCATTGCAGATGCAGGGCACAGTCAAACCGTCATCGCGGTCACTAGCGAGGTCGGTCTTGGCGGTGTAGCAATGAACCGACTGGGACGCTGGTTCGCCGATGTGTTAGGGGACGTCAATCAATTGACGGCAAAGCAGGCCGATACCGTGTACGCTGTCTTGTCCGGGATTCCGTGGAGGATAAAAGGATGAGTGCGCTGTGGCATGCGATTGCCTTTTTTACAAGAATTCCGGTTCCGTGGCTGAAACCATCCGAGACGGCGTGGAAAAAAAGCGTCAACTGCTATCCAGCTGTTGGAATCGTAATCGGCTTGGTGCTATGCGGGGTACATCAAGCGGCGCTTTATCTGTTTAGCCCGTTGTTGGCTGCTGTCTTGACGCTCGTCATCTGGGTGTACATCACAGGTGGACTTCACCTGGACGGCTGGATGGATTTGGCGGACGGTCTGGGTAGCAGTCGGCCACGTGAGCAAGTCTTGGCAATCATGAAAGACAGCCGCGTAGGAGCGATGGGCGTATTGGCAGCGATCTTGTTGCTGTTGCTCAAGACCGCTGCCCTGGTGGAACTAACTCGGCCTGAGTGGATGCTGCTGTTGCTCGTTCCGTTTGCTGCTCGTACTCATGTGCTGTTATCCATCCGCTTTTGGCCGTACATATCTGCTGAAAAAGGCATTGGAAAAGGCATCAGTGAAGGACTGTCCCTCGTTTCCATTTGGTTGGGGTATGTCGTTCTGATTGTTGTGGGTTGGCTTCTCGGAGGATGGGCAGCTGTGACGGCGATTTTGGTGTCGATGCTATTTGCCTTATGGTTTTCCCGTGCAGTGGCAGGCAAGCTGGGCGGACTAAATGGAGACTGCTACGGTGCCGTCATCGAGAGCAGCGAAGCGGTCATGCTACTCGTCCTGGTAGGGAGCTGGTGGGGATGAGATGGCTCTGGGTACGCCATGGCGAGACAGAGATGAATCGGCAAAAGCGGTACTTGGGACACAGCGATGTCTCCCTGAACGAGCAAGGACGAAACGAAGCAAAAGAACTGGCAAAACGCTTGGTGTGTGTCGGATTCGAGCCAGTTCAGCTCTATTCGAGCGACTTGCGCAGGTGCGTGCAGACTGCCCAGCCGCTCGCTGAAGCGTGGAATGTGCCATTGACTGTCGTACCTGCTTTGCGCGAGCTGTCCTTTGGCGATTGGGAGCTGCTTACCTATGAACAATTGATGGAGCATGCCGGAGAGCGCGCCACACGTTGGTATGATGATCCGTTCACGCACGCTCCCCCGAACGGTGAAAGCCTGCGTCAGCTGGGTGAGCGAGTCGATCATTGGCTGCATGGCGTATTCGCTGAGACGAGCGCTGATGAGTCAGATACAAAGGTGTTCGTCACACACGGCGGTGTCATTCGTTGGTTCCAGGCAGCGTGGCTGGAGCGAGAACCGAGCCGCTATTGGCAGATGGAAGGCTTGAAGCACAGCGAGGCTCTTCTCGTGGAATGGGATGGGCAGCGTTGGGTGAAGCAATCTCTTACGAACGAGAGAGGATCATGATGAACGAGGCTTTGATAGTAGGAGCTGCTTACCTGATTGATCGAGTGGTGGGTGATCCGCGTGGTTTGACTCATCCGGTGGTCATCATCGGATGGTGGATATCGCGGCTGGAAGGTGTCATCCGCGCACTGGTCAAAAAGGAAGAGCATTTGAAAATAGCTGGACTGTTATTTCCCCTGTTGATCGTGTCAGGCAGCTATATGGTGGTCTGGTTGATCGTATGGGCGGCAGCATCGATCCACCCGGTGCTCGCGTGGGTGCTGAGTGCCTGGTTGATCTCCACAACGATTGCTACCAAAGGCTTGGCAGACGCAGGACTTACGATCGCCAAGCACTTGGTGGCTGGCGATTGGACACAGGCGAGGCGCTCCCTCTCCATGGTAGTCGGTCGTGACACCGAGCATTTGGATGAATCGGAAATTTGCCGGGGAGCAGTAGAGACGGTGGCAGAAAACATCGTGGACGCGATTGTTTCGCCGCTGATCTATGCGGCTATCGGCGGAGCGCCGTTGGCGATGGCCTATCGGGCTGCGAATACGCTGGATTCGATGGTGGGCTACAAAAATGAGAAATACAAAAATCTTGGTTGGGCATCAGCTCGCTTTGACGACGTCCTGAACTACATTCCAGCCCGCTTTACCGCGCTCTTGCTAGTCATCGCCAGCAAGCTGCAGCAGTTGGACTGGGAGCAATGCTGGACGATCATTCGCCGTGACGCACATCTGCATCCGAGTCCCAATAGTGGCTTGCCGGAAGCGGGGGTCGCAGGAGCGCTAGGTGTACAGCTCGGCGGACTTAACTTTTATCAAGGAATACCATCAGATCGCGCCAGAATGGGCGATTCGCACCGACCGCTGCATGCAGGTGATATTCAATCAACCGTTCGTTTGATGTACCTGGTTTCCTTGCTATGTCTCATCGTTTGTTTGGCGATTGCAGTCATGGTTGGATAAGGTGCCAAGGTACACAGAATGTCTGTAAGAAAAAGGGATCACTGGCGAGGATGAGCTCGTCAGTGGAGAGGAGGGGCCGTATGAGCGGCAAGTTGTTTGTGATCGGGTTTGGCCCAGGGAGTTTTGAGCACATCACCAAACGGGCAAGGGAAGCCATCCAAGAGAGTGATGTCATCATTGGCTACTCGACTTATGTGGATTTGATCCGTGAGCTGTTGACTGATCAGGAAGTGGTCAGTACCGGAATGACCGAAGAGGTGGCTCGTGCGCGGGAAGCGGTTCGCCAGGCTGAAGTGGAAGGCAAGAAAGTAGCCGTCATCTCTAGTGGCGATGCTGGCGTGTACGGCATGGCAGGTCTTGTCTACGAGGTATTGGTAGAAAAGGGGTGGACAGAGGCGACCGGCGTTCCCATCGAGATCGTACCAGGGATTTCTGCGATCAACTCCTGTGGCGCCATTCTGGGTGCGCCAATCATGCATGATGCCTGCACGATCAGTCTGAGTGACCACTTGACTCCGTGGGAGCTGATCGCACGACGGATCGATGCGGCAGGGATGGCGGACTTCGTCATCGCCCTATACAACCCACGCAGTGGCCGACGTACTCGCCAGATTGTAGAGGCACAGCGTATTTTACTGCAGTATCGCTCGCCGGATACGCCGGTCGGGATTGTAAAAAGCGCGTTCCGTGAGCGGGAGCATGTCGTGGTCACCACGCTGGCACAAATGCTGGAGCACGATATCGGAATGCTGACGACCGTGATCATCGGAAACACATCCACATTCGTCTACGATGGCAAAATGATTACGCCGCGCGGCTACCAACGTAAGTACACTCTTTCAGCAGATGAACAGCCACTGAAGCCACATCAGCGTTTGCGAGTGGAGAATGAGCCGTGGTCGCTGGAGGCTGCAGGAGAAGAAGATCAAACAGCACGCAGCTCGATTTCTTCGGCTCCATCTGACAGAAAAGAAGCGCAGGGCGGTTCCGTTACACTGGCTACACCCCTGATAGAAAATACCGACTCTGGAGCAACTGCAACTGCAACTGCAACCGCAACAGCGACGGCAGTATTGGAAGCACCACCTGCCACACAAACGGTGCAAAATCCGCTCGACTGGGCGATGCAAGCACTTACTGCTGTCAATGAAGCCAAAGGGATTGTGACCCAACCAGCTTCCAACAGTGGGATTCGCCCAGTGTCGTCGTTTACACCGGAAATGATCTTCGAATGCGCGGTCAGCCCTGGTGTAGCAAATAAAAAGATTACACCGCAACAGATGATGGCTCTCGCCGAAGTGGCGGGCGAAAAAGGCGAGCTCGAATACACGCCGCACCACCAAATCATCTTGCGCGTTCCGACGGCCAGTCCGGACAGCATCACAGCGCGGTTGCGTCAGCTGGGATTGATTTTGAGCCCGATTGGAGATGTCCTACAGGTCAAGGCATGCGATTTTTGCGATGGCGAGAAAAAGGACGGTATTCCGTTCGCTGAAGAACTGCATCAAAAGTTAGGCGGCAAAGAAATGCCCAAAGAGCTGAAAATCGGTTTTAACGGCTGCGGCATGGCTTGTTACGGGGCGGTCAAGGAAGACATCGGAATTGTGTTCCGCAAAGGCAAGTTCGACTTGTTCTTGGGTGCCAAAACTGTTGGGCGAAATGCACATTCAGGCATTCCTGTCGCAGAAGGTATCCCGAAGGAAGAGATCGTATCCCTGGTCGAACGCATTGTGACGCGATTCAAACAGGAAGCTTTCCCGAATGAACGGTTCCACAAATATTTTCAGCGTGTAGGTGAGCTGGAAGGCTACGCATGGCGTGAACCGGCGAAAGCAGAAATCGAAAACGCTGCTTGCGGAGACTAGGTTCAAATTGATTGTAAAAGCAAAGAAAAGGGGACGGCGGTTGCGCTGACCTTTTCGCACATACAAAAAGAAAAATCAGGAGGAGATTACATGGACGCGGTACTATTTGTCGGCCACGGAAGCAAAGATCCAGAGGGCAATGAAGAGATTAGGCAGTTTGTGAATTCACTCGCACCAGAACTGGACGTTCCGATCTTAGAGACTTGTTTTTTGGAATTCGAACGTCCTGACATGCTGCAAGGACTGAATACATGCGTAAAACGCGGAGCGACCCGTGTGGCGGTCATCCCAATCATTCTGTTCTCGGCGGGTCATGCGAAAATCCACATTCCTGCTGCGATTGACGAGGCGAAGGAGCTGCATCCTCACGTTCAATTCATCTACGGACGCCCGATCGGTATCCACGATGAAGTCATCAACATCCTGACGACGCGCATGAACGAGGCTGGTTTTGCTTCCGGCGAAGAACATGAGGATCTGGCTGTACTCGTGATCGGACGGGGAAGTAGTGATGCGGATGCCAATAGCGATATTTACAAAATGTCGCGACTGTTCTGGGAGCGCTACAAGGCGAAGTGGGTAGAAACAGCTTTCATGGGTGTTACTTATCCGTTGTATGACGAGGGAATCGAGCGCTGCCTGAAGCTCGGTGCTCGCCATGTAGTCGTTCTGCCTTACTTCTTGTTTACTGGGATCCTGATCAAACGGATGAGCGATCAGCTGGAGCAGTTCCGCTCGAAATATCCAGAAGCGCAGTTCACGATGGCCGAGTATTTCGGATTCCATCCGCTGCTGAAAGAAGTGCTCAAGGATCGGGTGGAGGAAGCGCTGCATGGCGAGGTCAAGCTGAATTGCGACACCTGTCAGTATAGGCTGGCAGCGATGGAGCACATCGATCATCACCATCACCACCACGATGATGAGCACGGGCATCACCACCATCATCATGGGCACCACCACGACCACGATCATCACCATGATCACGATCATGACCACGATCACAAACATGATCACAAACACGACCCCGTAACGAAGTAGGAGGGACGCCACATGATTCTTGTATTGGCTGGAACGAGCGATGCACGTGAGCTGGCATTGCTGATTCAACAAGCGGGCTATGATCTGCTCACGACGGTAGTAACTGACAACGCCGCCAAAAGCATGGAGGAAGCAGGAGTTCCTGTCCAGGTAGGTCGCTTGACCGCTGAAGATATTCAAAAGCTGATTGCCGCAAAAGGGGTGCAGGCTGTGGTGGATGCGAGTCATCCGTTCGCAGAGGAAGCTTCGAAAAATGCGATGGCAGCAGCAAAGGCAGCAGAAGTCCCCTACATCCGCTACGAGCGGGAGAGTCTCTCCGCACCCGGCAGCGAAAAGCTGATCGTGGTAGAAGACTATGTACAGGCGGCTGAATTGGCAGCAGACAAGCGCGGTGTGATCATGCTGACGACAGGGAGTAAGACGTTGAAAATATTTACAGACCGTTTACTGGGTCTGTCTGATACGACGCTGGTTGCAAGAATGCTACCACGCATCGACAACATGCAAAAATGCGAAGAGCTGGGCCTCGAGCAGAAAAACATCGTAGCGATGCAAGGGCCATTTTCCAAAGAACTGAACAAGGCTCTCTACGACCATTACGGCGTGACGCTGATGATTACCAAAGAGAGCGGCAAGGTAGGCGCTTTTGATGAAAAAGTGGAGGCGGCCCTCGAAATGGGGATCGAAACGATCGTCATCGGTCGTCCACAAATCGATTACGGTACCAAGTTTTCCAATTACGAGAACGTGCTCGACCAATTGAAACAAGTGACAGGAGGAAACTAACGATGGATTTTCGTACGGATTTCAAACCCTTAACGGTGCAACCGCAAGAAATTGAGGACTTGAGCTTCCAGATGATCGCCGACGAGCTGGGCGAGCATCCGTTTACAGACGAGCAATTTCCAGTGGTACAACGCGTCATCCACGCTTCTGCAGATTTTGACCTCGGACGCAGTCTGGTATTCCACAAGGATGCGATTGAAGCGGGAATTGCCGCTATTCGCAGCGGGAAAAAGGTCGTAGCAGACGTACAGATGGTACAAGTAGGGATCAGTAAAAACCGCATCGAGAAATATGGGGGAGAAGTAAAAGTATACATCTCCGACCGCGATGTCATGGAAGAAGCAAAGCGCCTCAACACGACCCGTGCCATTATCTCCATGCGCAAGGCGATCAAGGAAGCGGACGGCGGCATTTACTGCATCGGCAACGCGCCGACAGCTTTGCTCGAGCTGATCCGACTGGTCAAAGAAGGCGAAGCGAGACCAGGTCTCGTGATCGGGATGCCGGTAGGATTCGTTTCTGCGGCAGAATCCAAAGAAGAGCTGGCGAAAATGGACATCCCATTTATCACCAACATCGGACGAAAAGGCGGCAGTACAGTAACCGTAGCGGCGCTGAATGCGATCTCCATCATGGCGGAACGGTTGGGATAAACCCATGGCGACCAAAGCAGCGACGGACGAAAAAGAGGCAAAACCCCTTCGCCATGGTTATACAACTGGATCTTGTGCAACGGCGACAACAAAGGCTGCTTTGATCGCGCTGATCACCCAGGAGACGCAGAGTGAAGCGACGATCCGGCTGCCCATTGGTGAGATCGTGACTTTTCAGATGGAGAGCTGCGAGTTCACTCTGGAAAAGGCGACTGCAAGCACGATCAAGGACGGGGGAGACGACCCGGATGCGACTCACGGTGCCTTGATTCTCAGCACGGTGGAGTGGCTGGATGAGCCAGGCATCGTACTGGACGGTGGACTCGGGGTAGGTAGGGTGACCAAGCCCGGCCTACCTGTCCCGATCGGGGAGGCGGCAATCAATCCCGTCCCGCGTAAAATGATCAGGGAAGCAGCCCAAGATGTCCTGAATCAGTTCGAGATCGAGCGAGGAATCAAGATCGTGATCTCCGTTCCCACGGGTGAAGAGATCGCGAAAAAAACATTGAATGGAAGACTCGGCATACTCGGTGGCATCTCCATTTTGGGGACGCGCGGAATCGTGGTGCCGTTTTCCACCTCTGCCTACAAGGCTAGTGTGGCGCAAGCTGTCAATGTCGCCAAGGAAGCAGGATGTGAACATATCGTCCTTTCAACAGGAGGCAAGACCGAGAACTACGGAATTGAAATGTACCCGCAGCTTTCGGAGGAAGCCTTTGTGGAGATGGGCGATTTCGTTGGTTTTTCCCTGCAACAATGCAAGCGTAAGAAGATGAAAAAGGTGACCCTCGTCGGGATGATGGGCAAATTCTCCAAGGTCGCGCAGGGTGTCATGATGGTCCATTCCAAAAGCGCTCCCGTCGACTTCGGCTTTCTCGCCCAGATGGCAGAGCAGGCTGGAGTATCCGAAGAGTTGCTGACGCAGATCAGAGAGGCCAATACGGCTTCACAGGTGGGCGATCTGATGGCAGACAATCCGGCGTTTTTCGAAATGATGTGTGAGAATTGCTGCCGAGCCGCCCTGAAGGAAGTAGGTGGCGGTATGGAAGTGGAGACCGTGATCATTACGATGAAAGGGTCCCTGTTGGGAAAGGTGACGATCAATGACACAGATGATGAAAGTGATCGGGATCGGGGATGACGGACAGCAGAGCTTGCTGCCGTTGTACCGTTCATGGATAGAAGAAAGTGAATTGCTGATAGGCGGGGAGAGACATCTTTCGTTTTTCCCGGAGTATAGAGGGGAAAAACGAGTCCTCAAGGGCGGACTCACCGCTATGGTAGAAGAATTGCGTGCAGAGACGAGAAAGACGGTCATTCTCGCGTCGGGCGACCCGCTTTTTTACGGTATCGGCGGCTTGCTCGCTAAAAAGTTGAACGTGGAAATCTACCCGCATCTGAGCTCTATTCAGCTTGCCTTCGCCAAAATGGGGGAAGCTTGGCACGATGCAGCGCTGATGAGCGTTCACGGTCGCAGTATCAAGGGCCTGGCGCAACGCATCGATGGCAAGGAAAAGGTGGCCTTATTAACAGACGCACAAAATAGCCCCGCAGCGATTGCGAATTACTTGCTCTCGTTCGGAATGACCGAGTACGACGCGTTTGTGGCAGAAAATCTGGGTAGTGCAGATGAGAAAACAGGCTGGTATACGCTAGACGAGATGGCAGACGGCGTCTTTTCCGACCTGAACGTCGTCATTCTCAAAAGGCGCCGCCAGAGTCCTGTCTGGCCATTTGGCATCGCAGACGAGGAGTTTTCCCAGCGTAAGCCGGACAAAGGCTTGATTACCAAAAAAGAAGTGCGCATCCTGAGCATTGCGCAGCTGCAGCTACATGCCAAGAGCATCATCTGGGACATCGGTACCTGCACGGGTTCTGTGGCGATTGAAGCGGCACGCATCGCAAGGGAAGGCGAAGTATATGGTGTCGAGAAAAATGCGGATGACCTAGAAAACTGCCGCCAGAATATGGCCAAGTTTCGCACGGATCTGACAGTGATCAACGCACGAGCGCCTCATGGGCTGGACCAATTTCCCGACCCGGATGCCGTATTCATCGGCGGCAGCGGCGGAGAGCTCCGTGAGCTATTAAACATTTGCTGCACCCGACTCCGCTCAGGTGGACGTATTGTGGTCAACGCAGCTACCATCGAAACGCTGTATGAAGCGACGCAGGCTTTTGCCGCAGAAGGCTTTGAAACGTCCGTCACACTCGCCCAGCTGTCGCGCAGCAAGCCGATTTTGTCACTGACACGCTTTGAAGCATTGAATCCGATCTACATCATTACAGCATGGGCCAAAAAGGTCGAGGAAGAAGAAGGAGGAGACAACAAGTGACAAAGATCGGAACCTTGTACGGACTGGGAGTAGGTCCCGGAGATCCGGAGTTGATTACAGTAAAGGCGTTTCGTTTGCTGCAGCAATCGCCGGTCATCGCCTACCCGAAAAAACGGATGGGAAGCAAAAGCTATGCCCATCAAATCGCGGAGCTGTATGTAAAACCGGCAACAGACAAGGAAATGCTCGGGCTCGTATTTCCGATGACGCGGGATCCGGAAATTTTGGAACGTGAATGGAACAACACCGTGGAGTTGGTCTGGGAGCGTCTCTCAGAGGGCAAGGACGTGGCGTTCGTCACAGAAGGCGATCCGATGTTCTACAGCACCTTTATCCATATGATGCGAGTGATGCAAGACGAGCACCCGGAAGTGTCGATCGTCACTGTTCCTGGTGTCTCTTCGTTCCTCGGTGCGGCTTCACGGTTTAATCTGCCGCTCGCGGATGGGGATGAGCAGATCGGGATTATCCCGGCAACAGAAGACAAGGAAGCGATGCGTCAGGCGATCGAAGCCCATGATTGCGTCATCTTCTTGAAAGTGGCAAAGGTGCTGCCGATGATTATCGGTCTGCTGAAAGAAATGAATCTGGTAGACAAAGCGGCTGTTGCTACCAAAGTGACCTCTTCAGAGGAAATGGTTTGGACGGATGTTCGGGAGCTGGAGCGAGCAGAGCTCAGCTATCTTACCTTGATGGTGGTGAAAAAATCATGAAGCTGTACATTGTAGGGGCAGGCCCAGGCGATCCTGATTTGATTACGGTAAAAGGCTTGAAGCTGTTGCAAAAGGCAGATGTGATTCTCTTTACGGATTCTCTCGTCAATGAGGATCTGGTAGCTTTGGGCAATCCAGACGCAGAGGTGCTGCAAAGCTCCGGCATGGCGTTGGAGGAAATGGTAGAGCTCATGGTAGATCGCGTCAATCAAGGAAAGCTGGTCGTACGTCTGCAAACAGGCGATCCGTCCGTCTACGGAGCGATTATGGAACAGATCGCGCTCCTGAAAGAGGCTGGCGTCGAAGTGGAGATCGTTCCAGGCGTGAGCTCGGTCTTTGCAGCAGCGGCAGCAGTCGGTGCTGAGCTGACGATTCCCGAGCTGACACAGACCTTGATTTTGACCCGTGCAGAAGGACGTACTCCTGTGCCAGAGCGTGAAAAGCTACGTGCCCTGGCGGAGCATCATAGCACACTGGCCCTTTATTTGAGTGCGACCCTGACAAAAAAAGTGGTGCGAGAGCTGGTGGAAGCTGGCTGGAGTGAGGATACTCCTGTCGCAGTCGTACAACGCGCGAGCTGGCCGGATCAGTTCATATTACGCACGACGCTGAAGAACCTCGACGAGGATATGGGAAAAAACGGAATCCGCAAGCATGCGATGATTTTGGCAGGATGGGCGCTGGACCCGCACATTCATGAGAAAAACGAGCAATACCGATCCAAACTTTATGACAAAACCTTCACGCACGGGTTCAGAAAAGGTGTGAAAGAGTAATGGTCATCGAACTGGTAGAAGGAGAAATCCCGGTCATCCAGCAGCGCGGAGAGTACGCGATCGTCGCGATCACCAAGCATGGTGTAGAGATGGCACGCGATCTCGCCCAGAAGTTTCCGGGGACGGATCTGTACTACATGAGCAAGTTTGCGCGGGGGGATGAAGAATCACGAGCCATCCAGCTATTCTCCAATAGCGTGCGGATGCTATTTCCCGCCCTCTGGCCTGCTTACAAAGGCTTGATCATCATCATTTCGTTGGGAGCGGTCGTGAGGATGATCGCCCCACTTCTAGAAGACAAAAAGAAAGATCCGGGCGTCGTCGTTGTGGATGACCGCGGAGAAAATGTCATTAGCGTCCTGTCCGGCCATCTCGGTGGAGCGAACGAGCTAGCACGTGAGGTAGCAGCAGTCATGGGAGCACGCCCGATCATCACGACGGCCTCTGACGTGCAAAAGACCATTCCGGTAGATTTGTTCGGACGCCGTTTTGGGTGGGAGTGGGATTCGGCTGACAAACTGACCCCGGTCAGTGCGTCGGTCGTAAATGAAGAGCGGGTGGCAGTCGTCAATGAGTCCGGGGAAAGGGACTGGTGGATGCACGATACCCCAATGCCTCCTTCGATCCAGGAGTACGAGACGATTGCTGATGCTCAGGCTGCTGAACCACAAGCAGCGCTGGTTGTCACGCATCGGTTGCTTTCGCAAGCAGAACAATCGATTCTGACCAACGGCGTGTTATATCGACCAAAGGTGATCGTGCTTGGCATGGGCTGCAACCGAGGGACATCAGCAGAGGAGATCGAAGCGGTGATCAAGGAGACGCTAGATGAGCTGCAATTCTCCATTAAGAGTGTAAAAGCTCTTGCCACCATCGAGCTGAAAAAGGACGAGGCGGGACTCATCGCTGTATGCGAAAAATACGGTTGGCCGTTTGTCTGGTACTCTCCGGAAGAGCTAAATCAGGTACAGATCGAGGACCCGTCTGACACGGTCTATAAGTATACGGGAGCCTATGGCGTGAGCGAGCCAGCCGTCAAACTGTACACTGGCGTGGACACATTGGCTCTGACCAAGAAAAAATCAGGGAATACCACCATATCCGTCGGCTTGATGCCGTATCGAGAGGAGGGGCGTGCATGAGTGAGAGCCGCCGTATCGTCATTGCCGGAACAGGCAGCGGGGCTGGAAAAACGACCGTCACCATCGGGCTGATGGCAGCACTGAAACGAAAAGGCTACATCGTGCAAGGGTTCAAATGCGGTCCTGATTACATCGACCCTACCTATCACACGGCAGTGACTGGTCGGGCATCGCGTAATCTGGACAGCTACATGCTTTCCCACGATACGGTCAAGGAGATCTTCGTCCGGGGATCGGCAGGTGCGGACATTTCTATCATTGAGGGCGTCATGGGGATGTATGATGGCAAGGAAGCGACCAGCGACAAGGGGAGCACGGCCGAAATCAGCATTTTGACAGGCTCTCCCGTCCTGCTCGTAGTCAATTGCCAGAGCATGGCACGCAGTGCGGCAGCTATCGTGAAAGGCTTTCAGCTACTCAATCCCGCGGCACGCATCGTCGGAGTCATCGCAAACAAGGTCGGGAGTGAAGGACACCATAAAATCGTCAAGGCAGCTATCGAGCAGGAGTGCGGCATACCCGTCGTAGGTTACCTGAAGCGGGAAAACGAGCTGGAGATTCCGGAGCGACATCTCGGATTGGTTCCATCCGTAGAGCGTGGTGAACTGACACCGTTGTTTGACAAGCTGGCCGATCTGATTGGCGATACGGTCGACCTAGAGCTGATCTGGGAGCTGGCAAAAGCTGAGACATTGCAGGCGGAGGCAAAGCTGTTTGCGGTCACAGGTGTACCCGAGCGCGTGACAGGCACACAACCTCGTGTGACCATAGCCGTGGCAAAGGATCCTGCGTTCCATTTTTACTATCCGGAAAATTTGGAGCTGTTGGAAGCGTACGGCGCCAAGCTGCGTTTCTTTTCGCCACTCGCGGGTGAGACAGTGCCAGCGGAGGCGGATGGTTTGTATATCGGTGGAGGCTTCCCCGAGGAGTTTGCATCCGAGCTCTCGCAGAATCAAGCGGTATTGGAGTCATTCCGAGCAGCGATCAAGAGCGGGCTGCCGACACTGGCAGAGTGCGGCGGATTCATGTTTTTGACAGAAGCCATCGTCACGACAGAAGGCGACAGCTATCCGATGGTCGGACTCATCCCGGGCAAAGTGACGATGCAAAAGAAGCTCGCGGCACTGGGCTATCGAGAGGTACGTGGAAAAGAAGGGAACTTCCTGCTCGGAACAGAGGAACAAGCAAAAGGGCACGAATTCCATTACTCCACCTATGCCACAGATGCAGAACTGCCGCATGCCTATGAGACCAAAGGCTTGCGCGGGACCAAGCCGGAGGGCTACGCTACCGAGAATTTGGTTGCAGGCTATACGCACCTGCACTTTGGCTCGAATCCAGAATTGGTGAAACGCTGGATCGAACGCTGCGTGGAGGTGGGCGCGCGTGCCTAAAGCCCTCCCGTTGATGATTCAGGGAACGAGCTCAGACGCGGGGAAAAGCGCGATTGCCACGGCCTTTTGCCGGATTTTCGCGCAGGCTGGGCACAAGACAGCTCCGTTCAAATCGCAAAACATGGCGCTCAACTCGTACGTGACGATCGACGGAAAGGAAATCGGGCGAGCACAGGGCGTTCAGGCAGAGGCAGCAGGAGTTCTTGCTACGACGGACATGAATCCGATCCTGATCAAGCCGACCCGGGATTCCGAGTCGCAGATCGTCGTCAACGGGGAACCCTACAAAAATATGAAAGCGATGGCCTACCGGAAGGAGTTTTTCGACGAAGGGCTGCGAATTATCGGGGAGTCGTATTCGCGACTGGCAGATGCCTACGAGCGGATCGTCATCGAGGGAGCAGGCAGCCCAGCAGAGATCAACTTGAACGACCGCGAGCTGGTCAATATGCGAGTCGCTCGCTTGACCAATGCTCCCGTCATTTTGGTGGCAGATATCGAGCGTGGTGGTGTGTTTGCCAGCTTGGTAGGGACTTTGCAATTGCTGGAGCCGCAAGATCGGGATCGTGTAATCGGCGTGATCATCAATCGGTTTCGTGGGGATGTGACGCTTCTTGAACCGGGGCTGAACTGGTTTGAGGAGTACACAGGGAAGCCCGTGCTTGGGGTCGTCCCCTTTATTCCTGATTTGTGGATCGATGCCGAGGACTCACTCATTTTGCATCGGTACCAAGGACAACGAGAGACACCACGTGACATCGACATTGCCGTGTTGCGCTACCCACGTATTTCCAATTTTACGGACGTGGACCCGTTTTTTGTGGAGCCGGATTGCCGCATGAGGTTTGTGACTCGACTGGAGGAGCTGGGAGAACCGGATCTGATCATCCTGCCAGGAAGCAAAAATACATTGGAAGACTTGCAGTTTTTACGAGAAACCGGACTGGCAGATCGTATCCAGGAGCTCCATCGCGAAGGTAAAACCTACGTGATCGGACTGTGTGGCGGCTATCAAATGCTGGGCGAGTCAATCCACGATCCTGATGGTGTGGAGTCACCGTTACGAGAGCTGGTAGGGCTTGGCTTGATCCCGATGGTGACGACGATGGAACCTCGAAAGACGACCGTACTCTCGCGTGGTACAGCTAGTTTTGCAGGGGGACAGCTGGTTTTGGAAGGCTACGAGATTCACATGGGGCAATCGGTCTACACAGAGAACGACGCACCATTTATTCAGCTAGAAGATCGCTCAGATGGCTATTGTGCAGAGGACCGAAAACTGATCGGGACGTATTTTCACGGTCTGTTCCACAATGACGATTTTCGAACTCTTCTGCTCAACGCGATTCGGACAAAGAAAGGTCTGGTGCCGCTAGCGGATCGCCCATCCTTTGTCGCCCTTCGGGAGCAAGGGTACGATTTATTGGCCGACACCGTTCGCCAGCATGTAAAAGTAGAGGTTATCGAAGAGCAAATGCGGCTTTACCAGGAAAACGAGGTGCATGTAAGATGAAAGACTTGGAAAAACAACTCGGCAGGATCGAACCGCTCCATCAGGAAGCGGCAGAGCAAACAAGACAGCACGTCGACCAGTTGACAAAACCGCTCGGGAGCTTGGGGCGCTTAGAAACTCTGGCAGTCGAATTGGCTGCCATGACAGGAGAGGCGTTCCCAGTCGTAAGCCCACCTGGAATCATCGTATTTGCCGCGGATCACGGCGTAGCTACGGAAGGCGTATCCGCTTATCCGCAGGAAGTTACGGCGCAAATGCTGCTGAACTTGACGCATGGCGGAGCAGGGATCAATGTTTTCGCCCGTCAGATCGGTGCCTTGCAAAAGTTCGTGGATGTTGGTGTAGCGGTAGAGGTAGACGCTCCTGGCGTATGCAAAAAGCGCATCAGGGCTGCTTCGGGTAATATTCTCCGCGAAGCCGCCATGTCCCGTGAAGAGGCAAAGCGCTCCATTCAGATCGGGGTGGAGTCCGCACAGGAGATTGTGGCCGATGGAGCCAAAGTTCTGATTGTCGGGGAAGTGGGCATCGGCAATACAACAGCTAGCAGCGCTATCCTGTCTGCTTTGACTGAGGCCGACCCGGATGAAATCGTGGGACGCGGAACAGGGCTGACGGATGAGGGCTGGCAACGCAAAAAAGCGGTGGTGAGAGAAGCGCTCGCCCTGCATCGCCCAGATGCTGCCGACCCAATCGACGTTCTGGCTAAAGTAGGCGGGATGGAGATCGGTGCAATGGCTGGGGCAATCCTCGGAGCTGCATCGCGCCGTGTTCCGGTTCTGTTGGACGGATTCATCGCTACGGTAGCTGCTCTTTTGGCGGTACGGCTTCAACCGACAGTAGCGGACTATCTCATTGCGGGACATCGTTCGCAGGAACCAGGCCATGCCTTTGTGCTGAAGACGCTTGGCAAGGAACCGCTGCTCGATCTGAATCTGCGACTTGGTGAAGGAAGCGGCGCAGCTCTTGCGTTCCCGATCATCGAAGCTTCGACCCGAATGGTGCGAGAGATGGCGACCTTTGCGTCGGCAGGGGTAAGTGATCGATGAGCCGGGCAGGGAAAGTATACTTGGTCGGAGCAGGTCCGGGAGATCCCAAGCTGATTACGGTTAAAGGGCTGGAATGTCTGCAACAGGCAGATGTGATCATCTACGATCGACTGGCGAATCCCGCGCTGTTGGAGTATGCACCGAAGACGGCAGAGCGCATTTATTGCGGCAAGCTACCGGATAACCATACGTTGCAACAAGAAAAAATCAACGAGCTTCTCGCTGAAAAGGCATTGGAAGGAAATGTCGTAGTGCGATTGAAAGGCGGAGACCCGTGTGTGTTTGGTCGTGTGGGAGAAGAAGCGGAGCATTTGGCGGAGCGGGGAATTCCGTTTGAGATCGTGCCAGGTGTGACTGCCGGAATCGCTGCTCCTGCCTACGCAGGCATTCCTGTGACGCATCGGGAGCATGGCTCGTCCTATGCGGTCGTGACCGGACATTTGCGTGAAGACAAGCCAGAGCTGGCGACTGATAAATGGCGAGCTTTGGCCACGGGTATCGACACGGTTGCCTTTTACATGGGGGTGGCGAATTTGTCTCTCATTCGCACGCAGCTGATCAAGCATGGACGCGATCCACAGACACCCGTAGCGATCATTTCGTGGGGCACGCTGCCACAGCAGGTGACGTTGACGGGTACCTTGGAGAATATCGAGGAACGGATGGCTACGAACAGCCAGATCACGAATCCGGCGATTATCCTGGTAGGCGACGTGGTACAATTGCGGGACAAGATCAATTGGTTTGAAGGGGCGTTGGAGTCAGCAAACACCCCTGTTAGCTGACTGCAAGGCGTTCGAAGATAGCGAGAGGAGTGACGTGCAGTGCGCCACTACCCGATGATGGTCAATTTGCAACAAAAACGCTGTCTGGTCGTCGGTGGCGGGCAAGTGGCGGAGCGGAAAGTACGCAGCCTGCTCGAAGCGGGTGCCGAGGTTTCCGTCGTCGCTCCTTCATGTACCGAGCAGATCAAGGATTGGTCACAGGAAGGCAAGCTCTCCCTTCAGCAGCGTTCATTTGAACAGGCCGACGTTGTCCATGCGGTGCTGATCATTGCGGCGACGAGCGAGCCTGAGGTCAACCTGGCTGTATACGAGGCGTGCCAGTCGCACCAATGGATAAACATCGTAGATCGGCCCGAACTGTGCACCTTTACCGTTCCTGCCGTGGTCGAGCGCGGCGATATGCAGATCGCGATATCCACGGGAGGACAAAACCCCGGTCTCGCAAAAAAGATGCGGCGACAGCTGGAGGAATGGGTAGGCCCTGAGTACGGAGCTTACACGCAGTTTCTCGGAGAGATGCGACAGCGAATCCTCGGCTTGAAGTTGGGGGAACGAGAGAAGCGAGCGATTCTGGCTGAGCTGCTAGATGACCGCTTTTTGCTCTGGACGAGGAGCGGCGAGTTCGAGCGAAGGGATCAAGAGGCGGAGAAACTGCTGCAACGAAGTGACGCTAGCGATAACTAAAACAAAAGCTCTCACACATGGTGGGAGCTTTTTATCGTATCCTCGTACTCCCGATCGGCTTCCTTCACCCTAATAGAAAAAGGGAGCTTAGAAAAAGCCTACCGTCAGCAGTTTTGGGGTCCGCCACTCTGCTGATTGGATATTCGCGTACCACTCCGGAGCGTTGTCAGGGTTCGCTGCATAGGTAGAAACGACCTCCAAACATATAGGCTGTGATGCTTATACGAACTAGTTTTCATGCATCGGCGTTTCCGACCATGGATCGATTCCGGGATCTTGCCCTTGTCCCAACTGGTGAATGCGTGCCATGTAATGAGTCCAGCCATGTTGGTGGGAAGGAATTTCTTCCGCAGGCAAACCGGAATGGGTCAATACCAACAGGGTCCCGTTATCCTTCGGTGTCAGTCGGAATTCGAGTGTGCTTGATCCGGGAGGTACAACCTTTGATTTCTCCCACCCCCAAGCCATGACGATTTTCTCATAGGGGACGATCTCCACGTACTCGCCCATTGCAACGTCACTTCCGTTAATGTCAATGCGGTACTTTCCTCCGATTTTTGGCTCAAGCAGAACCTGTCTGCCCATCCAGCGGACTAATTTGTCTGGATCTGTAAAGAATGAGAACAAGGTTTCCGGACGAGCTTCAATAAAAATTTCTTTTACGATCTGTTCACTTTGCAAGGGAGTCATGATTTTCTCCTTTCTTCCTCTTCGGCTGCTTCTTTCAATCGCAATAAGCTGTCATCCCAGAAACGGTCGATGTACTGTTTCAATTCGGCGAATCCGTCCCTCCTCAATCGATAATACCGTTTGGTTCCTTCCCTGCGGACGACTACCAGTCCGGATTCTTCCAGAACCTTGAGATGCTGCGATACGGCTGGAGCAGAAATTTCAAAATGGGATGCAATGACGCTTGCGGCAAGCTCCCCGTCGCGGACGAGAGACAAGATCTCCCTCCGTCTAGGTTCAGCAATCGCTTGTATGGCTTTATCTATCATGTTTTTTATTTTAGTCCACGCTTAATTAAGTGTCAACTTAATAAAAAATCTAACCGTTTCTCTTCTGGATTTTTCCTTGACAACTCTTTTCCTACAGGGAAAATATGGAGTGGGAAAAAGAATGAGGGGGAGACAATGGCGAATAAAGGAAAATTGCTAATCATCTTCACCCTGTTTCTCTTCGTTATTGGTATTCGGCTGACTTGGGACTATATTTACAGCCCAACGGAAATGCCTGTGGCCAAGCAAGGGGTTCTGGACGCTAGAGGATGGGATTTCGCCAATAAAGGGACGATTGAGCTAGAGGGGGAATGGGAGTTTTATCGTGAGAAGTTGCTCCAAACCGATCAGCTTTCTGCGAAGGGCACTTCGCCGTTGATGGTTCATGTGCCAGGCGTGTGGGACAAGTATGTCAACGATCAGAAGGTCACATCGCTCGGTTACGGGACCTATCATGTAAAGCTGCTTTTGCCTGAAAGTAAGCAGAGCGTATGGGGTGTTCGGGTTTCGAATATACGCTCGTCGCATCTATTAGTTGTGAATGGACAAACCGTAGGACAGCAAGGGCAGCCATCGGCACAGTCCCAAGATGTGATTGCCCGAAATGTACCGTATCTTTCATTTGTAAACATTACAAGGCCAGAGGTGGACATCATCTTGCAGGTTGCCAATGTGGATTTTGCGGCAGGTGGCGGTGTATTTGATGGGATCTCGTTTGGCCCTGTTCAAGACATATTGGCGAGCAAACGTAGTTCCGAATATTTTGACGCGACTGCTGCCAGCGTGATCTTTTTATTTAGCGTCTACTTCTTTCTTCTGTACGCCTATAATCGTCGCTTCAAGGAGTTTATTTACTTCGCCCTGTCCAACTTTTTTGCAGCGCTATATATCTTTACACATCGTGAGCGTATAGCGCTCGACTGGTTCGACTTGTCCTACGATTGGGCGACGCGAATTCAGTTTATTTCAATGCTTGCTCTTGCTTTTAGCTATTCTTTATTCATGAAAAACATCGTGCTGAAAAAATCAAACGATACGGTAAGCAGAGTGCTGCTGACGATCATCCTGCTTTGCACAGGATCCGTTTTGCTACTGGAAGCAAAAGAATTTACCCATCTGCAAGGACTCTATATTTTCTTCTCCTGGATCACAGTCTTGTATCACTTCATCCAACTACTTCGTAGGGTGTGGCATAATCCTGCAAGTGTCATGTGGGTGGTCATCAGCACGTGCAGCCTCCTCTTCAACGGGGTATTTGAAAATCTGAGGTCTCTAGGCTGGATGCAGGACGACGGCTGGATTCCGCTGGAGATCATTGTGTTTGCCATGTCTCTGGCGATGCTGAGCACGCGGGGGTATTTTACTGCCTTGCAAAAAGCGGAGCAATTAACCGAGCAACTGCTGATGCTGGATAAAGCAAAGGATGAGTTCTTAGCGAATACATCGCATGAATTACGCACACCTCTCCATGCTACGTTGAACATCGTGCAGTCTGTGGTGGATGGTGGGGCAGGAGAGCTGAACGAGCGACAAAAAGCGGATTTGGAGCTTGTTATAGGCGTGGGGAAGCGCCTCACTCATTTGCTGGACGATCTTTTAGATATTTCACATCTACATGCGGGCATGGAAATAAAGCCGACCAGCCTCAAGGTACATGATGTGGTAGCGGTTGCCCTAGACGTGATGCGTTACATGACCGACGAGAGGTCAGTACGGCTTGTTAATCAGGTTCCTGAACAGTCAGTGCGGATCTGGGCGGATGAGCAGCGGTTTATGCAGATCGTCTTCAATTTGCTCTACAATGCGATTAAATTTACCCCAGCTGGAACCATTACAATCGAGGCCGAGCAAAAAGGCAGGATGGTCGAGATTCGTGTCAAAGATACTGGGATCGGGATTGAAGAAGAGCAGCAAAAAAGCATATTTGACATGTTCGAGCAAGGGGAGAGAGGAACCAGCAACGAAGGGAACGGGCTGGGACTTCATATTTGTAAAAAGCTTGTGGAACGACACGGGGGTGAGATTCGTGTCAGCTCCGTGGTCGGACAAGGCACGACATTCCTATTTACCATGCCTGTATCGAGTAGCCTTGAAGACGTCAGACACGTAGAAAGCACCGAACGATACTTTCTTCATTCCGTCGAGCGTTTGGTGGCCGCAACTACCGAATTGCAGTCATTACCATTCATGCCGCATTTTCCGCAACAGAAGGCGGAAGCAACCATTTTGCTGGTGGATGATGAGCCGACGAATCAATACGTGATGATGAAGCTGTTGGCGGTGGAGCCGTATCAGATAGTCACCGTGTCCAGTGGAAGGGAAGCAGTGGAGGCTTTGGAGAAACATCGGCATTGGGATCTCGTCATCCTCGATGTAATGATGCCACAGATGTCAGGGTACGAAGTGTGCCAACAAGTGCGAGAGATGTATTCATCCTCCGAGCTGCCTGTCCTGATGGTGACCGCACGCAGTCAGAGAGATGACCTGCTCGCTGGATTTGCGGCGGGAGCAAACGATTATATTACCAAGCCTGTCGAGGCACTCGAGCTCAGAGCACGGGTACGGACTCTCTTGAAAATGAAACAGTCTGTCAGCGAATTGATCGAGGCTGAGATGGCCTTTTTACGTTCGCAAATCAAGCCGCACTTCTTGTTCAATGCCTTGACGACGATATTAGCCGTTAGTCACAAGAATATTGAAATGGCGCAGGAACTGCTGCTCGATTTTAGTACGTATCTGCGGAACAGCTTTGACTTCGAACAACATGAGAAAGTGATTTCTATTCAAAGTGAGCTGGAGCTGGTAGACGCTTATCTCCATATCGAGCAGATCCGTTTCGGCGATCGACTGGATGTCATTTGTGAAGTGGAGGAAAGCATCACAGGCCTCATTCCTCCCTTGACCATTCAGCCGATCGTGGAAAATGCTATCCGCCATGGAGCGATGAAGGAATTGGATGGAGGAACGGTAAAACTCACTGTCGTTACTGAGGACGGAGATACTGTGGTAACTGTTGAAGACAATGGACCAGGGTTTGGGGCCAGCCTGGAAATTCAGCAGGAGACTCGAAAAGGAGTTGGATTGCGCAATATCGAAAGGCGGCTGCGAAATTTCGGCGGCACGCTGGAGGTTGAAAGCATACCGAATCAGGGAACCAAAGTGACGATTCGGATTTCACAGAGTGTGAACAACGCCGATAGATAAAACAGCTGCCTTGTGAGGGGCAGCTGTTTTTTTACATGAACGAGGAAAGGATTCTTCTTACACGATGACGTCCTTTTACGACACGCCTTTTGTTGATGACCTTATTGCGCTTTGAGAGGAATTTGCTTGTGGTATTGCCCGAGTGGATGATATGCACATAGTTTCTTAGACGCAATTTATCGTGACGCAAGCGAATGACAGCAGGATGCCCCCCGCGAAGTTTATAGCGTTTGCCACGCAAATAGTCTTTCGCTTTATAAATCAAGGTATAAAATGCCGGTGACTTTGCATACATCGGCGCAATCCGTTGTTTTCTCGAATCATACATGTAGCCATGCTGATTAATAATCGCTTTGACACCTTTTCGCCTGCGATGCTTCTTGAGCTGTTGAATATAGCTTCTGCGGTACAAGTCATCCGAATCTAGCCGGACCAGATATAAATAGCGATAGCCTTTCAGGCGTTTCTTGATGCTTCTTTGATACATGCTTTTCGGGATGAACTTGATATTATTAGGGAGTTTTTTATACTTGCGCAGCTGCCTATTAATCTTTTTGCGGGAATGGTTTTCGTACTCCACAAGGGCATCAAAGCCTTGATTGGTCTGCCTTTGCAAACTCTTCCGCGTATACCGCATAAATATGTTCATACGGTTCTTTATCCAGCTCACTGAGAATCTCTTCTTGCGGTTGTACTTTAGCTTTTTAGAGTTAAAAGCGATTCCGACAATAATTCTTTTCTTTCGCTTTCCCACTGATGACTCACTCTCCTTTGCCATGAAGCCGTGACTATTACATGGTATTGGAGTTTGTCAGGTTTTGCTGTAGTCGGATACCGCTTCATGATACAAGCACATAAGGTTGTTTTGGAAACTTTTGGTACAACCGAAGCGTATAACAAACAAAGAGGAGAGGAGTTGATGAGCAACCTTCTTTGGGCTGGATTGGGCAAATAAAGAAGCGACCATCCTGGTTTGCCAACGCTGCTCCTATATCATGTGGTTCATGGAAGAGCCTGAGAGCTTTTGAGTTTCGTATGCCCGGAATGGATGACAATATCGATACGCCTGTCGCATAGGTAGTCTTCTAAATAGAAAGGAGCAAGGATATGAATTTTTCGATGAAAGAAGCGATTGAGGTTTTGGAGCGCACCCCGCAAACATTGGAGCATTTTTTGTCGGGTTTATCGGAAGGATGGCTGCAATGCAAGGAAGGAGTGGGAACATGGAATGCCTCTGAAGTGATTGAGCACCTCATAGAGGGGGAGAAACATAATTGGCTCCCCAGATTAGAAATGATTCTACAAGAAGGGGAAGGGAAACCATTTCCCTCATTTGACCGTTTTTCTCACTTGCAAGAAACGTCCGAACGATCCATCGAACAAAAATTACTGGAATTCAAAACGATTCGAGCACAAAATATCGCTACTCTTCAAACGATGATTGACCCTGACTTGCATCTAGAATTGACGGGCTCACACCCTGCGTTTGGTCAGGTGAAGCTCAGAGAATTGCTCTCTACGTGGGTCGTTCATGACTTGACGCACATCACTCAAATCGTACGGGTGATGGCGGAGAGATACCGCACAGATGTCGGACCCTGGCAAGAATATCTCGGTGTATTGAAAAGGAAGTAAGAGGGTACCACCTCCATAGGATGGTTCATCGCGATTCACCTAGATAAACAGGAGTCGAACGTTTCCTCCCATTGTCCAATTGAGTGATGGTCATTCGTGGACAAACAGTGATTCTTGGGGAGCGACGCTGTCTCCCCGGGCTCTTGTCCACCTCACCGCTTAGTCCAAATAAGCCATTACCTGATTCAATTCCTCCACTGCTCCCGGTGAGATTTTTAGCGTCGATCCTGCCTCGCCAGTCCCGCCATAAATAGCGGAGTAACGAAACAGTCTGCGATCAAACAGGCAAGGAAGAAAGAGGCCTACCAATGGTACCGTGCCGATCCGAAAACCCGTGATGGCCTCCACTTGCTTGGGGTTGGCAAGCTTTACTTCCTGGCATGATAAGGTAACGGCAACGGACTGAAAATCCAGCCGTCCACGATCTCCTGTCAGAATCGCGGCGACATAGCCGTTTTCGGTTTCCAGCACGAGAGTAGGTGCAGTTTGGCCAAGCTCGATGCCGAAATAGTCAGCACCGTCCTGCGCCGTACGTATGAGTTGTGGATGCTCCAGGATTTCAAAGGGTACGTTCTTGGTTGTCAGAAGTTCTTGTAAGGATGTCATGCGCGCAGCCTCCTCATGCGAAATGTTCTTTATAGAATAGCAAAAAATGGACGGGAAGAAGGACCTTTTTGTAAAAAAATGGGGGAGATCGCGACTGCTTCCGCAGCGACAGATGCAGAGGTAGCTATTTTCTTTACCTTTGAAGGCTTGAATCTCATTCAAAAGGAAGCTCATCAGCAATTGCCACTCCCGGCAGGGAAAGAATCGATGGCGGAAGGCTTTCAAAAAGCGAACATCCCGACCATTCCCGAGCTGGTGAAAATGGCTAGCGACTTGGGTGTGAAGCTCATCGCATGTCAGATGACGATGGATGTCATGGGGCTGGTAAAAGAAGATTTTGTCTACGGAATTGAAGTAGGCGGTGCCGTCACTTTCCTCGATTTTGCCAAGGACGCCAATGTCAGCCTGTCCTTCTAAGATCAGTGAGCGAGAAATAAATGGTACGGTGAGAATTGGTGATTTATACTAGCATAGATACGTCAAAGCCTATTCTGTTACAAAGAATAGGCTTGTTTTCACATAAGAGATTGTATGGGCATTCGTCCATGAACAAGCCTCGATAGAGGTTTTTATACCAAAAAAGCCGCAGAGAAAGGAAACAAAAGAACATGCCCGATGTCATACAGTTTGGCCCTTTCTTGATCAAAATGAGCATGCTGGCTATAGCGGTCCCCATCTTATCAGCGTTCGTAGCGGTTTATTTTCGGCTGCGAAAGGAAAAGGAGCAAAGAAAGACGATCTTCGAACTGATAACTAGCAGCTTACTTTTGGCTTTTTTCGTCTGGAAGTTCAGCTATGCGCTATTCTATCCCGCAAAAGTATGGGCTCAGCCTGCGTCGCTTCTCTATTTCTCAGGTGGGGATCGTGGAATCTTGCTGGGTGTACTGGCAGTCTCCGTATACTTGGTGGTAAAGGTGAGACGACAGGGGATACCCATCCCGGTATTGGTGGATGTCTTTGCTACGGGTGGATTGACTGCTTGGGCAGTAGGACATGTCCTTACGTGGGGGGTGGAGCAGGTAGGTGGTTGGTATTCCTTTCAGCAAGCGTTCATCGCCATCGTCTTTTTGCTGTGGGTGATTCGTAAGCTAGATCGTGCAACGAGTGTGATCCCATGGCTGCAAATGCTGCTCTGGTTCGGTATTTGTCAGGTATACGTGACGTTTTTCTCCCCGGATTATGCGCCGCTTTTGGTCGGTCTATCCAAAGAGCAGCTACTCTACTACATTTTTTCCGTCCTCGCTTTGTTTTTAGCCAATCGAGCTCGTGATACAGGAGGAACCCCCAATGAAGAGTAACAATCTGTTCGCGATAGTCGCCCTCTTGGCCATGCTAGGATGGGGGCTCTATGCGCAAGGAACCACTTCCCTTGAACAGCCTGTATCGCAAGCGGTTGGCATCCAGAAGGGCAACCTTGCGCCGGATTTTGAACTGCTGACTCCAGAGGGAAAGTCCATCAAGCTGTCCGACCTGCGTGGTCAAAAAGTAATCGTCAATCTATGGGCTACTTGGTGTCCTCCGTGCCGAGCTGAGATACCGGATATGCAAGCTTTTTATGAGGAAAACAAAGATAAGGGAGTCGTCATTCTCGGGGTGAATTTGACTTCAACCGAAAATAGTGTGGAGAATGTGGCAGCCTTTATCAAAGGCTACGGTATGACGTTCCCGGTGGTGTTGGATGTCGACAAGCAGGTGGCGGTTCAGTACCAAGCCATTTCCATTCCTACCAGCTACATGATCGACTCGAATGGAGTGATCCGGGAAAAATTCATCGGCCCGATGGATCAGGAAAAGTTGGAGAACATCATTTCGTCGATGGAGTAAAAGAGGGGATTAGCTAGATACTCATTTGAAAAACGAACAATTCGGCATCTTGTGGCAGCTGGATATAACACAAAAGCTGAGGGATGAAGGAATCGAAGACTACACGAGACCTTTTCATATACTCGAGGTATGCAAAAATTGGACATGATGATATCGTTATGTATCCACTCTTTTCTTCCCCATTAAAAGGAGCTGCCAATTTCTTTGCTTGTTCCTTCGTTTCAACGAGTACAGCTATCATATTGTCTCCTTTCTACAAAAAAGAGCACCCTATGCATGCTTAAAAAGCCATGATCATAGAGTGCTCCTCCAGATATCCTTTAATATATGATTCTTAGGTCCTCAACGGTTAACTATCTACTTTAAAAATAATGGAGTGCTGGCAAATAGTAAATAGTATTTAGATGAAATATACTAGCAGTCTTGATCAGGCCATTATTTTCTAACCACTTGTGGTTTTTTCCCTTATTTATTATTTCGACTCCTCGTTTCCTTGCTAAGGTAACGCCCTCAGGATCTATAATATCAATTTTTAGCAGGTGGAATACTTTGTTGGAAATGAAATACGTTTAAAGGGTCGTATTTCCGTTTTATTTTTGTTAGCCGATTGAAATTGTTCCTGTAATATACCCTTGGCCAATTCTTGAATTCCAGATCAGGAAAATTCACGTAATCTCCTATTAAAAAAGGAGTCATGGCTCTACGAAAGCTTTCTACCCACTTAATGTTTCGCTTCTGTTCCTGTTTCAATCTCCATCTTGCTGATAGTTCAAAAATCACTTTGGCGTGTCGGTGAACATAGGCTGTAGCAGTGGGGGAGACACGAGCGACAGCTCCTCCCAAGCTTTGGCACTCCACGTTGGCATGTTTATTGGGGGGATTTGCCAGAAACCGCTGGATGGTTCGAATTCCTTCCTTAGGCACCGCACGATAAGCGTACCCACCGGTAACTTTAAATTTAGGCAACAAACCGATATCGATTTGGGCAAAAAATTTTGTAGCTATTATAAAAGGAACCGTTTTCACTCGTACTTTCAATGGCGTACCCGCATGAAGAAGCGGTTGGATCATCCTGCGCAGTTCACTTGCCGACCCGAGAAATTGACCCGTGGATTCCACGGTTCCAACCTGTTTGGAAAACATTTGAATGGTGGAAGTAAGCCTGTTATCTACAGATAGTGCCCATTTCTGCCACACGTCGAATACTTTTCCAAGATCCTTCCATTTCCAAGTGATACTGTAGATGGCTACCGTTGAGATGGGGTGTACCTTAAAGGTAAAAGATGTAGCAACTCCAAAATTGCCTCCTCCGCCTCCACGACAGGCCCAAAACAAATCCGCGTGTTCATGGGCATTACACCGGATGATTTTCGCACCAAAGCGACCATGGGGAACAACCATTTCAACTTCCTTCAGGTTATCAAGTGTTAACCCGTATTTTCGGGATAACAACCCAATTCCCCCCCCTAAGGTCAATCCAGCAATCCCGACATCAGGAGCAGTACCCGCTGGGATCGTTACACGCTTTTGCCATAGTGTTCGATAAACTCTTTGCAGTTGGTTTCCCGTCTGAATTTTGGCCAACTTCTGTTTTGAATAGATCTGGATGCGGTTCATTTGACTAACATCGATCACAATCGCACCATTCATCACAGAAAATCCTTCATAGCTGTGCCGTCCGCTTCTCACACGAATCGGAACGCGATTTTCCCTCGCCCATTTAACAGCATTCACTACGTCTTGTGTTCTTTTGCAAAAAACAATCACACGAGGGAATTTGGAAATTCGTTTGTTGAATTCCATTCGAGCCTGGTTGTACGCAGGATCACCGGGCACAACGATACGCCCTGTCAAACGGGTCAAACCCTGTTTTTTATTTATCATCACATTCACCCGCTCCATCCTATGTATTGTCACTTTCCTATGGAACGGCGTCTGTCTAGTCATTATTTTTGCTGTGTTCAAACCCATTTTGTAGTTAGAATTTTAGGGATGTAGATTCCATTGTGTTTGTGTGAGGCCATAGAGATTGAGGAGATGGAAGAAGACCATTTATCTCTCTTTTTGTTCTCGATTGCGTTATCAAGTTATGAATCTACCTTCGTTTTCAATGTTTATAAATGAAAGGAGTGAAAAAATGGAATTGAAGAAATTTATCGATCAACTACCAATGCCGCTAGTAATCAAACCAAGAAAAAACTCCCAAAATAACCCTTATGTTGTACGCATGATACAAACACGACATCGATTTCACAAAAATTTGCCAAAAACAAAAGTTTGGGCGTATCAGGGGAAAGTGCCTGGTCCAACGATAGAAGTCGAAAAAGACCAACCTATATACGTGAAATGGGAAAATAAATTACCTAAAAAACATTTTTTGCCCGTCGATACCACGATTCATGGGGCTATGGATACCCCTGAAGTTCGAACCGTTGTACATTTACACGGAAGTTCGAGTAGACCAGCAAGTGATGGACACCCAGAGGCGTGGTTTACCAGAAATTTCAGGCAAACAGGAGCAGAATTTGTAACAAAGACCTATGAATACACCAATCGTGAAAAAGCGACCGCTCTTTGGTACCATGACCATACCCTCGGTATCACCCGGTTAAATGTGTATGCAGGTCTTGCAGGTCTTTATTTGATACGCGATGAAGAAGAGAAGGCGCTTCCACTTCCGAAGGGGGAATATGAAGTGCCGCTCATCGTTCAGGATAAGTCATTTAATACCGATGGTTCTCTGTTTTATCCATCCCAGCCCAGCAATCCTCCACCAGATTTACCATTTCCATCGATTGTTGATGGTTTTTTTGGAGATATAATGGTAGTGAATGGGAAAGTTTGGCCTTTTTTAGAAGTGGAGCCTCGCAAATACAGATTCCGTCTACTAAACGCGTCCAACTCTCGCGCATACCTGTTTCAATTTAGTAATTCTCAGTCTTTTTTCTTAATCGGAACAGATGGTGGGCTTCTTGAACGGCCGATTGAGGTACAAAGTCTGCAAGTTGGTTCGGCTGAGCGGGTTGACATCGTAGTGGATTTCTCTAAACTGCAGGGCGAAACCATCATCTTACAAAACCAGTTTGAATTAGGTAATCCTATAGGTGATGTGATGGCGTTCAAGGTGACAAAGCCGTTAAAGGAAAAAGACCACAGTCAAGTTCCGCCGATTTTAAGTAAGATTGATCTTATACCACTCACAGTAGTCAAAAAGGTAAGACATTTAACTCTAGACGAGACACAGGATGAATATGGACGTCCTATGCTTTTGTTAGATGGAAAAGAGTGGGACGATCCAGTGACAGAAACACCATTACTTGATTCGGTTGAAATATGGGAACTGGAAAATAAAACCGAAAGTGGCCATCCCATTCATATCCACTTAGTGAATTTTCTCGTCCTCGACCGACGTGAAAGTAATGGAAAACTCAAGCAACGTCTCCCGACTGATTTTGGCTTAAAAGACACAGTGACAGTCAACGCGCTAGAAACGGTTCGAATCATCATAGGATTTAAACCATATGCCGGAAAATACGTATGGCATTGTCATAAATTAGAGCATGAAGACCATGACATGATGCGACCATTAACCATAAGAAAACCTGATGATCAATAATCAATTTCCCGGATGAGAATCAGCGAAGATCAATATCAATTGTATATGTACGAGAGCGAATGTTCTGGATGGACACACTGAATCTGTGTTTGTTGGACTGAAAAAACAAGCAAATTTATCTGAAATGAAAGAAGCAATCAATGGTTATAATCCGTTCAAAAGTTGTAATTTACATTCAGCTCCTGAGCGTATGATTAACATCTTTAATGACCCAATTCGCCCTCAACCTCGCCTTGATCGCGAGCTCGGTGGCGGGATGACAACTAGTATGGGAAGACTTGAAGAGGAACCGGTACTCGGCGGTGTGAAATATGTGTTAGTCTCCCACAATACGAAAATGGGTGCAGGAAAAGGTGCAGTTCTGCTTGCTGAATCGATGTTAGCACAGGGGTTACTACATGAGTAGCACGTAGAGATCATTCAACTAACGAGCCTGTCAGTTTAATAAGGTATCCCCATGGGTTTGTGCGCTCCAAAAGTTCAAGCAAGATTGCCTTAACACGGTGAAGGACTTAAACTTTCTTACACGTTGAAAAAAAACAATTGTAAGACTTCGGTACTTCACGTATAGTTGAAGGTAGTTATGGATCTTGCAACAATAATGGAGGTGGGGAACATGACAATGACATACATGAGCTTTATTTCAGTATGCAATCATATTCCATTTCCCCATCTGGCGTACGTGAAATCCTACTAGTTTATCTAGCAGGTTCTCTTAGCTGTGCCTAAAACACGGGGATTACCCGTGTTTTTTTGTATGGCAACGATGTACGCGTCAAAGGCTTGGTGTAGCCAAGTTTGTTTATGTTTGCCGCCGTGGGGATCGAATATCCCCACGTTTTTTTTTGCTATCTACTGCCGTGGGGATTGAAAGCTCCACGGCTTTTTTCTACTCACATATTAATTGGAGGTTGAGACGATGAGTACAATTAACAACGGTGCAGGACTTGTAGTAGCAAAAGGGCTTTCGGAAGAGTGGTTGAAACAGATTGTCCATTTGGCAAAAATATGCGAGGCATACGATGAATTTGATTTATCCGTCAACCTGAACGTATCGATGCTCCAAAACCGCCAACCTGAACAAACGAATGATTTTCTGTACGTCCAAGATGGGCAACTGGTTGGATTCCTCGGTATGTATGCGATCGTCAGTCCGAAAGAAGTGGAGATCAGCGGAATGGTTCATCCAGACTATCGACGCAAAGGAATCTTCCGCGCTCTGTATGAACAAGCAAAAGCGGAATGTGAAAAGCGTGAGGTAACGCAAATTTTACTCGTCAGCAATCGCAAGTCCAAGGAAGCCAGTTCTTTTGCAGAATGCGTAGCGGCCACTTATCAATTCTCTGAATACAAGCTGGATTACTCCGCTACAGCGCACGTAACTGCTGTGGAATCGGATAACCGTCTACAGCTTTGCCCAGCCACCACGAATGATTTTCAGACTTTGGTAGAGATTGGCGTAAGCGGTTTTGAGGATACAGCTGAGCTCATGACTGCGCTAGTTACACGCAATTTGTCAGAGCCATCCTTTCAAACGTATCTGGCTCAGTACGAGTCTGAACCAGTCGGGATGATTACCGTAAGCGAAGAGGATAACGAGTTTTTCATCTCAGGATTTTGCGTAAAAAAAGGGCTCCAAGGAAAAGGGCTGGGTAGAAAAATCCTCTCTCAGACAGTGGAAATCTTGAATCAAAGAGAACACATAGGAGGAATTAGCCTAGAAGTGGCTGTCGATAATCAAAATGCCTTGTCACTCTATCAATCTACAGGATTTGAAGTCGTCTCAGTCTACGACTATTATGTCGGGTGAGGCTTGACTGAATGAAAAATCATGCTTTGCTAGATTCCAATATGCTTATGATTTTCATCTATTCCTTTTTTACGAAGTTTCATTTGTGGCTTCCCATCTATGTGCTGTATTTACAGCAGGTACGAGGCCTAAGTCTGGCCACAATCGGAATTGTAGAGGGATTTGGTTGGGTAGCTGCCGCTTTGGCTGAGGTACCGGCTGGAATCGTTGCAGATCGTTTCGGTCGCACCCGTTCTCTTGTGATGGGAGCCTTATTAATGGCTCCTGCCATGATCCTCTACGCATACACAGGCTGGTTCCCGATTCTTTGCTTGCTGCAAATCGTATGGAGCGTGGGAGGGAGCTTTATTTCTGGAGCTGACCAGGCACTCCTCTACGATTATCTACACGTGAAAGGTAAAGAAAATCTATTTTCCAAAGTGGTGAGCTATCAATTGGCAATGATGCGTATTGCCACTGCATTTGCCGGAATCATTGGCGGGTGGTTAGCTACCTACTCGCTTGGTTTACCGTTTATTATTTGTGGGATTCTCTCCTTTGTTGCCGGGTGTGTTGCCTCTTTCATCAAAGAACCGAAACAATCGGGGGTGAGAACAAACAAAGAGCACGAACCACTCATCCACTTCGTTTTCAGTACCTCAAGAAAGGTATGGAAGAGTAAGAGCTTGCGCAATGTACTGCTCTATTCTGCTATTCTGGCTGTTCCCGCTTTTTGCTTTACGTTTTTATTTGTTTCACCTTTCCTACATGAGAAAGGAATGACTATCGAATGGCTTGGCATTGTATTTATTTTCATACAAAGCACAAGTATTCTTGGTTCCATCGTCTCCTATCACATGGAGAAACGATTGGGAGAGACAGCAACGGTTATCTTGTTCACCGTCATCATGGCTTTGAGTATTTTCATGCTTCCGTTGTTGCCTGAACTATCCGGGATCATCTGTATGATTCTCATCAGCTTCTTTTACTCCATCATCGAGCCTGTCTTGATCAATATGACGAATCAGCGAATCTCGGGGAATTCACGCAGTACGCTACTTTCTTATTCATCTATGATTAAGACGATCATCTTGGCGGTTCTGGTTCCTTTTTTCGGAAAGCTCGCAGAAGATGTTGGCTATCCTATTCTATGTATACTGATCTCTGTCGTTCTAATCGTTCTACCTTTAGTTTTCTTACGCAAAGAAAAGGATACGGCTACGCTATGATCTGAGCATACCTTTGAAGAGCCCCACAAAAAATGGCTATCCGATGCCGCGGCTGGTAAAAAAACTGACCTGCATGGATAGCCATTTTCTTCTACATCTGAGATGGACGATCCGGGAGTAGTTCAATAAATTTCTCCACATCCGTGCTGTTGTTGAACAGGTGAATGGAAGCACGTACTCTTCCATCCCCACCCCACACATAGACGTCCCGCTGATGCGAACGTTCTGCTACACTGCTTCCCTGAGCGTATACGATGGATTTATCTCCTGTCCGCAGGGACGAAGCGGTGGTTTAAGACCTTGAGGACTTAGACTAACCGCTCTTTATATTGAACTATCGAACCCGTTACTTTAGTGACTATTCGCCTTACCGATTAAGCCACTGCTCGAAAATAATGATTAGCAGCCGGTCGAAACATTAGAATAAATGCAACAATTACCGAGGCAAGATGTACAATTCGACTTAATCCGAACAGAATAGAATAGAAGGTCATACCAGCAAGGGCTTTATCAAGTGAATTCCCTTCCAAGATCCACTTAACTGGATCAATAATTAAGGAGAGAGTACCAATCCCGCCAAGAAGTATTGCTAAAGCTATACGTGCCCAGTTTCTTCCACGGTACATCTTCATAATAATGTAAACAAGTACGGTAAAGATTATCGTTCTGATCCCAACTGCGATGAAAATACTGTTTCCTGGCCCTGAGTCTTTAGATAATATTTCACTAACTGCGATGATCATTTCAAACACTCCTGCAGCAATTGCAACGAGCCAAAATAGAAACGACTTTTTTACCTCTTGCGGAACCTTCCTTTTATTACTCATAAAACCAATCCTTTCCAGTTAATTATTTATATATCTCATCTTACTTCGAATAAGATATGTTATTAACCACCCCGAGACGGATATATTGCTCGATCTACAGTTCAGGAAACTGCCACTAAGGAAAGTAATGACAAGTTGAAATTTAGAAATATTCCATTAAACTGCCCGTTAGTTGAGAAAACGGCAGCCATTTACGCAGGCTGTCGTTCTTCGTGTGTATTAAGCTATTGAACCCGTTAGCGCAAAATTTTATTACGATCCGATCAAGGTTTCCACCTACATTGCTTCATTGAATTGCCTCAGACGGAACTAGGGACCGAACGGCCACATGCATGAATACTCGGAGCTTTTCATTTAGTAGTATGAGAAAATATCAGTTCTTGAAGTTGCGTTAAAACGCTAGGTAAGTATTCTTGTGGATGCAAAAAAATCGCCACCAACACGCTTATTGGTATGGCTGCAATCCAAATCAAACTTTTGAATACTCTCGATTTTAATTTTTGAGTGATAAACAGAGAAACTAACAAAATAGTAATATTAAATAATAATGTTATTGGAATACTTATAACTCTTCCAAGACCTGTATAAGGGAAGTATTCGATTAATAAAAGTATGGTAGCTATACTAGGAATCAAGGCTAAAAAGAAAGTTATTACCGACTTCTTCATGTGGTGATCTCCTAATCTGGTTCTCCGCAGTATCAATTAACGTCTTATTTACGCACCGAAATTTCCATAATAAGGTTCGTGAAATAAATTAATTTATCCTGCTCCGTTAGGTAAGCAAAGGCTACAGGTATTAACACCTGCAACCTTTATTTATGTTAGTTCCGGCAACGGGTCATAGCCCTTAAAATCCCAGCATCCAGGAGGACGCTCTATTATGAAGTTTCAATCGCAAGACAGGCAAAATCAACTCATTGAAAAAATTACTGCCGCATCTGGTTGTCGGGATCGACATTGCCCAACAGACGCATGTCGCACGCGCTGTAAACTTTCGCGGTATCGTAATCGGAAACCCTCTGTCCTTTTCTAATGACGATGCGGCAATTTTATCCGAAGTATCTAATGCCGCTTGTGATACGGTTCAGCTTAACGGGTCTATCGGCGAAAAAATTAAGGGCACTCATTTGGGCAACAAACTTTGGTCCGCAATGTCGTTGAACGAGCTGAAGGTAAGATTCTTAGAAGATGGTCAGCTACGAATCCTACCTCGAAAGCCCGCAATGCTTTGTCATCAGTGCGTTACTTTCTTGGTTAATTATTTGAACCGCTTGGTTTGCTTTGAAGGCATAATGGTCAGTTCTGGAATGTTGACATGCTCAGGTTGCTCCAGTGCATAGAGCGCCGCCTCTGCAACGTCATCGGGATGTAACGGCAGGACTTTCGAAGAAAACGCGCGAATTTCATCCTCGGAATACCCGGCCACCTGAGAAAATTCCGTTGCCACCGCCCCGGGTTGAATCGTCGTAACGCGAATCCCCTGATCGATTATCTCCAAACGTAACGCAGACGCTATGGCGTTAACACCGTATTTGGTAGCGCTGTATGGACCTCCTCCGGCAATCACTTCCTTGCCGGCAATGGAGGAGATGATGATGACATCTCCCTTGCCATGACCTAGCATCGGCGGAAGCCCGTAGTGCAGCGTCAACATAAGACCGTGTACATTCGTCCTGTACAGCTCCTCCCATCTTTCCAGATCCACTTCTACCAAAGGACTTCGATACCCGAATCCGGCATTGGCGACTATAATATCAAGACGGCCCCAGCGGTTAATCGTTTTATTGACCACATGCTGTACTTCTTCAGCCTTTTGAATATCAGCAGGTACTGCCATAACCTCGTACAATCCCTCTTTATGCAATTCCTGAACCAGCTCATCCAATCGATCCCGTCGACGTGCCACGACTGTCACATGAGCGCCGCGCTTTGCCAGTTTCCTGGCGATCGATGCCCCGATGCCACTGCTAGCGCCTGTCACCAAGGCCACTTTGTCGATCAGACTCTCCTTCTCATTCCAAATTACTCCAAATCATCCAGATTCATTTCGCACCCTCCCAAATTCCAACATTATTTTGTTAAAAACACGCGATGAACACCCTTGCTGCCTCCCGGTGCCGTTCCTATATATAAATATCCGTTATGGCTTACAGCCGTTGTTACGCCATACAGTTTGCCTTCCGGATCATGCCAGCTTCCGATAAGCTCTCCCTGCGGGCTGAGCTCCATAGCAAGCCCACGCTTCGCCGGTGCGCTTGCGCCGCTAAGCAGCGACTCCGGCAATTTGGCCATGGTACTGGCTAACCAAGGGTTGCTATGCATCTGATCTACAAAAGAAATGCGAGTCGTGAAGATACCGATCCAGAAATGACCTTGATCATCACGCGTAATGTTGTCTGGAAAACCTGCGAGATTGTCTACGAAAATATCAGATGTACCCTTCTTCGGTCCTTTAAGCCAGTATCTGGTCAATTGATAATGATACGATTCCGCCACAAGCACAAAATCTTCATCCGCAGACAAGGCAACTCCGTTTGCAAAATAAAGGCCTTCTAACAGGACGGTCGTTTGCTTGGTCTTTGGATCGTACTTCAGCAAACGTCCATGCGGCTTGTTCTCGGCAATTTCTTTGAAGGTCACACTACCATAATTCGAAGTATCAGAAAAATATATGGAGCCGTCCTTGGCAATATCAAGCTCGTTAGCTAGATAGATCGGCTTACCGTCCACTTGATCAGCCAATACCTCTACGCTCCCGGATGGGTTAATAGACAGCAGTCCCCTCTTGACATCAGTAACGATCAAATCGCCTTTGGCATCGAATATAAGCCCATTAGGAGTTCCTTTGGTGTCTGCAAACAGTTGGGCTTTTTGCGGATTTCCCTCTGCATCGAAAGGAACCTTGTAAATCTTCCCATCTGAATCTCCTGTATATAGCTGACCTTCTTTATCGAATGTAATGAATTCAGGGAATTGAGGGGCATCAGTCACAAACTGAGCCGAGCTGAGTTTATTGTTTTGTTTCCACGGACCCGCTTCCTCAAAAGAGGGGGCCGTCGGTGCTGACCATTTTGCCGGTTTGATCGGTGAAGGTACAAGCAAGAAAACGAGTATTCCTAGAACGAGCACCGCGAGTAGCGATAGCCCCCATCTGCATATCCTAGCACGTAGTGAACGTTTAGGACGATTCACGCCTTCAGTAGATTTAACGGATCGAACTTGTGTATTAGGCATTAGTGTGTCTCCTTTTTCATATAAGCGAGATTTTAGATTTGGACTACGATTTTACCGAAATATTGCTTTCCTTCAGCCAAGAGCGAGAATGCTTCACCAATTCGGGCCAGCGGGAATACATGGTCGATGACGGGATATAAACGATGATGGGCAATCGCCCGATTCATCTTTTCGAAGTGATCTCGGTTGCCGACTTGACTGCCGCGAACAGTTGCGGCTTTCTGCAAAATGCTGGAGACATCGTATTCCGGAATGGTCAAGCCCGATAAGAACCCGACCATACTCAAGGTCCCTCCAGTGCGAAGTGCATTTATGGATTTCCCCATCGTTGCCGCTCCTCCAACATCCAGAACATGATCGACACCGCAGCCAGTCAACTCTAACGCCGCCTTATCCCAATCGGGAGCTTCCGAATAATTGATCGTTTGCCATGCGCCAAGAGCTTTTGCTCGTTCCAGCTTGGCGTTGCTGCTCGACGTGATGATGGCTCGTGCTCCGGCCATAAGCGAGAATTGAAGCCCGAAGATGGATACCCCGCCCGTTCCTTGCAGCAGCACGGTATCACCCGCTTGCAAACCGCCATATTCGATTAGCATGCTCCATGCGGTTAATGCCGCGATCGGTAAGGTTGAGGCCTCCTCATAAGTGAGGTGATCGGGAATAGGGACGACTCCGTCTTCATGTAGAACGACATACTCGGCCGCTATTCCGTTCAACGGCCCCCCCAGGCTTTCTTCTAACACCCCAGGTCTTGGGCTGCCGGCAATGAATCGCTGTTGAAAATTACCCGCTACTCGGTGTCCGACCTGGAACCTTGTTACTCCTTGGCCAACGGCTACAATTTCTCCCGCTCCGTCTGATAATGGAATGAAGGGAAATTTGACTTCGATCGGCATTAATCCGCTGAGGACCACTAGATCACGGTAATTGAGAGAAGCTGCTCTCATGCGGATCAGTACCTCCTTAGGACCTGGCGTTGGTATGTCTAGTTCCGTTATGGTTAATTCCTCGAAGCCGAAGCCGTTTTTCAGCTGTATAGCTTTCATCGAATTGTCCTCCCTGCAAGATCAGATTGATCACCCGGATTCTTATTATTGCTGCTGGATCCTTCACGCGGACGAATCATGCTTCCAACAAGCCGAAGACTTTGTTTTCGTGTAATGAATCGCGATAACTGCGCCCCGAGATAATTCTGCACACCCGGAACGACGTACACTTTCCCTTCCTTCAACGAACGAAGTGCAACCTCTACGACTTCTTTCCGGAGTGTCTTTCTTTCCGACGGAGGCTTCTTCCGCTCCTACGACATTAAAGAAACTCGTGTCCGTCGCACCGGGACAAAGTGCGAAGAATTTAATGCCGCGGTTGCGGTTTTCAAACCATAACGCTTGAGTAAACGACAGGACGAAAGCTTTCGTTGCCCCATATACGGCCATATAGGGAAGTGGTTGAAATCCGGCGGTTGAAGCAACATTGATAACTGTACCTGAGCTTTTGCGCAACATGTCCGGCAAAAACAAGTGGGTCATATCTACGACAGCGGCGACATTGAGCATAACTTCTTCATGTTGACGCTCGCCTGACACTTGTTCAAACAAACCATGCGTAGCAAAGCCTGCATTGTTGACCAGCAGTTCGATATCCACTTTCAAAAGTCGACATTGCTGATATAACTCGCTGGGTGCGCCCTCTTTCGCAAGATCCATAGCGATAACCTCGGCTTTGATGCTATACATCTTTCTGAGCTCTGATGCCAGACTCTCAAGCTTGCCCTTCGATCGGGCTACGAGTACTAAATGGCTGCCTTGTTTGGCCAGTTGTCTCGCGAATTGCTCTCCAATACCGGAAGAAGCTCCCGTGATGAGCGCCCATTTACCTTGAATCGTCATATCGCTACTCCCCTTCTAGATACTATGTAATAATTTAGAAACAGCGTTACCTAATGAACAAAAGTAATTATTCCCGATTCTCAAGGAATATGATATTCATCATACCATTTGGTAACAGTGTTTCCGAACGGGTTCATTGTATCCCGGCTTTTCTAGAAAGTCAATATGATCTTTGAATATCCTTGAACATCTAACGTCTCATTGACAACCGCTTAACAACTGTATAAAATTCCTTGCAAGAGCTTCAGAAACTTTGTTTCCTGACGAAAACTTGATATCCGAAGGTGATGATTATGAGCGATCAAGATATCTCCTCCAATGCGAACTCACGAGTGTTGAAAACCTACCAAGAAGCCCGCTTGCAAAATATTGAAAATCTCCGCAAGCTCGTTGTTGACGCTGCGGCAACGCTCTTGCAAGAAGAGGGTCCGGAAGCCGTTACGGTGCGTAAAGTATCGCAAAAAATGGGTTGCTCGACAAAAATCATTTATAACTTGTTTGTCAATAAAGAGGGCTTGGCTCAGCAGCTGTATCTGGACGGTTGTAAGCTTCTCGCTAACGAATTCGAGGGGACGCCACAAGCTGCTGATCCGGCGCAGCATTTGCAGAATTTAGGCGAAGCCTTTTGGCAATTCGGGCAGCGTTACTCCAGTTATTATAAACTGATGTTCGGAGGCGCATTCGCGGATTTCAAACCGGACGAGGAAAGCCTAAATGGTACCGTAACGGCCATGCGGCAATTATTGACGGTGATCAGCAATGCGCAAAAGCAAGGTCTCATCCCTAGCCAGTATGACACTGAAATAGTTATCCGCGTATTCTGGGCTTCGCTCCATGGCGTCATTCATCTTTACATGGGAGGACACTTAGGAGATGTACAATCGGCGCATGCGGTATACAGGCAAACGTTGTCTTTAATTGTCAGCTCGTTATTGCCGGATAAAGCTTAAAAGACGGCAAGCTCTTCCCGGTTTAGGGGAAGAGCTTGTCTTTTTTCACACTGCAAGGATACCTTCAATGCTAATCTCTACTTCAATTCTTTGCTTTACCACTATTTGTGATACGCTTCCCCGCGCTTGATCTAAAAACAAATCTCCCGTTCTTCGGTCTAATACTTTATTTTACAGTCTACAACTTTATTTTTATGGAACAAATAAATCCGTCACTATTTAATGAGAGACGGATTTATCACTGAAATTCATGGGTCTGCGACTACTTCTTGTACTGTTCGAATAAGCCAAGGCTGTGTTGATTTGGGTAACGTTCTGAATTTCTCAAGGGTTGAACTTTATCCATACCTTACCTTCATGATACCGAGGAAAGGAATCTTCCTTGTTACTCCGTCATTTTCTACATGAACCAAGCGAGTACGCGAATCCAGCACTGTGATCCGCCCGTATACTTTTTCTGCCTCGCCCCATACCGTAAATGCCCGTTTGTCTCCGTCTTCTTTGGCCTCAACCAGTTGGTTTCCCAATTCCTCTAATTCAAATTCGTCCCGAGTAGGGCGTTTTGGTGTATTCGCCTTTGCCATTATAATACCTCCTAGCCTTTAACATCGGTTATCCAGCATGGCCACTCACCACCGGCTCAACAACAAGAATGTTATCGATGACAAAAACCCTTGGTGCCTTACGTGTGAGGCAATATGCTTTCAGGCGATCCCCATTAACCACCAATGGGCGCAAGGTTCGCCTGAAACGGCAAATTGTCCACCGATCCGGTCTGAAAATGCCGCGTGGGTGGGGATGGCTGCGAAGCCCAAAGAAGTATGTTTACAACAAGGTTTACCAGCGCACAACGTTTGATATTCTCTCGTTAATAAAGAAGTTGTTCAAATAAAAAAAGCCCTCCCAGGATTTTTTTTCCAAGAGAGGGCTTTACCATCCACAGCTTCAGTTCAGTCTTTTCACTTGTTCTTTGCGTTCGGTCTCTCAAGTATCTTTTCCTCTGGTGACTTTTCTCAATCATGTTGAGAAAGCTTAAATTGACCGCCGCCTCCTTGATCCGCTTAATTTAGCATCTATAATCATCGAATAAACTCATCTGACATTTCATGATTTGGTTTTTGGAAGTTTTTCAAGCATTTCATGAGAACGTATGCACCTACTCCAATTGGGGTAAAAGCAGTAAATGCAAGGATTCGCTGGAGAAGTCCCGCTATCATTGATCTGTCAATTTCAAAGATTCCGCTCATGATTGGCACCATAGCGACAAATAGGATGATATTCGCTATAAGATAACCTTTCAGGAGTCGTGTATCGCTTCGTTTCCATAACACAAAAGCAAAAATAAACGGCACCAGGAACATACCAGCTGACAGGGCTCCTCCACCGTGTCTCGGATCGGGAATGGGAAATATTCCGGATAGTAGGGTACCAAGGCCGTTTGAAACAACAACGATCATTGTGAGCCACGCCAACAATGGATTGGTGTCAAGGCGGTACAACGCGAGCAAAAAACCAAAAGCCGCAATTAGCGTCACAATCCCCAAAATGATAATCGCCGCATTAACCGGGTCTGGATGAACCGCACGATTTGAACCGAGTTCACTTGCTGTGTGCTTCACAAAACTATAGCCGGCGTAATAGGGTGCGGCAACTATCGGAATGCCAAAATAAACGATCGGGACCGCTATTCCCATTCTGAGCAAAGCCGCTGTGACTTTTTCTTTCATTCCATCTTACCTCCTTCAACAATGTTTTCTCGCTTTTCATTTGTATCGCCTTTGGCTTCCTTAAGTTTTCCTACCTGCTCCTTGTTCGTCCTCATCGGAGCAAGGCCTCTGCTATTATAACGAGCATACAGCCAATACGGTTTCGCATGACAACTATTACTCGAAAACACATCGTGGTCCAGTATGATCATTTCCCCAACCCAGACCACCGATTTTCAGGATGGGATTATTCATGTTTCCACTATTCTTTTTCTCTCCATCAATCATACAGTTGTTCCAGAAAATAGAAAAGCCCTCCCCGGTTCTATGGTCTTACCCCTGTCAAGTAGACAGTTTGAAACAAGCCCTCGTCTAGGTCTTCGTTGAAAATTAAGTTTTAGACTGGAGTTTTTGATCCTACACAGTTCACGGATAAAAAATCTCCAGCCTTCCGAAAATTTGTTTTAGACTTAACCTAATACATGAAACAGCGGCGACTTAAGACCTAAAAATAAAGTCTTAGACTCGCCGCTATTTTTATTGAACTATCGAACCCGTTAGTCATAATGAACGAGGCGGCCCCATTTCGCTTATCGTAGGTTACATTTGGCAACAATGCGTAGTGGAATCTACCAAAGACCAAATGCAGAGCTACAAACGAAAGGAGCCGCTATATTATGAAGGATGTCACAAAATTTGTTGGTTTAGACGTATCAAAAGATACAATCTCGGTTGCTGTCGCAGATGATGGACGTGGAGAGCCTCGTTTTCTCGGTAACCTTCCCCACACGCCTGAAGCAATCCGTAAACTCATGAAAAAAATAGGTTCACCTGAACATTTACATGTATGTTCTGAAGCCGGTCCTACAGGGTATGGTCTTTTCAGATTTCTTTTGTCCCTCGGAATTGATTGTGTCGTTGTTGCACCAACACTCATTCCTCGGC
This sequence comes from Brevibacillus choshinensis, assembly GCF_001420695.1. Lineage (NCBI taxonomy): Bacteria > Bacillati > Bacillota > Bacilli > Caryophanales > Paenibacillaceae > Brevibacillus > Brevibacillus choshinensis. Next base: position 964,422 of record NZ_LJJB01000013.1, on the reverse strand, counting down.
GCGCAGGTGATCGTATCAAAACAGACCGAAGTGATGCTCTAAGACTGGCGCAGCTTCTTCGAGCTGGAGAGCTTACGCCTGTTTGGACTCCAGACGAAGACCATGAAGCGTTGAGAGATTTAGTTCGTGCTCGTCATGACACCAAAGAAGACTTGCAACGAGTACGCCTTCGTCTCATACAGTTCCTCTTTGCTATTCTCGAACGTCAGTGGCTCCTTGGTTTGGTTGAGGGTCCGATCGCTTGCTGGCAATTGGGACCCTTGACCATCATACCAAGGAGCTTTTTTGTTACTCAAACCTCAAATTCTTCATGATAGGAATACTGCCCGTTAATTAAGCGAAAGGCTGCCGATTCTGCTGGCAGCCCTGGTTGAGCATACGTAAGTTTAACCTTTACTATGTTCTCCTTGTCATGCTAAGAAATTACGAATCCCATGCATTATGAAAGTCGATTTGATGCATTACATCAAGTATCTTCCCGTGATCGACTGCTCCGCATGGATGATCTGCGGAGGTGTGCCCTCGAACACCACCTGGCCGCCCTTGCTGCCTCCGTCCGGTCCCATATCGATGATCCAATCCGCTTGGCTGATCACATCGAGGTTATGCTCGATGACGATCACCGTATTGCCGGCATCCACGAGGCGGTTCATGATCCCCAGAAGGTGACCGATATCTGACATATGTAGGCCGGTCGTCGGCTCGTCCATCACGTAGATGCTGCCCTTCTTATGCAGCTCGCTTGCCAGCTTGATGCGCTGGCATTCCCCGCCCGAGAGCGTGCTGAGCGGCTGGCCGAGTGTAATATAGTTCAACCCCACATCGCTCATCGCCTGGAGCTTGCGCACAACCTCTTTTAGCTGAAAAAAATCCAACGCCTGCTCCACAGTCATCTCCAGAACTTCTGCAATTGACTTTCCGTTAAGCTTGTACGCGAGCACCTCTTCCTTGAACCGTCTACCTCCGCACTCTTCGCATGGCAGCTTGACGCTGTCGAGGAATGCAAGGTCTGTATACACAACACCCAGCCCTTGGCAGTTCTCGCAAGCCCCCTTGGAGTTGAAGCTGAACAAGCCTTGGTTGACCTTGTTCGCGGAAGCAAACGCCTTGCGCACATCATCCATAATGCCCGTGTAGGTCGCGGGATTCGAGCGTGTTGACACTCCTACCGCCGATTGGTCGATGACGATTGCATCCGGATGCTGGCCGAGGAATACTTCGTTAATCAGCGTACTCTTGCCCGAGCCGGCGACACCCGTAACTACTGTCAGCACTCCGGTTGGAATATCTACACTCACGTTCTGCAGGTTGTGCAATGTGGCATCCTTGATGGACAGCTTGCCGGATGGCTGCCTGCAATCGTGCTTCAGCTGGAGCGGCCGCTTCATATGGGTGCCTGTCAGTGTACCTGCCCCCAGCAGGCCTTGGAAGCTTCCTTCATACACGATGGTACCGCCTCGGCTGCCGGCGTGAGGCCCGACGTCGATGATATGATCCGCCAACTTGATCACATCGGGATCATGCTCGACGACAATCACGGTATTGCCCTTGTCGCGCAGCTTCTGAAGCAATCCATTTAACCGATGTACATCACGGGGGTGCAAGCCAACGCTGGGCTCATCGAAGATGTAAGTAACATCCACCAGACTGCCGCTTAGGTGCTTCACCATCTTTACGCGCTGCGACTCTCCGCCGGACAATGTATCCGTTTCACGGTCTAGCGTCAAGTAGTCGAGTCCGATATCCACCAGATGCTGCAACCGCTCCGTCAGCGACTTGACGACCGGCGCGGCGACAGGATCGTCAATCTCCCGTATGACGCGGATGAGCGGTCCGACCTCCATGGAGGACATCTCGGCAATGTTGAGACCATTTATCCGGCAGCTGAGCGCGGCTTGGCTGAGTCTCGCGCCGCGGCAGCTGGAGCAGGGGCCCTCGGAGATGTACGGTGCAACAGCTTTTTGTGTGCGCTCAGACTTTGTCTTCACATCCTGCTTGATGTATTTGTTGGTGAACTTCTCGATAATACCTTCCACTGTAATATTCGTTGCCTTCCCGGCGAAATCCATCTTCACTTTCCTCGCCTTGCCGTACAGCAGTTGCTCCATCTCCTCATCCGAATAATCGCTCAGCTTCTTGTCGGGATCGAAGGACCCCGACTGCACGATCATCGTCCAGTCCCAGCTTTCTACCTTATAATCCGGCAGCATGATTGCCCCTTCATTCAACGACTTTGACTTGTCCAGCGCCTTGCTTATGTCGACGCCCAGCTTGCGACCGATCCCGTTGCACTCAGGACACATGCCTTGCGGATCGTTAAACGAGAACATGTGCGCTTGTCCAACATAGGGCTGACCCACTCGGGAGAAGAGAAGACGGAGAATGGGAGAGATATCGGTAATCGTGCCCATCGTGGAATGGGAGCCGCCGCCCAGCCGCTTCTGATCCACAATAACAGCCATGCTCAGGTTCTCGATCGCGTCTGCATCCGGTTGCGGAAAACGCGGCAGAAAGTTGCGGACGAACATGCTGAAGTTTTCGTTCAGCAGACGCTGGGATTCTGCGGCGATGGTATCGAAAACGATCGATGACTTGCCGGATCCGGATACTCCGGTGAAGATCGTGATCATCCGCTTGGGAATGCGCAAGGATACGTTCTTGAGATTGTTTTCCCTCGCACCCGAGATTACGATATACTCCTGATTAGAATCACTCATTCTTACCATCCTTCCGATCGTGTTAATTTCTGCTATATTCATATTGTACCATTCATCGTGCATAGAAAGTCGGGCAGCCCGAACTTGCACCTGTTATTGTTCTAACCCAGGGAGGTGATACGATAGCTCTTTCTCGAATATTCAGAGTGTGTACGTAAATTACAATTTGATGATTAGAGATGGCTACCCCCTCATGAAGGGTCACTTAGAAGCAAACTAAATAGAAACATAAACAACAAAAAAACCTTGATTTCTCAAGGTTTTTTGACATTCTGTATGGAGCGGGTGATGGGAATCGAACCCACGCCGCTAGCTTGGGAAGCTGATGTAGGTGCTAGGATCGCTTCTGATGACTTATGACAATCATTGTTGTTTCTACGGTTTACTGAACTTACTCCATTCCGTAATCTGGTACTCTTGGATTGTTTACGAGGGATTTGGTCAACAATCCGTCAACAATGATCTCGTTGTAAAACGATCTCGCAGGTCTACATAGGTAGGTATATCGGCAAAAGCCCAATTTAGTATATCGAGATTATTCAATGTAAATATTAAAAAACCCGCTCCAGAGCACTGGAATGCGGGTTTACTTTTCAGTATCTAAATGATTACAATATGCAATGCTCCAAGTATAACTATAAGGCTACCGTTTTCGTAGCCACTTTTTCTTGAAATGTCTGATCATGCTCAACAAAAACCATTGTTGGATTAAAACTTTGAATAAGCTCTTCAATTTGCATACGTGAATAAACATCAATAAAATTTAGTGGCTCATCCCAAATATATAAATGTGCATTTTCACATAAACTTTTAGCTATAAGCAACTTTTTCTTTTGTCCACCAGAATAGTGGGATATATCTTTTTCAAACTGGATACGGTCAAAATCCAGTTTTCGTAGAATAGATTTAAATAACTGTTCATCAATCTGATTTTCTTCAATAAAATCAGATAACTTTCCCTTTAAATGAGAGGTATCTTGTTGTACATAAGAAATGACAAGGCCTGAACCAACGTTCAAAGCACCTGTATGCTGGAGTGGCTTCCTTAGGATTAGTTTTAAAATACTACTTTTTCCACTACCATTCTTTCCATCAAGCACAACTCGGTCTCCTGGTTCAACATGAAAACTTATTGGCGTATTAACTAATTCACCATCATACATAACAGACACATTCGTTAACTGAATTAGTTCTTTAGATTTGTATTCCAATGGCTCTAACTGTAATGACTCCGTTTTTTCCACATTTTTTAGCAACGTTGACTTTTCTTCAATAGCTTTCTGTTGCCTTGACTCCAGGTTCTTTGCACGTTTCATCATTTTCGCAGCTTTATGTCCTACATAGCCCTTGTCCAATTTAGAACCAGAATTTGTTGTACCATTTTTGGAAGCTTCTACTTGATCAGACCAATTGGCTGAACGCTTTGAAGATTGTTGCAGCCTCCCAATATCTTTTTGCAAACGCTCATTTGTTGCTTCCTCATGTTCCTGCTGTCTATCAAAATTCAGCTTCCAAGAAGAATAATTACCACTTTGAACTTCTATATTTGCTCTGTTTATTGACAAGATATGATCAACACAGCCATCCAAAAAGTTTCTATCATGTGATATTAAAATGAATCCTTTTTTTCTTTTTAAATATTTTGAAACCATCTTTCGTGCATGGGTATCTAGGTGATTGGTCGGCTCATCAATTAATAAAAATTGCCCTTCATTCAAAAACAGTGCAGCAAGTAGAACCTTCGTTTGTTCCCCATTCGATAATGTTTCAAATGGCCGGTACATCACTTCATCATCGACATCTAAATAAGATATTTCACGAAGAAACTCCCAATCTTCTGCCTGGGGACATATCTCTTCTAATATTTCATGTGTGAATTTGCTTTTATCCGAGACTGGATATGGAAAATAATTATATTCTACCGAAGAAATAATTTTTCCGCCGTATTCATATTTTCCCAATAATAGATTAAAAAAAGTTGTCTTGCCTCGTCCGTTTCGACCAATAAATCCAAGCTTCCAATCCGTATCTATTTGAAAGCTAACATCTTCAAAAATATTATCAAAGCTGCTTGGATAAGAAAAAGTCAGGTTTTGTACTTGAATCATTGACATGTGAAGTTCCTCCTTTTTATAACACATTACTTCTTTATAAAAAGTCGGTACATATCCATCTATTCACATTTAACTCCGTATAAGTTTAATGGATATCAACGACTTATACGGAGTAAGTCATGTGTAACAACCGTGTCTGTACTCATCTTATCCCTCCATCATAAAATTATATATTTTACTTGTTATGTCCGTATAGTTGACCGCATGAACGCCAAAAAAAAACAGCGCAGATACGGCCGGCCTGACCGCCGGTTCCTGGTGGCAGCCGCTCTATTACTCCGATTACGATATGATTACGAATAATTAAATCACTGCAGACGCTCCTTATTATGCGCAATCGTTCTCGCTGAACGACAAGTCGGACGACATCGTCGCCGGCTTCAAACAAATCGACCCGAATGTCAGCGTCAGCACGTACAAGTTCTGGGTTGACCGTCCGTTCCACAACTATTTGACGGGTGACGACATCAAATGAGAAAACCGTCTATCGACGTCCTTTCTCCCCATGTACTTTTTTTAGTATACCACTCCGTGAATCTGCTAGTAATATTTAAATATTGACATGCTATTAGCTGGAATAGCTAATCGCACCTACCGATTCATGCCGGCAACGTCGTTCTATGTTGTTTATTGAGTTATAATTCCCCGATAGATCAATCGTCATTACACGCCGGGTCCGACGGACTTAGCCAGTGCAGGGTTGTCCGGCTGCTCCTGCTTCCCCCAAAATTCCTCAGCCCGGACCGAGAGCCGGATGGCCCGATGCGTGAATATGGTGTTAAGTGTTGTTCTTAGCGGGGCTTCTTCGATTGGAGTCTCAGGAATGAGATTTGTGTATTGGGTGAGTTTATACAAGTAACACGAAAAGACACCATAACCTATAATGAGCCGGTGCGTTCAGGTTATATAAGAGGAGCTATCAGAACCTGACGTTAAATAAACGTTGGGTTCCGCATGGCTAGGGGTCCCGAAAAGGCGAAAAAACAGTTTCAAATCAGAAGAACCGTTCCGCGGTTCTATCCATGCCCGCATATGAAAAAAAGGACCGGAATCCGGTCCTTTCCTATGATGAATAATCCAAGGGAACAACATAGAGTCGTTCCCTCGGATTATTTTGTTTATACAAAACGATACAGAGACATTTTGTGTATAGTGAGTTACGAAGTTATTTGATATTCTAAGTGTACGGAATGTATGACAGGCCGAAAATATTGTAACTACAATGTGCAAAGGAGGTCAAAGTAATGGATGCTATTGTAAATAAGTCATATTTAAGTTTTGCTGTTCAAATAAATGTGAATAATCTGCTACAGTACTTTGGCTTTCAATGTGTAGGATTTGTTTATGTAATACATTTCATTTGATATTCAGGAAATGAAATCACACATGTAAAGCGCCGGTACAGGCGTTTTTTTTGCGCTCATTTTTAATGAGTATTAGGAAGAACATTTAAAGTTGCCGATAGGAAGGCGCTTATTGTCACACCTGCAGCAGATAAATTGTTTATAAAAGCGCAAGCAATATTCACTGTGTTGAAACCGCAATTTCAATTACTCTGAATGTGTATGATATTCTGCGCTATGACAAGCTCATTATCGCAAAAGATGCTGTCACAATAATTCAGAAATGTATACAAGATCTTAATTTCCAAACCGTTGCAAATATCTCTGATGAGAGGAGGAATATTCATGGCATTTGACGGTTTGCTAATGCATCAACTTGCCAAAGCGTCTACCAGAGGATAAAAAGTCTTTGTTATGGAATGCATTGATTTCAGGATATCGATCAGTCAGAGCCTTCACTGAACATGATGAATCAGCGATAGAATTATTTATGATAGCTCGTCGATTTTGGGTAATGAGTCTTAATGTTGAATTCATAAATCAATGTGGTGCCCTTGATTTTTCAGAAGATTGTCTAGAGGAATTTATCATGGAGTTTCGTTCGCGCAATAATGTCTGATGGCAAGCTGTAAAAAGTATTTACATTAAGCTTATGTAAGAAGTAGTAGTGAGTTAAGTGCCATCCAATGAGGATGACCTCAAAATTTGTGGTTACAGTTACATGAACTATAAATGCAATCTGATTACTACTAAGTTGGCAATTTTACAACCCTACTGCTTAAATCGGGAGAGACGACAAGACTCTAGTTCGCATCTTGATTCTCGATTGATTATTTCAGTTGCAGCTAGACGCGCAATTAGCGGAGCCAGAGTAATGGCGGAATGCATCACCGTCACATAAAGTCCCTTCATCTGATTATGAAAGCCTACAATCGGATAGCCGTCCTCTGGCATTGGTCTCAACCCAACTTTGATGCTTTCCAGCTCCAATTGTTCTCCACCCTTCAGGCTGCGACGCAGCGTCTCGAAGGCACGTGTGCCCACTGCCTCTGGTCCATTTTCCTCCGAATCATCCATATAATCTTCCGCAGCTAGCAATGAATGATCAGTTAGCTGACGCGCTTCAAACTGCGCATTCGAGATTAAAGTGTGTATTAGTCTACTCGAGGTCTTCATCCGAATCAGAATGGAAGGTGACGGCGTTACTGGTACGGAGCAACCAAACGAATTGCAAAGTTCGGATACGCCTGTACCCGCGGCCAATACCACAACATCCGACTCCATAAACCCCTTGGATGTATGTACGCCTATTAAGCGGGAATTTTCTTGCTGCAGTTGTGTAACGTTGGTATCAAACTGTACCTTTACTCCGTATTCCTGTGCTTTTCTTAACAATAGTTCCGTTAATTCTATCGGATCTACTGCTCCTTCTTCATTGGCAAACATCGCATCATTCGGATACTCCTTCAAATTCGGTTCCAATGCCTCAATCTGCTCTCGGTTTAATTTTTGAAGGTGGATTTGCTCATTTAGGTTCGAATCGTCCCACGTTAATGCTCCGTGCCATTGAATTTGTAATTCGGATAGCTCTTGCTGCAGTGCAAGGTATTCTTCTGAAGCGTTGTCATACAAATGTCTGTACTGGGGAGCCACCCTATGTGTTGTATGAATCCAGGCAAATGATTTTTCTGTAACTTCACGCGCTGCGGTAGGGTGTCGTTCAATAACTGTTACATCCTGATTTCGTTTTGCTAGTTGATAGGCCATACAGGCTCCGACAATTCCTGCTCCTATAATTACTACTTTTTGTTTTTCCAGCAGTGACTCCCCCTTTTTCATCCTATTGTAACAAAAGCATTGTACCTCTGTTAATAGAGTAGACACAAAGAATCGAGAGAATTATGCGGCAAAACGGTACATACGTTTGTACTCATTGGGCGTAAAGTATCCAATGGCAGAATGGATTCGTTTTCCATTGTAGAAGCAAGTGATGTATTCAAAAATGCGTTTCTTAGCTTGCTTGCGTGTTTTGAATTTTTCCAAGTATACAAGTTCTTTCTTGAGCACACTGTGGAACGATTCGATGCACGCATTATCGTAACAGTTCCCTTTTCGACTCATACTGCCTTTCATCTTGTATGTGCGCAGTCTTGCCTGGTAGTCATGGGAAGCATACTGACTGCCGCGATCCGAGTGATGCAGAACCTCTCCGCGCGGTCGCTGCTGGCTGAAGGCGCGGTCTAGAGCGGCTATTACCAGGTCTTTGGTCATCCGTTCGTCCATATGAAAACCAACGATTTTACGGCTGTACAGATCCATGATGCTAGCTAGATACAACCAGCCTTCACTTGTCCAGACATAGGTGATATCAGCAACCCACTTGCGGTTTGGAGCTTCTGCAGTGAAACCACGATCTAGTACATTGTCATAGACAGGAAAGTTATGCTTAGAGTTGGTTGTTGCCTTATACTTCTTAACCGTACGGGATCTCAGGCCCAGTTCCTTCATCATACGTGCGACAGTTTTCCCCGATACATGAAAGCCTTGCTGTCCTAGGATTTCTTTGATTTTCCGGCTACCATATAGACGGCGAGAATCTAGAAAAATTCGGCGTATACGTTGCTCAAGCTTTTTCCGGTTTTTGCTGCGTTTGGTTTGCTTGCCTCTGTGTTCTCGCCATGCATAATAGCCGCTTCTTGAAACTTCAAAAACAGAGCACATCTTCGCGACACGGAGCTTGAAGCGATGATCATGAATGAAGGAATAGATCAGCGCCGGTCTTTTGCGAAGTAGTGCATCGCCTTTTTTAAGATTTCATTTTCCTCTTCCAGATCTCGAATCCGCTTTTGCAGATCGCGAGATGCTTGGTCTTCTGGTTTTAATTGTCCGCTACCAGGGAAAGCTTGTTTGCCGTCCTGTTGAAACTCTGCCATCCAACGGTAAAGCGTATTGCCACTGATTCCAAGTTCACGGGCTACCTGAGTCACCGTCTTACCTTCATTTTTAATCATCTGAATCGTTTGTATTTTGAACTCTTTGTCATATATTTTCTTCATTTTAGACACCTCGAATGGATTTGATTTTATTCTCCTATTCTCGGTTCTTCATGTCCACTTTCTAGTCTAGCAACAGTGACTACCCGCGCACTCCCTGCATGTAAGCCAGGAGAAAGAAAAAACCGCACCTCCACATGTTAGTAAGGTCTAACAAATTGGGTGCAGTTCATTATTGGAGTGTTTCTGAAAGACGTTTGATAATGGACGCGATTAACAAAGTTCTATCGATTTCCAGGTATTCTTCCGCGCTATGTGCGTTGCCGCCAATCGGACCCAGGCCTTCAATCGTGGCTATCCCTACAGCAGCAGTCAAATTGCCATGGGCAGCAGTCAAATTGCCATGGGAATGTCCGCTTTTCGTGTCCGTGATTTCCACACCTAGTTCCCGGCCTACCTCTTGGAAGATAGACAGCAGCTCTTTCGATTTTTCACTCAGGATGAGAGGAGGCCTTGGCCTAAGCCTTCTCACTTCTTCTGTTGTGTAACATCAACATCAAGAACACCTAATTCTTTCTTCAACATCACCATATCCGTTACGACATTTGTTAAATTGTCTTGTGCGAGACTAGTGTTCGTCACAAAATCCTGTAATGATTTTGGGTCACTATTAATGATAAAATGACGTGCGTCCATCATTGCATAAGACTTAAAAGCGTAAACTTGCTCCATATCTGTTTGGATATCCTTCAGTTTTTGCTCTCTTTCTTCCGTTAATCCGCTTGGAATTTCAAGTGATTTAATCCTCTCTGAAACACTATGGAACTTATTTTCTGCATCTTTAAGCTTATCAAGATCTGGTACTTTATGATCAGCGATCTTTCTTACTTCTTCAGCAACCTGATCTCCCAGTCCCTCGACACTTCCCTCAATTGAGTTCATTTCTCTTTCAAACTCTAGCACGATCTGTCCTTGCTCTTCAGTCGAGCCTTCACTGAAGTACTGAACTACCGCATTACAACCCTTTACAATTCCGAATAGTAACATGAGGACGATTAGTGTAATAAATGGCCCAATAATATTACCTGTGCTGCTTTTACTCATAAAGTCTGCCTCCTAGTAAGTACAAAAGATGTATTTAAATATCGGCAGAACTTCACACTTTTTATAGTACTTATTTCCTAATTAAACACGTCTTTTATCAAAACGACCACCTGAGCTTATCTCTAATCCTAGTTAGCGCATATGCTAATCGTAAGCTTCCTCCTGCTGCGAATAAGATTTAGAGCTAAATGTCCTTAGCTACCAAGCCTACATTTCTAGCAATAATGCGTGTCCCTCGATCGTATGAGAAATAGAGGGCTGAGAGTAGGCCTCATTCCATGCAGTACAAGTACCTTGAGTTCTCATAATCAAGCATCTAATAAAAATATGAAAAAACCCATAATCCAATTAAGAATTACGGGTAAAGCAAGCCGTGCCAATCATGATGGTAGCCGCTGTCATGGCTAACATTTCAAGAGTTTTTGTCTGGTGTATCTCCTTTTCGTTTTTATACGTAATTTTCTATTTATAGAGTAGAAAGCGATTGATATCTTCCTCAACTAAACGTAGAGAACTTTTCCAGAAATTCATTGACTCAACATCTATGTCTAGTTTCTTTGCCAATGTTCTAATACTCATTTGTCCACTCACGGAAAGAAACTGATCATACAATTTGACAAACGAAGATTTATTCTCAACGTATTTTTCATAAAGCACTTTTGAAAATAACAAGCCGAATGTATACGGAAAATTATAAAAATTATTATCAGCATAATAGTATTGAGCTTTACATATCCACATATATGGATGTAAAAAATCATGATCGAGGCTAGTGCCGTATGAGTCCATTTGGCTTTTCTCCATCATATTTTTCAAATCGATCGGGGATAAAACGTTGTTTCGTCTTCTCTTAAACACTTCAGTTTCAAATAAGAAACGACTATAAACATCAACTATTGCTTTACTTGATTGGGAAACATCATTTTCAAGAATAATGTATTTTTCCCTTCCCTCTCTCTTCTGGAGCTCTGCCTGTTTTACGATTATTTCACTGAAAATTGAAGCTGTTTCTGCGATTGGTAATGGAGGTTTACTATTTACATAACTTTGATTTCTAAGGCGTTCATTATGATAACCATGACCTAACTCATGCGATAGAGTTACTACATCACTTAAACTCCCAGTGAAATTACACAATATCCTACTTTCTCTCACGCTGTAGAGGTTAACGCAAAGAGCCCCTCCCCGCTTTCCTTTCCGTGGCTCAGCATCAATCCAGGACTCTTGAAATGCCTTTTTAGCAAAGCACCCCATAGAATCACTAAAAGCTCCGAAATTTTCTATAATTAGATCTTTCGCTTGCTCAAAAGTGAAGGTGAAAGAGTCGGTCTCCAAGGGGGCGAATAGTTCAAAAAAAGGCAAACCATTCTTTGCGTCTAGTACTTCTGCTTTTCTCCTATAAAAAGCGTGAAAGGATGGTAATTTCTCTTGAATGGCACTAATCATAGTATCTAAAGCCGCTTCGCTCATTTTCTGATCCAATAATGTTTTTTTTAGAGGAGATGAGTAGCCTCTCATCTCAGATAAAGTAATCACTTCTCCTTTAATTCCGTTTAAACAAGCGGCGCATGCATTTTCTATTTCTGAATAAGCCTTCATTTCAGCTTCATAAGCATTTTTTCTTACTGTAAAATTTTTATCATAGGCCATATTCCTTGCCATTGATAAAGGGATTAACTTTTGTTCATCATTTATTGTCACATTTACCATAAGGTTAGAGGTTAATTCGTTATGCATTCTCGTCCAAATGTTTGAACCCATATTTTCCATTTCAGCAATAAATTCTTCGCTTTTCTCAGTTAATACATATTCATTATTTTCTACTAATTCTGTTAGATAAAACTCATGCTCGGTTAAGAATGCAGATGACTGAATCAGTTCATTTAGATTTTCCAAAGTACTGATCCACTTTTGAAAAGTTACAAGTGGTTTCACACTTCGAGCTTTAATGCGCTGTAAATCAGCAATTGCTTCCAAAGATTTTTGGTTTTCATTGTCTTCATAGAAAGTCAATTCAGCGAATTGGTATAACCGATTAAACCGATCGTAAAAACTATTTAACATATTAAGATAAGTCTCTATCTTGTTACTGGCGTCAAAATCACTGTTCGCATTTGTTTTTACCCACTTTTCTATGGACTTCAGCTCTTCCTCACATTTTTTCATGTCAACACGGAATTCGTGTGAGTCAAAGGAGGTATATAAAACATCCAGCTTCCACCTCATGATTAAAATCATCGCCCCTTACGAATGTCTTTTTTGTCTTGCCAACTCCCCAATCAGGTACCCAAGCAACGCACTTCTTACGGGGATGTCCTGAATCAAAACATGCTCGTGCACTGCGTGAGCTCCATCTCCAACAGGACCAAGTCCATCAAGCGTAGGCGCTAGAGGAGCTGTAAAATTTCCATCACTAGCCCCTCCAGTCTCAACTTCGACCAAGTCAATCCCCAATTTTTCCTTCCCAATATTCCTGGCCAGTTCAAACATTTTGCCAACTTCCTTGGTACGTTCCAGTGGCGGACGATTTATTCCACCTTCTACCTCTATCCTAGTTCCTTCAATTGCAGGAACGATATTTTCAATTAGGGGAATAGTCCGATCAAATTCAGCTTGTGTCCTCACTCGTATATCCACTTCCGCCTTTGCTTCCGCAGCTACTACATTCCCCCGCGTTCCTCCTTTAACAGTTCCGACATTTACAGTTGTACCGATTGTGTAATCAGTCAGTTTATGAAGGTATAGGGTTTGATGGGCTAATTCTTCAATGGCGCTTTTCCCTTTTTGATGATCAATTCCTGAATGTGCAGCTTGCCCTGTTACTTTTAGTTTGTACATCCCAACTCCTTTACGAGCCGTTTTTAAAGCACCGTAATCGTACATGGGGGGCTCAAGGACGAGGACGTAATCACTTTTCTTAGCTTCTTCCTCAATGATTTGCCGAGATGATGGACTTCCTATTTCTTCATCTGAAGTGATTAAAAAAACAACTTGACAATTTGGATTTATTTGGAAGTTCCGTAATGTGTGTAACGCATATATTCCTTGAACGATTCCGCCCTTCATATCGAAAATTCCCGGTCCATAGGCTTTATCACCTTCAATACGAAAAGGGTTTCTTTGCAAATCGCCGCTTTGCCATACAGTGTCTCGATGTGCGAGTAAAAGAATCTGATGATCTCCCTGTCCCCATCTTCCACGAAGGTGGTTCCCATACGTTTGATTAGGAATAATCTCCATCGTTCCACCTGTGAAAGAAAGAAAAATCTCCGTTATCTTTTTACCTAATAAATCATTCATTTCTTTTTCGAGGGAAGGAGATTCTATTTCTACCAGTGTTTGTAACATTTTTAGCATTTCATTTTGCTGACTCTTCAAATATTCCAATAAGTCGCCCATGTTTTCTCCTTTCATCAATCACTCTCATTCTTACAAATATAGATGACAAGCTACCATGTGATTTGGTTCTACCTCAACCTCTTGCGGCTTTATGGATGAGCAGATATCCATGCATTGATTACATCTCGTATGAAACGAACATCCTGTTGGTGGATCAGCGGGATTGGGAACATCACCATGCAAATAAATCTTTTCTTTTTTTCGAGTCGGATCCGGTATAGGAACTGCTGACATCAACAGTTTTGTATAGGGATGAAGCGGATTAGAGAAAAGATCATCGGTGTCGGCCTGTTCGACCATGCTACCAAGATACATAACTCCAATCCGATCACTAATATGTTTAACAGCACTGAGATCATGAGTAACAAAAATACACGTTAGCCCAAGCTGTCCTTGGAGGTCTTGAAGCAGGTTCAAAATTTGTGCTTGTATTGAAACATCTAAAGCTGAAATCGGTTCGTCCGCAATAATAAGCGAAGGATTGACTGAAATGGCACGGGCGATTCCAATCCGTTGACGCTGACCCCCACTAAACTCATGAGGGTAACGATGAGCATGAGAAATGTTAAGGCCAACCATGTCTAAAAGTTGATGTATATGTTCTGTTCTTTCTACTCTACTTTCTCCAGGTAAATGAATCGAAAGTGCTTCCTCGAGTGTGTCAAACACGGTTATCCTTGGATTGAGTGAGGAGAATGGATCTTGAAAGATAATCTGCATCTCTCCCCGGAATTCACGCATTTTGGATCGACTCAAAGCTGTAATTTCTTCCCCCAAAAACTTTACTGATCCTGATGTAGGCTCAATCAACCGTAATAAGCTTCGTCCCATGGTAGTTTTTCCGCATCCACTTTCCCCAACAATCCCTAACGTTTTTCCTTTGCCGAGGCAAAAAGAGACATCGTCAACAGCTTTGACATATTCTGTTTTTTTTGCGAACAATCCATTCTTGACTGGAAAATACGTTTTTAGATGTTTTACTTCCAATATGTGTCTGTTCAAATCGCCACCTCCTCATCGGTATATAGCCAGCAACGTACTAACTGGTTACCTGTATTGATCAAAGGAGGATTTTCTGTTTGGCACTTATCAAAAGCCTTTTGACACCTTTGGAGAAAAGGGCATCCAATCTTGACTTCGCCCAAAACCGGGACACTTCCAACGATTGGTTCAAGCCTTTGTCGCTTCGTTTCTAAACTGGGTTTTGAGTTAAGTAATCCTTGCGTATAGGGATGCTTCGGCTCGGCAAAGATAGATTCCACTGCTGCTTCCTCAACTATCTGCCCGTAATACATAACAAGGACCCGATCTGCCATTTCTGCAACAACCCCAAGGTCGTGCGTTATCAATAATATGGAAGTTCCCATTTGCTGTTTTAATTCATTCATCAGGTAGAGAATTTGTGCCTGAATGGTCACATCAAGAGCAGTAGTCGGTTCATCCGCAATCAGCAAGTCTGGCTGGCAAGCGATAGCCATTGCAATCATCACGCGCTGCCTCATACCTCCTGACAACTGGTGAGGATATTCATGTATGATTTTTTCGGCTCTGGGAATTCCGACTTTTTTTAGCACCTCTATTGTCTTTGCTTTTCTTTCAGTAGGTTGCAGCTTAGTATGATTTTTCAACACTTCACCAATTTGTTTTCCAATCGTTTGAACAGGATTTAATGATGTCATTGGTTCTTGAAAAATCATTGAAATATCTTTTCCCCGAATATTTGACATTTCATTCTCCTGCAATGTGTTAATTTGTTTCCCACGGTAAAAAACACTTCCGGTTACTTTCGCAATAGCTGGGGGAAGTAAACTCATAATAGAGAAAGAAGTGATACTTTTGCCGCATCCTGACTCACCCACAATCGCAAGTGTTTCCTGTTCACGTATAGAAAATTGAATATTATGAACGGCTGGTAGCAAAGCATTGTCCGTGCGAAACGCGATGGTAAGATTTTCAACACGTAGCAATTCTGGATGCATTTGGTACATTACCCCCTTTTCGTTGTCTCTGATTACCTGGTAACAAAATAGTCGTAAGCGGATTGTGCTACTTTCGCGATCATTTGTGCTGCTTCCAGTTGTGAGCTGTTATTTTCAGAGAAGGCCGAAACAATGACGGTACCTTTTTCTTCAGGTAAATAAATGATGCCAATATCATTATGAACACCACCTACTGAACCCGATTTACAAGCTACTGGGGTTCCGGCAGGCAACAAATTTGGAATCCGATCTCGGAAATGCTGTCTTTTCATAATGTCAATCATCTGCTCGCACGCTTTCTTT
The DNA here is from genome assembly GCF_001420695.1 of Brevibacillus choshinensis. Lineage (NCBI taxonomy): Bacteria > Bacillati > Bacillota > Bacilli > Caryophanales > Paenibacillaceae > Brevibacillus > Brevibacillus choshinensis. The sequence continues at coordinate 948,470 of NZ_LJJB01000013.1, read as the reverse complement.
GAAATCAACTCTTTTCTGGCTATTTTTTCCAACAATAATGCCATATCAGCTGGGGTTGACACATTATTCTCTATACTCTTGGTAAATACGATGCTTCTTTTATCATGCTTTGCCTGGAACAGACGAAGCGACACTTCTTCATACTGCTCGTTGCTATGCAATTCGGGGTCTAGGTTTACAACCAAACTTAATAACTGCCAGCATGTCAGATTCACATAGGTATCCTGTAAGCCGATACTCTTCATATATTGGTCAGTATGGTTCACACCTACCAGCTCAAGAATTTTGTCTGTTCCGACGTTATCGCTAACAATAATCATCAGAGTTGCCAAATCCTTAAGCGAAACCTCAGATCCGGGATCGAATTCTTTTAATACTCCTGAGCCCGGGACTCGATCTGTCAATGAAAGACGGACTCTCGTATTTAAATCGATTGTCCCTGCTTCCACTTCACGAAATAAAGTCGCTAGAATCGGTACTTTATAACAGCTTGCCATCTGAAAGAGATGCCCTTCATTAATCTTCACCTCTTCATTTGTCTCCAAATGTTTGATGACAATCCCAAAAGTTGCTGTTGCTTGTCCAACTAATTCTTCGATTTTTTTTTGCAAGTCCATCTTTGACTCATCCTCTACCAGTTATTATTTTTTCACTCGTGGATCAAGTGCGTCACGCAATCCATCACCTAACAAATTAAAAGCCAAGACCGTTATGATGATGGCCAATCCGGGAAACAAAGACATCCACCATGCATTGGCTAGAAAAGATCGACCAACAAAAATCATTGCCCCCCACTCAGGCGACGGAGGCTGTGCCCCTAAACCAAGAAAGCTTAATTCGGCAGCAATTAGAATACTGTTACCGATTTGCAGTGTCGATAGTACGATTACTGGTGAAAGAATATTTGGAAAAATGTGTTTGGAAATGATTTTTGCATCTCTCACACCCAAGGCACGCGCTGCTTCAATGTATTCTTTTTCTTTTATTGAAAGCACTGCACCTCGAACCACCCTCACGTAAGATGGGATAATCGCGATAGCAACCGCTATCATTGCATTAGATAAACCGACACCCAACACAGCAATTATGGCAATGGCCAAAAGGAGTGCAGGAAACGCCAGTAAAATATCAACAAACTGCGTTATGATCAAATCAAGCCGTCGAAAGTAACCTGCTATCAGTCCCAGAACAGTTCCAATACTTCCTGCGATCGCAACTGAGAGCAGACCCGTCATTAGCGAGATTTGCCCACCTATTAACAATCTGGAAAAGATGTCCCTTCCAAACTCGTCAGTCCCCAAAAAATGCACACTGCTTGGTTTCTCAAAGCGGTTTTCAAAAATCATGGTTTCTACTGGGTGTGTTGCTAGAACGGGGGCAAACACCGTCATTCCAATAATAAGTACGAGAAATATAAGTCCTGCTACGGCGCCTTTATTTTTCAAAAGACTACCCCAAATCAAACGCCAGTAAGATCGAGAGGGAATTTTTTTAGCGATTCCAACGGAAACTAGCATGATATTTTCCCCTTTCATAGGTATCATCCCCTCCCTTATTCAAGTGTAATTCTTGGATCTATCCACTTGTAAATAAGATCCACTAATAGATTTGTGAGAATAAACATCATACCTAAGAACATCACTAATCCTTGTACTGTATAGATGTCTCGTTTCACAATGGACTCCACCGTAAAGCTACCCATGCCAGGTAACCCAAAAACTGTCTCAGTCACGATCGCACCAGCAAGCAAATTTCCAAAAGTTATGCCTATTAACGTAATGACAGGGATAAATGCATTTTTTAATCCATGCCCAAATATCACTTTCCAGTATCGAGTCCCCTTCGCTAATGCTGTCCGCATGTAGTCTTGTTTAAGCACTTCCAACATGTTAGAACGTGTCATCCTCGCTATATTTCCAACAGAGCCCAATCCCAGTGTCAGCGAAGGTAGGATGAGCGAATGCCAGCCAGCATATCCGGAGATTGGGAAAATAGCTAGTTGAAAGGAAAATACGTATATAAAAAATAGGGCGATCCAAAAACCCGGAGCAGAGACTCCAAGTAAGGAGACTATGGAAACTAGATAGTCAGCCCATGTGTTTTGATTTACTGCGGATATTACTCCCAACAAAATACCGATACAGCTCCCAATAAGCAAACTGATTATACCCAATTTAAGCGTGATCGGAAAACGTTGAGCAATTTCTTCCCAAACAGATTGTCCAGTAATATATGAGGTGCCAAGGTTTCCCTGCATAACTCCACTGACGAATGAGAGGTATTGGCTTGCCATAGGTTGATCCAATCCCATTTCCGATCTCAATTTGGCTATCGCTTCATTTGTAGCAAAGTCACCCAGGATGTACGTTACTGGATCTCCCGGAATTAGATGTACCATGAAAAACACCAAAATTGACACTCCAAACAAAGTCAAGATCATCGTGCAAAAACGCTTGAACAGATACCTTAACAATGTACTTCCCCCTCTGTATTAACACACTGGAACCCCTTTTTTGTGAGGGGAGGAACCTCCTCCCCTTAGTGAAGCTGCTGTCCTTATTGCTGCTTTTTCAACTTGATGTCTTGAATAACAATTTTTTTATAAGGGTTTACTTTAAACCCCTCTATATCGCGATACGCAGTAATCCTCTCTCTTGCAAACAATGGTACCCAAGGAGATTCTGTAACCAATAATTCTTGTACTTTCTCATATACCGCCATTCTTGCCTTTTCATCCATTGTCTGCCTTCCTTTGATAAGCAGTTCTTCCAATTCCGGCGTACTGAAAAGACGGGTTGGAATGTCTTTGCCAAACAAGATGTAAAGGATATCCGGATCAGACCAACCGTATTGCCAAAGAATAAGATCATGCATTTTTTTAGATTCATTGGTACGAATCGTCGAATCATCCTGAACAGTAATTCTCAAGTCAATTCCGACTTCTTTTAACTGATTTTGTAAGATCTGAGCAATCCTCTGCATAACAGGCTCATCCGTTAAAAGTAGTTCAATAGATAACTGCTTACCCTCTTTAACCAGAACCCCATTGCCATTCACATTGCTCCAACCAGCGCCATGTAACAATTGTTTTGCTTGTTCAACATTTCTTGTGTACATTTGTTCTGCCATTTTCTCGACTTTTTCACTGTAGCCAGGTATAGTAGGAGATAGTGGTCCATACATAGGCTTTGCATAGCCTTCCATCGCATATTGGACGATCTGGTTACGATCAATAGCTAAATTAATTGCCTTCCTTACCTTTGGATCTTGAAAGAGTGGTTTGTCGTTATTGATTGCTAAATAGGTAAGACCATTGTCAAGAAGTTTGTGAAGCTGTACACCAGACGTATTCTCTAACGTTTTGACTGAGCTTGGTGGCACATCCAGCATGATTTGAATATTTCCTTGATTAAATTCAAGCATTCTTGTGTTTTCATCCTTGATGAATCGGAAAACTACCTTGTCTACGTTTGTTCCACCTTTGTTTTCAGCATCATCTGGTCCCCAGTTGTATTGCTCATTTTTTACGAAAGTAATAGAATCACCTCGTATCCATTTCTCGAAGAGTAGAGGTCCCGTGCCTGAAGGTTTATTCCCGAATTTGTCGCCTTCACTTTTAAGTGCCGCTGGATCTAATGGAGATAAATATATCGATGTCAAGCCAGCAATGAAAGGTGCATACGGTTCACTAAAATTCACGATTAGCGTTGACTTATCACTAGCCTCGACTCCTGTAATAGGGCCAGCAAGAAAATTAACAGGAGACTGCTTGATGAACCGTTCCATAGATGCCTTAACTGACTCAGCTGTTAACTCTTCACCAGAATGAAATTTTACATTTTCACGTAGATGGAAGGTCCATGATTTCCCATCGTCTGCTATCGTGTAATCTTTGACTAGACCTGGAATGATGCTCCCATCCATATCGCGGCCAATTAGATAGTCGAACAAATGTACATTCGCATTATCTACCCAGGTTGTTTTTTGCACATCTAGTGTATCTGGTTCCCTAACAGATGAGATGACAAGCTCCCCTCCATTAGTGGCTTTTGATGCATCATGACTTTTCGGAGTAGTATCTTCCGTTGAGCAACCTGTGAGTACAAGTAGAAACAGAAATATGATCCATATTTTATGATTTTCTAACATGTCTTTCACTTGTCTCATCCTCTCAGTCTGTTTTATGGCTGGGAAGCTTTGTTATGGGCGAAAAACCTCTGAATAGAGAGAATTCTTCTCGATTTTTTCATAGTTAGGCTCGTATCCAATCCCCGGTTTTTCAAGTAATGTAATAACTCCATTGTGAGGTGTTACCTCCGGGTCTATAATGTCTTCCTCCCAATAGTTTTTTGATCCAGCAGTATCACCAGGGAAGATAAAATTGTCCAAAGTAGTAATGGCAATGTTATGTGCTCGTCCAATTCCCGACTCCATCATACCGCCACACCAGACTGGAACATTCTGTTGCTTGCAAAGGTCGTGAATTCTCTTAGCTTCGGTCAATCCTCCAACACGTCCGATTTTAATGTTGATGATCTTGCAACTTCCCAACTCAATCGCTTTTCTGGCATCTTCTACAGAATGAATACTTTCGTCGAGACAAATAGGTGTTTTTAGTCTTTTTTGAAGAGCAGAATGATCGATGATATCATCATGTGCGAGTGGTTGCTCAATCATCGTCAAGTCAAATTGATCCAATTCTTGCAGTAGGTCGCTATGTGCCAGTGTATATGCGGAGTTTGCATCTGCCATTAGCTGAATATTAGGAAATTTATTTCGGATAGCCTCCATTACTGCAATATCCCATCCAGGTTTTATCTTCACTTTTATCCTCTTGTAGCCCAAATCGAGGTTTTTGTGAATGACATCCAAAAGTTTTGGAATGGAAGCTTCGATCCCAATACTTACCCCCACCTCTACTTCCGTCTTCGTCCCTCCAAGGGCTTGTGCCAAACTGACTCCTTTGCGCTTGGCAAACAAGTCCCAAACAGCCCCTTCCAATGCGGATTTTGCCATGTTATTCCGCCGTACTTTTTGGAAAATAGTGGACACATCGGATGGGTCTTCTAGGTGTTTCCCTATCAGCATGGGAATGAGGTGTTCTTTAAGCATTTGCCAGTTTCCTTTTACTGTCTCTTCACTGTACCAAGGGAGGACCATCGCCACCGATTCCCCCCACCCTATCACACCATTCTCGTCCATTATTTTGACTAAAATAAATTCCTTATCTTTTACCGTTCCAAAGCTTGCTGTAAAAGGTTGTTTCAATTGCAATTTCATGTAGTGTAAGACTACTCTCTTTATTTGCATCACTAATAGCTCCTTTATTCCAGAAATCTATTCTTCAATTATCGTTCTGTAACTCTCGAAATTATGTTCATACTCCAATATCCTTTGCCTAACTTGCTCTGAGTCAATCACGGACATTCCAGCAACAATTGCATGAAGCAACACAAATAGTGGCGGAGTAACATCGAGTGTAGAGGAATCGGTACTTGGAACCTGCAGCACAATATCAGCGTTTTGACTTACTGGTGCTAGAACATCATCTGTAATAGCAACTATATAAACTCCCTTAGTTTTAGCTACCCTTACAATATCCAGGGTCTCTTTGCTGTATCTTTTGAAAGAAAAGGCAATCAGTAACCAGTGTTTATCCATTTTTGATGATAATTGGACAATATCATCCGTATTTTGGTTATACACCTGTGCATCTTCACAGAGCATACTTAAGCTGAATGCCAGCCAATGTGCAGGTGCATATGATGACCGCAAGCCTACTGTAAGGACTTTTTTTGATTTACTAATGCTTTGCAAAACTTTCTCGAATGCAGTTTCTGAAATAGTTCCAAGCATCCCCTCGATTCGGTCCAAACTTTCTTTTACCACCTCGCTTAAAATATGCTGATTATTTTTAAAACGTTTGGCGGTTTCCTGATGATGCGTAAGCGCATTCTTTTCATTTCGTAGCTGCTCGGCAAACACTTCTTTTTGTAATTGGCTGAAACCGCTGTACTCCATTGCGTAGCAAAACCGTATAATAGTTGTCTCACTAACACCGATTCGTTCCCCTACACTCGATGCAGTATTATTAACAAACAGTTCTGGGTTTTCCAGAAGATGTTCTGCCACCTTTTTTTGTTGCTTGGTTAACTGAGCATAATGTGTTCGAATTTTTTCTCGTATCGTAACCATTTTTCGTCTAAATCCCCCTGAAGAAGTTTTGGTTCTTTTTTTATTACGTTCTGAAGTTTTGCTTCTTTTCGCTATTCTAAATAAAGCATGATAAAAGATCAAGTGTTTTTCTTTCATTTTTTATAGATTCTAACATTATGCCAACCATCTTGATTCTTCATAGAATAACCAACCCTTTCTTCTTTAGACTTACGTACTAATTACAGAAATAAAGAGTTCTGGCATCTTCTCATGCAATTTAGACCAGTAACCATACTCTCGTTGATATGATCGAGCTCATTCAAAAAAACAAAAAGGTGCTTCTAAAATCCAAGCACCTTTTCCAGTTTATATTTAGTTAGAATGAGGGTGGTGTAACTGCAAATATAACAACTACGTTCTGATCAAACGTATTTTTCCATTTGTGTTTTATATGAGGTGGAATTCTTACACTATCTCCCTTACTCAAAATATGAATCTCATCATTTAGATACAGCTGTACCTCCCCTTCTAGAATAAAAGCTGCTTCCTCTCCTAGGTGTTCCATCAATGCCTCAGAAGATTGTGTTCCGGGTGTCAATTTCATTAAAGCATACTCGATAGCCCCGTTTAAATCAGGGGATAAAAGCTCATATGAAAGATGTTCAGATTCTGGAAGAATCATTTTCTTTCGATGATTAGATCGCACAATTAAATTTTTTGTGTTTTCCTGCTCCAGAAAAAAATTAAAAACCGGAACCTCTAATACTTTAGCAATTAACTTTAGTGTATGAATAGAAGGGTTTGCTATCCCTCGTTCAATTTGGCTTAGCAACGAAGGTGTCACTACTACCAGATCTGCTAGTTGGCGAATGTTTAATCCCTTCTTTTTCCTGTATTCTTGTATTTTTTGCCCTACATTAATGTCATTCATAATAAATACGCTGCTCCTCGAGTTAAATTTCAGTTGCAAATAAAATAAATTGTATTGACTTTAAGTAAATACATTTTAACATAAAGAGAATCATGTAATACCTTTTTATATATAAGCGTACTCCAGGAAACATTCAAAGAAGAGAGGAAGTTATCGATGCCAACGGATCAGACAGTAGCAGGGAAATCGATTTTGCAATGGCAACTAGAATACCCGATATTACAAGATGTAGTGTCATTAAAAGAAGTTTTTTGGACAAATGCCAAGTATAAGGCATCAAGCATTGATACTCTTACCATTTGTGAAAAAGATGTAATGGATGCTGAGAACAGATGGAAACGATTTGCACCTTATCTTGCTGAGGTGTTTGAAGAAACCCGAAGTACGAACGGCATAATCGAATCTCCTTTCGTACCTATTCCCCATATGCATCGTTATCTTGAAAAAAAGTATCAGCAAGCACTTCCTGGGAAACTATGGTTAAAATGCGATAGCCACCTCCCTATTTCGGGATCGATTAAAGCAAGAGGTGGGATATATGAGGTTCTCAAGCATGCAGAGGATCTTTTGTTTAAGCATAAACTGTTAACAGCTCAGGATGATTACTCTATTTTAGATTCTAAGAAGTTCAAAGATTTTTTTTCGCAATATTCGATCGCAGTAGGATCTACCGGTAACCTAGGACTGAGTATTGGAGTAATTAGTGCAAAAATGGGTTTTAATGTGACTGTTCATATGTCAGAAGACGCAAAACATTGGAAAAAGGACTTGCTCAGAAAAAAAGGCGTTACTGTAATTGAGCATAGTTCAGATTATAGTAAAGCAGTTGAGGAAGGAAGAAAACAAGCAGAAACAGATCCAGACTGCTACTTTATTGATGACGAAAATTCAAAGCACCTATTTTTAGGGTACGCTGTAGCAGCTATTCGTTTAAAAAATCAGTTAGATGCAGCAGGCGTTATTGTAGATAATGACCATCCTTTATTTGTATATCTTCCGTGCGGTGTTGGTGGTGGTCCGGGAGGCGTTGCTTTTGGCTTAAAATTGATTTATAAGGAACATGTGCACTGCTTCTTTGCTGAACCAACCCACTCTCCATGCATGCTGCTTGGGTTGTTAACAGAATTACATGATCAAGTATCTGTTCAAGATTTTGGGATAGATAACAAGACTGACGCAGACGGTCTTGCAGTAGGGAGGCCTTCTCGATTTGTAGGTAAAGTAATTGAAAGCTTATTGAGTGGAATTTTTACAATTGATGATGAAGAATTATATATTTTACTACATGCTCTAAGTAACAGCGAAAATATTGACCTTGAACCTTCTGCATTAGCTGGAATGCTAGGAACCGTTAAACTGCATAATACAATAGTCGGTCAGGAGTATTTATCTGCAAATGCATTAGAAGAAAGGTTGGAAAATGGTACACATATTGTTTGGGCGACTGGAGGAAGCTTGGTTCCAAGAAAAATAATGGAAGGTTATTATAACAAAGGCTTACATTTATCAACAAAGAAAGATTCACTTTCACTTGCGAAATTCGATAGTTGAATATAAGAAGAAGCGGCCAAAGACCATGAACAATACAGTCTTGACCGCTTTTGTTGTTACTCCTATCTTAGCAGACGGGAAAATAAAGTCCAAGACTGCCGGTGTTTTGCTGTCACTATTTTACTCTCAAACCCTTCCTATTATGAGGTCAGCCAGTTTTTACTGGTTGACCTCTTTCATTTAAGAAGTCGTACCATTACGGTAGCCGGGTTAGAACGGTCGAACCCGTGGGAGTTCTCATCCCGTCGCTAAAACTGTTCACCCCCTACTTGTAGGAACCATGTTTAGGCTGGTTGGGACAAAAGAAGATCTCGCATCACTAGCGATGCTGTGGAACTGCAAGCAGTCATTAGGGGTTGCCGGCAATTAATCTTTGGAGAGGGAGCGATCTATGAATCCAGTCATTGGTCTGGATGTATCAAAAGGGCAAAGTCAAGGGCAAGTGTTTTTAGATAAAGGTCAACCTTACGGTAAGAGTTTCTCATTCCTTCATACCCAAGAAGGACTTCATTACCTTTTAAACTTGATTAACGATGTCACTAAACAAACAGCTCATTCACCCACTGTCATCTTAGAGTCTACTGGGCATTACCAGGCTGCTGTTGTTCAGTTTCTGGAGGAACACTCTATTATCTTCATTGTGGTGAATCCGCTTATCTCAAACCAAGCGAAAAAGGCTTCTTCTTTACGTAAGATTAAGACTGATGCAGTAGATGCCTATCAGCTCTGCGAGCTGTATTACAAGGAGGAGTTTGAGGCATATAAACAGAGAGGCGTACATTTCTTGAATCTTCGCCATCTCACGAGGCAGTTTGGATCCCTGACGTGCAAGAAGCCCTATCAGTAAAAACTTTCCTTTCGTAGCCATTGATTTTTCCACTTGCCAAATCCGATGGGGTAATTCTTATTATGCTGTGGATTCCTCCATTCTAGCAGAACCGTGTAGCGTTCACGAGCGGGCTTTCTCAGTCTCACAGTGGAAAGGTATAACAAACCAGGATGTGGAAGATATCCGTAACAAGTGTGGCCTGCGCAGCAGAAAGTTAAAGTTAACTGGGGATTGACCAAGGGGCTTCAGATAATTAATCTGAAGCCTGTGGTTTTTGATTCTTTAGCTTGTTTTCTCGTATACTAATAAGCGGATCAATTATGCCCACAAATCGTTTCGGTTTTTAACCCTGAAGAACTATATCAATGCTTTATTCTTTAATTCGCTTGTTTTCACGGTACATGAGACGCCCCTGAAACCGTAAGTTAATAGGTCTACTCTTCGGTTTTTGATGAGCATTTCTCTGACAATCGTTCAATATTTATCTGGAACACCATGATTATTCATCAGTCTTCCGACTTCGAAAATAACAGCAAATTCCACATTAATAACATCCGAAATGATATTATGATCTTCCTGTCTTATATAGTGAATGCCGTCTGACTGATAGATTTCACTAAGATCATATACATCCCTGACAATTATTTTCCCTTCTCCGTTTACGGCGGTCTATGACCAGGAAATTCCTGTGATTGGAGGATTTTCAGAGGTCTTGTAGATAAATTTTTTGATTCAGGAGATAAATATCGTGGGCATATTCATGTGGATCTTGGTATGGTTAAGGTAAGCACTCAACGGAAACGAGGTTTGAGAAATGGGTTATGAAATTACGATGAGCTGCTACAACCAGAACTGTTCTAATTCGTTTGCTGTCTTCATTATGGGAGCCGTGACGTTTGAAAGTGCAATTGACAATGCGAACACCCTAAATAATACAAGAACGGAGATTTGCCCAGCATGTGGCCATGTCATGGGATTCTTTGCTTCAAAAAAGGAAAAGTAAAACCCCCTGATAAATCTATCAGGGGATGGGAAGGCCTTAATCAATGGACTCACGCTGATGTAGCTGGTGTCTCGTCACTATTAATGGGGATGGCTTATCGATTACAGATACCACCAATTACAATTGCGGTCGGATTTTATCAATACTGTAGCAACGGATTCTTTCAATTAGTTTTAATTTCAATTTTTCTATGTTTCTTTACTTTATTCTCATAAATCATTTGAACACGAAAAATTGTTCCTATTCCTCTGTCAATTGAATCACGCCATATCTGTTTTCTCCCAAAGTGAATTAGACAAGAAAGTGCGACATCTATATGCACCGGTCTCCACCAATTGAATGCTGTAGGCATAAAAAAGGGACCTATCTATTTCATCTGTTAAAAGGGCAGCCGTATCATTGGGTAATAGAAGAACCCACTCTTCCCTCTTCCCAGTTGGCCTGTACATCATAGCAGAAGTCCGGAGAGCATTGGTCCTACTATTCTTAAAACGAAAGAACAAGTTAAAGACTTTAACGTCACGAACAATATGAATATGCCGTTTTTGTCGGCGTTTGGCGATCTTATAGGCTCCATTAACCTCAAACTTCGTTCTACGTGGGTAATGATAGTCTGTAATCGTATCACCATCGATTAGCTCCATATATAGCGCAAGTTTCTCTCGTACATTCTTTACATGAGCTTTTTCCAATTCATACTCTGAACTGGTTAATGACAAGTATAGGGGCAAATCACCTTCGACGACTTGGAAATCTACAAGCTCAATGTCTGTATCGTCTTCATCCACTTTAGGATCGATTATGTATTGGCCGCTAACCCTGGACAAACTATTCAACCCCTTATTATATTCTACTAGTATTCTACCATGCTCATGAAAGCGTTCGAAAGAAATGACAGCCAGTTTTGATCATCGTGATTCTAAATATAAAGATAGATTCTTCATGAATTGAGATGTCTCGCGCAGCTTATCTATTGTCTTTTGCAATTCATCTGGATATAAGTCGATCCCTAAGGAAGTAATCTGGTACGTGAGAACGTTTCGTTTGATGGGATGATCCCATTCTTATTGAGTGTATTGTATATTAGCTTTGCTACAATGGTTGGATACGTTTTGATGTTTGTTTTTATTCTGATGTTTTACGGCTTCGCACCTTGAGTACCTTTACTTAATTTCTCTTATGTTAAATGCGACCCAGTCTGAAGTTCTCTGCCCCCGTATCCCCCATTCCCTGCAACCGATTCGATTCAAGTGCCAACAAATCGCCACTATGAAATATCAGGCGACAATCGTCGGGAAGGCGTCATCATGACCGTTAAAGACTGACTCACCCGTCCAACCATACAGTCGTGTGCTTGTGCATTCATGGCTCGACTTATGATAAAGTGGTTTTGAAGAAAAAAGGAGGATGGCATGTATGCAAAATCAAATGGGTTCTGACGCTTTGCCGCCAAAAACCTGTACAATCGATCGTTTAATTACCGTGAAGCCGGATATCGAGAAAGTATTGTCGGGACAAAAAACCGCGACTCGGCGCAATGGACGCTACGCAGATGTTGGTGAAATCATGACGCTCGAAGGCCACGAATTTGTAATAGACAAGGTCTATTCACAGTCGCTCGGGGAATTAACGGATGATAATGCCAAGCAAGAGGGATATTCAAATGTAGAGGAATATAAGCAATCCATTCTATCATATCATCCAGGGATGCCTTGGCTGCCGCAAATGCGAGTGTGGGTCCATGAATTTAGCCCGGACAAGAAAAAATAACGGTGGGCATTTTATTATATAAGGCGATTCTTTATCTACATATTCTCAGTGCCATGATGTCCATTGGCCCGTTTTTTGTTCTGCTACCCATGATGAAAAGATTGCGAGAGGCTGACCTCACCAAACAACAAGCCTATCTGGATACATTCAGGTCTACCACACGTTTGGCGAAGCATGCCGGTCATGTTTTGGTCATATCCGGGGTATTGCTTGTCATGGGTGGGTATTGGTCATGGAAGTCGTCCTGGATCGTGATGACCGTATTGATCCTGGTAAGCTCCTTGTATTTCCTGGCACGCGCATTTTCGCCGAAGATACGGAAGTTTAATGAAACTGGCCAGGACAAGGATAAATTGGTGCAGTCGCTTACTCGTTCGATCTGGATCTATTTGTTCCTTTTGCTGGCCATGTTATGGTTCATGGTGGTGAAGCCTGAGGTATGGTAGAGATGATCGCCCTTCACTTCGACGAGATGGCCTCCTAACTGTGCTTATCGGGCGATTTATCGAGCGTAGAAAAGAGGAAAGTTTACCCTCATAAGTGAATAGATTTTTTCATGGGGGCAGACCGACGAGAGCAGCAGGCTGCCATCCTATGTGATTGCCCTTCTTGTAAAATAAGGAAGATAAGGGATGGAGATGAAGTGGCGCGAATTGATGAGATTGCCCCGGACATTTACCGTATTTCCTTGTTTAATGCCGAAGCTGGAATGCAGTTCAATCACTTTTTGATTAGGGATGAGGAGCCGCTGTTATATCACGCTGGGTACAAAGCAATGTTTCCCATTCTGAAGGAAGCTATTAGTAAACTGATTGACCCAGCTCAATTGAAATGGGTGGGTTTTAGTCACTTCGAATCGGACGAATGCGGAGCTCTTAATGAATGGCTTTCCATTGCACAGCAGGCTCAAGCAGTTACTGGAATTGTTGGCGCTATGGTAAATGTAAACGATTTTGCCATTCGCCCCGCTAGAATATTACAGGACAAAGAAATTCTATGTACAGGAAAGAAAAGTCTTCGGTATTTACGGACCCCTCACGTGCCTCATGGTTGGGATGCCGGATTATTTTTTGAAGAGACCGACAAGACATTGTTTACTTCGGATTTGTTCCATCAGAATGGCGACGTAGAGGCTATTACTCAAACCAGCCTGTCAGACCGTTGCAGCGAACTTCTAAAAGGGATGCAACAGAGTCCGTTTTCGGAGTATATTCCTTATACCCGTCATGTAGACAGTATTTTATGTGAATTAGCCGACTATGAACCAAAGACGCTAGCAGTCATGCATGGATCTTCCTATTCTGGCAATGGCAAGAAGGCAATACACGAGCTTGCCGGAGTATGGAAAGAAGTGCTTAGTTGAGTTGTATTTGAAATACCCCGCCCGTTTCCTGAAATGAGCGGGGTATTTTTAAGTCCATTAAAAATTGCGTTACAGACCGCGCAGTGAACCATTTCACATATATGGTAAAGCGTAGAAGGTTGATTAGGCTAACGGGTTCGTTAGTTGAATATCCAACTTCGGCAGCAAGGAAAGACTGCGTTCTTTTTCTTGCTGCCGCTCATTGTGTTTAATACGTAAGCTTTTACCCGTAGCTAACCTTCCTCGTCGTTTACTACATAAACCAGTCTCGTACGCGAGTCCAGAACTGTTATCCGTCCCCGAACCTTCTCGCCTTCACCCAGACCGACAGAGCCCTTTCGTCTCCATCTTCCTTAGCCTCAAGCAGTTGATTTCCAAGTTTCTCAAGTTCAAACTCATCCCTAGTTGGCCTTTTTGGTACAGATGCTTTTGCCACGTTCATTTCCCCTTAGCTTGAAACTGCAGAGATTTTTTCTAAAGAATCCACTGCCACTCCTCGTCGTTTACCAATTTGATTCGCCGGCCATTTTGGTCGATCCATTTCACCGTACCCCACATGCTGCAGGACTTGCCCAACTCCCCTTTTACAGACTGCCACCATGTTACGGTAATGGCATAATCCTCTCGAGCAGAATCTCGGATCAGGTATTGCATCGATTCCATCTCATCTTGCTCAGGCACCGGCTGCTGGATCAGCTTCTCGTCCTCTTTAATCTGGAGGTATAACTCGCGTTGCTCAGGCAATACGAAACGGCTTGCTGCAAAAACGTTCGCTATCTTGCTCGCCATGCTCCCGCTCCCTTCCTTTCCCACGCTTCCAGGACTGTCATGACATCTGGTTGTGATCGCTGCCATTCAATGTACTCTTCATTAGCAAGTACCTCTAACACTGTCATCATGCCACCTCTGTTACGACCAGTCTTGATGCATAATTCTTCCACCGTTGGAGTCCTACGCCTCCCAGCTGAGTAGTTAGCGATCACCCTCAGGACTTTTCGTTCGATATCAGACAACAAGTGAACCACCGCCAGTTGAAAATCCACTAAATAAATAAGAACATTTGTTCTGCATCATATCCCATCAACGTACTTACACGCAAATAAATAGTACCTCACGCATGAGTGAAACTTTAGATTGCAGTCTAATGAAACACCAACGGAGGTAGGCGAAATGTTAATCAATAGTTTTGATTTTTGTAACGGATGAATCCAAAAACACCGTTAAACGACTGAACTAATTCGGGTCTTCATCAACAAACCCTTAAGGAAATCTAGGGGGTCTTTATTTACGGCTCTAAGTTTTTCTTCAACTGTAAAAGTTCTACGTATATTCCCCATAATAAAATCCCTCCCAAGTAAACAGTAAAGGGAGTCCTTTTAACTGTCTACTCAGAAGGGATAATATCACATTCGCGTGTCTGTTTTTATTGAGGATACAGGCGCCATCAGGATGATTCGATCTTCTTCCAGCTCTATTCGCAGCTTGCCGTCCGCCTGGATCGCCTGGAGGTACTCCATTGGGATCTGCAGCCTCCCCGCATGATCGAGCACCGCCAATTCCTCATGAGTGTCCGCGTTAGCTTCCTCATCCCAAGAATCGGAAGAGTCTTCTTCCGTTCCTTTTCGCCGCAACAGCTCGCTGGACGTTTTCCCGTCCCGAATCGCTACGACGCGATCCACTTTGCGCGCCAGCTCCAAGTCGTGAGTCACGATGACGACGGTTAGCCCGAACGAACGGTTCAGCTCTTGAAACAAATCAAGGATCATGGCTGCCGTTCGAGTGTCTACACTGCCAGTCGGCTCATCTGCCAAAAGCAGCTTGGGCTCGTTCGCCAAAGCGATCGCGATGGCTACCCGCTGCTGCTCCCCGCCGGACAGTTCGCTCAGCTTGTTCTTTTTTCGGTGGCCCAGACCCACCAGTTCCAACAACTCGTGGGCGCGCTCCCTTTTTCGCTTGCCCCGCAAAAGCATCGGCATCTCCACATTTTGCAGCGCTGATAGATAGGGGATCAGATTGCGGGCGTTGTTCTGCCAGACAAAGCCTACCGTCTGCAAGCGATACTGAACCAGCTCTGAAGTCGTCAATCGAAACAAATCAGCTCCCGCGACGGAAAGTTTTCCTGCCGAGGGACGGTCCAGACCTCCTAGCATGTTCAAAAGCGTTGATTTGCCGCTGCCACTATTCCCGATGATCCCCATCAGCTCTCCGGTCTCTACACGCAGATCCAACCCTTGCAGCGCCACCACTTCCAGATCATTTGCCTTGTAGATTTTGACCAAATTTTCGCATACGATCATCTGATTAGTCCTCCCCCAGCTTTACGGCTTGATGGATCTGCATCCGTGACAGCAGGATACCGACGATCCCGATTCCGATAACCAGTGTCACAGCAATGAAATTATAAATGATTTGTTCATCTTGCGGCATGGAAATGACGGCAAAGGGAGGCACTTGCTTATCGGCATGCAAATAGAGACTGAGTGCAGGTAAAAACAGGCTATTTGCTAGCTTGCCCGCTGTCATTCCAATCGCAAAAGCGACGCCAAACGTCAAGAGCTGTTCCCAGGCGAGTATGGCAAGAAGCTGTCCGAACGGCATTCCCATTGCGCGGAACACGCCGTATTGCAATTTTCTGGCTCCAAGCGTAAGCACCCAGTACATCACGTAGCCGATAAAGGTGACCAGCATAGAAAGCAGGAACCCAAGCGTCAGCGAGCCGTTCAGCCCCAAATAAAATGCGCTGTTTTTCACCTGAATTACTTGCTGTCTGGCATTATCCAGCATGGCGAGCTTGACTCCCCCTTTTGTCAGACCCTTGTAAAGCGATTCAGAAGACGATCCCTCTTTCATTTTGATCCAAACCTCATACGGCTCCAGGCGAATCTTGTCTTGCACGAACGGTAGATTGGCGACAGCCAAGTACTGTTCTTCCATGCTGCTTCCGTATGTGCATTTTACAGGCGCAGGATTCCATCCCGGCCAGTAGTCCACGATGGCATACACAATCATCTCAACCCTGCGTGAATCTCCCCATCCGAGCAAGATGGTTTGTCCCTCCACCACATGCAGCTTGTCAGCGAGGCTACGAGACAGCAATATGGCACGGGGTTCTTTTGCCAGCAAATTCAAATACTCATGAAAGTGATGCGGCAGCAGGCCAGACTTCAGCCAAGCGGTCTCGGCGAACTCTTTGGGATCGATCCCCATCAAGGAAATGTCAGACACAGGAGCTCCTCGAAAAGAAGCCTCCGTCAGCCCGTTCACATAGACTTTCGTTGCATGCTCAACTTCGGGCAGGCCGCTGTACAAGTCAAAATCCGGCTCTACATACTGAACGGGAGGAGCTACAGGCTCTTTTTCCACTTCCACCCCCTCCCCTTCTTCTGCAACATTATTTCCTCGCCGAAAGACCGTTACTTCCGGCTTGTCGCTCTTCCACTCCGCCTTCAAACGAATATCCGCGCCAGTTTGGTAACGGATTCTCTCCTCCGCATTTTGATTGATCGTCCGTGCCGTGCTTGCGCTGAACATCCCTACGGCGATCGTAATCGTCACAAACAGCATGAGAAAATGATATTGCCGTGGAGCCCTCCCTACCTGAATCAGCGTCGTATGCAAAGAAAGCGGGAAGAAGGAGCGTCCTGCCCAAGACACCAGTCGCAGGATCCACGGATACAATCGGAGAAGAAGCAGGCCAAAACCAAGCGAAAACAGAACTGGCACAAAAAAGAGGAGGAAATCGATCGACATGGCCGAAGCCCCTTCGCCCGTTTTTGCTGCGTTTTCAGCGGCATTTTGATAGGAATACCACCCATACCACGAGATCGCAAGCAGCAGCACGTCGAGAAACAGCCGATGCCAAATGGGTCGTCCACTCATTCTCGCCATGTTTTGTTTGTACGTGACGATATTTTGCTTGGTTGCCAGAAAAACAGACATCAAAAGGAGTGCGATACAGGCGAGCACCGTCCACGCAGCATACACGAAGACTTCGCGGCTTATGGTGACATCCAGACCTTTGCGATCGACGAATTCGAGAAATCCATTCGAGATGCCAAGTATCTTGCTAAGCTGTATCCCCACAAATGGACCGATCAGAAAGGCGCACAAACCCAGAATGGCGATCTCCATGAAATAAATGAAAAAAATCTGCATTCTGCTGGCTCCCCTGCTGCCCAGCACTGCGATTTCCGTTCGCTGCCTTTCCACAATTAATCCCGAAACCATCACGAGATAAAGGCTCAGCATAATGAAAATGGGGATGTAGAGCGACCAGAGAATGATTTTAAATTGCTTCGCTTGCTCATTGTACTTGCCTATGAGACTGGCCGCCGGAAACTGAACGTTGAACTCCGCTTTTTTCAATCCGTGATGTTGCAGCTGCCCTTCGATCCCGGCCACGACTGAAATTAGCCTCTCTGTATCGCTTATCCGAAACGATTGGTAGTGAAAGGCCGTATACATCTGGGCTGAAATGACCAGATTTTTCTCTTCCAAAAACGCGCTCCGAAAAAGCCGTTCGTCCAATACGAAGCCTTTTGAGTATTCACTGTTCGTAACAAACCAATAAGGATCGTTCCCCTCTTTTTCCTTGAAAACGCCGACCGGCTTGATTCGCACCTTGAGTCCTTCTGCTTTGTCCGTGGTCAGCTCATAAAGGCTGCCCAGTACCATCCGCCGATCCTTTAGCGCTTTTTCCGTCACCAACGCTTCGTATACGCCATCGACGGAGGTTGCAGCAGGTATGCGGCCGTCGACAAGCGTCATGTGCTGCTCCAGAGCGCTCAGGGAATAGAGCGGCGTACTCTCGGAACCGGCCGGGCTCTTCGTCAGTAAGTTTTGCTGGATGACGTCAAACGGGATTGTCCGCAAAATGGTCACTTTTTCATACACAGGTACACCCAGCGGAGCAATCACTTCGTTTTGCAGGTGAGCGGCCATTTCGTCAACAAGAACCGCACTATTCTTCCCTAGCTTGTTCTGATTGACCGAGATCAGCAAACCGCCGGGGAAGTGCTTCACATTCTTTTGGTATTCCTCCAGATCCTTTGTCAACAAGCGTTGGAGTACCCCTGACGTGAACGCGGGTATGCTCGATACCAGTCCGACAGCAACGATCAGCCCGAACAGCAAGCTGCCGACCAGCCAGCGGTTATTCATCATTTTCCGCAGGATCATTTGCAGCATCGCCACGACATTGTCCTCCTATTCCAAAATAACCAGTTGGCCTGCCGAAAGGCCTTTGCGAATCTCAACCTCCGTCTGGTTCATGATACCGGTCTCCACGTCCACTTCCTTCTTGCTATTCCCGTCGAGCACCCGAACGTACTTCCTGCCCGATATTTCATGAAGCGCTTTTCGCGGTATAATCAGCGCCTGATCCTGCTTGTCCAAAACCACTTCGATGCTGACCCCTGTCCCGATTTCCAAGCCCTTCGGGGGGATTTTCGGTGAGATGAGCAGACTTCTCTGATACAGCTTAGTCAAATCCTCGGGTAAATTGGATGGGACATGCAGCGGTGTCTGAACCACCGTCCCCTCGCCATTTTCGCCGCCATTGCCCGAGAGAATGACTTTCATCCCTTCCTTAACGTCTTGCAGAGCCTCTTTCTCGGGAGCGATATACATCACGAACAGCTTGTTCGGATCGCCTATGGTTATCAGCGTTTGATGCGCGTCCACCTCATCCCCCACCTGCTCGTTGCTGACGAAAAGCACGATTCCGTCAAAAGGCGAGATCAGCTTGGTCTGGGTCCAACGATTTTGCAGGTTGTCCAGGTCCATCTGTTTTTGCTTCACGTTCAGCCTGGCACGCTCAACCACGTACTGGCGCTGCTTGGGATCCTGCAATTTCGCCAAGTCCAGCAGAGCCTTGTCCCATTCGATCTTGGCCAGCTTGGTCTCGTTTGCCTTGGCATTCATCTCTGCCTTCGAAACGTCCAGCTTGGCAGATTCGACTTCGTAGTAATTATCCCGCTGGGCATCAAGCAGCTCCAGCTTTGCCTTCTCCACTTCATACCGGGCCGACTCGATCTCCCTCTCCAGGTCAGCCGCATCCAATTCAGCGAGTAATTGTCCTTTTTTCACCTGATCGCCGCTTTGGACAGAGAACGACTTCAGACGAAGTTCCTTCGTCTCCGGGAAAGAAAGCTCCGCCGTATTCACGGTCGTGAAGGAGCCGTTTCCCTTCACGCTTTTCACAATCGTCCCTTGCAAAACTTCTGCCACCTCGTATTTGATGGGTGACGGCTCCACTAATGGCGGTGCCAGAACCACCTCTTCCTTAGGAAATAGGGAACAGCCCGTCAACATAAGGGAAACGGTCAAGTACGCCCATTTTATTTTCCTATGGCGCCGTATAGCGTTCATCCTTGATACGACCGTCCTCCAATTCATAGACATCGTCCGCCACCTCCATTACACCAGGATCATGCGTCGTCATGACAATACTCATTTCACCTTCATCCACCAGATGGCGAAACAGACGGCTAATTTGCAGACCCGTTTTACTATCCAACTCAGCTGTCGGCTCATCCGCCAAAAGTAGTGTCGGCCTGCTCGCAACGGCTCTGGCAATCGCACAGCGCTGCTGTTCTCCACCGGACATCTCAAATGGACGATGATGCGCCCGTTTAGATAGCCCTACGCAATCAAGCGATTCGCGAACACGCTCCCTCCATTCTGCAGCAGGCACTCCTGACAGACGCAGTCCAAACACGACGTTTTCAGCGGCTGACATCAGCGGAATCAAGCCAAACGACTGAAAGATAAATCCCATGTTCTTTTGCCTGATCCTCGTTCGCTCACGATCCGATAGCTGGCCGATTTCTCGTCCCTGAAAGTACACGCTTCCAGCCGTCGGACGATCGAGACCGCCCAAAAGGTTTAAAAGAGTCGTTTTTCCTGATCCTGATCTGCCCTTTAATACGAGCAATCGCCCTGACTCCACGCGCATTTCTACGCCCTGTAGCGCTCTGACGGCAGCTGCCCCTCGACCAAACGTGCGTTCTACGCTTTTTGTCTCTGCAATGAACGACAAAATGACACCCCCGAAAATATGTCTGAAAAGTATGAGTTTTATTAATAGTAACTGAAAATACATCCATTGTTTCATAAAATTGGAATAAACTAATATAAACGAAAATAAATCGCTCGTCATGAATTCCGAGATAGTCAGTGACAGTTCAGTTTTTCCACATGTCTGCAAATCCTAGGATGGTTGGATTTAGGACCTGTAGGATGTTTAATATTCAGCTCCTCAGCTATAGAGAGAGTTTCTTCGATGCGGAGGAGGGGGAACTGCTCACGTATATCAGTAACAATATCCGACCATACAAGAATGAAAGGTAGGAGCATTCAAGTTCTGAATGGACGTAGTGAATTCGATTGTTTTCCAGCAGTGGATACGAGTAGCTCGACCAGAAGACTTAGCTTAAGGAATTGAGGGCATGGGGAAATCAAAAAGGCAGGATCTCTCCCGCCATCTCAAAAATACAAAATATTAAACTAATAAGGTAAAAAGCCAATGTAGTGTCTTTATTAATCCAATAACTCCAATTCCGATCGACATCAGTTTTCTGACTCTCATACGTACGTATGTTCCGGAAAAATAAGTTGTAGACTGGGCGGTTAAACGGCAATTCATCGAGTTTAGCGTGCTATACAAGTCCAAATGATTTGATTCGTCCATTGATGTATCGATCCTCCGGTTTGGCATCAGGGCCGCGCCTCATATAAACAAATCCTGAATAACCACCAAAAAACCTTCGACCTCACACCTACGTATCTTTAGTTTAAGGCTACGAGAATTCATTTTAATCTATGGTTGTGATCGATCAGATCATGGGTGATTAGACTGAAAATAAGATCAAATTGGAAGGAAGAATTTCGGGATGAAAGCCGACAACGGCAATATAAAGAGCAGGTACTAGAAAAGAGGTGATAAAGCTAATCAAGCGAATCAATCGGACGAACGACCCGACAACCCACCTGATTTGATAATCATCTGGGCTTTGATAAAAAGCAAAGAAAGTCACAGGCAAAATCAACGCAGACGGATCTTCGTTAGATAAGATAACAACACGGCCTTCCATGAGATGAGCTACTGCCCGATCCGGTCTTTCCGTAAATAAGATTTGCGGAAAAAGAGAAAATGGGTTGTCTTCTATCAGTTCGGCAATAAATCCAGGTGAGAAGATGGTGTCCATCGCAATGGAACCAAGTCTCGAATCTACCTCTTTAACCAGATCCGGATTGGCCAGATCCTGCATATATAGAAGGGCCAATTTTGCTTTTGCTTCCTTTCCGACCTGGTAATAGCGAGTGACCAGGTTCGGATTTTCAATACGCTTTCGTACCAGATACAGATTCGTGATGAGGTGCTCAATAAAGCCTTCATGAGCGCCGCGAACAACTGCTTCGTTCACCGGCTCCGTGATACTCCGTTTATAACTTGCCGCGACTCCGATTACAAAAGCTTCTGCTGAGCCATCAAATAACAATATTCCTTTTCCTTGAACTAAAGCCTCGGGCAACTCGCTGAGATCAGATTTCCTCTCAAACTCCATAGAAGATATGATTTCTTCCACGATTCCTTCTTTCTTTTCTTCTATAGGTTGAATAATCTCTTTTTGGATTCTTTGTTGATCAGTAAGAGATTCTAAAAATACTAAGAGTCCTTCCATTTGATTAAACTTAATGCTCCGCCACTTCAAATCACTTGAATGAAACAGCTGACTTTGAATGTATTCCTTATTTTTCTGCAAGGAAGGAAACAGGTCTATTAGCATGGGCTGTCCTTTTACTGCACGGTTTTTCGATTTCCATTTCCCTAAAAGATCGTTCATTTTCCTTCACCTTGGTTCAACCTAATTTCCATTAATGTAACCAATAAAATGATCATTATCCATAAAATCCCTTCCTCTTCATATTTGACGGAACTCTCAGCTAGACAAGATCTAGTTACTTTGTGTTGGACGACAAGGTTTGAGACCAAAGCTAAATTATATTGAGGGTTTCATACATAACTGGACAAGTTATTTCGGAACTTCGTATTCCTACTTGTTGCTAAGATTATGGTTAAAGCGTTTCCTTCTCCCCTTATTTCTGATCTCCACTTCTGTCCCGCTTTTAACATTCGGACAAAACACAGCTTCCCAGTTTCAATCCCCGTTTTTCATCACGATTGGTACTGTGAATGTCACTTGGCTAATGTTTGACCGGATCACTATGTACTTCATGATTAGTTTAATCTGCTTCGTTTTACTTTTTTTATCACTGGTGATGTGGAAGACGACAATGCTAATTCGGAGGGGCTTTCCATTGTAGAGAAGTAGTGAATTGAATAAATTAAATTGTATGGCACTCAATATGAGCGGTTTATATATAGCATTAGATGTCAAACATAACTACCAAGGACGGAACCCATAACTCCCCCGGACGCACCAATAATTATCGGACCGACTCTATAACTCTCGTTTTCCCATTCCAGAATATGTATTATGTAAACAACAAAAAAACATACGTACCAATAACTGATGGGTCTTGGTTCCGATGATCTACATTATCAGGAAGCTGTTTTGCAAAAGTTCCTGATAATCATCAGGTACATCCGGAAAAGTTTCGGTCCCATTCGAAAACGCATCGTGGACGCTCCATTATTTTCGACACACCTTTCCGACGAGGCTGTAACATTCACGTGATAATCCTTACTATGAGGATATCCGTACGTTACAGGAACTTCTTAGCCATAAAAGCTTAGTGACTACATTCATTTACACCCCTGCCGACCTGGAACAAAAGAAACAAGCGATTGACTCGCTGCGATTTGACCTGCAAACCAAAATCTCCCCTCTAGGATAAATTGAGAGGAGGTTTTTTATTGTATTCCAAACCACGTGTCCTAGTAGAAATATGGATCTCCAATAAACGTCAGAAGTATCCGACAATATCAATTTGGACATAATTAGAATATATTTTTTATTTTTTGGAGGTGACAGTGTGTGGCAAGTATTCAAAAACGTGGTGACAACTCTTATTTACTCGTTGTTGAATCTGGCTATTCTGCTAATGGAAAGCGCCTTAAGCGTACAAAAACAATTCGTATTACTGAAAAACTTACACCCAAGAAACTGAAAGAACATCTCGAACTCGAATTAACAAAATTTAAGATTGATGTTGAATCCGGTGAATATATCTCGCCTGAAAAAATGCTGTTCTCCGAATTCGTAGAGAAAGAATGGACTAAAAAGTTTGCCGAAAAAGAACTCAGTCCTCTTACTTTAATAACTTACTTGGTCCATTTAAAAACTCATATCAATCCTGTGTTTGGCCATCTACAGTTGAGCCAGATAAAAACCATTCATGTTGTAAGCTTTATCAATGAATTAGAAAAGTCCCGCAAGGATGGCAAAGGAGATACTTTATCCGCTTCTACTGTCTTGTATATTTATAAGGTATTAAAATCCGTCTTAGATAGAGCTACTGATTGGCGCCTTATAAATAGGAACCCAATGGATGATACAAAGCAGCCTAAGATTGAAAGGCGCAAGATGAAGTTTTATGAAGAAAACGAGGTACGAGATGTTATTGCTGCTCTATACGAAGAACCAACCCACTGGAGGCTGTATTTTCTTGGAGCCATGCTCGGTGGGTATAGACGAGGTGAGCTTCTGGCACTCGAGTGGGATGATGTTAATTTCATTGAAAACACTTTCTCACTTCAGAAAAGTATTTCTCTTACTGAAGATGGCAAAGCAGTCGTAAAAAAACCGAAGACCGAAGAATCTGAGCGCATCGTTGTCATGCCAGATTGGTACATACGGGAATTAAAAGATTATTACAACGAATGGAAAAAGGTGCAACAGCAATGTGGGGATCAATGGACGGCCGGGAATCGACAATACGTCTTTCACAATGGAATAGGAAAACCTTACTATCACACTACTCCTACCGCAACATGGCATACATTTATAAAGCGTCACGGGTTGAAACATATTAGGTTACATGATTTGCGCCACACTGCTGCTACCTTACTTATTGATGCTGGAGTGGGACTAAAAGCTATCCAGGAAAGATTGGGTCATACAAAGCATCAAACTACTGCTGACTTATACGCTCATGTAACCAAAAAGGTTAGTCGGGAAGCAGCTGAGAAATTAGACAAATTTGATCCGCGGGGACCAGGGGCAGAATAATAGTACCCGTCAACAATACGTCAACAAGTGCCTTAAGATCCACTTAGAAACTAATTGAATATAATCGTTTAAAAACAAAAAAACCTTGATTTCTCAAGGTTTTTTGACATTCTGTATGGAGCGGGTGATGGGAATCGAACCCACGCCGCTAGCTTGGGAAGCTAGAGTTCTACCATTGAACTACACCCGCAAAACGGGAACTCTGCTTTTCGTTATGTAAGTAGTGGTGCCGGTGAAGGGACTTGAACCCCCACGGTTTCCCTCACGATTTTGAGTCGCGCGCGTCTGCCATTCCGCCACACCGGCATGTTCAATCTGTAAATCTATGATAGCACATCACTGATAGAAAATCAATGGTGGGGAGAGACGGATTCGAACCGCCGAACCCAGAGGGAGCAGATTTACAGTCTGCCGCGTTTAGCCACTTCGCTATCTCCCCGTATGTGCTCTATTCGCCTGAAAGAAAATCTTTCATTCAGAAGCGACAAGATTTAATCTATCATGAACAGCCTAATGAGTCAACAGATTTCGGACTAGTCCTTCGCTATTTTCTTCAGGATTTCCTCTGCCCACTGATGGAAAACTGCCAATGCTTGTTCTACATCCGCAAAGCGCTGCTCTTCCTCACAGACATACTCAGGAAAATCAACGATCCGGTTTTTCCGAATACGCACCCCTTCTGTCTCGCACAAAATATCCAGGAAATAAGGGACTGACTCATCGATCCCATAGCTGTTCTCCAAAAATTCATAGGTGCGGACCCACTCCAGGATGCGGACCTCAGATGGTTTCAAACGCAGCACTTGCTCCAATGACATGATCGTTTCGTTTCCGTAGTAATGCATTTCGTTCAACCTTTCTATGACTCCATCTTGTTATACACTCGCTAATTCACACAACAACAGGCGGAGAGATCCCTCCGCCCGCCGTCAATCGTTGTGATCTGTTCCGCCATTAAATAGAAGAAAGCAGCTCTCTCAGCTCTTTTACGATTACCGCCTGGTAACCAGGTCCATCTCCGTATTGCTGAAGCATTTCCGCACGAGCCGCTTTAATGTTTTCATCATAGTCAGGAGCAGTGCGGTCTGGATTCTTTTGTTTGAATGCGATCATGACATCTTGCACATGCTTCGGACGCGGGCCCCACTTCGCCAGTACATGCCCACCTGTATCCGCAAAAATGACGACTGGGATGGAGCGACCGCCCATCGTGAGATTCTCATCCATGAATTCCAGATGGTCTTCCATGATCAAGATTTCGGTCGGGATCTCCGTGTCTTTTAGTGCTTCCAGAACCACGGGTACGTTGCGAACTACGTCACCGCACCAATCTGCAGCCAGTATCAAGCAACGCAGGTCATCCCGATTTGCGAGGGATGCAAAAAACGCACGATCTTCTTCACTCGGCCAAGAAAACGATTCCTTCCAGCCTTGGAACGCCTCTTGATTTTTGGTCATGCCATCCACAAACGCCTGTGGTTTAATCCCCGTCCGAAACTTATGGGACACATTGGTCGACATTCTGTTTCCTCCCTTGATCTCTATGTATGTTGCTTACCTTTTCCACATCATTTGTCATAAATCCTGTCTTCGACTTTAGTTTGGGACGTAACTTGCGGGAGTTGCCCAACTGATTCTAAGCAGGACACTCTTAGACTTTCTGGTCCTACTCTTTTGTTCCTTCGTCTTCTTCCTGTTTGGCCAGCTCCATCATTTTTTGAATTAAAATGTGTTGCGGCATATGCATGAGCTGCTCGAGTGGAACATTGAGTTTTTCAGCCAGCTTAATGGCTGTTTCGGGCGATATTTGCAACGGACGCACAAAATCACCCTCCTTTCGTCGGCAAAATGGAAGTCTCTTCAGTATAGTACATGCCAGACGATCTTGCCATAGAATGCGCCGATGCATGGAACCCATAAAAAATAATCCCTCTTTTGACTTGAAAGAGGGATTACGCAACTACCAATCCAGACCTGTCCGAACGTCAAGACTGACGTTTGGTTAAAATACATGGAACTCCATATCCGATCGCACCGGGCTGGGACATTTCTTCGAGATATGCCAACCCCCGGGCACACTGTTGCTTGCACGCCTGACAGGTGGCAGAAGTCACAATTTTCAAATTTACCTGATTGGGATGCTGCCGTGAATTTTTCTTCTTTACTTTCTTTGCCTTGGCCATCTGTTTTCCTCCCTTAGCCCTAGATCACTCCAGTCTATGAGGGAGAACAACCCTTTTCTTTAGGCAAGTGCACAAAACTAGACTTTTGACATGAAAATAGGCAACTCCCTCAACCGTTGCTGCTACTTCATCGCTCTATCGAGGAGAAAAACAGGGCTCTTAAAACAGGATCTGTCTGTCATTGCCCCACCTCCGTGATGGTTCTCCGGACAAGCGATACAAAAAAACGCTGTGCATTCACACAGCGTTCAGGTACCATTCTGACGATTATTCATTGATAAGCTTGCGCAATTCCAGTTCAAGTGTAGCGGCGTCGATCATTCCAATAATTTTCTTACGTACGACCCCTTCCTTATCCACCAAATAGGTCGTCGGAAAGGCTTGGATCAAATAGCGATTGGACACCGTACCTGCGACATCCATGGGGATCGGAAAGGATAGCTTGTAAGCTTGGACAAAAGCTGCCGCGGCTTCTGGGCTGTCGTTATTCGTCACGTTGACACCGTAAAAATCGACTTGACTCTTGTACTTCTCATGGAGCTTTTGCAGATCTGGCGCTTCCATACGGCATGGTCCACACCAGGAAGCCCAGAAGTTGAGAATGACGGGCTTGGTTCGCTTTCCTTCGACCTTATATACCTGGTTATCTAAGCCAGTCAAGGTGAAATGGGGAGCCAGATAACCTACCTCCGGCTTTTGTATCTCTGCTACGACTGCGGCCGATTCCTGCGGTTGCTGCCAAACGGCATAGCCGACACCTACAGTCACTAGCATCGCCAACACCAGTTTGTTCATGTCTTCACCTCTGTTTCACTCAATCAGAAGCCCGTAAAGCCACCGAACAGTTGAATCAGGACACGAGTAATATCCGTCAATTTATCTGTATACAAGAGCACCCCGAACAAAATCATGATGCCCCCGCCTACTTTCATAAATTGGTCGGAGTATTTGACGATCGCACTTACTTTGCTGATAAAGAACGTCATCACAAAAAATGGAATGGCAAACCCTAGGGTATAAGCAAGCGTGTACGTCAATGCTCTAGAAGGATCCGTCACACCCATGACAATAATCCCGGAAAGAATCGGTCCCACGCAAGGCGTCCACCCAGCCGCGTACGTCATTCCTACCAGTATGGACCCAGTATACCCTAATGGTCGTGATTTTAAATCCACTTTGAATGAGCGCATCATCCAATCCATTTTAAACACTTGAAGCATGACGAGTCCGATGACCACGAGCAAAATACCGCCAAGCTGGCGAATCAAATCCTTTTGGTTCACAAACAAGCTGCCGATCCAAGAGGTAGACAAACCGAGTGCGATGAAAATAATGGAAAAGCCGATGATGAAAAACAAGGTGTGCATGAGAGCCTGTTTTTGGAAGACGGTCCTCCCTTTTTTCACTTCATCGACGGTGATCCCAGTTATGTATGATAAAAATGACGGGTACAGCGGTAAGCAGCAAGGTGAAATAAACGAGAGAAAGCCTGCACCAAAAGCTAACAAGATGGAAAGATTTCCAGACATACATACCTCCGAGGTTGTTTCATCCACTATCTCCCTTATTGTAACGAATCTTTCCTGTTGTCAAAAGTGGCCGGAACACTTTGTCTTAAAACCGTGACATTTAAGTTTACGTAATAATTATTATGTACACTAAATGCAGCATCTGTACTTCCTCTCTGCATCAAATGTACGTGCTCTTTGTCGACAAAAAAAAGAGGCGGAAAACTCTCCGCCCCTTTTCGTTCGTCCTTCTTCCCCGGCTATTCGCTTACTTCTGAATGCTCACTTTACTGCCATCATGCAGAAGGGTTTGACCTTTCACAACGATCTGATCTCCTGCTGCCAAACCTGAGGTGATCTCGATCGTATCGCTGGAACCTGCGCCTGTTGCCACTTCTACCTGTTTGGCTACGTCGCCTTCCAGCTTGAATACATATTGTTTGCCTTCACGCTCGAACACAGCTTTGCGAGAAATTACCAAGCTGTCCTTTTGTTCGGAGGAAACATTCGGGAATGTTACATTAACGACCATGTCCGATTTCAGTGCGTTATCCGCATTCGGAATGGTTATTTCAATCGGATAAGCTTTGAGTGAAGAATCCATGACTGGACTCACAGCAGTCACTTTTGCGTCGATCGTGTTTCCTGTCGATTGCACGTTTACCTTAACAGCTGTACCGACCTTCACTTTGGTAATATCTGCTTCAGACAAATTCGCTTTCACCAGCAAAGGATTCGTATTCACGATCACAACTACCGGTTGTTGTCCTGCCATTTGTCCGACTGCTCCTGTCACACTGGACACGAAACCGCTGATGGGAGCTGTAACCGTAGCGTTTGCCAACGACTCACGCGCATTTTGCAGACTGACTGCGGATTGGTTGACCGATGCCTCAGATACTTGCGTTCCGGTCTTTTGTTGAGCGGCTTGCAGGCTTTGCTGAGCATTTGCAAAAGAGGTCTGTGCATTTGTCAATTGCGTATTGGCTTGCTCCATCTGTTGGGATGAAATCGCACCTTGGGTAAACAATTGATGCATCCGTTGCTGATTCAGCTTGGCATCTGCGAGTGCTTGTTCAGCCTGTTTCAAGCCATTTCTCGCTTGAACCAGACCTTGGTCGGAGCTGCTATTGGTTTGTTTCAGGTTCGCCTGAGCGACACGATAAGCGGCTTCAGCCTGCTGCACACTGTTGCTCAGGTCTTGTTCGTCAATTTTGAACAACAGCTGTCCTTTATTGACATGCTGCCCCAGTTTCACTGGAAGTGACGTGATCTTTCCGTTTACTTTCGGAGTGATCTGCACTTCCTCACTCGGTGCCAGTTTGGCAGTCAGCCCAGATTCGGAGTTGACTGTACCGGTGGCTACTTGCTCCACCTGAACGGGTGTAGCTGACTCCGTCTTTTCTGTTGGCGTTTCTGCCGCTTGCGGGCTGGAACAACCTGCCACCAAACTGATGGCGAGCAACGCTAGAATGACGGGTTTATTGACTTTAATCATATATGTCCCTCCTTATCCCACAAACGTACTACACTTCCAAAGCGGGAGCGTTTTTGGCGTTTTTCTTAGCTTCTTTCTTTGCTTTTCGTTTTGCTTTGCGATCACGACGCTTTTTGCCCATATCATCAAACCACGAAGTAACGACAGGCACCAGGACAAGCGTAATCAGTGTGGCGAAGCTCAAACCAAAGATAACGGTAACCGCCATTGGTGCTTGTGTTTCTGTACCCGATCCGCCGGAGAATGCCAGCGGTCCGATTGCCAGAATCGTTGTCAACGTAGTCATCAAGATAGGTCGCAGGCGGATTGGACCCGCATGTAAGATCGCATCGCGCAATTCCCAGCCCTGTGCACGCAATTGGTTGACGTAGTCGATCAGTACGATCGCGTTGTTCACGACCAGACCGATCAGCAGGATGTAACCGATCAATACGGATACGCTGATCGGCGTTCCTGTTACGAGCAAGCCAAGCAGTACGCCTGTGACTGTCGGTGGAACGGAGAACATGATGATGAACGGACTGTACAGAGATTCAAACTGTGCTGCCATTACCATGTAGAGCAACACGACGGATAATACAATCGCAAGCGCCAGACTACCAAACGATTCCGCCATGTCCTGACTTTGTCCACCGAATTCCAATTTGTATCCGTCAGGAAGGTTCAGTTTATCCACTTTTGCCTGAATGTCTTTCGAAACGGAATTCAGGTCACGTCCAGCCAAATCACTCGTAATTTTCACTTCACGAGTCATGTTGGAACGATTAATGGTCAATGGAACGTCTACTTTGCTAATCGATGCGACAGAAGAAAGAGCTACTTGCGCCCCGCCTTGTGCAGAAATGCGCAGATTGTTCAAGTAGTTGATATCTTCCTGATAATTTTTAGGCAACTGCAGCTTAATGTCAATTTCGTCATCACCTGTACGATATTTCGTAACCGTCTGACCTTGGAAAGAAGTCCGTACAGAAGAAAGGATTTGACCAGTAGTCAAGCCGTACAGACTTGCCTTTTCCGCGTCTACCTTCACTTCAAATTCCTGTCTGGATTCTTCCAAGCTGGTTGTTACGTTATTCGTACCTGGCACACTTTCTACTTCGCCTTTGATGATGCCACTGATGTCTTTGAGTACATCGAGGTCATCCCCGCGAACGGTCAGCTCGACAGGAGATCCCGTAGACATCCCTTGGGCAGCACTTACTTTAATTTCAGGACCAGCAATCGACTTCAGTTTTTCCGTTAAATCCATCACGACATCATCTGATGATCGTTGTCGCTCCGTTACATCCACCAGCATCAAAGTGATCGTCGCCTGATTCGATGACAAGGTACTTGCAAGTGGCGAGCCGTTGCTACCGATAGAAGTAGCAACGATGTCCTTTTCAGGCACCTGATTTACGATGTCTTCTACTTGTTTGGTTACTTTTTCAGTCTCAGCCAACACCGTGCCGTTTGGCATCTTGATGGAAACCGATACTTGGCCTTGGTCCATGCTTGGAATAAACTCTGCACCGATCAATGGCGTCAGTGCCAGGGAACCTACCATCATTACAACCGCAGAGATCATGACGGTTTTGCGGTGACCCAGCGACCAGCCCAGCAATTTCGCATAAGCCTTTTCCACTTTATGGAATCCAATATTGAACCAAATAACGGGGTTCCAACCTTTGTAATCTTTGCGATTCCCATGTTCCGGCACTTTTTTCAGAATGCGCGAGCTCAACATAGGAACGAGCAAAAGCGAAAACACCAGCGCAGCGATGTGGGAGAATACGACCGTCAGCGCCAATGGACCAAACAATTCTGACGCGATCCCTTCCGTCAAAGCAATTGGCAAGAAAACGCAAATTTGCGCCAGAGCGGATGCCATAACGGCCGTCCCAACTTCTTTGGAACCAATCAACGCTGCTTCCATCATGCCTTTTCCTTTTTCTCGTTGACGGAAGATGTTCTCCAGCATTACGACCGCGAAGTCAATCAGTGACCCCAGACCTAACGTCAAACCGGATAGGGAGATCAAGTTGATCGTCTGCCCCGTCATATACATGAGCAGGAAGGTTGCCACGATCGAAACAGGCAATACGATGATAGCGATGATCATCGACTGGAAGCTTCCCAGGAAGAAGAACAACAGGATAATCCCGACCAACCCACCCAACAGCGCATGCTCTGCTGTTGTATAGATGGAGTCCTTGATGTAGGTTGACGTATCAAGCGTTGTCGTTATCTGAATGTTATCAGGCAAATCCTTTTTGATCTTTTCCATCTCTTTTTTCACTTCATCGGCTACTTCAATGGTGTTCCCACCAGAACCCTTCGTGATGGAAATACCCAGACTTGGCTTTCCATTTACATAGCTTAATTGCGAGACTTCTTCCGTAGTATCCTTCACTTGGGCAATGTCACTCAAGCGAAGGGAACCGCCCAACCCTAATGAAATTGGAGTCAAAGCAATTTGCTCTACGTTGGCAAATTCACCTTGTACCCGGATGTTTAATTTTCCGTCCCCTTCACGAACAGCACCTGCTGAACCGGAAAGGTTGCTACTACTCAAGGATTGCTGGATCTGATCGAGTGTCAATCCGTAAGCTGCTAGCTTCGCAGGGTCTACGACGACATCGATGATGCGATCTTGACCACCACTGATGGAGGCAGATGCTACACCATCGATCCGCTCCAAGCGGGATTGGATCAAATCTTCAGCCATTGATTTCAACTTGTTTACATCCTGATCACCCGTTACAGCAAACTGGATGATCGGCTGGCTGTTTGGATCGATACGCAATACACGTGGTGCGTGTGCGGAGTCAGGCAGTGCTCCTCGAACCTGATCCACTTTTTCCCGCATATCCAGCGTTGCTTGATCCAGATCTGTTCCCCAGTTGAACATCAGGATGACCTGGGAAGCACCTTCTACGGAGACCGAGGAAATACTATCTAGGTCTGAAACCGTCCCCAGAGCATTTTCAATCGGCTTCGTAACCAGTTTCTCTACCTCGCTCGGTGAACCCCCATCGACGGACGTAACAACGACCGCTACTGGAAAGTTCAAGTCAGGCATCAAATCGATCGCCAGACGCGGGAGAGACACGAAGCCAAAAATAAGCATGGCCACCGTCAGCATGATCATCGTGACGGGGCGTTTAATCGAGAGTTCTGACAAATTCAATTTTACTCACCTCTTTTAGATCAGCTAGTCAGTTTCTTTTCTTGTGAAAATAAATCTTGTAACGCATGAAGAGATGAGATTGCGTGAGGATCATCCAACTCCACCCCATCCTGTTCGAATACGCGATCAGTCAGGGAGACCCACACGATGCGCCGATCACTTATATCTCGAAACCTCCTCACCAGATCCTCTTGTTCGAGCCTGTTAATCAGCCCAGAAGTGGTACTGTATGAAAGATCGACAGCCTTACTAATGTCTCCCATCGTCTTTGGACCCTTTTCAATTTGCTCTAGGATCAGAACCTGTTGCCATGTAACATCCCCGGTGTCCAGTTCCTTTTTCGAAATCGATGAAAACAAAGCACTCGCTTCTCGCAGGAGCTTTGCCAGCTGAATCAGTTCTTTCATGAAAGCCTCCCCTTGCATTCACTACGTAACTAAGTCCCATCCTAACAAAATCGGACATTTACCAACTTTATTCTACCTACAGTCCTAGGTAGTGAAGTCTACCAGTTGGTTGATTTCCAAGTGTACGGTATCTATCTGGAGATAGACGACAACGCATGCTAGAATGAAACTAAGCGATAATCCCGACAGAGAAAGAAGGATGTCTCTTTGTTGAGTATGAGTATAAAGGCAATCCAAAAACGTTTATTGATCATCTGGTTTTCTGTTCTCATCGTCCTGGCGTTATTACCGAATTCATTTATGCGGGAAACTCCCATACAGTTTTTCACTACTATGGTACTATTCTTTTGCTATATCGTCTTGTTCTGGGCGTCCAAAAGAAATTGGAAGCCTTTCCAGATTGAGCTAGTTTCGATTTTGCTTGGGTCGCTTTCCCTGCTCAAAAGTTTGCTCTTAGGGGGAGAAGGCTTTGGAATGATGCTTCCGATGGCTGTGTTCATCGGGTTTCACGTCGAGGGTAGACGCGCATTGGCCTACGCCACTTTTTTTGGTGTATGTACGACGCTGTCCATGTACTTCGAGAACATCTTGCCACTGGTTCACATCATCCCGTTCATCTTGACGTATATCGGTTGCTACATTGGTGCCCGTGGATACCGCATCCAAAATGAAGCCTATCAAATGAACCAAAAGCATCTGGAAGAGCTGCAAAAGGCCCACGCGGAGCTGCAGGAAGCTCACGACCAGCTGCAGGAAGCTGCTCTCCATACCATGCAGGTGGCCGTTTTAGAAGAGCGTACCAGAATCGCTCGTGATATTCACGACGCGCTCGGACATAGCTTGACTTCGCTTATCGTACAGCTGCAAGCAGTGCGGTACATGTTGCAGGATGGTCCACCCCTCGCACAAGAGGCCGTACGAAATATGCTCGGTGTAGCCAAGCAAAGCCTCGAAGAAATTCGATCATCCGTTCATACATTAGCGATGGATAAAACGTCATTGGGTCTCACTCCCCTTCGCTCTCTCCTGTCACAGGCAGAAAAACACACGGGTGTGAAAATGGAGCTCATCAGTGACGATCTCGATGTAACCTTGTCTCAAGAAGCGACGATTACGTTTTACCGAATTTTACAGGAAGCGGTTACAAATTCCTTGCGCCACTCAGACGCCAAAAAGATCGAAGTCGTATTGGAGCATCGGGGAAACAACGTCTTTTTTACCATTCGTGATGACGGAAGCATCACCAATCGTTCGACCATCAAGCCTGGTTTTGGATTAACCGGGATTCAGGAACGACTGCAGAAGCTGAATGGACGATTACGTTATTTTGTGAGGGAACCACATGGCTTTCAAATCGATGTGGAGATCCCACTGACACCATTC
Organism: Brevibacillus choshinensis; assembly: GCF_001420695.1. Lineage (NCBI taxonomy): Bacteria > Bacillati > Bacillota > Bacilli > Caryophanales > Paenibacillaceae > Brevibacillus > Brevibacillus choshinensis. Next base: position 913,524 of record NZ_LJJB01000013.1, on the reverse strand, counting down.
ACACAGGAAGGGAGCACACGGCGATGACAGAAACGAAGCAGCAAGAGAAAATTCGTGTGGTTTTAGTAGATGACCAAACGATGATCCGTCAGGGACTAGGTTATGTCATCCAAATGCAACCGGACATGGAAGTGATCGGGGAGGCTTCAGACGGAGATGAAGCGGTAAAGCTCATCGGGGAACTGACTCCTGATGTCGTCTTGATGGATGTGCAAATGCCCAACAAGTCCGGGATTGATGCGACACGCGAGATCATGCTACTCAAACCCGCCTTGAAAGTGCTGATTTTGACCACCTTTGACAACCATAACTACGTCGTGGATGGTATTCGTGCAGGCGCAGTTGGCTACATGCTTAAAGACGCAGACTCTCAAGAGATGCTGGATCTGATTAGACGTGCCTACCAGGGAGAAGCTCTCTTTCATACTGTAACGGCTGCCAAGGCTTTGGCTGAAGTCCTCCAATCTCAGCGGGCTTTACCAGAAAATTCGCAAGCAGCTTCTATCCTGCTGGATGATTTAACAGACCGAGAGCTGGATGTCTTGCAGCAAATTGCCTATGGATTCCGCAACGATCAAATTGCCCAGAATCTATTCATTTCAGAAGGAACAGTAAAAACCCATGTCCATCGAATCCTTCAAAAAATGGGCGTTGAGGACCGTACTCAGGCTGTTGCCATGGCCCTCCGCCATCAATTAGTCAAATAAGAAGCACAAAAAAGACGGAATTCATTCCGTCTTTTCGTATGTTACCCTCACCATTGCCCTTGGGCATGAAAAGGGAGTCGAATCTCAAAGCGGGCTCCTCCCAGTCTCGGTGAGTTATCTGCAAAGATTTCTCCCCCATGATCATTGATGATTCTTTGTGTCGTAGACAGTCCCAATCCAGTACCTTCCTGTTTCGTCGTGAAAAATGGGACAAAGAGATTTTGCAAGGTATCTTCGGAGAGGCCCTCCCCATCGTCTTCAACGGTAATCACGACCTGATGAATCGAGGCAAACACCGTAATGCTCACCAGTGACCCTTGATTGACTAATGCCTCAAATGCATTTTTCAAGATATTTAGAACAGCCTGTTTGATTCTGGAACAATGTCCGACTATGTACCATTCTCCGTCTGCAATTTGCAGCTCCAGCTTGATTCCTCGCCTATTTGCCTCAGGCTCTAGCAAACGTATGACCCCATTGATTTCCTCCATCAAAGGGAAAAGCTCCGATACGATTTTGTCATCCCTGTACCGTGCCAGGACGAGAACGTCGTTTAGCAAGCCATCAATCCGCTCAATCTCGGTAAGGATGACAGAAAAGTAAGATTCACTTCGATTGGGCTCGCCTTGCTCTCTCAGTAACTGGATAAAGCCTTTGATCGATGTAAGCGGATTCCGAATTTCATGTGCCATTCCTGCAGCTAGTTGACCTACTGCTGCCAATGCTTCTCTTTTTGTCAGTTCTTCCTCATATCGCTTGCTGTCCGTTACATTACGTAGTACAGCAATGGCGCCCCACACCTCTCCCTCATGATAAATCGGGCTGGTGCTAACTGTCGTCCATTGCGAGTTGTATTCCGCGACATAATGTCCCGATTGCCCACGTTCGATGACCCATTGGACAAAGCGTTCGCTTTCATGCGGGCAGAACGTTTCATCGATGTTCGTTCCGAGGATCTTGTCCCGATCGACTTGAAACAATCTTGCTAACGCATAGTTTGCTTCGATAATTTTCATCTGTCGGTCAATCATCAACACTGCGATATCACTAGATTGAAGCACGAGCTGAACCAATTCTTGTTCTGCTACCGCTGAAAATAGAACTCCCTGTGCACCCTGTGACAACACGGCATCCTCTTTGTATTGCGCTGAATCTGGTGGTTGTCCGTTTTCCAGCAATCGAGCGACCACTTGATCGACAAGCTGGTACAACTGTAATTGGATCTGATAGAACGCCACTCGATCTTCATTGGTCACGACCAGCGATTCAGAGTCTCTGTTCAGATGCTCCAATACCTTGTCCCGGCAAACCCGCAATCGCTCCACTACAAATAGTAAGGACATCCCCTGTTTTGTGCATGTACTGGCAAAATCCCCTACGTGGTGTTCCAAATCGCGATAATCTTCTGTTTCCACCGTCTCTGCTAATCTCGAAACCAATTGTACAAGCCAAGACTTCGGGTGTGTACACTCCTCTCGTTTAGTAGCAAAATCGCGGTGTCCATTGGAAAGAAATGAAAGCATTTCGGCCGCCAATACAGGGGCCAGATGAGTAAGATAAGTGCGTATTCGATTTTTCAAATCGCTCTGGCTCCTTTACTTCTTACTATGCAGTGGAGATTTCTTCCATCTATGGAATGCTTCTATTATGGACGGAATGGGGCCAAGATGTAAAGCAAACGGAGGGAAACCATGGGGACAAAAATCTAACGGTGATAGTAAAAAGGCATTTGCCCCAAACAGGTGACAAATGCCCTACGATTACGAATGCGATTTTACGAGGTAGTTGCGCAAGTCTGATTTGACCGGACTATTAGGGTTGCTGCCCGAATGAGCACGTTTGAATGCTTCACTTTGCGTCCAGTTTTTGAAGTCTTCCTCCGTCGCCCATTTCGTGAAGACGATGTACTCATCCCCTTCAGTAGGTGCAAGGAAAAGGAACTCAAGAAATCCTGGAACTTCTTTCATTCGTTCGCCGCCACCGCCGAAAGCTCGCTCCAAATGTGACTGATAATCGGCTGGCACTTGTAGTCTGTTCATGGATACGTACATATTCGTCACGTCCTTTGCAAATTGGTCTACTCTGCCATTATACATTGGATTTCAGCCAAAGCCAAAATAACCGCAGACGAGTCTATTCGCGCCTGCGGTTCATTTGTTGCTCCAGCATGATATCCATGAGCAATGTATCCTGCAAGGGATCTTTGGGATCAATCGTCAAGAGAGCGGCTACTGCTGCCATCGCACTGCGAACGGATTGATACGAGTAAAAAGCATCTCGCTCTGCTTCACTAAACAAGGATAAGTCAGAGCGTTCCTGCACGGGGTAAGGAAAATCAATCTCTACACCCGCTCGATCCAAAACAATCAATGCCTGTTTAATTGCAAGCAAAGCGGCACTGACACTGATTCCGTACTCTTTGCGAAGGTCATCCCACACTTGAAAAGCAGACTTTTCTACACGCTCCTGATTCGGCCGCGTGATGATTCCTGATTTGCGTCCCTCTTTCAACAGCCAATCCACAAAAATGTCCGGACGAGGAGGAAATGCATAGACTTGTAGCTTCATTTCCAATTCCGTCGGATGATCTTTTGCAAATCGTGCATGTGACAACGACATCTCATAGCGCCGCGAGGGATGGCCAGGAACCGTCACAAAGACAGTATCTTGACGTACAGCAGCAACTTGCAGCTTTGTACGCGCCGGGATTCTCCCTTGGGGTGCCTTTTCCCTGCGGATATTTCCTGGAATCAGTTCCGTCCCGAACTGGTGATATTCGATTGGCGAATCAATCCACGGAATCGGCTCGCGCCCGAGAATTTCATACAAGCCATTAAAGGTTACCCATTCTCCAGTGCGACGCTGACTACGGATAAGCACAGAATGTCGTTCTTCTTCTGGCGGAACTTCGGTCTCTTGGTCATCTGGCAAGGGGTATAATCTTTTATGTTCGACCAATGCGCTATCATGCACAAGTAATCGCTCCAGCAGTTCCCTCTTGCTGACCCATTCGTATCCGATCCGGTAAATCCGATTTTTCATCGGCTCCACCTCCTTTTGGACGCCATAAGGCGCTTCTTAACAACCGAGTTTTTTATTAACCTACCATATGTATTTATCAACCTGTCCGTGCTAGACAGATCGTACAATTCCCTGTAGGGCAATTGCCGCTTCCTGTGGTGAGCTGGCTCGACTGATGGCACTAATGATCGCTACTCCGTCTGCTCCGGCACGAATCACCTCTGCTGCATTATCCGCCGTGATGCCCCCGATTCCGACAATCGGCAGGTCACTACCTACTGCGTCACGGATCGCTCTCAATCCAGCGGGACCGATTGGCTCGCCCGCATCTGCTTTGGAGGAAGTCGCATACATCGCTCCCACTCCTATGCAGTCTACACCACCTGCCTGAGCAGCTAACGCTTCATCCACTGTGCCAGCAGAAACGCCGATGTACATGTCTGGTCCAACAGCATTCCTAACATCCGACAGTTTCATATCATCTTGGCCAACATGTATTCCATCCGCTTGTAAGCGCACAGCCAGCTCGACATCATCATTCACAAAAAAGAGAGTTCCGTGCTCACGGCAAAGGGCTTGCAATTGACGACCCAGTTCATAGCGCTCGTCTGCAAGTAATTTGCTTCCTTTGTCGCGCAGCTGAAGGGTTCTTACTCCGCCCTGCAGTGCTTCCCGAACGATTTCCTCTGTGCGTTCGATCGAATAGCCACAATCTTGTGTACCGACGACAAAATACACTCCCATTTTTTCTCGCAATACCTTTATGTCTTTCATCTATACGTGCCCCTCCCAAGTATCCAATGCGTTTCGGTATGCCAATGCTGCCTGCTTTACGTCAATAGCGTCCGTAATTCCTGACAACACGGCAACGCCTGCACACCCTGCTGCCAAAACTTGACCAACATTCCCTGGAGTAATCCCCCCAATGCCGATGACAGGAATTGAGAGACCTGAGGTGATCTGAGCGAGCTCAGTTGTTCCTCTTGGCGCTGCACCCGGTTTGGAGCCGCTGGGAAATATATGCCCGTACAGGACATAGTTTACCCCTTCTCGGGCAGCTTGCTCTGCTTCCACGCCGGAATGCACAGAACGTCCAATCCATTGTTCACGAGATAATACTTTCCGTGCTTCTACCGGGTTCAGGCTATGGTAGGCTAAGTGAGCACCTCGACATGCTACTGCGGCTGCTACATCTACACGATCATTGATGATTAAGTGCTGCTTGGGCACTACCTCTGCTAATGCGTACACCCAGTCCATGCATTCTCTTGCCGTACGTTGTTTTTCCCGAATATGTAAATAATCCATGCCACCCGCGTAAGCAGCTTCCGCCATGCGGAGCACTTCTTCGAGTGACTGTCGACCGTTCGTAATGACATGAAGCTCAGGAGATTGGGGCATTCGCTTTTCCTCCGCCTCCGGATAAAGCGGTCAAGCATTCCTGAAGCCACTGCTTGGTCTTGTCGTCCTCTTCGACCGGGGCGTGAGCCAGCAAATCCACGACCAATCTTCTGAGCAGGAAAACCTGCTGCAACGTCAGCGGGAACGTGATGTTCTTTGGTTTGGTTTCTTGCTTCTCCAGCGTTTCCACACCTGCCAAGAGAATATCCGCAATCGACTCGACCAGTTCGGTTAGCTGCTCATTTTGTTTCAGCTCGTCGTAGCATCCGTCATAGAGACGGCATAATATCAAAAATGCCTGTGACGACAAGGTCACCGGCTGTACATCCTGCATCGGTTCCGTCACAATCTTCCCTCCACTCGCTATCGTACCCTAAAAGGCACAGATCTCGCTAAGTTGCCTTTCGGCGATTAAAAAAACAAAACCTATTATAACATAATGCTTCTGGAATCGTGCCCATTTGAGCGCCATCCACATTAGAAAACTTGGCTTTGCCAAGCCTTGGCGCCGGCGGAGCCTTAGTTGCGCTTACACTATCAACCTTAAAATTTTAATACTTTCCGATAGTAGAAAAAAGAAAAACCGCTGAAAATCAGCGGTTTTTACTTGTCCCTTCATTGCGATCATTGTGTTGAGATTGTCGCAAATTCGTGTTCTTGTCTTTCTCGTCCAGCGTTTTTCCACGGTTTTTACCCAGGTCCTGGCTGTTGTTGTTTTTGCCCAAGCGGTCCACCTCCCTTGATGTTGTCAAAGGATAGCGTAACCAAACTCCGTCTCTTTACTCCATTCTACTCCACACTCACGCCAGTTTGCGTTGATATCGTCTGCAGATCGCGTATCCGATGGCAAACAGGATTCTCCAGCCGAGTAGAAACGCCAGAGTGATCACATAGGCGACCCATGTGAAGGTCCAAGTCATGGGTATTCCGGTCCACCAGACTCGAACGACCAAACCGATCGGGGCAGCTAACGTCCAAGTAAGAAGGGTGAACAAAAGTAATGAGCCAAATGATGCATACGCTTTATAGCCATAGCTTCGAAATACAAGAATTGCCACAATCCAGCCAACCAAAAACGGGGCGAGTGTATCCAGTATCCCAAGTAACGATACAGGCATATGATGGGCCAGCTTTCCATAGTAAGCGAACAGCAGGAAGGCGATCAGATCTCCGACCAATAGCACGAAACCAGCCGGCAAGATTCGCAGTCTCATGAATACCCTCATTTCTCAAGAAGCATAAAATGTACAACAGACCTTTTGCTCTTCTATTGTACACCCTTCCGCTCGCCCCACAATCGTTCCACGTGTTTATTCACCAAACAGCAACAAATGCAGCTTTTCCTGCACAGCTGGCCATTCGCGATCTACAATGCTGAAATAAACGGAATCTCTGATATATCCGTCAGGCAAGATCACATGATTGCGCAAAACGCCTTCGTGGACGCCTCCAATCCGAGCAATCGCCCGTTGGGAATTGAGATTTCGCGAATCCGTCTTGAGCTGTACGCGAATGCAACCTAACTCCTCAAAGCAATGACGCATCAAGAGCCATTTGCATTCCGTATTGATTGCTGTCTTCCAGACCGACGGCGTCAACCAAGTGAAGCCAATCTCCAGACCCCGATCCTTTTGCGAAATATTTAGGAAACGCGTACTTCCGATGATTTTCCCATCTTGTTGATTAATAATCACGAAAGGAAGCTCTGTTCCTTCCGCTTCATTTTTCATAGCTGAATCGATAAAACTCCACGCGTCTTCCGGCTTGGCCATTTTTACGCTCATGTAGGTCCAAATTTCCTCGAAGTGGCCAGCTTCCCACAGTCCCTCACGATGTTCTGGGCGTAATGGTTCCAATCGGACAAGCTTTCCTTCTAGTGTGACAGGTGTGATTCGTAACATGATTGTGTCTCCCCTGACTGTTCTGCCAGGTAAGAACCGCAGAACAGCGCTCATAAATTTTTCCAATGATACTGGGCGGACGACAATCTGTCAAACCTTTTATTGTACATTACCTCTGGCGTCTACCTTCCATGTCTCAATGACCTGTCCATCGCGTACAACATATACTTGATCAAACAGGTTCATCACTGTACATGCATGATTCGGAATGATCTGGACGCGGTCGAGCAGACCGAGGGTCGTGTTTCCATCAATCGTAGCGATTCCGTGCTCCTCCGAGAGACGTTGAATCACGATTTCCGGGTGGTCGACTACGTGGCCATATCCTTTTACCGTTGCATTCCCATGCGCTCCTTGGTCCAAAGACAGCGATTTACTTCCTGTATCTAAGACAAGTCTTTCCCCTGGGCGATTGCTGACCACTGTGCCCATCAGGCGAAGCGCGCATTGTGAATACGTTGCGACGCCCAATCCTACCTGAATGGCATCGTAGAACACGGCATTTCCCGGACGAACCTCCGTGATCCCGGGCACCTTACCCGCGACTTCAAAGGTCGGTGTCGAGCCGACGCTTCTAACCTCGATAGGAATGCCGTGATTTTCGCAAAGCTGGGCACTCTCTACAATGCATTCGCCCTCGTATCGGCCAATTGCTACGACTTGCTCGTAGGACGAAGCCGCATAGGAATGTCCAGCGTGCGTGTACAGTCCTTTTAGCCTAAGACTTGGGCAATTTTCGCTCACATGCTGAGCCAGTTGCAAAGTTGGTTCTCCTGGATCGACACCACAACGTTTCAATCCCGAGTCCACTTTGATCCAGACCTCTATGTCTTGTCCGATGTGTTGAAAAAATTGTTGGACGTGCGTCGCTTGTTCCACAGAATCAATCGTGAGGATGATCGTCGCTTTGGAAAGTAGCGCTGCTACACGCTCCAGCTTCTTGTGGGTAGCGAGTGGATAGGCAATCAAGATGTTATTGATGCCACCATTTGCCATGACTTCTGCCTCAGATACTTTGGCAACCGTAATCCCGCATGCCCCATTGGCGATCTGTCTTTTCGCAATTTCAATCGATTTATGCGTCTTGATATGAGGACGCCAGGATATCCCATGTTCGTTTGCATAGCTGTCGACCCGTTTCATATTGGCTTCCATAACGTCTAAGTCCAGCAGTAACGATGGTGTGTCCAATTGGGTGATCTCCACTTTGCTTTCCCTCCAGATTAATCCTTTTTCTCGTTTGGAAAATGTGTCCTGTATGGTTAACTATACCTTGACCACCTATTATTTAAAAGGTTCTGCCAATTTAGGCAAAAAAAGCGTCCCTTTTTGTAGGTCACCTACGTAAGGGACGACTCTTCAGGTTATGCCTCTTCACTAATCACGACCTGTTTCCCACGCTTTTTCAGCAGAATCGGGATAATCAGCCAGAGTAGCGCGCATCCAAGAAAGACCGCAGATATCGGTTTGTTAATGAAGATCATAAAATCTCCATTGGATGTGGTTAGCGCACGACGCATGTTGTTTTCGATCATGGGACCGAGAACGAGTCCGAGGACGAGTGGAGCGAGCGGAAAGTCATTTTTAGAAAGGAAGTAGCCGGCAACCCCGCAGATTACCAGTAACACAAGATCGAATGTGCTAATTTGTACGGCATAGACACCAAATACAGAAATGGCAATGATCAACGGAATTAAATATTCCGAAGGGGTTTCAATGATTTTTGCAAAAACCTTGACGAGAGGCATATTCAGAATCAGCAGCATGACGTTCCCAATAAACATACTGGCAATGAGTCCCCAGGCGACTTGCGGGTGATCAGTAAACAGCAAAGGGCCTGGCTGTACATTGTACATCAGAAGGGCACCCATCAAGATAGCAGTCGTGCCCGATCCTGGTATACCCATCGTCAAAAGTGGCACCATAGCACCACCTGAAGCGGCATTGTTGGCGGACTCCGGCGAAGCAACACCCTCGATGGCCCCTTTTCCAAAACGGGACGGATCTTTACTCAGCTTCTTTTCGAGAATGTAGGCAAAAAACGAAGCAAGTGTAGCTCCAGCTCCCGGCAGAACCCCAATAAAAAACCCCAAGATCGAGCCGCGAGCAATCGGGGCGGCACTTTGCTTTAGATCAGCCACGGAAGGCAAGACCCGTCCAACCTTAATGATATCTGTATTGGATTTGTCTGTCTCCAGAATCGTTTTGAATACTTCTCCTAAGGCAAACAGGCCAACAGCAATGGTCAAAAACTCCAGGCCCTGATACAGATCTGGAATATCATAGGTAAAGCGAGCCACACCTGAAACGCTGTCAATCCCGATTGTCGCGAGTAGTAAGCCGAAGACTGTCATCATCAATGCTTTCGTCATCGACTTCCCACCTAAACCGCTCACTGCACACAACCCGAGGATCATGAGCGAAAAATACTCGGCCGGTCCAAATTTCAGTGCGAGGTCAGACAGCGGATCAGCCAGAAAAACGAGAGCAATCAGAGCCACGATCCCCGCTACAAATGAACCAATGGCAGAAATGGATAGCGCCGTCCCTGCTCGTCCTTGGCGCGCCATTTGGTACCCGTCCAATGTCGTGACGACCGATGAAGATTCCCCAGGCGTGTTCAACAAGATGGATGTCGTCGAACCGCCGTACATCGCCCCGTAGTAAACGCCCGCAAGCAAAATGATCGCACTTGCTGCCGCATCCTCAGGAGGAAGTCCGGACGTCAGCGATGCCGTCACAGGCATCAACAGAGCCACACCGCTCATCGGACCGATGCCGGGGAGGACCCCTACCGCCGTTCCAATCAAAACACCAACAAAGGCATAGATCAAATTATGCCATTGTAGAGCAAGAAGAAAGCCATCACCCAAATACTGTAGCGCACTCATTTACTATTCCTCCTCACACGCCGAGCCAGGCAGGAAACTCCGGCAGCGTTCCTTTTAGAAGATAGACATAAATGAAATATACGCCTGCAGAAAAAACCAGGGAAACCAGAGCAGCTTTCACGATGCTTGCGCTTCCCATGACCCGAAAGGCAAACGTCAGAAATAGAAATGATGCGATCACATACCCAAGAGTCTCTAATAGAAAAACGTACAGAAAGGTCGCTACCAATATCGGAAGAAAGCGCTTGTAGTTCAGTTTGTCAGCAGAAGCAGTCGCGTTTATTGTGCCTTTGTGCTTCAGCGTCTCCCAAAACAACCGCAGACTGAGTAAAATCAAAATGATACCGAGACCGAGTGGAAACATATTCGGCCCTACTTCGCTTCCGTAGGCACTGGTGGAAATCGAACGGCTCTCTACAATAAACATGGCTCCTATGAGTGCGAAAAGGATACTTCCGAAACGATCAAATGTCAGATTCATATAGTCCCTCCTACCCGTATGAAAAAGGAGAGGTAGCCCCCTCCTTTTCTTATTTCGCCATGCCGAGCGATGTCAGCAGTTCTTTTACCAGTTTGTCTTGCTCTTCTAGGAATGAGGTAAAGGTAGCTGCGTCCTTGTATTCACTTTCCCATCCGTTTGCTGCCAGCTCTTTCTTCCATACCTCGTTGTCGTTCAGTTCCTTCAGCTTTGCATCCCAATAAGCTTTCGCGTCTGCTGGCATATCAGCTGGCCCGAATACGCCACGCCAAATCGTGAAGGTCGCATCAACACCTTGTTCCTTTAGCGTAGGAACATCAGCCAACACGCCGGTTAATCTTTGCTCAGAGGTAACACCCAGTACGCGAACTTTTCCAGCCTTCAGGTATTCGCCTACCCCGGATGCATCGGTTGCAATCATATCAGCATTTCCACCCAGCAATGCAGCAATCGCTTCGCCACCGCCATCATAGGAAACATATTTGACGCTCTTCGGGTCAATTCCAAACTTCGCTGCAGGCAGAACACTCACCAAATGGTCCATGGACCCCGGAGCCGATCCCCCAGCAAGCGTTATTTTGCTTGGATCCGCTTTGATCGCTTCCAACAGACTCTTGATATCTTTGTAAGGAGAATCTGCCTTCACGACCAGAGCACCGAAGTCTTTCGTCATTTGTGCCAGTGGGGTTACTTCTCGATACCCATATGGCGTATTTCCTTCTTTTTTATCATTATTGATCAAAATTGGTGGCGAACTGACGAACAGACGGTACGGATTCCCTTTATCCTTGTTGACATACTCTGCCATGAATACGGTGCCGCCCCCTCCTGGCTTGTTTTCCACCGTAATGGTTTGAGTCACCAATTTGCTTTCATTCAGGACTTTTGCCAAGGAGCGAGCTGTCTTATCCCATCCTCCGCCTGCACCAGACGGCGCGACGATGGCGAGTGGTTTTTCCGGATAATTGGAAGCAGCAGGCGCCGCCTGTCCACTTGTTCCTCCAGAATTAGCCGGAGCACTTGTGTTCCCTGTACCTGCATTTCCTCCCCCACAAGCTGTTAGAGCGAGCGTGAAAAATACCGATAGGGCAATCCATACTTTTCTCTTTTGCATCTTGCATCCCCCTTTACCTACGTTTATGTAAGCGCATTCAAAGCTTGGAATAAACGTAACACGGGGATTGGTTGGTGGATAGTTTTCGTGCATAAGGTCTATTTTGAATTTTGAGAACTTTGTGTTCATATTGTTCATGGACCGTTCTTACAAATAGCGATATTTCCGTTCCGGTCTCCCTACCGTCCCGTAGATTAAATCAGCACGGGCTTTTTTCTCCAGCACGAGGTATTCTAGGTACCTCCTTGCAGTTGTTCGACTCGTCCCTATCTCTTTTCCGATCTCTTCGGCAGAGACTCCTTTTTCTCCCGTTCGCCGGATCGCCTGGATCACCTTTTCCAGCGTGAGCAGATCGATTCCTTTAGGCATCACCGTTTCTCGTGACTTGCTCTGGTTCAGACTTCGCGTCATGATTCGGTCGATGACATCTTGATCGACTTCTCCGGCGTCATTTGTCCTCCACAGATGTTCGCGATAGCTCTCCAGTCGGTCCCGAAAACGTTCAAAAACGAGAGGTTTTACGATATAATCGAACACTCCCCCCCTCAGTGCCTCCTGTACCATCTCCATCTCTTTGGCAGCCGTAATCATAATGATATCCACGTTGCGGTAATGCTGACGGATGTGCCAGACCAGATCGATTCCAAGCATGTCCGGTAAATACACGTCGAGCAATACCAAATGTGGATGTGTAAAGGACAGCAGCTCTTTGGCCTCTGCTCCGTTTGTCGCTGTCGCGATGACTTCAAACCCCTCTATTTTGCTGACGAACCGTCTATTAATATCGACGATCCGTAGATCATCCTCCACGATAAGCACTTCTACCTTGTGCAACGAGACCCCTCCGTTCTTTCGGGAGGGAAACGGTAAAGAGCGCTCCTCCCCATTCACTCTTACTCACTAAAATATAGCCTTTCATTTCCTCGATAATCCCTTGCACTTTTGCCAAACCGAGTCCTCTATGCTCCCCAGGCTTTGTGCTAAAGCCATCCTGAAAGATAGCCTCGCGCCATTTTTCGGGTACACCCGGACCGGAGTCTTCTACCTCAAACAAGATCTCCTCCCCTGTATCCGATAAGTAGCACTCTACCACTTTTTGTTCGACGTTGGACTCATTGACAGCCTCTAGCGCGTTTTGGATCAGCGTACCGAGCAAAACAACCACTTGCTGCCTGTTGATCGATGGTGGGAGTGCTTTCAGGCCACTATCCTGATTGATCTGAAACTGAATCTTCAGTTCTTTTGCACGATTATGCATCCCTAATAGGAGAGCCCCGATGAGAGGATCCGGAATTTGCTTGGCCAAAAAGAGAAGCATTTCCTGCTGGGCTGATGTCTCACTGGTGATGAGCTCAACTGCTTCCTGAATGGAACCGAGCTGCAGCAGTCCAGAGATCGTATACAAAAGATTGTGAAATTCATGAGTTTGGGCACGCAGCACGTCTGCATACCGACGAGTTTGCGACAACTCCGAGACAAGCTTGTCAATCTCTGACTTGGGGCGGAAGCTACTTACGACACCTACTACTTTTTCTCCAAATTTCATGGGAATGCGGTTTACAATAATCTCTTTCCCCACGAGAATGGTTTCCCGGTCCAGCTGATGCTCTCCTGATTCGAGCACTTCCGGCATACGACTGTCAGGCAAAACTTCTGTGATTTCTTTTCGATGGAAATCGTCGTGCGGGAGATCCAGTATGCGAATCGCCGCTTTGTTCATCATCGTGACCTTGTTGTTTCGGTCGATGGCGACAATACCTTCCCGGACGGATTCCAGAACCGCATTGCGCTCCACATACAGCGCTGCTATTTCTTCCGGCTCTAGACCGAGAATGACACGCTTCAAATAGCGGCTCACTCCAATCGCGCCGACAACCCCAAAGAGCAGGGCGAGAATAATGATGACAAACACTTTCTCCTGATAATCACCGATGGCATGCTCAATGTCCTCCAGCAAAAAGCCTACGGATACGATCCCGATGACTTCCCCCTTGTCGTCTTTGATGGGAACTTTCCCCCGCAAGGAAGGCCCTAGACTTCCCACCGCCTTGGAAATATAGGATTGACCATACATGAGACCTAGTTCGTTGTCACCACCTACCATCCCTTTCCCAATCCGATCTGGCAGTGGATGCGCATAACGAATTCCTTCTCGGTTCCCCACGACGACAAATTCGGCATCTGTCTGTTTGCGAATATTTTCGGCAATCGGTTGGATCAAGGCTGAAGGATTTTGAGTTGTAAAAGCGTGGCGCAATTCTGGGTCGTTCGCAACGATTTTAGCCACACTCAATGCCTTTTTTCCCAGTTGTTCCTCAATCGACGACCCAATAATAGATGAAAAGATAGCCCCCATTGTACCAATAATGAGAATAATGACAAAAGTAAACAAGACGATCATTCTGGTTTGCAAAGACAATCGTAATTTGGTTGTTGTCACAAATTTCACCTCTTGGTTCATCTTACCATCCAACCTCTAGATAACGGTAGATTCTTCGTTTTGAAACACGTGAGCTGTCTGATTGACCCTACCAGATCGTACCGGATCAAAAACCTTGTAAATTAAGCATTTTTTCGCGCGAAATTTGTGGAATTAGGTCTTCTTTCCCCCAATATAATGTTACAACTTGTATTCGAGACAAACTGGGGCGGCTGTCCGAATACCTGAATGACTAGTGGAAAAGGAGGGATTTAGTATGAAAACACAGGCGGAATCTGGCGGAATCGTTACGCTTACGAAAGAAGGCGAACAACTGGTGAAGGACAGCCCACTGTACAACGAAGGGCTCCGTCCGACAACCAGAGCTGAGCATACCTGGAGTTCCTACAACTTTGCGAGTCTCTGGATCGGGATGTCGATCTGCTTGCCCACGTACGCTATGGCAGCCGGCTTGATCTCGTTGGGCATGAACTGGTGGCAAGCGATTATCACGATTATCCTAGGGAATTGTATTGTCCTTATTCCAATTCTTCTCAATTCACATGCGGGGACAAAATTTGGAATCCCCTATCCCGTATTCGCACGGCTCTGGTTTGGTTCGAAGGGTGCTCATATACCCGCTGTGGCCCGTGGACTAATCGGCGCAGGGTGGTTTGGCATCAACTGTTGGTTCGGTGGTGCCGCTATCGACACGTTGCTGATGTCCATGACGGGATGGGAGCACGTAACAGGACATTTGTGGATCGCATTCTTTGGCTTTTGGATCTTGAACGTGTGGGTCGCCTATCGCGGTCCGGAAGCGATCAAGAAAATGGAGGCCTGGGCAGCACCGATCCTCATCATCATGAGTCTCGCCTTACTTGTTTGGGCTCTGACGAAAGCAGGTGGCTGGGGCCCCATGCTTTCCGCACCCTCGAAATTTACCTCCACAGCTGACTTCTTGAAGGTATTCTTCCCTGCCCTTACAGGAGCGATCGCTTTCTGGGCTACTATGGCTTTGAACATTCCTGACTTTTGCCGATATGCGAAGAGTCAGAAAGCTCAAGTTGTAGGGCAATCTTCTTCCTTACCTACTACGATGGGGGGGTTTTCCTTTATTGGGGTAGCTGTTGCCTCCGCTACCGTCGTCATTTACGGAGAAGCCATCTGGGATCCGGCTGCAGTTTTGGCTAAATTTTCGCCATTTGCGATCTTCCTCGGTACGATCGGGATTATCCTCGCTACGTTGACTACCAACGTAGCGGCCAATATCGTCGCTCCTGCACGCGCTGTGGAAAATCTCGCCCCACGTCGACTGACTTATGAACACGGTGCCATTATCGCCAGTGTTGTCTCCTTGCTAATGCAGCCTTGGTACATCCTCGAAAATTTTGGGAACTACATTTTCTTGTGGCTCGGTACGTACGGCGCGTTGCTCGGCCCTATTGATGGAATTGCGATCGCCGACTACTGGTTGGTCCGGAAAAGACGAATTCATTTGACGGAGCTGTACAAGACCAATGGTATTTATTCGTACAAGACAGGCTTCAATACGCGCGCACTCTGGGCGATGCTGATCGGGATTGCCATTCCGTTTATCAGTAAATACATTCCGGCTCTCTCCATCATTTGGGATAATGCTTGGACAATCGGCCTGCTCATATCTTTGGTGCTGTACACGTGGATGATGAAGAACGATACAACGATCATGAGTGTGAAAGATTATGAAAAAGTGACGACAAGGACGAGCGAATCGCAAGCTTCCTAGACGGCATCCCTACTAGCAAATGCAAAAGACTGGCGTATCCCAAATGGGACGCCAGTCTTTTGCGTTCGTAAGGAGTTCTACCACTTGAACTGACTAATAGACTCTTGCAGCTCGTGGGAAAGCTGATTGAGATTGTTGCTGGATCGCGCGATTTCCTGCATGGATGCCAGTTGTTCTTCTGCTCCGGCAGATACGCCTTGGGTATGTACAGCGGCTTCTTCTGCCAAACGGTTCATTTCTTCCATGGCAGAAGCTACTTGTTGCACGCTCGCCGACATTTGTTCGGTTGCTGCAGACACATCTTGAATCTGGTCTGCCACTTCCTGAGAAGAGGCTACGATACGCTGGAAGGTTGCCCCCGCTTCCTGTACAACGATCGCTCCTTTTTCTGCTTCCTTCGTTCCATCCTGCATCACATTCACGACCTGTGTGGTCTCGTGCTGGATTTCACCAATCAATCGTGCGATTTCTCTAGCTGATTCTTCTGACTGCTCAGCCAACTTTCGCACCTCATCCGCCACGACAGCAAACCCTCTACCATGCTCACCGGCACGAGCCGCTTCGATCGCAGCATTTAGGGCAAGCAAGTTTGTTTGCGAAGCGATTCCTGTAATGACATCGACGATTTGACCAATTGCTTCAGAGCGAACACCCAGCAGCTGCACCAATTCCGCAGCATGATTGACGGATTGCGATATCGAGTCCATCTGGGAAACGGCTTTTTGGATGTGCGTATTTCCTTGCTCTGCTTCCATAGCGGCTTGCGCAGATGTTTCCGATACAGCACCGGAAGTATCCGCAATACGTTGGATAGCAATGGACATTTCTTCCATCACACGTACACTTTCCTGCGTCCGTTGTGTTTGTACTTCAGAAGCTCCTGCGATCTGTTGTACGCTTTCGATAGATTGTTCGGTAGCATGTGCGGATTGCTCTGCACTTGCCGACAGCTCCTCTGAAGAGGCTGCCACCTGTTCCCCAGCTACTTTAACTTGTTCAATCAGAGAACGGAAATTGCTTACGAGGTCATTAAATGCGATACCGAGCTTTCCTACTTCATCACGGGTCACATAGCTGACGGGAGCAACAGCCAAGTTCCCATGAGCCAACTCTTGCATTCGCTTCGCCACGACTCGAAGAGGTTCCGAAATCATGCGGGAAATCAAATACCCGAGCGCCATGGCCACCACGAGAGAGAGTACACCTACTCCTGCCAAAACCATTACCGCTTTTTGGGAATCTGCTTCATTCGCCTGACGAATTTGCTCAGCTTGTTGCGACTTGTAGTTCGCCCAGGTAAGCTGCTCCTGATTGATCCAGTTGAGAGTCTTATCGGTTGCGCGATAGAACGAATATGCCTGTTGTGGGTCACCGCCCTCAATCATTTTGATCACTTCACTCTGATCACCACGATATTGGGTCAATAGTTCCTGCAGCATATTGACGCTTTCTTGCTCAGTCTGATCCAGGTGGGTCTGTTTCAAGTTCTCGAAAATTTGGTTCGCATCTCCCATGCGTTGCTCCAGCTCTGTTTTATACTCAGCCAGAACAGCTGGAGACGGGTCGAGGATCATTTTATACACCAATCCATCGATCGCACGCATTTCTTGTCGCCAGTCGTTAATCCATTTGACGGGAAGAAGCTGCTCTGCATACATGGATTGAATCCGGTCGCCCGCTACTTTCACATGATAATACCCGGTGAAACCGACACCAACTAAGAACACAGCCATCATAATGATCAGACTAAACAGTTTTGCTCTTGTGCTTAAATTCCGAAAGAGACTCATTGTTGTTTGGCAATCCTCCTGTTAAAAATAAAAATAATGTAGAAAAAGCTCGAATATTGTCTAATCTTACCAAATCACCTTAGACAAGTCGATAGTCTTAGGTGATTTCTCTTAGATCCAATACCGATAAAATGGAAATCCCGTAAATTTGCACCTCAGGCTGGTAGCAAACATAGTAAGTTAGTTCAGGGCTGATCCGGTACTGAAGTCCCCTGTATCCTGCTGCAAGCAGATAAGTACGCACCTCATCTCCAGTCCACTCCAGCCATTCCTGGTAGCCCATCACGTGAGAGCGATGCTCTAAGGACTCGGCAGAGTGCTTGGTACGTAGTGCATCTGTTCGCAACTCATTTTCTCCATAACGCTCGTCCAAACAAAATAAACCGGCCACATCTACTTCCTGGCGCAGTATGGCCGCCCTGTCCCAGACAGTCTCTGCATGACAGATTGCGTACTGGGCTGCGACTTCGGGATTACTCACCAAATAGACACCCGCTCCAAATACTGCCTTAGCACTCGCCCCGTTGACAAAATGGCGTCGCTCTTCGCGTTCATAGCGCTGAGCTCGCACCACCCTCAATGCCTCACCGTACTCCACCCCACGATATACGATTTGCCTCATCCCTGTACTCTCCTCACATTCCAGTGATGGGAACCTCCCTTTCATGCGAAAAGGAGGAAAGCGCTATGTGGCGCTTCCCTCTTTTCCATCAAGGCAGAAGTTTGACCATGTCTTCATACGTTTCTGGACGGCGATCGCGATAAAACTGCCAGGTGTCACGCACCTCATGGATCTTGTTTTTATCCATTTCGGCGACGATCACCTCGTCCTGATCCCGGCTACCGACTGTGACAAATTGTCCGCGCGGATCGACCAGATAGGACTGTCCATAAAACTCACCCATGTTCCATGGCGCTTCCAATCCGACTCGATTGATGGCAGCGACGTAGTATCCATTGGCAACGGCATGTGCAGGCTGTTCCAACTTCCACAAATATTCAGAAAGACCAGCGACAGTAGCAGATGGATTGAAGACGATCTCCGCTCCATTCAGCCCCAATAGCCGTGCTCCTTCAGGAAAATGGCGGTCGTAACAAATGTAGACGCCTACTTTGGCAAATGCCGTTTCAAACACTGGATAGCCCAGATTCCCCGGCTTGAAGTAATACTTCTCCCAAAAACCGTATCCATTGCTACCCACGCCAACGTGAGGAATATGCTGTTTTCGGTATTTTCCGAGGTACGTACCATCTGCATCGATAACGGCAGCAGTATTGTAATAGGTGCCGATTCCTACCCGCTCGTAAACCGGCAGGATGACAACGGTACCAAGTTCGCGTGCCAACGAGGAGAATAACTGTACAGTAGGTCCATTCGGCACTTCCTCAGCGGCTTCGTACCATTTGGAGTTTTGCTCGGAGCAAAAGTAAGGACCGTAAAAGATTTCTTGGAGGCAGATGATCTGCGCTCCTCTAGCAGCGGCTTCACGCACCATTTTTACGTGCTTTTCAATCGCCTTTTCCTTATGGAGATGAACAGGCTCATCTCCATTTACATCGTTCTTTGCCTGGATCAGCCCGATGCTCACTTTATTTACCATCCGTTCCCTTCTCCTTTCTATACCCTATCCTACGGACGCGTAAACCTCGCCCGTTTCAAATATCGTCCAGCGCCTGCCTGACCGACAAACTGCTTGTCGCGTACCACAAAAGTACCCCGCGACAGCACCGAAATGACTTCACCGTACACTTCTTTTCCTTCAAAGGGGTTGTAGTCTACGTTCATATGGTGCGTCGCTGCAGAAATGGTTCTCTTCACAGAAGGATCAAACAGCACAATGTCCGCATCCGAGCCAACGGCAATGGTACCCTTTTGTGGGAACATCCCAAACAGTTTCGCTACTTTAGTCGAGGTGAGGTCCACAAACTGGTTGAGGCTGATTCTTCCTTGTCGTACCCCTTCCGAGAAGAGCAACGTCAGACGATCTTCGATGATAGGCCCACCATTTGGAATCTTCGTGAAGTCGCCTCTTCCCAATTCCTTTTGACCTGCAAAGTTAAATGGACAATGGTCTGATCCAACGGTTTGCAGAATCCCATTTTTCAGGGCGCTCCAAAGCACTTCCTGGTTCCACTTTTCTCGCAACGGTGGTGACCAGACGTATTTAGCTCCTTCAAAATCAGGTTGATCCAAATCCGTGATATCCAGGACGAGATACTGCGGGCACGTCTCCCCATAGACATTCCAGCCTTTTTCCCTTGCCTCTGCAATCCTGCGTACAGCATCTGCGCATGAAACGTGCACGACGTACAGCTGCGCATCTGCCAGAGCTGTCAATGCGATCGCGCGACCAGTCGCTTCACCTTCTGCCTCTGGGGGTCTCGTGTAGGCATGATAGATCGGATCCGTATTGCCCTCTGCCAGCGCCTGCTTGGTCAAATAGTCAAGTACATCTCCATTTTCGGCATGCACTTGGACGAGCGCTCCCAATTCTTTTGCACGGATTAATGTTTTGAACAACGTCTCGTCATCTGCCATCAGGACGTTTTTGTACGCCATGAACACTTTCAGTGAAGTAATTCCCTCATTGGCAACGACGGTCTCCAGCTCCTCGAGGATCTGGTCGTTCGCATCAGAGACCATCAAGTGAAAGCTATAGTCGATCACAGCTTTGCCACGTGCTTTTTCGTGCCAGGTGGCTATCGCCGATTGTAGGGATTCCCCTTTATTTGTTAAGCAGAAATCAACGATGCTCGTTGTTCCACCGAAAGCTGCTGCCTTGGTACCTGTAAAGAAATTGTCCGAGGTAACGGTCCCACCAAACGGCATGTCGAGATGCGTATGTGGGTCGATCCCTCCAGGCAGCAAATAACAGCCCGTCGCATCAATCTCTTCCGCACCCGTCGTGTCGAGATTGTATCCGATCGCGACGACCTTTTCTCCTTCTACGAGAACGTCTGCCTGATAGGTATCTGCAGCCGTTACGATAGTCCCACCGCGAATCCATTTTTTCATGCTTGCCCCTCCCTTTTCATCCTTGGTCTGGGCACATTAAGACGTGCCTTCACTAGTACAGGCTATGCGGCCTGCTTCGAAAAGATTACGTTTGCCTGATTCTCAAGCCTCACTCGAACCATTGGCAGCCAATGCTGCCTGTCTCTGATTCCAACTGAGCGGTGGCAGATCATTAGGGATTTCCACCATATCGATAGTACCCTCCACTGGACATACGATGGAGCACAGGTTGCAGCCTACGCAATCATCTTCGCGTACGATCAAACGTTCCTTTCCTGTCACCTCGTCCGCGATAATGTCAATACACTGGTGAGACGTATCTTCACAGGCGATGTGGCACTTGTTGCAGTTGATACAGGTCTCCTCGTTAATTCGTGCGACCACCTTGTAGTTGAGATTGAGGTGCCCCCAATCCGAATAAGTAGGAACCGCTTTGCCTACGATGTCCATGACCGAGGCAATCCCACGCTGGTCGAGATAATTGCTCAGGCCATCGATCATATCCTCCACGATTCGGAAGCCATGGTGCATCGCAGCAGTGCACACTTGTACGCCCGTTGCTCCCATTAATAAAAACTCAACAGCATCACGCCAATTGGAAATACCGCCAATGCCAGAGATTGGAACACCTACCTGAGCATCACGCGCGCATTCGGCCACCATGTTGAGGGCGATTGGTTTGACCGCTGGGCCACAATAACCGCCGTGCGCTCCCTTGCCATCCACATGAGGAACAGGGAGCCATCTGTCCAGATCCACTCCCATTAAGCTGTTGATGGTGTTGATCATGCTGATCGCATCAGCGCCTCCTTGGGAAGCAGCCCTCGCCGTAAACCGGATGTCGGTAATGTTTGGTGTTAGCTTGACGATGACGGGTGTCTGGGCCACTTCCTTAACCCATTCCACCTGTTGCCGAATCAAGTCTGGGTGCTGTCCGACAGCCGAGCCCATTCCTCGCTCCGCCATCCCGTGCGGACAGCCGAAATTTAATTCCAGCCCATCTACCCCGATAGCCTCTACCTTTTTCACGATTTCGTGCCAGGCCTCCTGTTTGTGCTCGACCATCAAGGAGGCAATCAGCGTATGCTTTGGAAATCGTTTTTTTGTTTCATCCATTTCTTTCAAATTGACCTCAAGCGGTTTGTCGGTGATCAATTCGATGTTGTTAAAACCAAAGACGCGCTGCCCTCCGAAGTTCAATCCCGCAAAGCGCGATGTAACGTTGATAATTGGTTCCCCCAGGGTCTTCCAGACTGCCCCGCCCCATCCAGCTTCAAACGCGCGCTGTACCTGGTAGCCAGAGTTGGTCGGTGGTGCGGAAGCCAGCCAAAACGGGTTGGGGGATTGTATGCCTGCCAGATTGATGCTAAGATCTGCCATGATCCGTTCTCCTCCATTTTTTCGAGATTTCTTCTTCCTTAAATCGGATGCTTTTGGTCGGTCAAAGCGCTGTGGATGGCATGTGCCGCACGTTTGCCATGATTGGCTGCATCTACGACCATCGCGTCTGTCTTCCCTCCACCGAAAATGATATCCCCCGCCGCAAACACTTTCGGGTTGCTCGTCCGGTAAGTGGTATCCTCTACCGCAACGACCCCGCTACGATGCTGAATGCCGAAAGCATCTATCATCGATACATGTCGTTGCTGGCCGATTGCTTTCACTACGTAGTCTACTTCGATGACAAACTCGCTTCCTGCGATAGGTACCGGACGCTTCCGCCCCTTGGCATCTGGTTCCCCCAGCTCCATCCGCGTCAATTCCAATCCTTTGACACGACCATTTTCAGCAAGGATGCGTGAAGGTGCTACCAGCCAACGAAACTCCACGCCATCTTGCTTGGCAAATTCATATTCGAACTGATAACAGGACATTTCATTCACGGTACGGCGATACAGGATCTGAACGTTGTCTGCACCCAGACGCTTCGAACAGGTAGCAGCGTCAATTGCTGTATTTCCAGCTCCGATGACAACGACTTTTTTGCCGACCATGTCATTCGCCAGTGGCTTTGTCTTTGTCTCTTCGACTAATGTAATGGCATCCAGCACGCCATCCAGGTCTTCGCCATCTATCTGCAAATCAGGTACATTCCCCATACCTGCGGCGAGCAGTACCGAGTCGTAGTTAGCCAGCAAGTCTTCCGCCATTACGTCTACCCCGATTTTCGTGTTTGTACGGATTTCTACACCGAGTGCTTCGATCTGCTCTACTTCCCACAAGGAGATTTCTTGCGGGAGACGGAAGGAAACGATGCCATAAGTGTTCAATCCGCCTGCTTTTTCTTTGGCTTCGAACATCGTCACCTGATACCCCAAACGTGCGAGCTCTCGTGCTGCCGACAAACCAGCTGGTCCTGCCCCAATAATGGCGACGCTTTTCCCATTTTCCTCGCCTTTTTTAAATAACGTCGCGTTGTTTTGGATGGCCCAATCTGTCGCATGCCGCTGCAAAAGTCCGATCATGATTGGCTTCGAGGCGTGATTGAGTACACAGGCACCTTCGCATAACTCCTCAGTCGGACAGACGCGGGCACAGCTCGCTCCCACCGGATTGGATTCCATGATCGTGCGTGCCGATCCGTACAAATTCCCCGTGGAGATTTTTTTAATAAAGGAAGGAATGTCGATCGACGTCGGACAAGCCTTGATACAGGGTGCATCATAGCAATACAAGCAACGGTTTGCCTCATCGATGGCTTCCTTCGGTTTTAACGCCGGTACTACTTCCCTGAAATTGTTTTGCAATTCATTCGGGACGCCCATCTCTTCACAACCTCCTTACCAATTCTCCAAATATTTGTTTGCTTGCTATTAATCAATGTGTAAAAAAACGATTTTATGATTGTTTCATTCTCTTTTGGAATACAGAATGTACGAAATCATTGCACAGCTATTGGAATGAATGATTTCAACTGCGAATATGTTGAAACAAACAAAGTGGGAGGAGGACAGAAGATGAAAGATTACGAACAACAGATTGCCCGACTTCAAAATCAGATTGCGGAGCTCTCAGAGCAGCTAGAGCTACTCGAGATGGAGCACCGTGCCTACAACGACCAACGTCAGCGTCGCCTGTCCTACCTCTCCTCGCGCGAAATATTAGATCTGCTCGTAGCCCGCCAAGGTCGAAACGGAAGCATGGCTACCATCAAACGGTGGGCAGACAGTGGTTATCTCGGAGAGGTCGTCGATGAACGTGACTGTTTTCCTCTGCTAGAAAGTAAGCAAGGAAACAAACGATTTCTGTATCCACGCGATGACGTATATCGTTTTCTATATGAAAAAGGGATGCTTTGCCCAGCCTTTGACATTTTGGATCGCGTCCAGCTCATTGTGCCAACCGGGAACAGGGGTGCTTTGGTCACCTCCATCAATAGAGAGGAAGATCGCTTTCGTTATCAAGTCCAACTGGAAGAAACGGGAGAAGTGGTAGAAGCAGTGGCCGAAACTGATTTGATACTCCCGTAAGGAGGCACTATGGAACTGGCAGTGATCACTCTGGAAAATACGATTACCAATCAGGAAATCTCGCGGAGCATACGCGATCTGCACAAAAAAAAGGGGCAGCCCCTCGCCATTCGATTTAGCGAAGAACTGACCCATATTATTCTGGAAGCGCCTTGCCTCTACGTAATAGACCCCGATCAGTTCGATAATAAGACGGTCATAGACGGTCAACTCCGTCACAGTTCCGGCTGTTATGAACTCCATCCAAGGAGTAAAGGGAAGACCATCAATCTTCACCTTGATTCCGAGTTGGTAGCCGAGCTGGAATTAATCCGTTCTCGTGTCAACAGCAAGACGCAAAGTGAAGTGATCCGTGAACTATTTATTCGGGGAATGCGCTCATATTTAGCGGAGGAAGAAGAAGGTCAGACAGAACAGTCTGAGGCGAAATCTGAAAAATAGCCCCAACGGAGTGGTCATAACCCTGTCAAGTAGACTGTCTAAAAACCCATAGTTACGCGGCGATCGCTTTCCGATACTCAATCGGGGAACGGTCGCCAAGTTTTTTCTGAAAACGATTCTGATTATAGAAGGCAATGTATTTTTCAACAGCTTGATTTAATTCCACATGTGTTTTTGGCGAGCATCGATACATCATTTCTGTCTTTAGATGTGAAAAGAATGATTCGATACAGGCATTATCTAGGCAATTTCCCCGTCTCGAATGACTTCCTAGTACTCCGTACTCATCCAAACGTTTATTGTAGTGTCTGGAAGTGTATTGAAAACCTTGGTCCGAGTGTAGGATGGAACCGTTCATTTCTCTTCCCTTACAAAGACTATCTACTGTGCTCATCACAAGTGACAAATCGTTTTGGGAAGAGACCTGCCAAGCAACGATTTCGTTATTAAACAGATCCTGCACAGCAGATAGGTAAAAAAAACGTTCTCCGACTCGTAGATAGGTGATGTCGGTTACAAGCTTCTTGAGAGGTGCTTCAGCTTTGAACTGTCTCTCCAGACGATCCGGGTTCACAACTGATGCCTGTCTGCCAAAGAATCGCCTTTTTTTGCGAATTACTGAGCGAATGCCTAATTCCTTCATCAATCGATAGACACGCTTGTGATTGATTTGTAATCCTTCTTTGCGTAGGGCAACTGTTATTCGTAAGTAACCGTAATAAGGATGCACGCGATGGATACTTAAGATATGTTCCTTTAGATTGACTTCCTTTTCGCAGCGTCGAACAGCTGACTCTTTGGACTTTCTCCATTTGTAATATCCCGCACGGGATACTTTTGCAAAACTGAGTAACCATGATAATCGATATCTGGTTCGCATTTGTTCAATGATTGAGAACCTTGCTTTCTTCGAAGTCACTCCCCGTTTAGATTTGGATATCGCTTTTTTAGATATTCATTCTCCGCTTTTATGTAAGCTAGCTCTTCCTCAATGCTTGTGAATTTGGTTTTTGGACGCCCTTTTCGCCAGGTTTGATTAGATCGAGAAGCTGTCAGTGTCTCCCCAATACGAACCTTATTAACCCAGTTCAACACCTGTCTTTTTTCTGGAATACCTAATCTTCTGGCGACTTCTCTAGACGATACTCCGGACTCGTAAAGACGTACCGCTTCCATTTTTTCCTCTTCCGTATAGACCTTATATGTCTGTCCCTTTTTAGCCATAAAAAATCCCCTCTGGTCAATTGTGTCTTACCCAATTGTAACAGTGGGGTTTTAAACACAGTCAACCATGAGGGGATATTACCAGAGATCACTTGGGGTTCTTTCGTGTATATAAAGGCCCAAAGGATCCTCCCTGAAATCTGTGCTCCTTTGAGTAGGATGGATCTAAACGCGTCCCAGAATTCCGTCGCTTCTCACTCCCTCCTCTTCTACGTGTACGTTATAGGAAAATCGCTCAAGCAAACTGGGTACTCGTCAGTTCATAATCGTAGCTTTGTTGATACAATTTCATGATTTCCTCATGGCTCGGCACAATGGGATTATTCGCTGGACTTCCACTTGCCAAAGCATCAGTCGCCATTTTTGACAAAGATCGCGCAAAAGAAACTTTGTCAATCCCCCATGCTTTCATGTTCGGAATGTGGAGGTCTGTACACAATTGCTTGATCTCCGCAATCGTGCGGTCTGCTGCTTCCTGTCTTGAGAAACTCTTCCACTCAGGATGGAGGAAGCAACCAATATCCGCCAGCTTTTCCGCGGCGCTGTCTCTCGTATAATCCAGAACCACCGGCAAGAGCATCGCGTTGGAAATGCCATGGGGAACATGAAAAAGGGCGCCGATCGGTCGAGACATTCCGTGTACCAGTGTGACAGACGCGTTTGAAAACGCCGCACCCGCTAACATCGCTCCCAAAGCTACTTTTTCTCTGGCCTCTATGTCTTCCCGATCTTGATAGCTGCGCAACAAATTTTGCACGATCCGTTCAATAGCCGTTAGCGCAAAAGTATCCGTCACTGGTTGCGACTTGCGAGACAAGTACGCTTCGACCGCGTGACACAGTGCATCTACTCCGGTAGCAGCAGTCACGGCGGGCGGACACGAAAGGGTTAATACCGGGTCGACGATTGCGACTACCGGCAGTAGTTCTGGCTGGGAAATCATCATTTTCACCTGAGTCTGGGTATTTACGATAACCGTTACCTTGGTGACTTCAGAACCTGTTCCCGCAGTAGTCGGACAGGCAATAAGCGGAAGAGGCTTTGTAGAAAACAATTTTTGAGCACCCATGTAATCTCCGATGTACCCTTCGTTCGTCGCCATGACGGCTACAGCCTTCGCGGTGTCGATGCAACTCCCTCCCCCGACCGCTACGATCACATCACATTTCTCTTCTATACATACTGTCAAAGCTTCTTGTACATGAAGGTCAGTCGGCTCCGAATCAATTCCTGTGTATGTAACAGAGGCAATACCCTGCTCCTGTAAATACGTTTCACAAAGTGTTACGTTCCCTACTTTTTCCATAATCGGATCACTAATAATCAGTACTTTTTTCCCCAGCTCCGCGGCTAGTATCCCTACTTGGCTAAATGAATCGCGACCATATAAGATTTTCCCTGGCATGACCAATTGATGAAATCCATGGAACATGGCGACCCTCTCCTCGTTCGATTCAGGTATTTTTTTAAATATATTTTATCTTCAGTCTTTATGCCGACTTTTCCTATTCATCCCTTCAAAATACATCTGCTGGAAAAGAATCCGACTAAAAAAATACTCCGATCGGTCATACTAACAGCACAAACCGATAGATTCCCTGTACGGAGTTTCTCACATCGGTATTTTCACCAGGAGGTAGACATGATTACTCAATCCGATGAGCGTATTCAGTCCAGGCGCATTACAGCGAACATTTTTAAGGGATCTATGGGAAACCTCATTGAGTGGTACGACTGGTACGTCTACTCTGCCTTCGCTGTGTATTTCTCGGAAGAATTTTTCCCGAAAGGTGACCCGACCAGCCAGCTTCTCAATACGGCAGCGATTTTTGCCGTCGGCTTTCTCATGCGGCCGATCGGTAGTCTACTGATGGGCCGTTACGCTGACCGACGAGGGCGACGTTCCGCTCTTACTTTGTCGATCACGATTATGGCAGGAGGTTCTCTGATCATCGCATGCACCCCTAGCTATAGCTCCATAGGGGTACTCTCTCCGATCATTCTCGTGATCGCTCGCTTGCTGCAAGGGCTCTCCTTGGGTGGAGAATACGGGACTTCCGCCACTTATCTATCCGAAATGGCCAGCAGCGGACGTCGTGGATTTTACTCCAGTTTTCAATACGTCACACTTGTCGCCGGTCAGATGGTTGCCCTCGGAGTGCAGATCATTCTGCAGCTGATGTTGAGTGAAGAAGCCATGACAGCGTGGGGCTGGCGTATTCCTTTTGTAATCGGTGCGATGGGTGCTCTGGCTGTCTTGTGGCTTCGCCGCTCCATGGATGAATCCGAACAATTTGAGAAAATGGGTTCGGAAAGCAAGAAAAAGGCCGGGACTCTCCAAGCTCTGATGCAATACCCAAAAGCAGTATTTACCGTCGTTGGTCTGACACTCGGTGGGACAGTGGCGTTCTACACATACACGACTTATTTGCAAAAATTCATGGTCAATACAGTCGGTCTAGACAAGAAAGCCGTCAGTTGGATTAACTTCATAGCCTTGCTCATCTTTGCCCTGATACAGCCTCTCGCTGGTATCCTATCAGACCGAATCGGGCGTCGTCCTTTACTACTCAGCTTTGGCATTTTTGGAACACTCCTAACGGTTCCGCTGTTTTTACTGATGGAAGGAGCTCACAACTCCATCGTTGCCTTCCTGCTCATGCTTCTGGGCCTGGTCATCATTACTGGCTACACTTCCATCAACGCCATTGTCAAAGCAGAGCTGTTTCCAACCGAGATCCGTGCACTCGGCGTGGGATTCCCTTACTCTCTCACCGTAGCCATATTCGGGGGGACAGCGGAGTTCGTTGCGTTGTGGCTGAAGAGCATTGGGGTCGAATCCCTCTTCTATTACTACGTATCTCTCTGTATCTTTATCAGTCTCATCGCGTACTGGCGAATGGGTGAATCATCAAAGGCATCCCGAATTGAAGCGGAATTGGGTCACAGAAAGTAACAGATTGGGAAAGTAAACAAAAAAGACGAGGAGCCTCTACAACAGCTCCTCGTCTATCTATGTAACAGAACTTACCCCTGAAAAACACGGCTGATTTTAGCGATCTCTTCCGCGGTCAGACGCACGTCAAGTGTCTTTAGCGTGTTCGTTACCTGCTCTGGTTTTTTCGCCCCCGGAATGAGGGTATCGATCGCGTCCACAGTCAAGTACCAAGCTAGAACGATGTGAGCGACCTCCACGTCTTTGGCAGTCGCAATCTCCCGTAATTGCTCGACCTTTTCCAGATTGCTTGCAAATTCATCCCCTTGGAACATCGGATTTCTGCTGCGGCCGTCCGCAAATGTCGTATCTTTCGTATATTTGCCGCCCAATAATCCAGCTGCAAGAGGGAAATACGGTACAAAAGAGATTCCTTGCTCGGCACAATACGGTAAAATTTCTTTCTCGACGCCACGTTTGAACAGGTTGTATTCCGATTGCAGGACATCTACATGACCGTCCACATTCGCCTGTCGCAGTTGATCGATAGAAAAGTTGGAGACGCCAATCGCTCGTATCTTGCCCTCTTCTTTCAACTTCACCAGTGCGCCCACTGCCTCGTCTTTCGGTGTCGCTTCATCTGGGAAGTGTATGTAAAACAGATCGATATAGTCTGTCTGTAAACGTTTTAAGCTCGTCTCAACAGATTCTTGCAAAAACGCAGGTGAATTATCAAACACAACTTTACCATCGACGAACTTATGCGCACCCTTTGTCGCGATCACTACATCCTGACGATTACCTTTTTCTTTCATGACTTCACCGATCAATTCCTCAGATCTTCCTGGACCATAGATATAGGCCGTGTCGAGAAAATTGATCCCGTTTTCCAAGGCCGTACGAACGACATCTCTTCCGGTTTCATCACTGAGGTTCGGATAAATATTATGTCCGCCTACTGCATTTGCTCCCAGTCCGATGGGATTTACATACAGGTCCGTTTTACCGATGCGTGATTTCTGGGTCATTGAGATGTTCAGCTCCTTTGGCTTTTCTGGTATAATCCGAATCCGCTTCACTTCACAAAATCTGATTGTACTAATGGGAGAAGTGAGGTATTACAAAATTCCTTCCAAACTCGCCCCTTTTGCAAACAAACGCTCGATGTTCTTCTCTACTGTCGGATCTGGGACCAGTGGTGGTGCATGATGAGGCTTCATACGGGCATCAATGATCACATTGTCGCATGCCCAGTGCTTGTTCTCGTAATAGCTGTTTACGCCGTGAATGTCATGGGATGGATTGCTGCGCGTAAATGTCGCCCACAAAAAGTTATTGATCGTAGCTGTCATAAACTCACTATCATCGCAAAGAATAATCATCGGGCAGGAAGGGAGTCCTCCTCTTTCCCGAATCGCTTCGCTTAGCGCATTCATTTCGTTTTGCGTCTGTTTTTCATCCACATATTTCGGTCCTTGCATCGCTACGATACCTGGCATGACCAGACGAGCCCCGGTAAAATCACGAAGTTCTTTGAGGGCGTCCGGCACCTCTGTGCAAAGGTCTCTTTTCTTGTCTCCATAAGCAGCGAAGATGACTTTGGACCCGCTATTCAAACCTGTTCCCGAATAGTCGAGCGTATCGATTGTCGTGTTCGTCTGGAAATGTATGTCGCGGTGCAGATCAATGCGCTCCAAAATGTAAGTCAAAAATTCTTCTTCGCGATGGGTGTCCAAGCGTTGATTTTCTTCCGCTGTAATAAACAAGTACTTGGCGAGACTTAGTTGTCCCGTCCCCAAAATCCGGTTGGAGATCGTGAGTAGCTCAGTCGGTTGCTTGACTTGTTGATACGGCGTGTAACGCTCGCTACCAAGGGCGAACAGCAATGGATGGACCCCCGCAGCATCTACCGCATGGACTTCTTTCACTCCTGGGATTTCTTTTACGATGGCATCCCCTGTCAGTTCGTGAATCAGTGCACCGAAGGATGTGTCCTCTTGAGGCGGTCGACCAACAACAGTGAAAGGAAAAATCGCATTTGGTTTCGCATACACCTTGTGTACTTTCAGCACGGGAAACGGATGCGCCAGACTGTAGTAGCCCAGGTGGTCACCAAACGGTCCTTCTGGTTTCGTTTCACCCGCGTAAATTTCACCGGTAATGACAAAATCAGCGTCGTTACTGATACAAAAGCCGTCGATATAGCTATGCTGAAAACGGCGACCTGCCAACATTCCTGCAAAGGTCAACTCGCTCATCCCTTCAGGCAAAGGCATCACCGCGGACAACGTGTGGGCTGGAGGGCCTCCAATAAAGCAGCTGACTTTTAGAGGGGCTCCCATTTTGTTTGCCTTATCCTGATGAATTCCAATTCCACGGTGAATTTGATAGTGCAGGCCGATTTCCTTATTCAGCTCATAGTCGTTGCCATTGAGCTGCACCCGGTACATGCCGAGATTGGAATTCATGATGCCTGGCTTCTCCGGATCCTCCGAGTAGATTTGA
This sequence comes from Brevibacillus choshinensis, assembly GCF_001420695.1. Taxonomy (NCBI): domain Bacteria; kingdom Bacillati; phylum Bacillota; class Bacilli; order Caryophanales; family Paenibacillaceae; genus Brevibacillus; species Brevibacillus choshinensis. The sequence goes on along the minus strand of NZ_LJJB01000013.1, from coordinate 882,443 downwards.
GGCAATGTGACAAAAGCCCCGCCATCCATCGGCCAGCTCTGTATGAAAGGAAGATCAGATATGTTAATTTCATGAGTGGTGACAGGCTGACCGCCCGATTGTTTCTCCGGAAGGGCTTTCCATGCTGCCAAACCGTTGCCGACATGTTTAAAAGGATTCTTCAGCGCTTTCATCGGATCGTTGCGTAGAGCGATCACATTTTCTACTGCGTTCCATGTATCGCGAAAAATGAACTTGCTGCGCTCGATGGTGCCAAAAAGATTGGATACCGCCCGATACTTGGAACCTTTTACGTTTTCAAATAATAGGGCTGGTCCCTTGGCTTCATATACTTTTAAATGAATGGCCGCCATCTCCAAATACGGATCTACTTCTTCTCGAATCCGAACGAGGTGTCCATTTTTTTCCAAGTCAACGATGCATTCCTCTAAATTGCTGTACATCTATCCAATTCTCCATTCTCTAGAAAATAGCTGACCCTTTATCTGAACCTTTGTTCATAGTGATGTTCTTGTATCTATCATACCTCATGAGGTAACTCACAAGTCTATTGAATACAGTTAAAATGAATTTTTTCGAGTTGTCAAACGATGTCGATAACAAAAGACCCAAGCCCTTGACTGAGACATGGGTTGGACCATTGCGAAAGTATGATTACAGAAAAAGCACCTTTCAAGTGTCGCTCGCTACCCGCTTTCGCCGGTGACACGACTCCTCAAAAGATGCTCCATTCGTTTGGCTTACTTGTATTCACCTAGCAGATAATTGTAGAACGGTTGGTCTACCCAGAACTGATAGCTCTCGATGTCGACCTTGTTATCGAGTTTCTTAAAGCCTTCGACGACTTTAGCAGATTGGTCATTCAGTGAGAACGACTGGACGATGAACCGCCCTTCTTTCAGCAGGTTATTCGTGATGACTGGATAATCAGCCAACTCGGTACGAGAGTGGTAAAGCGGCTGCCACCAGGATCCCTTCAAGAGACCAACTGCGTCTTCCGAGTCTTTCTTAGCATATTTCAAGATCAGCGGCTGGAAGCGCTTCTTCTCGTCAACACTTGCAAACTCAAAGCTGAGATCATACTCTTTTGCGTAAGCGATATAGTTGCCATTTTCGATCTGAACGACTTGATAATCATCAGTCTGAACAGGCTCTCCCCATTCTTTCAAATAAATGAAAGCGGACGTTTTTGGTTCAAACTGCACTTTCGCATCGATGCCTTCACTCTTCAGCAGACCAATCAACTGAATGGCGTGGATGATATCGCTATGACCATAAGTGATTGTACGAGCTGGATCAAAATGAGGATCAAACGTAGCGTCCTTCAGATTGTAGCCAGTCACCAGATTTTGTTTGAGTGCGGTATCGACCACCTGCTGCAGCTCACCAGCTTTAATGATCTGGGATTCATACCAGGCTTGAGCCAGTTTGCCGTAGATGCCGTCTTCCCCGACGGTACCCAAGTAGTTTTTGTAATGCCCGCTGAATTCTGCTACTTTGCCGAGCAATTGGTACGCGAGATCAGCTGAAACGGCTCCCGTTACCTTTGCCTCTTTCAGTTGGCCAGAGGAAACGAATCCCGTATCAATGGCAACCGCAAGCTCTTGAGCATTTTGAGCGGAAATCGATCCACCTTTTGTATACGTTATTGCTGCTTGTTTCAGTACAGCAGATACTTTTTCATCGTTATATGTATAGGCGAGCTCTTTCAAGTCGGCTGCCTTCACGACAGCACTGATCGCCTCACTCACAGCCAGCGGGGAGTTACCTGCTGCTAAGAAACCTTTGGCAGCAGCATCTTTTTCCGATATACTGGAAATGTTTGCTACCAGTTTGTTCAGGGCGACTGAAAATTGCTCACGGGTTACTGTACCAGAAAGCTGAATACCATATTGTTGCTTTACAAAGCTACTCCACTCAGCCGAACCTGTTGTCGATGGTTTTGCTAGTGTCAAAGTCGCAGCGGGCACCGTGTTAGCTTGTCCTGCAGCAGCTGCTGCTTGCGGTAAAACAAGGGCTGCCAATAGTGCAGCTGACGTAGATAACTGCAACAGCTTTTTAGACTGGATCATACTCGTTCCTCCTCTTTCTGTGTAGAACAAACATATACCAATTAATCCTATACAAATACTTGGGTAAGATTCCATCCAACTTACCATTAGACACTCTACTATGTCAAGAAAATTTATCCAATGCTCTTTCACGATAAAAAGCAGTTCGCTGGCCCCCCAGTTCGAACTGCTTTTTTGATGATGGAGCCAGGGCTATTCCTTTTCAGTCAACTCCGACCATTTATTTGTCTTAGCAGGAGGGGTGTAGTCACGCATTTTATCGAGGAGCACAGCTGGATCGCTTTCGCACAGGATAAAATCACCTTGCGTGACCGGTATAAAGCCAGCAGCTTTGGCGTGATTCACCATCTCAACAAGTGGTGTGTAGTAGCCATCTACGTTCAACAGCCCGATCGGCTTTGAGTGAATTCCAATTTGTCCCCAGCTGACCACTTCAAATATTTCTTCAAATGTACCGTATCCGCCAGGCAGGGCAATGAACCCATCTGACAAATCATTCATTTTTGCTTTTCTCTCGTGCATGGTTTGCACTTCATGCAGCTCGGTTAGACCAGTATGGACGATTTCTCCTCGAAACAGCCCTGTCGGCATGACTCCGATTGCTTTTCCGTTACCCGTCAGGACAGCATTGGCGACTCTTCCCATCAGCCCCATATTAGAGCCTCCGTACACTAAATCAAGATCTCGTGCGACCAGCTCTCTGCCTAGTTCCACAGCAACTTGTTCGAAAGCAGGATTGACTCCTGGATTGGAGCCTGCGAATACACAAATACGTTTCATCATATCCTCCCGAGATCTCTTGACGTTGAATGCGCTTTGTACCACTTGTAAGTTTATCGCATCATTTTTTAACAATCCAGAAAAGAGTGAATGAAAACAGTAAAAAAAAAACGGGTCAATCACGGACGAGAAATTCAAACTCGCCTGTGTTACCCGTTTGTCTATCGTTCGCCTACGTATTAGCTCAATGTCTCAAACGCTTCTTTCATCACATGGGCAATGAAGTCAATATCATCACTTGTCGTGCTGAAAGGTGGAGACAAGGTAAGCACGTTGTTGAAACCAGGGATCGTATCACCATTACGTCCAATAATCAGTCCGCGCTTCTTGCACTCCGCAATTACCTGGGTCAGCTTGGCAGGAGCGGCTGGTTCTTTCGTTTTTCGGTCTTCTACCATCTCAATACCCATGAGGAATCCAAAGCTGCGGATGTCACCTACATACGGATGATCGGCCAAGAACGCAAGCTTGTCGCGCAGCTGCGCGCCGAGTTCCTTTGCCCGCTCTACGAGTTGCTCTTCATCCATCAGTTCGAGGTTTTTCAGGGCAAGCGCACAGGCTGCCGGATTGCCGCCAAATGTATTGACGTGGCGGAAATGCAGATTTGTCCCTTGCTCGTTGAACTTATCCGCAATATCAGCCCGTACGGCTGTGGCGGACAGTGGCAAATAGGCGCTTGTAATTCCTTTTGCCATGGTAACGATATCAGGCTTCACACCGAAATTTTGATGCCCGAAGCGTTCGCCTGAACGACCAAATCCGCAAATCACTTCGTCGACAATCATCAGCACACCATACTTGTCGCAAATCTCGCGAACTTTTGGCATGTATTCAGGCGCTGGTACGATCACGCCGCCTCCTGTAATGGTCGGTTCCATGATGACAGCCGCAACAGTCTTCTCGCCTTCCCAGTTGATGACTTGATCGAAAAATTGTGCGCATTCCATATTGCAATTTCCGTAAGACTTACCAACTGGACAGCGATAGCAATAAGGTGGAGGTACATGGAGAAAGCCCGGGGCCAAAGGTTCGTACTTTTCCTTGCGAATCGATTGACCCGTCGCAGCCAACGAGCCCATCGTGTTTCCATGATAAGCACGATGACGGGAAATAAACTTGTAGCGGCCCGGATCGCCGTTTTGATGATGGAACTGACGAGCGATCTTGAATGCGACTTCATTCGCTTCTGAACCACTGTTGGAGAAGAATACACGGTATTCCTCACCCAGCCACTCGCTTACCTTTTCCGCCAAACGAATCGCAGGTACATGGCTCTGTGTCAGCGGAAAATACGCCAGCTGCTTTAATTGCTCGTAGGCGGCATCCGCCAGCTCTTGTCTTCCATAACCGATATTCACGCACCACAGACCGGACATCCCGTCCAGATAACGGTTGCCATCGATGTCAGTGATCCACGATCCGCTTGCTTCCGTCACGATCATGGGATTCGGGTTGTACGGTGACATGTGATGCCACATGTGCGAACGGTCTGCATTCAATAGGCTTTCCTTATCAAAAGATTGCGTCAGCTGATCTTCCATCGTGGGCTCCCCCTTTTATTTTACAAAGACTTTTTGCGATCCAATGCTGGTATCTCCATCTTCAAACCAACGAGAGGTAACTGTCTTTTTCTTGGTGTAGAACAGCACGCCGTCCTTCCCGTTTGCATGCAGGTCACCGTAAAAAGACTCCTTCCAGCCTGAGAAAGCAAAGAAGCCCATTGGTGCAGGAACCCCCACGTTTACGCCAACCATCCCTGCTTCTACCCGCTGCACAAACTCTCGTCCCCATTTACCATTGTTCGTGTAAATAGTAGCTCCGTTCCCAAAGCGGGAGCGGCTGATCGTCTCCAAGCCTTCTTCAAAATTGTTCACGCGCATGACACTGAGTACCGGAGCAAAGATTTCATCGCGTACAATGACCATTTCCGCGTTTGCCTTATCAAAAATGGTAGGGCCGAGGAAGTAGCCATCAGGAAGCTCCTTTGCATCCTCCCGTCCATCACGTACCAGATCAGCACCTGCTTCGACACCCTTTTCAATGTAAGAATGGACTTTGGACAGATGCGAATCGCGAATGACTGGACCTAGATCGACGCCCTCTTCCATGCCGTTCCCCATGGTCAATGCGTTCGATTCTTCGATTAAATACTGAACGAGCTGGTCCGCAATTTCCTCAACCGCCACGACGGCACTTGCAGCCATGCACCGCTCGCCCGCACATCCAAAGGCAGAGCTGACGATAGTCTTAGCCGCGCGTCTGATATCGGAATCCTGCATGACGAGATGATGGTTTTTCGCACCCGCCAACGCCTGAACTCGTTTGCCGTTTGTTGCCGCAGTCTTGTAAATGTATTCCGCCACAGGCTGTGACCCGACAAACGAGATCGCTTTCACATCGGGATGCTCCAGCAAGCCGTTCACCACATCATGCGCACCATTCACGACGTTGAATACCCCATCTGGCAAGCCCGCTTCCTTTAGGAGTTCCGCTATGCGAATGCAAGAAACAGGTGTGCGCTCAGACGGCTTCAGGATGAAGGTATTCCCCGCTGTGATCGCAATCGGAAACATCCACATGGGGACCATGATCGGAAAGTTGAACGGTGTAATCCCCCCGACGACACCAAGAGGAAAACGAATGACTTGGCCATCGATCTGTGCAGCGATGTTTGGCAAAGTCTCTCCCATCATCAATGTAGGCATCCCGCAGGCGAACTCCACCATTTCAATCCCGCGCAAGAGCTCAGCTTGTGCTTCCGGGAGATTCTTACCATTCTCCTTGGTAATCATCTTTGCCAGCTCATCCTGGTGCTGTAGTAAAAGGCTGTGGAATCGAAACATAACTCGCGCCCGGTCAACTACAGGAGTCGCGCTCCAGCCGATAAAAGCTTCTTTTGCCGCTTGAACAGCCTTGTCCACATCTTCCTTCGTAGATAGTGGCACTCTGGACAGCAACTCCCCGGTAGCAGGATTAGGAACATCTTCGTACCGATTCGTTGTTGAATCCACCCATTGTCCGCCAATGTAGTTTTTTAATGGATTGCCGACAGTTGTTGTGCTCATTCCTTCAACTCCCTCACGTTCATTGTTTGACAATTCCATTTTATCCAAAAACAATGCCTGTCATCACTAGACAAAGCGTCAACGTTTCAGTAGCATGGATCATACAGAGTGTCGATTGCACGGTCTATTTCTTATTTTGAGGTACTAAGTAGGGGAGGATCCTATCTTGAGTAATGATTGGCGTTTAACCGTTGCAGAATCTATCAAACGTCCCTTGTTCAAACACGCGGAGGTCGTCGCTGGCGGCAGAGGACTAGCCCGGCCGATTCGTTGGGTGCACGTCCTCGAAACTGCCGATTCCTGCCAATATTTAAACGGAGGGGAGCTGATCCTCTCGACAGGTCTCGGCTTCGGTGGAGAGCGAGAAAAACGGCTGGCGTACTTATCCGAGCTGATACGTCGCAAAGCAGTAGGACTTTGTATGGAGCTAGGTGACTACATTCCGCACATCCCTCTGGATATGCAAGAGTTAGCCAATCATCATGATTTCCCGCTAATCGTCTTTCATCAGCCCGTTCGTTTTGTCGACATTACACAGGACTTGCACGAGCATTTGATCAACCGGCAGATGCAGGCACTACGGGATCTGGAGGCCTACTCACGAAGTCTCCAGCAATTGAGCCTACAGAGCCAGGGGATACCTAGAGTCTTACAGCACTTTCAGACGGCCGTACAGATGCAGGTTTTTTTGTACACGCCTGAGGGAACACCACAGTATGTACCTCCACTCCCCCAAAGTGTACAAACGGAATTAACCGAATTGATGCGCAACCATTTTTCTCAAATCGATGGAACCCAAACATCTGTAAGTTCCTACCAGCTGACTGATACGAAGCAGATCGTCTACCAACCCGTCATGGCAATGGGACATCTGCTCGCCTACCTTGGTTTGGTTCTGTACGAGCGTCATTCTGATGAGTACCTGCTCCTCACCCTGGACAGCACGGTCAGCACATTGGCGCAAATCATGATGCGCAAGATGTTCGTGGAAGAGCAGGCACTTGCTACGGAAAACCGTCTATTTGATGATTTGATTGCCAACCGTCCCATCCCGGAAGAACTGATGCGCTCACACATGGGCCTATCCGGAACAGAAAAGCCCCCTGCCTATCACACCATGCTCATGTCCTTTCAAAAAAAATCCAATGAGCACGTCGAGTCACTCCCTCCTCATGACTTGAGTGCTGTTTTTCGTTCGGTCCTATCGAGACTAGGACTACGCGCATTCATTCGTTGTACCGGGAATCGATTTACCTTTCTTCTCGTAGAACGACAGCCAGTGAAAGATCCACGTCGTGTGCTAGAAAAAGCCATGCAGGAGCTCGAGCGCATCACTCGACAAATGATGGGAATGGATACACGGATTTGGTTCGGCATTGGTAGGATCGGCAAAAGGTTGGCAGATGCCGGCAAGCATTTGGCAGAGGCCGAACAGGCACTTGCTTTTCAACACGAGGCGCAAAGTCCTTTTTTTGCCGATCTCGGTCTATTTCGACTGCTCTTTCATATCCCGCACGATCCAGTACTCCAAAACTTCATCCACGATTATCTCGGCCCGCTCCTCGCTCATGATCAGGAGCATAGTTCGCAACTGGTGTATACACTGAGAGTTTACCTCGATACCAATCTGTCCAAGCAAGAAGCTGCTGAAAAACTGTTTATCCATCGGCAGACACTCTACCACCGTTTGGAGAAGATCGCAGAATGTCTCGGAGACGATTACATGCAGCCCCATCGTCGTTTGTGCCTGGAAATCGCACTTCGCGCCCTCGATTGGCTCCAGAAAGAGAAAGACAGCCCTGTAACCAAATAAAATCCGGTCTGCGAACGAACGCATGACCGGACGGAAGGCGTGGTGGCAACTCCACCGCTTTTCTTTATTTGAAGTTCGTCTTAGGATAGCTCAGCCTCAGTCGATAGCTGGCTTTCGCACCCTGTTTCAACTCTACCCTTACTCCATACAATCCTGTCTTGTCCAGTGAGACTTCCAGTTTTTCCGGATGATCAGCACTCACAGCTGATGCGATCTCATTCTTTCGTCTGTCATACACGTACACATCCACGTCAGCATCCTCATTCCAGTCAACCGAAAGCTTTAACTCGCCTACTGTCACTGCACGAATCGTGTACTCACGATACGGTTTTTCCTTGGTGACGCTCCCTTTATACGTGACTTCGTCGGTAGAAGGTCGTCCCGGTTCAGGCTCCTCTGCGCGGGTCCATTCACCGGTCGTCGCGAGTGCATACGGTTGAGGACCTTTTGGAATGTTGTAGCCTTGCACGGTAACCTTGTAGATCCCCTTCTCCGGTTCCTTGATCCAGATCTGCTCCACATTGTTCAGATTGTCTACCTCGTCATCATAAGGGGCCTCGAAAAAGTCATTTCCATTCAGCTTTTTCCCTTTGGGTGTCGTAACCGTCAGATTCAAGTCGTTGACCAACGCGCGTTTGGCTACCAAGGAAGCTGGATAATCGGTCCACGCCAGCGTTATGGCCAATGGTTTCGAATCATCCGACACCTTGATCGCATACGTGACCTTTTCCTTTGTTTTGATGCCTTTCTTTTCGTCCTTATAGTTCGTCTGAATCGCTTGAGAGAGGTTGGCGCGTCCGAAGCCTTGCAGGCGCATGTCTTCTTCCAGCTCGTCCGCACTGCTGAGCAGGATCGCTTTTAACAGGGCTGCACTTGGTTCTTTTTCTCCTTGTTCATTCAAGAATTGTCGGACCTGTGCGACGCCACCTGCCATAATTGCCGTTGCCATGCTCGTCCCAGTCATATAAGCGTAGCGATCATCCAGACGCCGATCGAAGTTTTTACTTTGCGCAAACGCCGATCGAGTAGACACAATCGACGTTCCAGGTGCGACAAGATCCGGTTTTATTCGGCCATCTGCTGTCAGACCACGGCTGCTATATTTCCATACATCATCAATATCGTCAGACTCGGTACCAAAGCGAGGACGATCGTTTTCGGTAGCACCTACTGCAATGATATTTTTTGCGGTAGCCGGACTGCCAATCGTTTGATAGCCTTTATTTCCTTCGTTACCTGCCGCCACCAGCGCTGTCATGTCTGGATGCTCCCATAAAAACTGGTCAAACAGGAAAGAGGTGAGACTGTATTCCCCATTGTCGTCATCCCCCCATGAATCAGAGTGGATACGGGCTCCATCCTCATAGGCTTGCGCCAAAATCGTTTTCACATCGGTTTCTAGACCTTCATCTTCTTCTTCAATGGAGTGAAAAACGAGTTTGGCATCGGGCGCCATACCTTTGTATTTTCCTTCCGATGCTGCGCCTGTTCCGAGGATAGAGCCGGCTACATGTGTTCCGTGACCGTGTTGATCGCTCGAATCACCAGGCCTGCCAATGGCATACAGGCTCTTTATCTGTCCTTGAAAATCAGGATGCATCGTTGCTTCATTTCCCGTATCCAGTCCTGTGTCTGCTACTCCAACGATCTGCCCTTCACCTGAATAACCTGTCGAGGTGAGCTCGTCCGAGTGAATGATCGTTGCAGCCAGGTCATTGCGCAGCTTGTTTTCCGGAAGTGGAACAACCGCGATCACATCCTCCGACTGAATCACTTCCTCCAGGTCTTGTCCACTCATCGTAGCCACCGAAATATGCTTGGCATCATCCAGTGCTTGCAAGTCCTTCACACTACCCTGCATCGACAAGCTATTTACCGTCCGCTGCATATTCACTTGGCGGTCAAAGCCTACTACCGCAACCTCGACAGCCTTTTGTTTGCCCAATGCAGAGCGTAGGGTTGGCGTTACCTTGGAGACAGACGTGAACGGGGTGACATTTTCTATAAAAGAAAGTTTCTCCAACTTCTTTTTATTTTGAGTACGACCAAGCTTTGCTAGGAATGCGTAATCCGGTATGTAATCACCCAGAGTGACCCCCAGGTCTTCGATTTCTTCCTTCCAATCCTCTTGTACAGGTCCACTGAGCTGGATGATGACCAGCTCCGACTTCATTGATTTGGTAGAAGCTGTGTCTATTGACAGATCTTCTTTTGCCTCGATTTGTATATGTCCTTTTCGTTCTCCTGATTGTTTGGCACCTGCTGGCAACGTGGCGACCAATAGTGACAAAACAACTACTGTCGATAGTGCCGCGTTCAGACGTCTTTGCAACACAAAAACACCCTTCCCCGAATTGGCGTAATGTTTCCATTATACGGGAAAACGTGTATTTGAAAAAGGGAGGGAAGGAGGGGAACTAGGACAAAAACTAGTTCTCTGTACCCTCTTCTTCCCGTATCCAGTCGAGTAAGGGAGCAAAATCCGACCACTCCAGTGTTGTCAACAACGTCTGACTCCAGTCTTGCTTGGGTATCGTCATCAAACGAACTGCTTGGTGTTGCATGGCTTCCTGCAACAAATTTCGGCTGAATCGCCCATTCCCTTCCAAGGGTTGGGAGACCGTCGCTGCTTGCAGCTTTTCTTTGATTTTGAGGATAACACGTGAGTCAATCTGGTACCCTGCCTCGATCGCTGCCTGTTCCAGGATCAGGACGAGCTCATCTGATTTGTAATCAGCGAAGTGGACGTACTTTTTAAAGCGAGACAACAAGCCAGGGTTGCTCGCCAACAATTGATTCATTTCAAAAGGATACCCTGCCAGCACTACGACCAGATTTTCTTCATGTCTGGTCATCTCTTCTACCAGCGTATGGATCGCTTCCTGTCCAAAATCTCGCTCTCCATTGCCTAGCAACGAATAGGCTTCATCGATGAAAAGCACACCACCCAACGCCTCACGCACTTTCCTACGGGTATAGGTAGCCGTTTGACCGACATAGCCCGCTACAAGATCCGCCCGACTCACCTGCACCAGATGACCTCTTTTCAGGTAGCCAATCTCTTTTAGGATTTCGGCGTACAGAGCTGCCACGGTCGTCTTTCCCGTCCCTGGATTGCCCGTAAATACCGCGTGTAATTCTACCGGACTCATTGGCATTCCGAGAGCCCCTCGTTCCTGCTGGACGGCTACAAAGGCAGCAATCTTCTGCAGCTCCGCCTTGACCTGAGTGAGCCCGACCAAACGTTCTAGCCGCTCCGTTGCTGACTTTTCAGCCGTTACGATCTCTTCCTCTACGACATCCTCAGGGAGAAGTACCGTGTAATCCTCCCATTGCAGCTCTTTTCCAGCCGTTGCACGACCTTTGGCGAAAATCGCATCCAATACGATGTTGGTGACGGTCCGTGCATTCCCGAAGGTATCATCGACTTGCGCTTTTTCGATGCGTTGGCGCAGGGCAAATTTTGCTGGTTCTGTCAGGGAAAAATCGTTACGATGAGCCACATGATCTGCGATAAGCAAAAGTTCTTCCGCCGTGTAATTGGGTAAGAGAAAGTGTCCCGTCTCGGGAAAACGACTGTACAGCCCTGGATTTGCGAGCAGGAAATGGCGCATTTCTTCGGGGTACCCTGCTAAAATGACGACGAAACGACCGGCGTACTCTCCACTCGTCATAGCGGCTACCAGCGTATCAACCGCTACTTGTCCGTAGTCACTCCCAGAACTGTCAGGACGCTTCAGGCTATAGGCCTCATCGATGAACAGGACCCCGCCGTCCGCCTGCTTTACTGCCTCCATGACACGTTGCTCCGTTTGGCCAACATACGCGCCAATCAAGTGTGAGCGGTCCACTTCGATCATTTGGCCGCGTTCGAGTAGCCCTAGCTCATGATACAGTCGAGCGATCAGACGTGCCAAAGTGGTTTTACCTGTTCCGGGATTCCCCATAAGAACCAAATGAAGAGGCAATTCATCCTGCATATGCCATCCTTTTTCTTCACGCAAACGGCGATATTGCAGAAATTGAGCCAGTTGTCGGACACGATGCTTGATATCCTCTAGTCCAATCAGTCCTTCGAGCTGCTCCAAAGCGGAAAGCTCCCGCATTTCCACTTCTACTTTGGCACCCGATTCATTCAAGGGTAACAAAAGCGCTTTTTGATCATGCTGCTGCGCTAGCTTCCGAATGGTGTCCTGTAGCTGTGAGAGCATCTCCGTAGAAAAAAATACACCCGAAAGCGAATTTGCGTAGGCTTGGACTCTTTCTGTCAATTCAACTAGCAAGCCCTCACGCTGTGCATAAAGCTGCTCTACCGCTAGAGCCGTAGACTCCAGCTGAGAATCCTGTAATTTCGTTGCTAATTGGAGGGCCTGTGCAGCGATCGCCCTCCATTTTCCAAGCTCAGCCATCTCTGATGCTGCGAGTGCAGTCAGCACTTCTACCGTACGTCTGCGCGTTACGACATTATCTGTTTCTCTGATGACTGGGAATGCATTGGCGAGGACGTGCTCTCGCAGAGAGGAAAAAGAGAGCTGCAGACGATATTCCGCTGCCGGCATGTAAGTCGGGTCCAACTGTTCTGCCCGATCTAGCCATTCTTCGGCCAGAGTAGTTCCGCCTTTTTTGGTCATACGCAGAGCTGCCATCCGCGTGAGAACAACTGCTTCCGCACTATCCAAAGTAGATAGATCCTGATTCGTACTCCTCTGCTGCTCGATTTCCCGCAACAAAGAAATAAACTCGCCTTCTGTCACCTCTAGTATCGTAGGTGGGTTGGTACGCCACCGCTCAATCACCTGTAATGGATCCCGTTCTTGCTGCTGATTCATGTTTGTTATGCTCCTCCCGAACCTGTCTGTCACTCATTTGTAGCACATTTAGGGGAGCATGAAAAGAATGGACTCTGACCTTACGCACTCGGAATAATGTTCTTCTGTCGTTTGCTGATCTGCGCTCGTGCAAACAGAACGGCACACGCGATCACGATTCCTGCAATCCCAAACTCGAGCCACGTCCCGCCAAAACCGAGCAATGCCGCTCCACCAACTGGCCCTGCCGCCATTCCCACATAGCGGATGAAGTTATACACGCCAATCGCGGTACCGCGCTCATGTTCAAATACTTCCGAGAGCAACGTCGTTTGGACAGGCATCCCGATTCCTAGTGTAAATCCGAAAATAGCACTGGCCATAATCATAAAGGGAAGAGAAATATCCGTCGCCACCATAAACAAAAAGGTTGCGAACGCATGTGCGCCTGCTGTGAACACCAACGCTCTACGTGTTCCTAAGCGTTTTTGCAGTCGTCCTGAAAGCTTACTGCTGATGACGAATACTCCTGAGATCAGTAAATAGATGAGACCAATTTGCCCGGCTGTTAACTGGTAGACCTGTGTCAGGTGCACGGGAATAAAAAGGAGAAAGGCGTGATAGGCAAACATTTGCGTGAAACCAATCATAATGACAGACGCTCCAATTGGCTGAGTGAGCACATCTCGAAATGATTGGAGGCCAAATTTTTTCGTATCGACTTGATCACTTTTGGTTTCGGGAAGCAAAACTGCATTCGCTGTCAGGACACATAAAGTACTAATCGCCAGAAACAGAAACACAGCACTGTGGCCGCCAGCACCACCTATCCATCCTCCGAGTAACGGACCGATCGCGGGTCCTATTCCCAACATCATTTGATACGTTCCCATTTCTTCCGCTCTTTTCGGGCCAGCAAACACGTCGCCGATCACGGTAGCAGCCACAATCGGGATGGCGGCAAATCCAATTCCTTGCAAAGCACGAAAGATTAACAGCCCGTTGATCGAATCGACCATATAGCATCCGAATGAAGCCAAAGCGTACAACATGAGTGCAGGAATCAGTACCTTGCGCCGACCAAAACGATCAATCATCGGCCCATAGACGACCTGCATAATGGCCAGAGAAACGGTAAAGATGGAAACCGTCCAGTTGATGATCGTTGATGTAGTATGAAATTCATTCTGCATGGCAGGCAGAATCGGCATAAACAGGTTTTGTGCAAAGGTTCCGAGTAAGATCGAAAACCCAAGCAAGTAAAGGATCTTCTTTGCATTCATAGGATGGTTCACCTCAAAATCAAATATTGTGTCCAAGGAAACAATCGGTTTATAAAAAAGCGAGCGAGAAGATTGTAGAATTACTGACCTGACCAGTTCTTATCCATTTCCAATGTCGCGTCACGCATGACGTTCTGCAAAAACTCTAACTCTGCATCGCTATAGCGACCCAAAAATTCCAGCATGTGGCGCTCCAATTTTGAATGAAAGAGTTCATGAAAACGAAAGACAGATTCCCCTGCACGTGTCAGACGAAAGAATACTTCCTTCTGGTTATCCTCCAGCTGATAGCGCTCAATCAATTTCTTTTTCATCAGCTTGCTCGCGATTTTAGAAATGGCACTTTTCGTCACACCGATCTGCTGGGCAATGGTTGTCACATTCACCTTTTCCTGAGAACCGATGGATTGGATGACGTGCAGTTCCGTAATTGATAGTCCGCCGAGCTCATCATAGTCAGGCATACTTTTGCGGATTTGTTCTAGCAGCAAGGCTTCTCGACGTTTAGCACGATCCTCTTGTTTGTGCAGCATCAAGACCCACTGATTCCAAATTTTTTGCTTCTGATCCACGATCATGTACAGCCCCTTTTTGTGTCCTTGGAAACATTGTTACTTTATCACGGAAAACATTTGATTGCAACGCAAAACATTTCAGCTAATTTCGATTTCTTATACGATAAAAGAAACCGCAGCCCCACTAGGAGGCTGCGTCTCTTGGTTTTCTCACACATTGATGTTGCCCATCTCCACATCTGCGGAAAAATGAGCGAGTGCCGCATCAAAGACATCACTCTCAGAATCGGCTGCGATCTTGAACATCGTAACCACTTTATTGCCGCTGCGCACTTGAACATTGTATTGCGAATCTCCATCGTACGTGGTGGCAAAATTGTAATCCCTGCCGTTTACATTCATGTTTCGTTCCACAGTGGTCACCTCCCGCCATAGTGTGACCGTTCTGCTTCCTCATTATCCATGTTTAGGCAGTGTTGATACCGATTTTCCATTCTCTGCGGATTCGACTGCCGCCTGAATGATTTCCAGCGCTCGCACACCGTCTTCGCCCGTGACAACAGGCTTTCCCTGAAATCGAATCGTTTCTACGAACGCATCGATAACACCACTATTCGTCTGATGCTCGTTTGTTTGGATGGCGCCGACCTTGTAATGCTTGCGTTCTCCACTTGATTTTATGATCTCTATATCTGCATCTGGATTGGCAAAAATTTTCATCATCCCTTTTTCTCCATACAAAATGGTACTGTTGTCCTCATCTCCATAGTAGCTCCAGCTAAAAGAAGCAGTCCCAATTGCTCCGGATGCCGTACGTAGAATACACACCATGTTGTCGTAAACCTCAATCGGCTTCCCCTGCTCGTCCTTCTTGTCGAGGGCACCCGCATACGCACTCACTTCGGAGATTTCGTCATCCAGCAAAAAACGGAGCAAGTCAACCTTGTGGATTCCTAGATCACCTGCGACCCCTAGTGCAGATCGATCTTTTTTGAAAAACCATGTCGAGTTGGAAGCGTTGATGCTCCAGTACTCGGGGCCTTTGTGACCAAAGTTCGTTTTAAATGATAACACCTTGCCTACCTCACCGGATTGCAGCAGGACTCGTGCCATTTCATGGGCGGCAACCAGCCGTTGATTATGGTCAATCATTAGCACGGTGCCTGACTCCGCTGCTGCGAGGACGATGCTCTGTGCCCCTTCTAGGGTGGTTGCGATCGGCTTTTCACAAAGAACGTGCTTGCCAGCTCGCAAGGCGCGGGTCGTAATCACGTGATGCATCTCGTTTGTAGAGCAATCACTGATGGCATCGACATCCGGATGATCAACGATGTACTCCCAGCTATCAGCTACCTTCGCACTAAAGCGTTCTGCCAGTCTAGCGGCACGATCTGGATTGGGATCATAGACAAAAGAGAGCTCTACATGTGGATTATTCGTATACTCAGGCGCATGTCGCTGGTTAGCGATCGATCCGCATCCGATGATTCCCACTCTGATCGTCATTTTCATTCCCCCTCTATCTTCCTATTGCTGTTCTTTCTTTTGCAGCAAAACTGCCGCAATAATGATCAGACCTTTTACCAGCCCCTGTAAATACGGAGAAATATTCATTAAATTCAACATATTGTTTAGAACACCGAGGATGAGGACACCAAAGAACGTTCCGATGATTTTCCCCCGTCCACCCGACATTCTGGTCCCACCAATGATAACCGCGGCGATTGCGTCCAACTCGTAGGAGAGTCCGGAGCTAGCTGACGAAATGGAATTGAGACGAGACGATTCGACCACCGCTGCCACTGCGACAAATGTGCTGCATAGCATGTAGACTCCCATTTTGACTTTGTTAACCCGGATCGTGGACAGCAATGCTGCCTTTTCATTACTTCCAATCGCGTATACATAGCGCCCAAAGCGCGTCTTGTGCATGAGGATATAAACCAGAAAGGTCATCAACAGAAAGATGTAAATTGGCACTGCCAGACCGAGCCACTCTGTATTGGCTATGGCCGTATAGCTTTCTGCTTTCCCTGAAAGGCTCCCTCCTTCCGCGAAATAGAGGACGATCGAACGTGCCGATGCCATCATTCCCAATGTAGCGATAAACGAAGGAATCTTGCCTTTTGTCACCATCAGACCATTCAGACTACCAACCGCTGCCCCTGCAATCAATGCCACCATGAGGGCAATCAGAACACTCTGAGTCGCATTGAGCACACTGACTGCTAGAGCTCCTAAAAGTGCTAAGACCGCGCCTACGGAAAGATCGATCCCGCCCGATAGCATAACCACGGTCATACCAAGGGAAATAATTCCAATGATGGAAACCTGGCGCAGGATGTTCGTGAAGTTAACCACACTAGCAAAATGGCTATCCACCATAGAGGCAATCAAAACGATGACTACGAAAGCAACAACGACACTGTATTCCGACCAGACCCACTGTCCGCGTGTTTTCCAGGAGGCCGCGTGCCTAGCTGTCGGGGGAGTATCCATCATACGGCTTTTTCCTCCTTTTTCACGCCTGTCGCGTATAGCATGATCAACTCTTCATTCACTTGGTCTCGTGTCAACGTACCCGTAATTTCCCCCTGATACATGACCATCACCCGATCGCATAGTCTCATGATCTCTGGCAATTCCGAAGACAGAACGATGATTGCCTTGCCTTGCTTTGCAAGCTCCGCGATGATCTGATAGATCTCACTTTTCGCTCCCACATCAATCCCCTGTGTCGGGTTGTCAAAGATGAGGATGTCTGGGTCGGCTTCGAGCCATTTCGCAAGCACTACTTTTTGCTGATTGCCTCCGCTCAGACTGACGATGGGCAGGTCAGGATCAGAGACTTTGATGGAGAGCAATCCACGGTACCTTTCGAATGCTTCTATTTCTTTTTTGCCGTCAATAAGCAAATTCTTTTGAAAATGCTCGAGCGATGCAAGACTCAAATTTTCCTTGATGCTCATATCTTTAATGATGGCATTTTCCTTGCGATTTTTGGGTACGAGCCCGATACCTGCCTGTAAGGCCTGACGAGGGTGGCGTAGCTTTTGGACCTGTCCTTTGACCCGTATCTCGCCCGAGTAAGGACGACATCCGAAAATGGATTCAAACAATTCGGTTCTTCCATCTCCCGCCAGTCCTGTAAACCCCACGATTTCTCCTCTAGCCAGGGAAAAATGAACGTTCTGAAACCACTTTCCACTGCTAAGCTTCCTCACTTCGAGGGTAATGTCGTTACTTAGGGTAGAACAATGGTAGGATTCGTTTCCTACCGACTTACCAACCATCAATCGGGTTAACTCCTCTTCGTTTGTTTCACTCACGAGTCCATTCCCGGCCAGTTGCCCATCCCTAAGTACCGTGTAACGATCACATACGTTCAAAACTTCTTTTAGCTTGTGAGAAATGTAGATGATACTGACTCCGTTGTCTCGAAGAGTGCGCATGGTGTCCATGAGATGCTCGATTTCGTAATTCGTCAAGGCGGTTGTAGGCTCATCCATGATGATTAATTTGGCGTCGGTCAATAGGGCTCTCGCTATTTCTACCATCTGCTTGAAGGAAGGCTCCAGGTCGCGCACCATGCTTTTCGGATGAAGGTTGGACCCCATTTTTCCCAACAGCTCTTCCGTGCGTCGACACATGTCATCGACACGCAAGAAGCCAAAGCGATCCGTCCATTCTGCGCCCAGAAAAATATTTTCATAGACGGTCAGATCTGCGACAGCATTCAGCTCTTGATGGATAAAACGAATTCCAGTCTGTTGGGAAACCCGAGGTTCAGACATGTGAGCTCGCTGTCCCTCCATGTAGATCTCACCAGCATCTGGCTGCAGAATCCCTCCCAGAATGTTCATCAGCGTAGATTTCCCGGCTCCATTCTCCCCGAGCAATGCATGAATTTCTCCTTTTTGCAGAGAAAAATGGACCCCTTTCAACACTGGGACACCATTGAATGCTTTTTCTATCCCCTGCATGTGCAGCACTTTTTCAGCCATGAGCTCCTCCTGCCAATCAGCACCCTGCCCACCAGAAAGGACGGCAACTTTCGGACGTATCCATCCATTGCCGCCCCTCCCTCATTCGAGCGCGTGGCGCGATTAATAATTCGCGTTCGGGTCGTAAAACTTGTCAATATTGTCCTTGGTAATCGGCGTTGCTTCGAGCATTGTGACCTTTTCTGCTGGGGACTTGCCGTTTACTATTTCGACTGCTTGCTTGACTGCATCCTTTACCATCAAGGGCGAATAGGTGAAGGTCGCTTGCATCAATGGATCACTATCTTTAATCAGCTTATACACATCTTTATGTCCACCAGCTCCGGTTACGACCTTGATATCCGTGCGCTTTGCTTCCTTGATCGCTTGCAAGACACCTAAAGCCATCTCGTCGTCATGCGTGTATACAGCATCGATTTGCGGTTGAGATTGCAGAATATTCTGCATTACATTCAGAGATTTTTCCTTTTGGAAGTCTCCTGATTGGCTGACAATGATCTGCATCTCAGGATGGTCCTTGATCGCTTCGCGGAAGCCGTCGCTACGCATGGTCGTGACAGAGCTCGGTACCCCGATGATCTCGACGATTTTGCCTTTTCCTCCTAGCTTATCGGCTAAGTACGTTCCAGCATGGGTGCCTATCCCTTTGTTGTCCCCTTTTACAAGCGCCGTAAAATCATCGCTTTCCAGCTCACGGTCTACCACGATCAGTGGGATGCCAGCTTCTTTGACCTTTTTGGCTACAGGTGTCATCGCTGCTGACTCGATCGGGAGCATCACGATCGCCGATACCTTTTTCGAAATGAGATCCTCAATGTCATTCGTCTGCTTGTTTGGATCTGCGGCAGTCGTGATAACATATTTGAGTCCTTCCGCTTTGGCTTCGTCCTCCGCATTTTTAATGACAGCTCCCAACCATCCGTGGTCGGCTGCCGGGAACGACATCCCGATGACTTTTTCAGCAGCTGCTGGTGCAGTACTGCCGCCTCCCTGTCCCCCTGAAGTTCCCGAACCGCCAGCTGCAGAGCCACCACCTCCGCTACATCCGGCTAGCGTCAACAGTGTTGACAAAGCCAAAATCGCCCATTTGCCTAGATGAAACCGTTTCATGCATTCTCCCCCTTTTGTTTACATAGAGAACCCGGGTTGCTCATGTTACAAGCGATTATTAGTAACCCGGGAAACACCCTCTTGCGCAATGAACTTTGTTATCCCATCGTCGATTCACGGATGATCAACTCGTAGTCCAAGACGATGCTCTCCACCCGATCCTGTGGGGCTGAAATCCGCTTGATCAGCATCCGCGCTGCCTCACACCCCATCTCATACATAGGCTGCGCGACTGTCGTCAAGCTGGGATTCATCATACTGGCGAACGGAATGTTATCAAAGCCAACTACCGCCATGTCATCGGGGACCTTCAGCTCTGCTTCTTTGATGCTTCGCAATGCGCCGATGGCAAGCGTGTCCGAGACCGCGAATACGGCTGTTGGGCGATCATCCAACCCCAACAATGCCTTCATCGCGCGATGTCCACTCTCGAAATGTAAATCGGTGTGAATGATGTAGCTCTGGTTAACTGAGATTTTAAACTCTCTCAGTGCTCGCAAATAACCTTCCTTGCGAAGTCTCGCATAGAGGAACCTCTCATCAGAATTGATAATGGCTACTTTTTTGTGACCCATCATCAGCAAATGCTTGACTGCTTTATATGCTGCTGTCTGGTTGTCAATGGAGACATAAGGTGTTTGATCCGTCTCGCTGTATTCACAGCATTGAATGACCGGATACTCTTCCCCCAGCTTTCGGATGTTTGCCAAATCAACAGCGGGATCCATGGAAATGACGCCATCTGCCATCCGATTGCGCAAAAGATCCAAATAAACGTTTTCTCGCTCCACATCGGAGTCGGTCGTGCATAGGAGGGTGTTGTAATGATTGCGTCGCGCGATGTCTTCAATTCCTTGCACGATTTTGGAGTAAAACGGGTTGGAGATGCTGGGAACGAGGACGAGCAGCATCCGGCTTTCCGCACAACGGAGATTTCGCCCGAGCATGTTGGGGTTGTATTGCAGTCTTTCGATGACGTCTTCTACTTTGGCTCTGGTTTTCGCGGAAACGGAGTCATGATGATTTAAAACGCGGGAAACGGTAGCAACAGATACGCCTGCTTCCTTTGCTACTTCCTGAATAGTTGCCATGTGTCTTGATTATCCCTTCAAAATGTAATCGATTACAAGGATAATGTAGCGGAGTCAAGGCCCATGTGTCAATATAAATTTTGAATATTCAAATCATATTGACGTTTGCAATTCTTTTACTCTAGTATGATTCATGTAATCGATTTCATTTACGAAATTTGGAGGTGCTCCTCATGCAGTTGGGAGTTTTTACGGTCCTCTTTGCCCAGCAGTCACTCGAAGAGATGCTTGACCTCGTCGGTGCCCATGGCCTGAATGCTGTAGAGTTGGGTACGGGCGGCTTTCCCGGTAACGCGCACTGTCCCTTAGATGAATTGTTAGAGAGTGAAACAAAACGTCAGCGTTTTCTTCAAACGATTCAATCACGTGACTTACGCATCAGCGCTCTGAGCTGCCACGGTAATCCCCTTCATCCGCAAAAGGCAGTCGCTCAAGAGGCTCATTCCCTCTTGGAAAAAACGATAGCGCTAGCAGAACGGCTAGAAGTGCCGATCGTCAACACCTTTTCTGGATGCCCGGGCGATTCGGAGGGAGCTCGATACCCAAACTGGCCAGTTGCACCATGGCCCAATGACTACCAAGAGCTGCTAGACTGGCAATGGAACGAGAAAATCTACCCGTACTGGACCGAAATCGGACGAGTGGCGCAGTCGCGACACATCAAGATCGGCCTGGAGCTTCACGGTGGTTTTTCAGTCCACACCCCTGGTACTCTCTTGCGCTTACGGGAACGAGCCGGGGAAGCGATCGGCGCCAATCTGGATCCGAGTCATTTGTGGTGGCAAGGCATCGATCCCGTGCAAGCAATCCGCATCTTGGGTCGTGAAAAAGCGATCCATCACTTTCACGCCAAAGACACGTCAATCGACCCTATGAACATCTCGATGCACGGTCTCACTGATATGCAGCCTTATTCGAATATGGTGGGGCGAGCGTGGCAATTCCGCACGGTGGGCTATGGTCACGACCTCAAGACATGGGCGGATATCATGAGCGCTCTGCGACTTGTCGGGTATGACGACGTCGTGAGCATTGAGCATGAGGACGGACTGATGTCTATCGAGGAAGGCTTTGGTCGTGCGGTACAAAATCTAAAGCAAGTGTTGATTCGAGAGCCGATTGGGGAAATGTGGTGGGTGTAACAAGCATTTAAATAACCCTGCTTTCCACTCCCTGATCTCGATTCCATCAAGCAATCGAAAGGAACAGAGCGTTGGAAAACAGGGCTATCGATCATACCGAATATACTTTTTTGCTAGGCAATTCCAGACAATTCAGTTGACCACCAAACACGGCGCCGCCATCGATCCCGATGATGTTGTTCTCACCGAAGTAGACGCCATTTTTGCCATGGAAATGTTCTGTAGGGGTATGGCCGAAAACGACGGTCTTTTCCCCTTTGTAGCCTTTATGAAATTCGTCGCGAATCCACATGAGGGTGTAAGGATCCGTTTCTGGTAACGGTGTCGTCGGGTGGACACCACCATGAACGAAAATGTAATCATCCGTCTCATAATAGCAGTCTAAGCCCCTCAAAAAGGAAATGTGCTGCTCCAGTACAGGAGTCAAATCCAACGACTCAGGGCCGACTTCCTGTTCAGCCGCCGCATGACCATAGCTGACCAATGTTTTTTGCGCGCCATTTCGGAACCAACGTTCGATAAATACGGGATCCTGCTCAAATGATTTGATCATCATATGGTCGTGATTTCCCATCAAGACAATAGCACCTGTAGCATGCAGCTCCATCACTTTTTCCAGCACTCCTCTAGAAGCCGGGCCACGATCTACGTAGTCTCCCAAGAGAATCAACTGATCTTTTTCGGGATTGTAATTGACTTTTTCCATCAACGATTCCCACTTTTCCAGCTCGCCGTGAATATCGCTGATCACCAAAATACGCTCCATATTATGAACCTTCTTTCTCTTGCTAGTCTTCTTATTGTACGCCCCTGTCCCTCGCTTTACCAGCCAAGAACGTCTTTCTCCATAGAAAACAGCCTTGGTTCTTTGCAAACCAAGGCTGCTGGGTACGTACTTAGACAGGTGAGAACTGTGACAAGATAGTCATTTGGCGCACAGTCTCACCATTTGGTAATCCTACTACGAGTACGCCAATTCCTTCTTCCGATCCATCCTCCCAATCGAGAGAAAACGGC
The DNA here is from genome assembly GCF_001420695.1 of Brevibacillus choshinensis. Taxonomy (NCBI): domain Bacteria; kingdom Bacillati; phylum Bacillota; class Bacilli; order Caryophanales; family Paenibacillaceae; genus Brevibacillus; species Brevibacillus choshinensis. The sequence continues at coordinate 859,743 of NZ_LJJB01000013.1, read as the reverse complement.
ACTCGGGAAAAAGCATCTTCTTCCGTGACACAGCCCAACATCGCTTGCAAGGTCTCGGATGTCATGGGAACGGCAACACTGGCTCCCTGCTCATTCGGGATGGAGAGCCATTTTGGGGCGTCTTCGAAATATTGGACCGTATCCAGTAATAACGAAATTTGCTGCCAGCTCAATGGAGATGTGAATGCTTCAAACGCTCTGGACATCTGGGTATCACTCCTTCTCCTCAGCAGAAATTCCGTCAAACAGATTGAATGGAGTCTCTGACGATCGTTGTGGGGAGGATGAACCTTCACCGGAGCCTTTTGCCTGATCTTCTTTCGCTTCTTCTGTCGGCAAGACCGTTTCAAAGGCAACTGCTTTGGCTCCACCCTCAACTACGGATCGGCCGATGCCTCCTTGCTCGTTGACAATCACTTGATCCGTCGAAACCAAGCTCCATTCATTTTGAGACGTCCACGCGTACATCGTCTCCTCAATGCTCAGAGCGATCAATTGATGTGGGTTGTTTTTGCGTTTCCGGATCAGCTGAACACCCTTGCCTGCTCGACCCTGCAGAGGAATATCCGATATAGCCGTACGTTTCACCACACCCTCAGTCGTTAATAAGCTGAAGGAACGAGTGTCGTCTGTTGCCACTGGCATCATCATGATGACTTCATCACCAGAAGACAGAGCGATCGCTTTGACCCCGCTGGACGCCCGACCCGTTGGACTAACCTCACTTCTTTGGAAGCGGATCCCCATGCCGTCACGAGTCGCTCCCAAGATGCCACCTTCCTCATCGACTACAAAAGCTGTGACAAACTCGTCGTCCTCCGATTTCAGCTTGGCAGCCACGAGAGCTCCTGAACGATTGGTTTCGTATTCGGACAGTGCTGTCTTTTTAATCAAGCCGTGGCGACTGACGTGGTACACGTAACTAGGCTGCTTGAAGCTCTCGACGATGGTAAAGCCAACGATCTTCTGCTGCTTCTCGAGTGGGATCACATTGACGATGGCAGAGCCTATATCCTTCCATTTGTCATCCGGGAAGGAATTGACCAGCGTCGCAAAATATTTACCGTCCTGGGTAAAGAATAGAGCGGTATGGGACGTATTCGTTTCCACGAAATGTCGCACCTTGTCGCCTTCTTTTACCCCGCACGTCTCAAGCGTACCGCCGACCGATTTGAACGAACGCGGGCTGGTCCGTTTGATGTAACCCTCGTTTGTGAGCGTCACGATACAGTCCTCTGCATTGATCTGCATCGCGATATCGATCTTGATTTCCTCGATCTCACCCTGGATTTCTGTCAGACGTGGTTCCGAGTACTTTTTCTTGATCTCATTGAGTTCGCCCGTGATGACCTGAATCAGTTTCTTCTCGCTAGCCAAAATGGATTGAAGCTCCTCGATTTCTTTTGCCAAGCTCGCCAATTCCTTTTCCAGCTTCACAATGTCCAATCTGGTCAGAGATGCCAGTTGAATGGCCAAGATCGCATCGGCCTGCAAATCGGTAAATCCGTACTTTTCCATGATGTTCCGCTTCGCATCAGCACGGTCCTCGGAATCCATGATCGTATCGACGATTTCCCTCAAGATGGATTTCGCCCGGATCAGACCTTGAACGATATGCTCCCGGTGCTGTTTTTTATCGAGATCGTACTGGGAACGACGGGTGACTACTTCTTTCTGGTGATCGATGTAAGCACCCAGTAGAGCTTTAAGCCCCATCTGCCTGATCGTTCCCTCGTGGATCACGTTCATGTTGTAGTTGTAATAGATTTGCAGATCTGTATTTTTGTACAGGTAATTGAGAATGGCCTGCTCATCCGCTTCCTTGCGAAGATCGATGACGATTCGGACCTTTTTTAATTCCGCTTCTTTGCGTCCTGTTTCGTCTCGGACTGCGAGTGCTCCCTCGATCTTCCTTTCCATCACGAGCTCATCAATCTGCGCTACCAGCTTGGATTTGACAACTTCGTGAGGGATTTCAGAGACGACAATTTTCTTGAGCTTGCCACCCTTTGCCTCTTCTATGTGTGTTTTGGCACGGATGATGAACTGTCCGCGTCCTGTTTCAAACGCTTTTTTAATGCCAGAAACACCTTGAACGATCGCGCCTGTTGGAAAATCCGGACCTTTTACATACTCCATCAGCTCATCGAGGGTGATGGAGGGCTTTTTCATTTGCGCAACTGCCGCGTCGATGATTTCTGCCAGGTTGTGGGTCGGAATATCTGTAGCAAAACCTACCGCAATCCCGGATGCCCCATTCACCAACAGGTTAGGGAACCGTGAAGGCAATACCGCAGGCTGCTGAGCCGAGTTGTCGTAGTTTGGAATGAACGTCACGGTGTCTTTTTCGATATCGCGCGTCATTTCATTCGCCAAAGCAGACAAACGGGACTCCGTGTAGCGCATTGCTGCAGGCGGGTCTGCATCCAGACTGCCGAAGTTTCCATGCCCCTGGATCAAGACATGACGCATTTTCCACCATTGCGCCATCCGCACCATCGTTTCATAAATCGCTGAGTCGCCATGCGGATGGTATGTACCCATCACAAAACCGACTGTCTTTGCTGATTTCCGGTACGGCTTGTCGTTCGTGTTGCCTTCCTCGTACATCGCATACAGGATTCGGCGCTGCACCGGCTTGAGTCCATCCCTTGCGTCAGGAATGGCGCGGGACAGGATGACCAGATTGGCGTAATCGCCGAAGCGCTTGCCCATAATTTCGGCAAAGCTTTGTTCGATAATTTGATTGGACAGCATGCTTATTCATCCTCTCCCATCTCAAAGGTGACGTGGCTTTCGATCCACTCTCTACGGGGAGGAACTTTGTCGCCCATCAAAACGGTGACCAGCTTTTCCGAATGAGCGAGGTCTTCGAGCTGCACTTTGATCAGTTTGCGCGTTTCCGGGTTCATCGTCGTTTCCCACAACTGATCTGCGTTCATTTCACCCAAACCTTTGTAGCGCTGAACCTCAGACCCTCGACCTGCTTGCTTTAATGCTTGCTCCAGCTCGTAGTCACTCCAGCAGTAAATACCTTCTGACTGCTTGCCGCCTTTGCTCTGCTTTCTCACCTGATAAAGCGGTGGCTGAGCAATATACAAGTGTCCTGCTGCGATCATCGGACGCATGTAGCGGAAGAAGAAGGTCAGCAGCAGTGTTTGAATATGCGAGCCGTCCACGTCCGCGTCAGACATGATGATGACTTTATCAAACGCACAATTCTCGATGGAAAACTCTTCACCGATATCCGTTTCGAGAACTTCCAGAATGGTGCGGAACTCTTCATTGGCCAATACCTCAGAGAGCTTTGCCTTTTCCGTATTGAGCGGCTTCCCTCTCAGGCTAAACAGCGCTTGAAACTCGGAGTTGCGCGCCTGCTTGGCGGAACCACCCGCAGAATCCCCCTCGACGAGGAACAGTTCATTGCGTTTGGAATCCTTGTATTGGGGAGGGGTGAATTTCTCCGAGATAGACTTGCGTTTCTTGGCGGTTTTGCCTTTCTTATCACCGCGCAGCGCCTCTCTCTGCTTTCTCAGCTCTTCCCGAATTTCTGCAGAGCGCAAAGCCTTGTCGATTAGCAGCTTGCCGATTTCCGGGTTTTCTTCCAGGAAGAAGCCCAGCTTCTCGGATACAATTTGCTCGACAATGGCCCGTGCCTCTTCGTTCCCTAGCTTGTCCTTGGTTTGCGATTCAAATTGGACGTCTGCCATTTGCAGGGATAAGACACCGAGAAAGCCCTCACGTAGATCGTTTCCTGTGAGATTCGGATCTTTATCTTTCAGATACCCTTTTTTCCGGGCAAATTCATTAAAAATCCGAGTCGTACCATTGCGGAAACCGGTAACGTGCGTACCACCGTCGCTCGTTACGATTGAGTTGACGTACGAAACAAGGGTTTCTGCATAACCGTCGTTGTACTGGAAAGCCAGCTCGACGTAAACGTTATCTTTTTCCCCCTCGAAATAAACGATCGGATGCAGCGTGTTCTTGCCTTCGTTCAGATAGGCTACATATGACTTCAAGCCGTCTTCGAAGTAAAATTCTTCGCGCTTTTTCTCGGGTCCGCGTTCATCGATCAACACCATCTTAAGCTTTTTCAGCAAGAAGGCGGTTTCGCGGAATCGATCGCGGATGGTTTCGTAATCAAAGCGAGCGGTTCCAAATACGGCTTCATCCGGTAAAAAACGGACGGTTGTCCCTGTACGTCTGGTATTCCCTATGATTTCGAGGTCAGTCACTGGTTTTCCGACATGCTCGATCCCTTTTTCATCGACCTCGTAGGCAAAACGTTGTTTATGTATTTTCCCTTCGCGGTGAATCTCGACTTCCAGCCATTTGGACAAGGCCACAACAACACTGGAGCCAACCCCATGTAGTCCACCGCTTTTTTTGTACCCACCGCCGCCGAACTTACCACCAGCATGCAGCGTCGTAAAAATAACTTCGGGCACAGGACGACCCGTTTTGTGCATCCCGGTAGGAATTCCACGTCCGTGGTCCTCTACACTCACACTGCCGTCTTTGTACAGTGTAACAATGATGCTATCATTCACGCCTGCAAGCGCTTCGTCCTTGGCATTGTCCACGATCTCCCACAGGAGGTGATGCAGACCTCTGCTACCTGTAGAACCTATGTACATTCCTGGCCGTTTGCGGACGGCGATCAAGCCCTCGAGGACCTGAATATCTTCTTCGGTATACGTCAACGTATGAAGTGTGTCTGTTTCCTTCAATCGCGTTCTCCCCTCTACATTAAGCAACTTCCTAAAAAGACTCTACTCCCTTGAAGCGCTCTTTCAAGAAACTGATTTCTTCTTGAGAAGATGGCAAAACCATGCCATGTACCTTGTGTTTCTTTTCGTGTGCCCCAAAAAGCGAACACTTAATCGCTATTGTACCGTATGCTTCCTATTGTATTCAATCCTGGCATACAAACGGGGCAAAAAAGCCACCTCGCCCCGAGCGAGATGGCCGATTTCATCGATGATTACCAAATAATAGTCTAGCATTACTGGTAAAGAAAGGTCAAAGAGAAACCACAAGTTTTTCCATTCATCCCTCAAACATGTCTGGGCAACCTAGTAAGGCAGCGATTCCTGTAGCGAAAAAGGGGGGAACTCACGTGATTAGTGCAACCAAGCCGTTTGTCAAATTTCATCGGTATGATGATGAACTCGTTTCGGATATTCAGGCGTTGAACGCATCGGGCTACCACAAAGATGATATTTGGGTTTTGAAGTGGAATCCCGATAAAAATCACTCCAATCAACGGAACAATTTTTATAAATACAGCACCCACTTTGAAAGTGCTGTAGGGCATATCGATAGTAAAGCTCACTTTTTTGATAACGGTGGCGAAGAACTGCGGACACGCATGGAAAAACTGGGTCTGACCAAGGACGAATGCTCCTCACTCTTCCGAGAGCTGCAAGAGACCGATTACACATGCCTCTTGGTCGTTCGAGATCTAAAGGACAACATCATTAAAATGAATGATTGATAAAAGAAAGCCAAAAGCCACTGCCTGGTTTGTGCCAAGCGGTGGCTTTGTTTTAGAATCGGAAACAATTAGTCTTCCTTGATCAGTTCGATGCCTTCGAGAACTTCGTTGAGCTTCGCGTAAACGGTGCTCTCCTCGTCTTCTTCCAGCGGAACCATTTCGCCACCGTCTACTTGGAAAACGAAGATGTCTACTTCTTCGTCCAACTCTTCTTCGCTTTCTTCATCTTCAATGGCTTCAGTCAAGGCAATATATTCTTTACCGTTCAGGTCAAACAAAGCGATTACTTCAAAATCCCCCAACGGTTCACCATTTTCGTCATCCAATGTAATGATGTCGCCCAATTCTAGATCTTTATTTTCTTCCGTCAAAGCGTTCACGTCCTTACGATGTTATTGGTTCTCAATTCCATCATACCGTTTTTTTTCGGCAGAAGCAAACAGGCGAATATAACTATCGCATGGGTAATTGAACTTCAAATGACGTTCCTTTGCCCATTTGACTTCGAACGTGAATCTTGCCCCCGTGATCGGCGATAATCTTGTGGCTGACCATGAGTCCCAAACCTGTCCCTGTTTCTTTTGTCGTGAAAAATGGCTCTCCCAGCTTCTCTAGCGATTCCTCGGGAATCCCGCAGCCCTGATCTGTGAAAATGATGAGGAGCATATCGCCATCCTGCTTCGCTGTGACTGTAACAACTCCCCCTTCTGGCATCGATTCGATCGCATTTTTCATCAGGTTGAGAAACACTTGCTTGAGCTGCTTTTCTTCGCAAGTGATCATAGGCAAATCCGATGAAAACTGGGTAACGATCTGAACGTTGTGCAAGATCGCATGAGTGTCGGCCAGCATGACAATCTGCTCCAGCATGCGTTGAATATGTCGTGGTTGATGAATGACGACCTGTGGCTTAGCCAAAACCAAGAATTCACTGATAATAAACTCAATCCGATCGAGCTCCGATAACATGATCTGGTAGTACTCCGCTTTGCCATTCGGAAAAGCTTGGAGTAACTGGACAAATCCTTTGAGCGACGTTAAGGGATTGCGAATCTCGTGAGCAACGCCTGCCGCCATTTGACCGACAACAGAGAGCAGCTCGGACTTGCGGATCAATTCCTCCGCTTGTTTGCGGTCCGTCACATCCTGCAAAATTCCTATGACAGCCGGCTTTCCCTTGTAGATGGTCGTCTTCTGTAGGACTTCTACATCGATGATCGTTTGATTTTTGCATAAACCACGAAACTGATGGCGAATGCTAGATAGATCGCCCTCTAAACGTCTTTGCTGGTGTGTTTGAATCACTGCTCTTTGGTCCGGTATCACCAGATCAGCAGCGGTCATTTTCACCATCTCATCCTGGGTATAGCCATAGATCTCCGCCAGCCGTGGATTTACATAGACAAATCCTGGGTGCTCGACGTAAGCGATGAAAACCCCGACCAGTGTGTCTTCTACCAGACTTCGGTACAATTCCTCCGCTTCTAACAGTTGACGCTCCATTTGTTTGCGCTCGGTGATTTCCAAGGTCGTCCCTACGACTTCGGTTATCTCATGATCAGAATAAATAGGCGAAAGTGTCGTCCAAAAAATGCGGTCACCAATTGCTGATTCAATTTCAACGACCATTCCCTGATATGGCTTATTGAAAATGGTCATGATATCTTCTTCGTTGCTCTTCAGTAGAATGTCCTGAAGCCGCTTCCCTTTTACTGTTGCAGTGGTCAGACCTAATTCGTGTGCAAGCTTTCCTTCTGACAAAATGGCAATGGGCTCGCCTTTTTTATTGCGTGAATATTTAAATATATGATTATGTATATTTTCCACGGTTCGGAATGCATCGTTTTTTGGCGGAATAGCCCAATAGCCCACATTACGAATTTGCAATCATCATGCACCTCTTTTGTCGCACGTATTTGGGACATCAACCATTTCACCATCACGCTGCGTTTTCCTCTTTTTACATGGGTTTGGTAACCTCTTTTGTTGCAAGATCTCAGGATTCCCCCATTCAAACCGCCTGTTACAAAAAACAACCTGCCATCATGGCAGGTTGTCCTTGTTTACTCACTGTATTCTTGCAGAATCCCTTTTTCCAGGAGAAATGCTTCTTCTGCCTGCAAAATGGTGATGATCGCTTCCCGCTTCACATACGTCCCGGCGGAAGCGAGACGGCTTTCGATAAACCGCAGCATTTCTTCGAAGTCAACGATTTGTACATCTTGCTCGCTCACTAAAAAACCTCCCTTTTCCAACACGCCTCTTATTTTACACGATTCGGGCGTTTCTTCCAACTCAACCATTTCCGCCTAACCGGTTTCAACAAATACGCACTCCACCATACCAGCAAAGTGGCGAGCACCAAGTAAAAGCAGGAAAAGAACAGCCATGGCGAAAACGATATCTGATCCACATCTGCAATCGATTCACCCAAAATACCAAATAAAACGACGACGGGATTGATTCCTGCCAACATCTGCAGCTCAGGAAGATTCCATACGCCAGCGTCCGGAAAGCGATCCGGGTAAGCTTGTTGCAGAGACTCCCCAATGAATAGAAAGAGGAGACCAGTGCCGACCATAAAAAAGAAAGCAATGCCGTAGGCTGTTATCGTACTCACAGATGTCCGCTTGATCCACGTCGAGCAGAACAAGCCAAGCGTACCCAGAAACAACACGTTGACACCTAGAAAGACCACCAGCTGGGCCATTTGCTCGGGTGATACAGAGCCATAGAGCATCACGATGCTATACAAAGGCATAGAAGCGACGATCAGCAGCGACGAAAAAGCCAAAGACGTGATCAGCTTGCTCAGGACGATCGTGCTCGGTGAAAGCTGTGTCGTCAATAGGATGTGCAACGTCTGTCTTTCCCGCTCCCCACTGATCGCTCCAGCAGTAAGAGCAGGTGCGACAAAACAAACCATAGCGTAATGGATGCTCGCCGAGATGAGAAACAGATTGCGATTCTCACCAAGCGCTCCTGCACGAATGGGATCCATGAGCAAAAAGCCCAGAGGAATTCCTCCCATGACGAGCAAATAGATCGCAAGGATACAAAACGTTTTTTTCGAGCGGAATCGCTCACGCATTTCTTTTACGAGAATCGGATTGAAAAAAAAGCTCCCCATCACCCACTCACTCCTTCTGTGATGGCCAAAAACACGTCTTCCAGATTCTCTTTGGCGTCGCCGAAAAAGACGACGGGTACGCCCGCAGCAATCAGTTGCTGGAGCAATTCCGATTTTTGTTGCTCATTCCCCTCAAACCGAAACTGGAATCCATCGATGTATTCTTCAAGCTGAAAAACTCGCCCTGATTCAGTCAAAATATGTGCCGCGACTTCTTCGTTCGCCAACGTTTTGACCTCCATCAAACTGCGTCCGCGATCTTTGCTCACCTCATGCACGGAGCCGCACGCAATCATGCGCCCCTGTTCGATGACGCCGATTTCATCGCACAGCTCCGCTAGTTCAGGCAAAATATGCGAGCTGATCAAGATAGTTTTGCCCATGGAACGCAATTGCTTGATGATCTCTCTCAGCTCAATGCGAGCGCGTGGGTCCAGTCCAGAGGCCGGCTCGTCCAGAATCAGCACAGACGGATCATGGACCAAGCATCTCGCTAGACTCAGGCGTTGTTGCATCCCACGGGACAGCGAATCGACGTACGCATCGGCCTTGTGGGACAGATTGACTAATTCCAGTAGATCAGCAACCAGAGCAGGTCTTTTTCTCGATGGAATCTTGTAAGCACCTGCGTAAAATTCCAAATACTCTACAGCGGTCAAATTATCATATACCCCGAAAAAGTCGGGCATATATCCGAGGGACTGACGAACGGCCCCCGGATTTTTACGGACGTTGTAGCCACATACAAAGGCATCGCCTTCTGTCTGTTCCAGCAATGTCGACAAAATGAGCATTGTGGTGGACTTCCCTGCTCCGTTGGGTCCAATAAAACCGAATACCTTCCCTTGATCTATCGAAAGATTTAAATCAGTCAATGCATGCAGATTTCCGTATTGTTTGCTTAGATGAACGGTTTCAATTACCATGTCCGCTCCCTCCCTTCAACTTGAAAGAAAGGTGTTGGCAATGTAAGACGCGGTGTTCCGCTATGCGAGAACCGCAGTAAAAGAGTTCCTTTTGGCGTTAACATTTCTGCTAAATCCTCGTCCAGAACCAATCGTTTCCCACGCTCGAGCCTCAGCCATCTCCCCGTTTTTTGTTGGAACACTTCAATCTGGAACGGTCGGAAAGAGCTGTGCTCCAATGGAACAATTAATCGCTCGAGACTTAGCTCGGCCTCTCCGGCTTTGAGTTCAAAAGTGATACTACCCTTTCCTAGCTCCCATAGATAAGCCGACTTGGAGTCATAGTCTCCAGACGTTTCCTGGATGTTCACATCCAAAAGGCCGTATGGGTACGTAATGATTCCATGCTGATCCGGTTTCAACCGAATCGTCTGATGAATCACATTCCAGTATTCACTCTGATGAGGCTCCTGCATCGTCAGGAGTGGCAACGCCTGGGTGTTGATCCCAATCATACGCACTTCATGATCTCGGCCGTAGGAAAGAACACTTTCCTGTAATTGCTTCAGCCTTTCCTCAGGTGACTCTTTCTTCCCTGGCTCAGGTTGTCGCGGCATCAACAGCGGGTCGAGCCGGATGTCAATCTGCTTTTCTTCTCCTTTTGCCATGGCACCAAGGGGAATTCGCTGCAGTCCGACTTCGAGATAAGCCGACTCCAATGCAAATGGGGTATTGTTTTTAACCTTCCCTTGAAGTTGGGCACCGTTCACTGTCAAGTCTGCATCGTATTGTCCCACATCAGACAACATCCCGAATCCAATCGCTTGCTTCGGCGTAAGGTAAGGGACGTTTTTATAGGAAATTTTATTGCCATCTGTAATCCCTTCCGGATCGTAATCATTTTTCCCCAGCGATAGAGGCAACGCCACAAAAGTGGACTCGACCTTCACGTCGTACTGATCTCGATCCACTGCCAAGAAAGTGGAAGCGGTCCTCGTTTGCGCCAATTGATCTTCCACAATACGCACATCAGAAATCGTGTAGCTCGTGCTTGATTTGACCACCAGAGGCTTTCCGAAGGCAAAAGTCCCAAAGGTCAGCAATATCGCAAAACCTGGTATAATGCCCCATGCCCATTGGCTTCGACCTTTTCGTTTCAGCACATAGTATGTGAGAGGTGCTACGACCAGCACATAGCCACCCCAAAGGACTACCATCCACACTGGTGCAGGCGTTTGTACACCAGGGATCTGTCTGCTTAGCTCAAGAAACGGCCGGTTCATCTGATCCACGTATGAATTCTGCTCTAGTATTTGCAGAGCACCTTGTCGCTGAAGCACATTTTGCCAAAGCTGCGAGTTATATTGCCAGGACGCCAAAGGCTCGGCTGTCACATCGTAATTGACAAACAGCATTCGGCCCCGCCCCACTTCTTTGGAAGAAAACAAAGGGAGATCGCGATTGTACACAGCGATTGTCCCTTCTGGAATGACCTTTTCACTGGAATACGTCTGCAAAGCCTCCCGAAGATTTACCTGACCGCTATTCCCTGGTTGCACGGGCATTTCCTTTTGGAAAAGCTTGGCGACCTCATCCTGACCTGGTCCTGCAGACAGAATGAGGATACCTCCTGTCTTTACCCATTCCTCGATCGCGTGCACCTGTGCTTCTTGTAACTGAGAGACTTGGTTGCTGCCCAGAGCCAGTACGTCGAGATTTTGGTAGACCCAGGATTGATCAGGAAGCGATTCAACGGTGAGGTTTTGGATCGAATACGGCATGCCCATTGTCATTTGGGATTGTTGGATCGCTAAAAAATGAAATGCGCTAGCTCCCTCGTGAACAACTCCAATCGTCCGGCCATCTTTTGGATACGGCATTCGTAGTTTTTCTGCTTGTATGACCTGTCCATTCTGTGAAAGACGTATGTACCATTCATCCAATAACACTTGCGCAGGTAGGTCAAAATTCAGAACCACGTTTTTTCCCGGCTCGATATTCACCTGCTGTCGAAGAGCAGATTCGTGAGATCCTTTGGACGATTTTCTTTTAGACAACTCCACATAGCCTTGGAATGGCGTGTCCTGCGTAGTAAGGCTCACTTCCAATCGCGACCACGCATTGTACTTGATGATGCCACCAAGTGGTACATCCACGTTTATTTCTATGTTGCTCTCTGCTTGTACAGGCCGCACCAAAATGGTCAGCCAGACAGTAGAAAAGAGCAACATCCATCTCCATTTCATGCTTGTTCCTCCGCTCGTTATCGTGACGCCAAAGAAATGACAAGTGCATCCGGTTGTTCGTCATGATGGACGAGAAGCAATTGCTTGCCTTCAGCCGCCCAATTCCCTCTCACTACTTGATCACCTGAAAAGCTAAGTAGCCCCAGTTCTCTCGCAACGACAGGCTCTTCATCCACTTGAGCTTCCACCAGATTTCCCGACGGTGTCGTATAGGTGAGGGTCACATCGCCGTTCCAGGATGGCCACTCGCCTTCTCCCAGGACCGATATCCTGCCTGTCCGAATCTCCATGACTTGAATACTTCCTGCTTTGACAAAAGCAAGAAAACGACCATCAGGGGACCATTCCGGCTGGGATCCTTCAGCCATTTTCCATTCCTGAAAAGAGACCGTACTGCTCATCCAGATTTCTTCCACTCCATTTTTCACACGGGTGTAGGCGATTGTTTCATCATTGGGCGACCAAGTCGGAGAGTGGTACTTGACTTGATCTTCTTCCTTCAGCAAACGACTGCTACTCATGTTGTTTGGATCGGGCATATCCACGATCCAGATTCGCGATTGCCCCTCTAGCTGCTCGATTACGGTTACTTGTTGACTGTGATTCGCCCATGACAAGGCGCGATATTCGCCTTTGGTAGGCGGTAGCGCAATCGTCACAGGGTGCTTTTTCTGATCCAACGAGAGCGTGCGGATCACAGCGTGTGGAGCGATGTAAGCAACCTGAGTACCTGATGGATCAATGTCGATCTGCTCTTCTGTCGTCTGTTTCGGCAAAGACAGAACGTTATGTTTTTCGATGGCCAGCATGTCCTTTTCCCACCACGAATACGTCCCGATGGTAATCCCAAGCAGGATCGTGGCAGCTAGGATGCGCAACCATTTTTTGCGTTTCCCTGATGCTGGGACAGCCATGCTCTCCCTGTTTTGCTGATCGAGCTCTTTCATTCGCTGGAGTAACTGCTTTTTCAAATCAGCTTTGAGCTGATAATTCACGGGAACGGCTCGACGCATTTGCTGCAAATGACTTAACAGCGAAGCTACTGTCTGTTCCTCTTCGCGCTTGCGGGGGTGTTGATCCTGTTCGTTCATTCGGATCCCCCCTTCTCATACATCTTCTGAAGTTTTTGTAAACCTCGGTAAGAAATCATTTTTATACTCGACTCCGTTTTGCCCAATACTTCGGCCACCTGACTGATTTTGAGATCGGCAAAATAGCGGAGCATCAGGACGTCTTTCTGGTCCTGGGACAACAAATCAAGCCGGTCACGAAGCAGGCGAATTTCTTCCTTCGTCAACGCCTGCCTCTCCGGCTGCCATGTATCGTCCGGCTCTGCACCCAGCAAATCTTCCTGATCTACCGGTACCTCCCTGTTTTTTCGCATGAAGTCCACGTAAGCATTATGCGCGATACGAAAGATCCAGGAAGCGAACGGACTTCTTCTACTGTATTGTTCAAATTTTTCCAGCGCCTTTAAAAATACCACAGTGGTCAAATCGTCTGCATCCCATGTATTTTGTACACGGCATCGCAAGTAACGATTGACGCGATCAAAATACTCGTCATACAGTTCTGTAAATGGACGAGATTCATAATAGTCCCCATTCGATTGGGCCGATGGTTGCGCGGAACGCTCGATTGCCATTCCCATTGCGTTTTCCTCCAGCCTGACTGCCAAGCTCACTTTCTCGATCGAACCTGCCGCTCAGACAAACTTGTTCTACTCTAACTGTGTTCTACGTTTCGAACATGAAAAAAGTAACACTTTTTAGGAAATTTCTTCCCCTTTATTTTCCCAGTGCGCGTTCCAGTTCGTCGATGATGTCTGCTGCCGATTCGATACCGACTGACAAACGTACCAGGCCCATGGTAATCCCTGTAGCTTGTCGCTGCTCTTCCGTAAATGCACGATGCGAGGTGGTGACAGGGTGAGAGACGCTCGTTTCTACACCTGCCAAAGATGGGGCAAATTTGATCCACTCCAGCGCGCGGTAAAAGTCGTAAATCTTACTTTCTTCCGCTAGGGTAAAGGAAACCATCGCCCCCTGCTTCTGACGAGCAAAAAACGAGGTAGACTCCTCGGTAGGATAATACACGGTCCCCACTGCAGGATTCTGCTGAAGATAGCGGGCAACCTCGCTCGCATTGTCACATTGGCGGTCCATGCGCAATGCCAATGTTTTCAAGCCTCGCGATGTCAACCATGATTCAAACGGACTGAGAGACGCACCATAGTTGACTACGATCTCGCGTGCCCTAGCGATCCATTCCGCTTTTCCGACTAGCACACCCGACGTCACGTCACTGTGGCCGCCGATGTATTTAGTAGCGCTATGGACGACCAGATCGGCTCCAAGTGAAATAGGTTGTAACAAATATGGGGTAGCAAACGTATTGTCTATCATCACTGCCAGCCCATGCTCTTTTGCTTGCTTGATCCAAAATGGCATATCCGCAACCGTCAGCAAAGGATTCGTGATTGTTTCCATAAAAAAGAGTTTCGTAGTAGGACGTATATGGTTAGAAAGGGCTTGTAGTTCATTCAAGTTAATACATTCCAGCTCGATCTGGAAGCGGGAAAGCTCCTTGTTTAGTAAAGCGTATGTACCACCGTAGATTTCGTGAGACGCCAGGACGTGATCACCCGGGTTGAGCACCGCGAGCAGACCCGCCATAATTGCTCCCATCCCAGACGAAGCACTGATACCAGCAGTTGCCCCTTCGAGTGCTGCAATCGCATCAGACAGCTCTGCCTGATTGGGATTTCCGTTTCTCGTGTAGAGGTACTCCCCTTCGCCTGCATAATACTGCTCGACGTCTTCTAACCCTTCGAATGCAAAGACGGACGTTTGGTAGATCGGGGTTGACTTGCTCTGCACCTGACGTAATGGTTGATGTCCAATATGGACCGTCTTGGTTTCAAATCTTTTTCCCATGCTGATCACCTTATCCTTTTTCTCCCATCATAACATGGTAAAAGGAATTGCGACTAGTGGATTGGCATTCCCCCTATTAGGTATGCTATAATTCGAAACCGAAACTCCCTCTTAGGGAAGATGCAAAGGAAGGTGCTTGAGATGAAAAGACTAATCCCTACTATTTTCGCTTGTCTGACAGCGATCGCATTGGTCACAGGATGTTCCAGCGCTAACAATCAGACTGCCCCACCTACACAACCAACAGCTCCTGCTGAAAATCCTGGGTCCAAAGAGCCTGCTCAACCGCCTGGTCCTACTGGTGCGAAAAAATATGAGAAAGCTCCAGCTATGCAGATTGACAAAGCGAAAACATACCAAGCGAAAATTTCGACCTCGATGGGCGACATCACCGTAGACCTGTTTGCCAAGGATGCGCCAGTCGCAGTAAATAACTTTGTTTTCCTCGCCAAGGACAAGTTCTATGATGGCATCACGTTCCACCGGATTATCAAAGATTTTATGATTCAAACCGGTGACCCACTCGGTTCCGGGATCGGCGGCCCAGGTTACACATTTGAGGATGAGCTAAACAATGGCCACACTTACGAGGCTGGTGTCGTAGCGATGGCAAATGCAGGTCCTAACACAAATGGTAGCCAATTCTTCATCGGTACGGGCAAAGATGTTGAGGGCTTGAAAAACTCCCCGAATTACACGATTTTCGGTAAAGTGTCGGGCGGGATGGACGTCGTTCAAAAAATCGCAGGAACAAAAGTCAAAAATAATCCGCAAACCGGAGAGCAAAGTACTCCTGAACAAACCATCAAGATCAATTCCGTTACGATCACTGAAAAATAAGCGATTTATGTGCAACACCACTGCTTTTTTTGCAGTGGTGTTTTTCATCTAATGAATCCAGATTTCGATTGCTAGATATTGCTTTTGCAAGAAAAAACTGATAAGATCTAAGATATAAAATTTCGTGCGCACGGATAAAATAGGAGCCTGATCATGGATGGTGTTACACCTCCACTATGATCAGGCTCCTTTATGCTTTTTTTAGGGCTCATTCGCTCTAAAATGATTGAGGGAGTGACAAAAGTGAAAGAGGTTTTTCGGGATCACAATTTTTGCAAACTGTTTTTTTCGAATTTGTTTTCTGGATTTGGTCAAGGCATGACGATGATCGGTATTTCGTGGTGTTTAGTGGAATCGACTGGTTCCGCCAGCTTGCTCGGATCCACGATGCTGATCTCCTCGATTCTGACGCTGCTCATCGGACCCTATACTGGTACATTCATCGACCGCTATTCCCGCAAGACCATATTACAGATAGAACAGCTGGGAGGCTTTACTGTTCTAGCCTTATTAGCCGCTTGGGGCTTTTGGGGTGACTACCAGGAGTGGATGCTCATACTCATTTATTTGTCGGCAACATTTATGTTTCAGCTTCACGAACCAACACAGGCTGCCTTCGTGCAAGAAACATTTGACCAAAAGCATTACAAAGCGATCAATTCTTTGCTGGAAATTGAGAATCAAACTGCGCTGGTTTTAGCGGGAGCATTTGCTGGATACCTTTTGGGGCCATTCGGACTTCATGTAGTTCTCCTATTCAACGCACTGACGTATTTTATCGCCTTTCTCTTGTTAACAAAATTGGACTATGTTTTTACTCTCAAAAAGCAAGTGGAAGCATCCCCTCGAATTTCTTGGATGGAACAATTTTATCAAAGCTGGGTCTACATCCGGGAAAGACGTGGTTTTTTGATTTTCGGGGTTGCTGCTCTCATCCCATTTATCGCGGTTATGCTAGTAAATCTGCTAAATCCGATCTTTGTTAGTCAATCTTTGGGAGAAGATGTAAAGATATATTCACTTGGTGAAGTTACCTATTCAATCGGTGCTGTCGTAGCTGGTTTTTTATTTACATGGATCAGCCAAAAAGTTGGTTCATTTTTTCACATGGTGTTTAATTACTTACTAATGGCGGTTGTTCTCGTACTGACGGTCGCTCTTCCGCAAGGCTGGATTTTTGTGTTGCTATCTACTTTTATCGGTTGGTGCAACGTCTCCACTCGGCTTACCCGACAGACCCTTTACATGGATTTGCTGCCAAACCGCTTTATGGGGAGAGTCATGAGCTTTTTTCGATCAGTCGGGACGCTGATCCGATTATTGATGCTCGCTCTGTTCACTTTCATGCTTGACTCGACGGGGGCAACTGTAGGATTCCTCATCGTAGCTAGTCTTTTGACAATAGCGACGCTAGGGATCGTCGTTTCGATGCCAGTTCTGATGAGGCAGGTAGGTTCATTGGCAGCTACGGCAGAAGATAAACAAGTAAGTACTAACCAAACTTCTTAATGTGACACACGGAATTGACGAGCCAGTCAAACACTTCCATTCGTGTTCGACTGGCTTGTTTTTATATTCTCATGGACCTTGTTTTCTCAGCAGCGAAGCTCGATGGAGCGTTGTGAAAATAGTCCAAAAATATCTTGCAAATCAACCGAATAGTTCCATGGAACCATTTCCCTCTTGAACCATTCCGACAATGCCGATAGACTTGCAAATGACCCGATTCGCTTCCGCAATCAAAGCAAAAAGCGAAAAGGAGTGGTTCCCATCTTGATGACACGCGAAGCGCGAATGCGCTTTTTCTTCTGGACAAATAGTTTTGGCTTGATGCTTTTATGCCTCTTTGTCACCCCGACAAGCGCATCAGCACCTCATCCGAAGGAAGCAACACCTGCTCCCGCAGAAAAATCTTATGCCGCCCCTATAAGTGTTGCGAAAGTGGAAACAACAAAAGCGAAACCGAATATTCCAGACTCAACTGTGAAGCGCCAAAGTGTCTCGGCCAGCCGAGACCAACGGCCACGAGTGATACGTAATGGTAAAGTCAAAGTATCTGAGCGGGATATGGAACTGCTCGCCCGGCTAGTTTATGCGGAAGGCCGTGGTGAACCGTATGAGGGACAAGTGGCAATTGCTGCTGTCGTTTTGAATCGGGTAGCGTCATCTCAATTTCCTAAGACAGTTCGGGACGTCATTTTTGCTCCCAATGCATTTTCGCCGGTACAAGACGGCAATCTTTCTCACAAGTCCAATGAAAGCACTCGCCGAGCTGTGCAGGACGCTGTAAATGGAATGGATCCAACAAATGGTTCCCTCTACTTCTTTAATCCAAATACAGCTACATCCGATTGGATTTTTTCCAGACCACAAACGGTCGTCATCGGCAATCATACGTTTGCAAAATAAAAAATATCTACTCGTTGAAAAATAGATGCAGAAAAATTTAATAATACTTTATTTTTATTTAATCTGCATTTTACTTTTGCTTGCTATTTTGTAATCGTAAGCACTTTTTCAACGCATTGAGAAAAAGCCCGATATTCTTCTTAGAATGACTTTTCCGCGCACACCTGCTGTGTGTGCCAGTATATAGTTGGTTCCCGATATGTTTTGGGTGAGAGCAAAACATATCTTTCGAGCCGATCGGTATTTTTCTCAATCGCCCCCAATACTTAGGCATTCCCTCTAGGGAGTGCCTCTTTTTTATTTGATTCTATTTATGTAAGATTTTTTTGCATATAAGCGGTCGGGATCAGCAGTGTATTATCATGTGAGTCATCTCTCGATGTTAAAACCCAAATATAGACATTCCACCATCAACCGGGATTGTTTGGCCCGTTATGTACGCTGCTGCATCCGATGATAAGAAAATGGCTGGTCCAACCAAATCCTCCACATCTCCAATTCGGCCACTCGGAGTTCGCTGCAAAATTTCCTGCAGATAGGCTTCATCATTCAACAACGCTTCTGTCAGAGGCGTGCGGAAATACCACGGCGCGATTGCATTGATGTTGACCCCGAATTTGCTCCATTCGAGTGCCAGCACACGTGTCATCTGTATCAAACCTGCCTTGCTAGAACCGTATGCCACCCCTGTTCGCATGGCCACCAAGCCTGCTACCGAAGCAATGTTGACGATACGACCGTAGTTTTGTTCGCACATGATCTTTCCTGCAGCCTGACACATGAAAAACGATGCTTTCAAATTGAGGTCCACGACGCGGTCCCAGTCCTCCTCCGTCACCTCATTTGCCTTTTTCCGTAGATTCATTCCGGCGTTGTTCACTAGAATGTGGAGACCTCCCAATGCCTCGATCGTCTGTGCCACAACACTCTCGGCAGCACCCGCTTCTGTCAGATCGGCAGTGATCAGGTGTGCTTTGCCACCTTTCTCCTCGATCTCTTGGACGATCTCAAGCAGATCAGCCTCTGTACGAGCTACGACAGCGACCTGTGCCCCCGCTTCTGCAAGACCCAAAGCCAAAGCTTTTCCGATGCCTCTACCCGCTCCTGTTACGATAGCGGTCCTTCCAGTCAAATCAAAACGTGTCATACTCGGATCTCCCCTTTCTTTGGTCCCCTAGGAAATTCTCCATCCATCGCCAATTCCCTTGTCTTTTGCTACAATATACCTGTCAGGAAGGGAGGCATTTTTCGTGCGATTGTACAGTCAAATGACGCTAGCAGAGTTACAGGAAGAGATGGAACGTCTCCGTACGCAAGCAGAGGAAAAAAAGAAAGCAGGAGACGATTCACAATTTGGCATCATCCAACAAAAATACTTTATGGCTAAATCGTATTACCTCGGAACGGACGAGTTCCGCATCGGTGGTAAATACAGTGTGCCTGAACATGATCAACCTTTTACGATCGACTATTTTAACGGCGTTTTTGCCTGGGGGCGTTTTCCCCATTCAGATGAACAGACTGGTTTTCCTATCGGCATGCTGGAAGACTGGTACGGTTAATTCAAAAACACAAAAACAAAAGGGACGGGGGATGAATGTTCACCTGTCCCTTTTCTATGTCCGCACGAGGCGGATGCGTAATGGATATACTAAAAAAAACGAAAGCGAGCATTTGGATATATGGATTGGATCAATGTTACCTTATTGGTATTATTGGCACTCGGCGTGATCGGTAATAATGCTACCGTTTCAATTGCAGTGGGAATTCTTCTGTTGTTAAGGCTGCTCCAGCTAGAACGGCTCTTTCCCTTTTTGGAGCAGTATGGACTCCATGTCGGGATTATCGTTTTGACCATCGGCATCCTCAGCCCGCTTGCCAGTGGAAAAATAAAACCCGATTCCATCTACCAGCTTTTTACCAACTGGCAATCTATTCTCGCGGTGCTCATCGGTATCTTCGTCGCTTATTTAGCCGGGAAAGGCACTTCACTCATGTCGCAAAACCCGATTGTTGTCACTGGGTTGTTGCTCGGAACGATCATCGGCGTGACCTTTTTCCGTGGTGTAGCGGTAGGGCCGCTCATTGCAGCAGGTATTCTCGCCTTCATTCTACAGTTCGTTCCAAAGTAACACCTATTACCCCCAGCGGTCCTTGAGGTGAATACCATAGGCCAAGATTTGGGCTGGTGTCACGAGTCGAAAGCCTTGCTGCTGGCGAAAATCAATCGTTAATTTATCAGAGTCAATATGTTCGATTGTCTGCGGATCAATCACGAGGGTCAAAGAGTCGACTTCGATGACTTGATCGTCTGGGCTGGCATCATCCCACCACAAAGCGTACTCTACATTCATTCCACATCCACCAACGAGCTCGCCATTGATGCGAATGATTTTTCCTGGCTGTTCAACGGACTTGATCCGCTCCGTCGCTTCCTGAGTCAGTGTTACTTGCATATCGATACTTCCTTTCTCCAAGTGCGCTTCCCTTATTTTTGTATGCATCATTCCTTTCATGATAGCATACAATGCTTGAAAGGCAGTGGAAAGGACGATCTTCTATGAACATTTACGAACAAGATGGTATTTTTGTGGCAGAAACAGAATTCCAATCGGAGCATGTTGTCATTTTTGCAGATACATGGGAAGAGGCCAAAGAGAAACTGATGGTCAGACTCCTCGTATTAGAAATGATTGGATAAAAGGTTGGCGGGTCGCCATTAAGACCTGCTTTTTTCAACCCTGTATTTTCTTCACAACACCAGGCTGAGGAGCTTCTACATGACAAAACAACTAGCCGGAATCGACAAGCAGGAGCTCGTTTCAAGCATTCGTCAAGAAACAGCAATCGCCAACCGCAATAATGTGACACGGACTCAGGCCTATCTAAAATTTTATCGCCAGCACGAGGAGATTCACTGGGCACTTCTCGCCCATTTGGTCTCCCGCAATGGTGGTTGGAGTATGACCGATTTAAAAGGGGAATGGCTTCCGCTGCTCATGGACGAGCAAGCGATCCAGCCATTTTTTTGGTTTTTAGAGAGAAGCAACTGGCTCATTTTCCACGATGCCTACCCTCAACTGCTGTTGTACGCTGAAATGAAGCGCACAGGGACCGATCTCACCCCTCTTTTGGCTCCACTTGGCGTGTCTGTTTTCATGCAATCGTTTTGGAGTGACTTTCTCCAGACCAACGATTCCCATCGACTGACCCATGCCTTGATCGTCAACGAACAGCAATACATCGAGCAACGCGTCATACATAAGCCCATTGCACTGCACCGTGTCTTTGCGACTTTTGCCTACTTTACACAATCGGTACTGTCCATAAGTCAGGTCCTCTTTCCGTATAAGGCACACCCGACAGACCGCCGACTCAGTCTCATTGGCATGGTTGTTCAGCACTTTCCTGAAGTTGATCAGCGCATTGCTACGGGAAAAACACTGTATCAGCTCCTGTATGCTGACCCGCTCCGATTTGAACAAATACGCCTATTCGCGTATCGGATTCCTCATTCAGGATCCCGAGCAGACTACTGGCCGCAGCTCTTTACGCCACGATTCCCCGAGCTGTCTCACGAGCGTGAGTATCATTTACGAGTGGATGGCACAGAAGTCAGAGCGGGACAGAAGAAGTTGTATAGCCCTCCACTGAGCGTCGCGTGGGAAGATATACCGCATACAGCTGCGGATGGCGTGGACTGGTTTCGAGAACATAAATGGGTAGATGTAGTTGATCTGCCTGCAGATTTGCCAGCGATTACTAGCGAGGATTATGTTCGTGCTTTGCAATGGATGGAGTATGGGGTTAAACTTGTCACGACGATCACATAGAAACCATTGAGAAAGGATGGGTAGTGCCATGGATGAGATGGTGGAGAATCAGAAAACATATCTGCTCTCCTGCTGGCTACCCAGTGGTACTTTTCGTCTCGCTCCCCAAAACGATCAGATCAACCCCTACTTTACCAATCTGGCATTAATCTCACTCGTTCGGCTGATGGTATGGGAGCCAGTCCGAAGTCATATCGATTGGTACTTGCACCACGTCAATGAGGACGGATATGTCAACGATTATCGATTAGATGCGTCGACAGAAGTCGATACGGGGAAAGCCGACAGTGAGGATAGTTACCATGCTACTTTGTTTAGTCTTCTTGCTGAAATGATTCGAGCCAACGGCGAAACAGACTGGATCGAGCCTCGCAAGGACGAATTGGTAGTACTCCTGCAAGCAGTGGCAAGGTTGCAACAAAAGGATGGCCTGACGTGGGCGAAACGATCGTATCAGGTGAAATACTTGATGGATAATTGCGAGGTAGCAAGAGGGTTTGAGGATGCTGCCTACGTATTCTCAATGCTAGGAGATGATTCATCAGCTGAAGAAGCCAGCAACCGGGCTGCTCGCTGTCGTGCCGGGATTCACTCCAGTACAGCGGATTCCGTAAATCGTACGCGATCTATGACAGAAGCTTTCCCGGATGGCGAAAATGGTACCCTGATGTCACTTCACAAGCCTTCCCTATCCTTTACCAAATGACACGCTCGGATGAAGACGTGATTCTTTATGAAAAGATTACCCAAGCCTTTCCGCACTTCAATACGTTCCAAACAGGAGATTTGTACCCATGGATGGCAATGGGAGAATGCGCTCGTCTGATGGGGGACTGGCGGAGAGTTGATTCGATGCTAGCCACGGCAAATGAGTTGTACATCTTCGGGCCGAGATCCCCCTACTGGCTCATTCATGAATCGGGACGTTATATGGAGCTATCATTGCAGTGTCGGTGAGCTTTCTGTGATTAGATTTTCAAAAAACCGTGTGAGCTCAGGAGCTTCGTCAAGCAACACATAAGAATACTGGCCTTGCTGGATGATGATTTTCTTCTCTGCATAGTGAATAAGCACCGCCCCTCCTTGCGACAGCTCGGCCATTTACCCACGAGGACATGCTGGTGATTTGCTGTTCATCGATAGGTTGATGAAGGTACAGACTGTCCGTAAAAGCTTGATCCTTGTTTTCGAGCGAATTGAAAATGAGCAGGTATAAGGATACGAACAGTGCGATGGTAATTCTTTTTAGAAATTTCACAGATACCTCCTATCCCATTTCACATATTTTTTACAAAGGAATACTCGTCCATCGTGGAATCTTTCACGTACAATGGCAGTAGGAGGTGTTTTGTATGTCTCATTCTACAGGAGAAGTAGTAGCCGTTAGCGTAAGTGGCACACACACGTTCAGTAAGGTGAATGTAGACGTCATTCAACTACTGACTGGGTTAGGAGTCGAAGGAGACGCACACTTAGGAGAGACCGTAAAGCATCGTTCGCGTGTAGCGCAGGATCCCACCCAACCTAATCTGTGCCAGGTGCACCTCATTCATTCTGAATTGTTTGAGGAATTACAAGCTTCAGGCTTTCAGGTATCTCCCGGTCAAATTGGTGAAAATATAACAACGAGAGGCATTTCGTTGCTCTCCCTACCGAAAGGAGCCATCCTGCGCATTGGAGGCTCGGCTGTAGTAGTGTTAACGGGACTGCGTAATCCCTGCCCACAGTTGAACCGATTCCAGCCTGGTTTGATGGACTCTCTGCTCGATCACGACGAGCACGGCAATCTCATACGAAAAGCAGGAGTGATGGGCATCGTCCTCTCTGGTGGTACAGTACGACCGGGCGATCAGATCCAGGTCGAGCTTCCAATGGAGCCACATCGTCCTCTCGAGCGAGTCTAAACTGTTCCGCTTCCTGTCAGGACTCTCCTGCCGGGAGCAGGATTTTTTTCGGTTTCATGATGCTGTCGACCCATTGGTAGCACGCTTCTAATTGCTCATCCGTAATCCAGTCAGAGCGGTGCACAAACATGATCGTTATGTCTGGATTTTCTGACTTGATTATGTTCAAGTAATCTTCAATCGGTGCCCACCCATCTTCTGGGTTGCAATCAGGCAAGGCAGGATGATGGTTGTATTCAAAAGCATCGGTAATCCGCATGTTCCACAGGTGAACGTTTTTCGCATATTTCGCGTACTTCTTCAATACCTTTCTCGCGTCAATATAAGGATCGATCTTCTCTTGCATGTGCAGTCTCCCTGTATCCAGACATAGCTTGATATTTGGGTATCGAACGAGTAAAGATTCCAGGAAATTTCCTTCGTAAACGTAACGGTTCAATGCATCAAATTCCAGCACCGGTGTAAAAAGATACTCGTTTCCTTTGCTATTGAGCCACTCAAATAGCTGCTCACTTTTCTCCACAAATTCTGTTAAAGGATATTCGCTCTCATACACATATTCTCGTTGATTGGAAAATCTCCAATTCTTCCAGCTAACCCGATCATCGAGAATGGCCGGCTTCGGATAATGAAATAAGATATATTCCGGCTGAATCTCCATCAGCGCGTCCAATTCTGGCTGAATATAGTCGTAGGCATCTTGTCGCACCCACTCCTCCTCGGACAAGAACAAGGCATCCCGTAATCTGGAATCACCCTTTCGAAACGGGAAGTGGATGCCAATCTGAAAGTTATTTCGTTTTGACTCGAACGCCAATCGCGAAATATCCTCTTCTTTATCAAATAAACAAGCTTCGATTCCGTAAAAACCTTTCCGAAAGTCTCGCTTGTATTTCTCCTCATCAAATCCTCCATATAGTCCGATCATAAACTGATGCATGGTTCGCCCTCCTCGTCACCTTCTTCTAGTTTTTGATCATACCACAAATTGGAAGAAAAAGTGAAAAGCTACCATCTAGTTAGAGGTAGCCTGTTCGGTATATGAGTTTGACTTAGCTTTGACGAGGCTTATCCTTACGCTGAATCTCAGAACTGCCCCCATTCGAAACAACGAGAAACGGTGTCAACTCGCCTTCCTCCCAGAAAAATGGAAGGATCGAAATAGGTACTTGCCCTTTGGTAGCAAAGTCGTAGGTCAAGCGTGCCAATAGATTTGCTCCCGCATCGCCTACAAGATCGGCAACGATGAGAACATCCTGATGTGGAATGGCCACACCGAGCTGCGTACCTTGTTTCTGTTGATCAAAGGTTTGCAGCACTGACTCTAAGAGAACTCGACTGGCCGCATAACCATCCGAAGGGCTAATAAAATGAATGCGATTGCCCGCTACTTCCTGCGTCTTGACCAAATAGGGCAGCTCTTGCAAATTGGCAATCGCGTACTGGTGGAGCTGATCGTCACTCCACCCAGCTTGACTCAGCATTGTACGCTCGATTAAGACATATCCTTCTCCCATGTCCAACGCGTACAGTACGGCCGTGTCCGCCGTATGTGGTCTTATCACCCAGCGATCTGGGTACTTTTTGACCATGGACACATGCCGCAATACGGGATAGACGTTCTGTTCCTGACCGGACAAACTCTTCTCGGCAGGAAGCTGTGATGACTCTTGTGGGTGTTCACTCATTTTTCCTTGTTTCACTCCTTTTATTCCCAAGGTGGACGTTCTTCTTCCTCCGTTGACCTCGCAGTCGCCACTTCAGGTACAGCGTAACTACGTGACTCAATCTCCCGCACCAAATCTGCGAGCGCTTTTGGTTTCACGAATTCGACAGGAGACACCCCACGTTCAAATTGTAGCTGCTCACCTTCCAATAGAACCAAATATCGTCCATTTACCTTGGCAATATGCAGACTCGTCCCGTAATCGGCTAACAGAGTGCGAACCTGCATGTGATCGAGCTTGAACTTCAGCTCAACTTCCGGCTGACGATCTGTAATGATCTGCATCGCTTCCATCACGGTCTCGTGTTCCCACTTCTCCGCCAATTCACGCTTGGGACTGGCAGCGATCAGCTCGATGGCTTCTTCTTCCCTGATCCGTTCCTCTGTTTCTTCGGGGTAGGTGTATTCGATATGCTGTCTGGCCAGCGAGATGACTTCTTCAGAGACGATCTGGGTGACGGTCTGTGGATATTCAATAAACCGCAAGAACTCTTCAAAGTACCTCGCATGGGAAAATTGATGGATCTTTACATGGTAGGGATCATTCATCCCAGATTCGATCATATAAGGGTACATCAATGACTTCATGTTCTTTGCATTAATAGCCATCTGAACATTTGAGATCAGGCTTTTTTCATCCGTGATAACGGCTGTTTTTTGTTCAAAGTCGCACTTTAAAATAAATACGTATCGCTCATCTAGCAGCTCTAGCCGCGTTCTCACAACGATCAGTACGCCACCACGCACTTGAGAGGTACGCAGGTAAGATTGGATCAGCTCCTGACACGGATCCTTGCATTCTCCTGCCGTCTCTGCGACCAGCAGACGTTGGAGCAACGCGTAGTTTGGATTGGAGTCCAATGGGTGACCCGGTTCCAAAATAAACTGCCCCAGCTTGGTCGGTGTCCCCTCTGTTTTCGGATTCAGTTCTACTTTTCGTTTGGCGATACGGCCAAATTCTCCCTCCAGAAAATCTCGCAGCTCGCTCT
Organism: Brevibacillus choshinensis; assembly: GCF_001420695.1. Classification (NCBI taxonomy): domain Bacteria; kingdom Bacillati; phylum Bacillota; class Bacilli; order Caryophanales; family Paenibacillaceae; genus Brevibacillus; species Brevibacillus choshinensis. The sequence continues at coordinate 833,325 of NZ_LJJB01000013.1, read as the reverse complement.
TTTGATATTCATCATGGCTTAAATAGCGCGTCATCTTTACTTTCTTGTTGCCATCCTCTTCCTCTGGCTGTTCAATCAAGAAGAAGGATAGCCAATCGATATTAAAATTCATCTCATTCCGCTCCCGTCTACATGTAACGAATCGATTATAGCAAACCTCACGAAAAAGCGGTCAGCCATTTTTGGTAAACATGGTAAGATGGGAATCAGGGAGGAAATGGACATGTGGAACAAAATTGTTACATGGTGGAACAATACTGTGCGTGACCGCGCCTATTTACCGGGACGCCAGATCGACCGATATCGCATTTCGAAAGTGCTCGGAATGGGCAGCTACGGAATTGCTTACCTCGCTTTGGACCTGATTTCCCACACGCAGGTCGTACTCAAACAAGTGAAGCCCAGTCTGCGCCATTCTCCCAAAGGAGAAGACATGCAAGCCTATGAACAAAAGGTGCTGGCTGCTCTCTCCCACCCCCAGATACCGCGGTGGTTGCGCTCTTTTACGTATAGACAGGATTCGTTTCTCGTCATGACTTTTATCGAGGGACCTACCCTGGAGGAAGCCCTCTTTGAGCAAATGATTACGATCGACGAAAGATCTGCAGCTCGGTTAATGAAAAAAATCGGTGAAATTGTCGCACATCTGCATGAGCATAGACTGATCCATCGAGACGTGCGCATTCCCAATGTCATTTGGCACCATGATGAGCCATACCTCATAGACTTTGGACTCGCTCGCTTTCTCGGTGACAGCCCAACATACGCTGCAGAAACTTTATCCGCCTACGATTCGGAGAAGCAATTGAAAAGAGAAGTAGCACCATCCAGCGATTTGTTTGCACTCGGTCATTTCTTTTTGTTTTTGCTTTACTCTGGTTTCACACCAAGTGAAGATGAGCCCGAACGCAGTTGGGAGCAAGAATTGTCGCTATCACCCGCCGTGCATGGGATGATCCGTCGTTTACTGCAGCTGGATGCCCCTTATCCGAGCGTCGAGGCGTTTCTCGTGGATCTGGAAGAATTCTTGGATAAACCGAACCACTCAAGTGCTTAAAAGCAAGTCTGAGAACGTAAACAACTCATTCAAACAAGAAAAAAGAGCAGAGGCGCCGCAGTGAGTTTTCACTACAGCATCCCTGCTCTTTCCTCGTTACTCTGAAATGGGCTCGTTTTTGGCATTCTCCATCTTTTCCTTCAGTTCTCCAGCTTCCCGCCGCAGCGTTTGGCGTTCCTGTTTGGATAAGACTTCCCCGCCTACTGACCCATTAACCAGTAAATCCTCTTCGTACAATCGATCTTTGCGCATAGGAACCTCCTGCAGACAAGAATGGATCTTTCTTGTCCTACTTTGTTCCAAAGCCGCCTTTCTTATGTACGCGTTTTCCAGGAGTCGATGACTTGGATGCTGGCGATTTTCCTGCAGGCTTCGCCGTCTTCACTGGTGGCTTTTGATACGGCTTAGGATCTTCCAGAGCCCCATGCGACATAAATTTCTCAGCAATAGGCAAGCCTGTCTGCTTGGAAAATTTCTCGACGATGAAGCGTTCTTGGCTGCTGATGATGGAAAACACAAGTCCTGCTCTGCCCATGCGTCCTGTGCGTCCACTGCGGTGCACATACGTATCCGCATCCGATGCTGGATCGTAGTGAACGATGCATTCCACCTCCGGAATGTCGATCCCACGTGCAGACACATCGGTGGTGATGAGTACAGGGAATACACCATCACGGAACTGCTGCAGGGTACGAGCGCGATCTTCCTTCGACGCATCACGATGCAAGAAACGGCAAGGGAGGTGATGGTAATTGAGCTTAGAAACGATCTCATCGACTTTCTCGATCTGGTTCACAAAGACGATGGAGGATCGAACGTCAACCAATCGTAGCAGTCGACGCAGATTGTCCACTTTTTTGCGCGGGTCGCTCACCAGATACATGTGTGCAACTCCTGCTGCTCCTTCAGGCGCGGCAGCACGAATGACAGCAGCATCTTTTGTAAAGACTTCAGAAGCCTCTACAACGCCCTCAGGCAACGTCGCGGAAAAGAGAAGACGTTGGGTATCACGCAGAGTCCGTTTCATGACCTCTGCAACCGGTTTTCCAAAGCCTGCATCCAACATGCGGTCTGCCTCGTCTACGACAACCGTTTTGACCTCATGTACCTTTAGCTTGCGTTGATCGATGAGTTCCAAAAGTCTACCGGGTGTAGCGACGACAAGCACAGGCTTCTTTCTCAGCCTTTCCACCTGGCGTCTTACATCGACCCCACCAATAATCGGTACAACCGCGTTTTCAATCGAAGGGAGAAGACGTTCAGCTTCTCGGGCAATTTGCATCACCAACTCATGCGTCGGAGCCAACACAATTGCTTGTACGTCTTTTTTATCCATGTTCACTTTCGAAAGTAACGGCAGCAGATAGGCGAAAGTCTTGCCAGTCCCTGTCGGAGATTCTACCAATGCGTCCCGACCTTCCAAGATCAGCGGAATGGCTTCCACTTGAACGGGAGTCGGCTTTTCCATATTTCGTTCGCGCAAAATGTTGACAAGCGGCGCGCTAATGTGTAAATCAGTAAACGTGGTGCTCACAAGAACCCTCCTGGCGTAAAATCATGCATTGGGTAAGCTTACCACACTTTGCCCGAGGGGAACAGAGGAAAGCGGAACCGAGCGAATGAACAAACAAAAGCAGGCGAAATCCAGCCGGACTTCGCCCATTCTTCCATCACCCGTTATTGGAGTCAATCCGGGTCTCTTGCTTTTCCCCCTGATCCTGACGATCTCGGCTGGTGGTTTGATTCCTTGTTCCTTTTGGACCTTCCTGGTAAGCCTCTACTTCCTTTTGAAACTCTTCATCGAAGCCTCGCACATGGCTCACCTCCTCTTGGTAGTCTGCCCGCTACGATCTCAATTATTTCCCTGAAACTTTTTACCTAATTCTACGTCCATTCTATATAGAGATGATTCTATTGAGATGGTTAGGTGAGTATTCATGCAAACGTTATCCCGAGCACGCTCCTACAAACGAACAGCAAGAACGGCAAGAAGGCCGTGGCGTTGGGTCAAACGATTGATGCTGTTAACTGCTTTGACGTTTACAACCCTTGCGCTGGGAGGCATTATCTTCTTATTTGGTACCCAGACGGGAGAAGATTTGCGTGAATGGGCAGCTGGCACCTTGCTGACAACCCAGCATGATTATTGGGCCCCTTACACTTTTATACCCGAAGACAAGCTGAATGCATTAAAAGAACAGATCAAGCATCCTGAAGTGATCAACTCAGAAACGGATCTTGGATCTACAGAACTACCCGCTATGAAACCGATTGTCATTCCTCTACCGGAAAAACCGAAAGAGCTGGTCGACATTGAGGAAATCAACGTCAAGAAAGACAATTATTATTTTAAAGGGAAGATTATGTACATCCACGATCCTACACGCGTGCAGCTTCTCGTCACGAATCGGAAAGACCGTGGTGATTTGCTCGACGAATTCGTCAAAAAATCGAATGCGATCGGCATCGTGAATGCGAGTGGTTTTTCCGACCCTGACGGTTATGGAAAAGGCGCACAAGCTTATGGAGTCGTCATACATGACGGAAAAATAATTCAAGGCTACAATCCAAAGAGTGGTGAAACGGCACTCGGCATTACCTACGAAGGCAAGCTGGTTACCGGTAGCTATACGGCTGAACAGCTCGTAAAAATGGGTGTACGCGATGCGATGAGCTTTCGCCCTCAATTGATCGTGAACGGGAAAAACATGTTCACGGATAAACCCGCCAGAAGCTGGGGGATTCAACCACGTACGGCAATCGGACAAAAGGAAGATGGTACGATCGTCTTTGTCGTCATTGACGGTCGACAACCAGGTCACTCTATCGGGGCCAGCATGAATGATCTGGCTGAACTGCTGGAGGAGCGTGGGATTGTTACTGCGATGGCCATGGACGGTGGCTCCAGCTCTATGATGCTCCACAATGGGGAGGCGATCACCAAAACCTCTTGCCCTTATTATCGTGGACGCTATTTACCAAACGCATGGGCAGTCATCTAAATCGCGTGTGAATACTGATTCGTGGGAAATGTTTAGATGAGCTTATTGTTTCACTTTAGTGAGAATCCGACGATACAAAGCTTTCTCCCACGCCTTCACCCGTCACACCCTACTATAGCTCCTGCCGTCTGGGCGATCGATGAAGAGCATGCACCCATGTATTATCTTCCCCGTGATTGTCCTCGGATCGCTTATTACCCCCGGGAGGAGAGCAGCTCTGAAGACATTGAGGGTTACTTGAAACAAACCCGCGCGAAGAAGGTCATCGCGATCGAGAGCAGCTGGTATCGAGTCTTGCGGGAAACCGTTCTGTATCGCTATACATTTGAGCCTGGGCCATTCACATGCTGGGATCAGGGAGGAGGCTATTATATCGCTTACTCGACCGTAGTACCTCTCGAGGTCCAGCCGATGGGAGATCTACTGGAGAAGCTGATGGAGTCGGATGTCGAGCTTCGCATCACCCCATCCTTGACACCTTTGCGAGATTATCTGGTGTCCACCACACTCCACTACTCCATGATTCGCATGCGAAATGCAAAGCCCTAAACGAAAAAACAGGCAGCTCCACTTTTACTTGTGGGCTGCCTGTTTTGCTTTTTGATGCTGCTTACAGTTTGATCGGGGTCTTTGCTTGCTCCAGACTCCACTTTTCTACGTCCCAGACTTGCGTAACCCAATCCTCATAAAATTCAGGTTCATGGCAGACCAGGAGAACAGTCCCTTTAAACTCCTTGAGGGACCGTTTAAGCTCTTCTTTCGCCACAACGTCCAAGTGGTTGGTCGGCTCGTCGAATATCAGCCAGTTACTCTCACGTTGAAGCAGCTTACAAAGGCGTACCTTTGCTTGCTCGCCACCGGAGAGTGCATTCATGTTACGGTTAATGTGTTCGTTTTTCAAACCGCAACGGGCAAGAGCACCACGTACTTCATGATTGTTCATCGCCGGGAACTCATTCCAGACTTCTTCCAGTGCGGTCACCGATTTCGCTTTTACTTCTTGCTCAAAATAAGCTGGATGCAAGAAATCTCCACGATCCAATTTTCCTTTGAGTGGCTTGATGACGCCCAACAATGTTTTCAAGAGCGTCGATTTCCCGACACCGTTCATTCCTACGATTGCTACTTTCTCACCACGCTCCAGCTTGACGCTCAGCTTTGGCAAGAGTGGATGGGAGTATCCGATTTCCAGATCTTCCGCTTCTACGACAAACCGACTACTTGCCCGAGATTCTTTGAAGATAAAGGACGGCTTCGCAGCTGTTTCCGGCTTGTCGATTCGGTCCATTCTTTCCAGTTGCTTTTGACGGCTCTTTGCACGGCCAGTAGTGGACGCACGTGCTTTGTTTCGCGCGATGAAGTCTTCCATTTTTGCAATTTCTTCCTGTTGCTTCTCAAACGCATCAAAATGCTGATTGCGTTTCGTTTCAGACTGCGCTAGGAACGACTCGTAGTTACCTGTATATCGGTTCAGCTTGGTGAATTCCAAGTGGTAAATGACATTGACGACTTCATTCATAAACGTCGTATCATGGGAAATCAGCATGAAGGCGTATGGATATTCCTTCAAGTAGTTTTTCAGCCAGACGATGTGCTCTTCATCGAGATAGTTGGTCGGCTCATCGAGAAGCAATACGGTCGGCTGTTCGAGCAACAGCTTCGCGAGCAATACTTTCGTACGTTGACCACCAGACAGTGAAGCTACATCTCGCTCCAAGCCGATAGCACTCAGTCCGAGCGCGTTCCCGATTTCCTCGACTTTTGCATCAATCAAATAAAAGCCGCTCGTTTCCAGCTTATCCTGGATTTCACCCATGCGCTCTAGCAGCTCCTCGAGCTCCTCTGGGGACGCTTCCGCCATTTTTTCCCCGATGACCATCAGTTCGGCTTCTTGTTCCAGCAACGGCAGGAAAGCGTCTTTCAGCACGTCACGGATGGTTTTACCAGCTTGCAGCTTTGTATGTTGATCCAAATAGCCATATTGGATTTTTGGCATCCATTCGACCCGACCTTGATCAGGCATGTTTTGCCCAGTCAAAATTCCCATCATCGTCGATTTACCGGTTCCATTTGCCCCTACGAGCCCTACATGATCACCCGGCTGCAAACGGAATGACACATCACGAAACAAAATACGGTCCCCAAAACCGTGGGACAAGCCTTCCACAATCAAAACACTCATGTTTTTCCTCCTGATCTGTTTCCTCTATGAGGTTTACAAAATAATTCTTTCAAAAAATGACGGATTATAGCGTTCATAATAGCTATCACCGGTCAAAATTAACTGATCCAGTCGTACTTGTAAATCCTGAAGACTAATCCCCTCCATCGCTACGTTCAAGATCGCAGCACGTGCCATCAGACGAAGGATATTTACTTCATCAGACAAGGTGTTACCAAAAACTTTCCCGCTATGAACGATCTCTGAGCGATGATTGTACGATTTTTTAATCAACTGTGCAATCTTTTCTCGCTGTTGTAGCGAATCACCAAAATAGTACGCCATTCGCAAGCGCAGCTTGTAGGTGATTTCCCCTTTCCTCCCATCTGGGACAAAGAGCGATTCCAGACCGATCCACAAATCAAGCAGCTGGTCTTCATAGCTTTTTTTCTCCAGCGAAAGGGAGTATCTCCGAAAGGCCAAAGTAGGTAGATCACGATCTAGTAAAGCAAGAAAGATCCGTTGCGCATGCTCGTCAAACATGTATTTACCACCGTCTAACGAACGCTTCAGATACGTAATTCCATACAGATTTGCTTTCGCCGTAATCACGTATGGGATCGAACAGATACCGTTGATCGTTGAGAGATTCAGCTTGTTCTCGATTTCTTCGATCCAATCCCGGTCGTCAGTCAATCTCATTTCAGGGTAATCGCCAACGAGGAACAGGCTACTCATATCTACCCGTTTGTCAAACATGCGCCTGTTCTCATCCATTTCATTTCGCAAATAACGAGACGCTACCTTATATGGTTTTTCTGCACCTGAAATAAGCGTATATGAATTTGGCATATCAATCCGGACAGATTGCGGCGTCGTCGAATTAAACACGGGTGCGATCAAAAGTGGCATATGTTCTCTCCTTCTCGATGGATAAGCCAACATCATGCTTGTTCCAATTTGTTTACATAATAATATTATGATAAACTTATTCGCTCGTGCCAACCTTGTTTTATTGCCAATCGTTCACGCGAGTTGCCGTGGACATGCTTCCCTATAGAATACCAGCAATTCCTATGGTTCGTCATCCTTCGATTGCGCCAAACTAAAAAAAGCTACATAAGAAGGAGCTGATCTCATGGAAAAAGATCGTATCACAGATGAGAATCCACACCAAACGTATAATAATGAAGCAAGAGGTCTGGAACAAACGGGTGAACCTCTACCAGGATCCAAAAAAGTAAAACAGCAAAACCACAGCCGTTCGATCAAAACACGTGAAGGCTAACAAAACCACCCGGCTTCCCTTTTGGAGTCGGGTGATACCTTTTTCCTTATTTTTACACTAAAAAGATTGAATTGTCCCACAAGGATGAACTATGATGAATGCAGATTCCTTGTTGGAGGTAAGTAAATATGATCACCATTCCACTCACGGGCACGAGCCCTTTATCTCACAGGTTCAGTTACAGTATCTCACCCTTGTATGAATTGGCGGCAAGTCTTCATACTCTTGCGCAACCGACACCTCCTGAACGCTTCTCCAATTGGTCCCAAGAAAAATTATCGCACCTTCAAATAGTTCGATTGATGAAAGATTGGGAGTACTTTCTTCCGCTGTTTCGTTACGGGATTCCCGATACCTTTGATCCCTATCAGACAAAAGGTGTCATGGCAGTAAATGATCAATACGAGTACTTCGTCACCATCCCGACGGATCAGTTTGTGCGTAGTATGCTTCCATCTCTAGAAGCGTGGAGTCAACATCATTCCCTACCAGAAGTTTCAGAAGATTTGCGAGAGGATTCGGATTATGTGAAGGGCCGTTTCAGCCTATTTGTTTCATCGTACTGGCAGCTTTCTTTTGAATCAAATTGGGAGGTCGTAGCTCCCCTCTTTGTAAAAGAAGCGGAACGGATCCATCACGCACTGGAGGACGCAGACTCCATCGTCAGTCTCCTACAAACGATCCTGCCCTCCATCCGTTATGATTCAGATTCAGACAGTCTAGCCTGCCCAATCGAGGGTCCTGCATGCGAGGTTGAAACCTTGATACTGTACCCTAGTCACTACTACTTTTCAGAGCCTTTGCTCTCGATTAAAGAAGGAAATGCGCATTTGCTCTATTCCTTCACAACTCCATCTGTGTCCAACAAAAACGCCCTATGAAGGGCGTTTTTCATGCATCATATGCGCGACGATTAATTTATCTAATTGTTGACTAATCCTGACGATCTCAGGGTCAAGAAAATTGAAACCTGCATCTTTGGCTGCACGTTCCAGTTTGCGGCGCAAGTCATCAATCATCTGATTCGTAATCTCCATGTTGCAGACCCCCACCCATATAACGTCTCCCACTATTTTACAATATATAAGATTCGGTGGAAAGGGTAAGATGTGGAAGAAAAAAGCCTTGCACCCAGAAAAGTGCAAGGCTTCGCTTATTCTAAAAGAAACGCCATTACTTCATGACATGGATCGGATGACCCAATGCCAGCTCGGCCGCTTCCATCGTCACTTCACCCAAAGTAGGATGGGCATGGATCGTCAGCTCGATATCTTCGAGAGTCGCTCCCATTTCGATCGCCAATCCAATCTCTGCGATGATGTTGGATGCTTCTACACCCACGATTTGTGCACCTAGCACGAGGTTCGTTCCTTTTTCTCCGATCAACTTAACATAACCTTCCCCTGCATTCACGGACAGAGCGCGACCGTTTGCTGCAAATGGAAAACGTCCTACGACGTAATCAATTCCTTTTTCTTTCGCTTCTTTCTCGTTGATCCCTACACTTGCGATTTCAGGATCACAGAAAACAACAGCAGGAATTGCTTTGTAATCCACTTCTGCTGGATGTCCAGCGATCGCTTCAGCTGCCACTTTTCCTTCGTAGGAAGCTTTGTGAGCCAATGCTGGACCCGGTACGATGTCACCGATAGCATATACGTTTGGAATGTTTGTGCGGCCTTGCTTGTCTACGACGATCAGGCCACGATCGGTCAAATTCATGCCGATGTCACGAACACCGAGCTCATCTGTATTTGGACGACGACCAACTGTCACGAGGATATATTCAGCCTCGATCTGTTTTTGTTCGCCTTTTACTTCAGCCGTAACGATCACGCCGTTCTCGGTTTCTTCCATACCTTGTGCCAATGCTTTCGTGTGGATGGTTACGTCGAGCTTTTTCAGCTTGCGCTCAACCAAACGAGGCATATCTGGCTCAAAGCCTGGCAGAATTTGATCTGCACCTTCCAAAATGGTTACTTTGGTTCCGAACTTAGCAAACACGGTTCCAAGCTCAATTCCGATGTAGCCCCCACCGATGACAACAATGCTCTTTGGCAGCTCAGTTAAGCTGAGAGCTTCCGTAGAAGACAGCACGCGTTTGGCAAATGGGAATGCAGGCAGTTCAATTGGACGGGAACCTGTCGCGATGATGCAATGCTCAAAGCGATAACGGTTTACATCGTAGCCGTGGAATACACGAACTTCGTTTTCGCTTACGAACAATGCTTCACCAGGGATAACCTGGATTTTGTTGCCTTTGAACAGGGAGCCTACGCCACCAGTCAATTGCTTGACGATGCCGCCTTTCCACTCCTGCACTTTTGCAAAGTCCACTTTTACGTTCTCCATGGTGATCCCCATAGATTCGGTATGTTGTGTGTGCTCATATGTGTGTGCCGCATGGATCATCGCTTTGGACGGAATGCAGCCTACGTTCAGGCATACGCCACCCAATTCTGCTTTTTCCACGACAGCAACGGTTTTGCCCAGTTGGGCGGCACGAATGGCCGCCACGTATCCACCTGGACCTGCTCCGATCACGAGCACATCCACTTCTGTGGTAAATTCACCTACTACCATTGTTGATTATCCCTCCATGACGAGCAGCGTTGGGTTTTCCAGAAGCTGCTTCACGTAGTTGACGAATCGTTGAGCTGGTTCGCCATCAACCAAGCGGTGGTCAAAGCTCAGAGACAGGTGCAGCATTTGGCCAACCACAATTTCTCCGTTTTTCACGATCGGTTTTTCGCTGATACGTCCTACTCCCAAAATAGCCACTTCTGGGTGGTTGATGATTGGAGTAAAGAACATACCGCCAGCAGATCCGATGTTGGTGATGCTGAAAGTAGAGCCTTTGAGTTCATCCGCAGTCGCTTTACGATCGCGAGCTTTTTTCGCCAGATCGCCGATTTCACCAGCGATTGTGAAAATGGACTTGCTGTCAGCTGCTTTTACTACAGGCACGAGAAGACCGTCTTCTGTCGAAGTAGCAATCCCGATGTTGTAGTATTTTTTATAGATAACTTCTTGTTTCTCGTCGTCGATGGATGCATTCAGTTCAGGGAACTTTTTCAGTCCCGCTACCACTGCTTTCACGATCATTGGCAGGTACGTCAGCTTCACGCCACGCTCTTCTGCCAAAGGTTTCGCATCCTTGCGCATAGCCACGAGTGCCGTTACATCCACTTCATCAAAAATGGTTACATGTGGAGCGGTGTAAGCGGATTTCACCATCGCTTTTGCGATTGCTTTACGCATACCTTTGAGTGGTACACGCTCTTCCAATTCGCCAGCTTGGGAAGGAGTGTAGTGAACGGTCGGTGCTGCCGCTGCTTGAGCCACACCAGTCGGTGCTGCTGCTTCTGGTGCCACTACCACAGCTGCTGCTTCAGCTGGAGCCGCTGCAGATGCTGCAGCAGGTGCTACGCCGCCCGCTGCGAAACGATCAACGTCGTCGCGAGTGATACGACCCAGCTTGCCTGTGCCTGGTACGTTTGCCAGTTGAACGCCTTTTTCACGCGCGTATTTACGCACGGAAGGAGTCGCCAGAACATGCTTGCGGTCGATTGGAGCCGCTACAGCTGTTGCGGTTGCTTGTGCCATTGGGGTTTCCAATGCTTGGTTGGCATTTGCACTTACTTGGGAACCGATGTCGCAACCTGGCTCCATTTTGTCTGCCGCTGCAGGAGCTGGAGTCTCAGCTGCTGCATGCGCATCTCCATGACCATGATCGGGCAGGTTAGGAATTTCGCCTTCCACATCAAAGTCGATAAGTGGATCGCCTACGACAGAAACGGTACCTTCTGTCACTTTCAGTTCGAGGACTTTTCCTTTTACAGGCGATGGTACTTCCACAACCGCCTTGTCATTTTGTACTTCCATAATGACTTGGTCTTCTTCTACGGAATCCCCCGGCTGTACGTGCCATTTGACGATTTCGCCTTCATGGATGCCCTCGCCGAGCTCCGGGAGTCTGAATGTAAAACGACTCACGATATCTCCTCCTTATAAACACTTCGCCGTATTTTCACCCTATATTTGCCAAAAGAAGGCGGAAAGCTCTTATCTTTCCGCCGATTATGTCTGCTTGTAATTAAAAATCAAGCACTTGTGTCAAACCATCCACTACGCGCTTCACATCTGGAAGCCATACGTCTTCTGCTTGAGCAAAAGGATAAACGGTATCCGGTGCTGTAATACGCAGAACTGGTGCTTCCAGGTGCAGGATCGCACGCTCGTTGATTTGCGTGATGATTTCCGCTGCGACGCCAGAAGTTTTTTGAGCTTCTTGAACCACGATCGCACGGTTTGTTTTCTTCACGGATTCCACGATGGTGTCGATGTCGAGTGGGCTGATGGTACGCAGGTCGATTACTTCTACCTTTGCTCCACGAGCTTTTTCGATTTCTTCCGCAGCTTTCAAGCTGGTATGAACCATTGCGCCGTAAGTGATGATGGTCACATCTGTACCTTCTTTCACTACGTTCGCTTTCCCCAGTGGAATCGCGTAATCTCCTTCTGGAACTTCTTGGCGGAAGGAACGATACAGCTTCATGTGCTCCAGGAATACCACTGGATCATTGTCGCGGATAGCGGAGATCAAGAGACCTTTTGCATCGTAAGGGTTGGAAGGAATAACCACTTTCAGACCCGGAGTTTGCAGCATCAGACCCTCCAGGGAGTCAGCATGCAGCTCAGGTGTTTTTACGCCGCCACCAAATGGTGAACGGAAAGTAACCGGGCTGTGGAAGCGTCCGCCGGAACGGTAACGCATACGTGTCGCTTGCGAAGCGATCGCATCGAAGGTTTCAAATACGAATCCAAAGAATTGGATTTCAGCTACAGGACGGAAGCCATTGATCGAGAGACCAACAGCCAAACCACCAATACCCGATTCTGCCAGAGGGGTATCAAAAACGCGTTGCTCGCCAAACTCGGATTGCAATCCTTCTGTCGCACGGAATACCCCGCCGTTTTTCCCTACGTCTTCCCCGAAGACAAGTACGGTCTCGTCGCGTTTCAACTCAACGCGCATTGCGTCCGTAATGGCTTGAACCATTGTCATTTGTGCCATGGCTTACTTCGACTCCTTCGCCAGGTATTCTGCCTTTTGCTCTTCCAAAGATGGTGGCAGTGTCTCGAACATACAATCGATCAGTTCAGATACTTTCATTTTCGGAGCCTCGTCCGCTTTTTTGATGGCATCTGCAACTGCTTTTTTCGCTTCTTCAATAACAGCTTCTTCGTCTTTTTCGTTCCACAGGCCTTTTGCTTCGAGGAACTTGCGGAAGCGGATCAATGGATCGCGCAGTTCCCATTCGCTTTGCTCTTCACCTGTACGATAACGAGTTGGATCGTCACCAGCCATGGTATGTGGACCATAGCGGTAGGTCATTGCCTCGATCAAGGTAGCACCTTCGCCGTTTACCCCACGCTCTTTCGCTTTTAGAACCGCGTAGTAAACTGCCATGATGTCCATACCATCAATGCGCTCGCTTGCAATACCAGCAGCTACTGCTTTGACAGCGATGTTCTCGGAAGCTGTTTGTTTTTCGAACGGCAGCGAGATTGCGTAGCCGTTGTTTTGGGAGAAGAAGATGACTGGCAGCTTGTAAACACCTGCGTAGTTCATCCCTTCATAAAAGTCACCTTGGGAAGTTGCGCCGTCACCAAAGTAGTTGATGGCAACGCGTTTTTCTCCACGCAGTTTGTAACCCATAGCAACACCGGTCGCTTGTGTACATTGAGCTGCGATGATGATTTGTGGCATCAGAACGTTTACGCCTTCAGGAATGCGTCCGCCCTCGATGTGTCCACGTGAGTACAGGAATGCTTGATGCATAGGGAAACCGTGCCATACCATTTGCGGGATATCGCGGTAGCTAGGCAGGATGAAGTCTTCTTTGGACAATGCGCCCTCAGAACCGATCATGCTCGCTTCTTGACCTGCAACTGGAGCGTAGAAGCCCAGGCGGCCTTGGCGGTTCAAGCTGATTGCGCGTTGGTCCCATACACGGGTAAATACCATTTTACGCATCAGTTCACGCAATTCATCATCGGAGAGATTAGGCATTAAATCAGGACGAACAACCGTTCCATCCGGAGCAAGAATTTGCAGCGGGGCGTTGTTCTCTGTTTGTTCAACAGCAGTGGTTACGCTCATCACATTCACCTCGTCACTGGATTAAAGGTTCCTTGGACCCCAGACGCTTTTCTGCTAGCCGGACGACTGTCCGTTCAGTCAAGAATCGCGAATGCTGTCGGAGGATACCCTGAAAGAAAAGTAAAAGAACAGTTGGAAGTTACAGGAAAGGGCTTACAGATCCTCCTGCGCAACCCTGTTATACTGCAGACAAATTGTCTGTTCAATGTGTTATAGTATTGATATTACAGGGTTTATTTCCTCTCTGTTATCATTTACTATATAAGCTGTATCAGTTTATTTCAAGGACTTTCTTTTCAAAAAAGTAAATTATGGTGGTGGGATTCATGTCCGAATATGTAAAACGTACAATCATAAAAGAAGAAGTGCCCAGCATCCATGTGGACACTCCACGCTCCGTAAAAGTGTACCTTCCGCCCGGGTATAACGAGCTTCTTTCCTATCCTGTTGTCTACTGTCAGGATGGAAATGACTTCTTTACGATGGGACGGATCGCGACCATCGCTAATCAACTCATCCTGGAGGAAGGTATCGAGCCTTTCCTGATCGTCGGCGTCTCGGTAGAACGGAGCAAGCGTACCAGTGAATACTCTCCGGTCGGCTCGCGAAACGCTGCCTACAAGCGATTTTTCACGGAAGAGTTGCTTCCGTTTATTGAAGAACGCTATCCTGTTCGTCGCGATCCTGCATCCCGCGTGTTAGCAGGAGACTCATTGGGGGGTACAGTCTCTTTGCATCTTGCCCTGGATCGTCCTGACATCTTTCCTCATGTCCTCGCTTTGTCGGGAGCCTTTTTCCAGTCGACGCTCGATCAGGTGACTAGCACTTCCAGCCTATCCTGGCTCAACCTTTGGATGGTCGTTGGCCTAGATGAGCTCGCCGTTGAAACTCATATGGGTACATTTGACTTTGTCCAATGGAATCGAGCTGCAAAAGAAGTGCTAGAAACCAAACAAGCCAACCTGTCTTATCGAGAAAAGCCAGGCAACCACGTCTGGGGCTTATGGCAAAAGGAGTTGCCCGACGGATTGCGCTATTTCTTCCCTGCACCCAAGCTATAGCACCTTCGTTTTCCCTACAGTCCATTAATTTCCTTGATATCTTCATATCCGTAATAACGGCCATCCACCATGAAGATGCCCTCGTGGGTGGCTTTTTCAATTTCTCCAGCCACTTGCTGGGCATCGTTGAGAACGATATTGACGATTCTACTTTCGTCACGCTGCATCTGAACTTGTATCCGTTGACGATCCTTGGCCGATATCATGTCCATCCCTCTTTTCCCCTACGTTGGATAGCTATAGTATTTCTTTGCTAGTACAGAATTACACAACAAAAACAGCCCCGACCATGCCATATGGCTAGATCGGGACTGCTGCTCACATTGTGTTAGGATTAGGATGCGGAGACACTTGTGATCAATGCTTCGACTACTTCGAGTACATGCTGAATGTCATCTTCCGAGATGTGGCGATGTGTGGTAAAGCGAATCACATACTCGTCAAAGTCAACTGCAAAGACGCCTTGCTCCGCCAGCAATTTCAAGAAATCGACCGCGGTCTGATTAATGGAGTCCGTTTTCACCAGCACGATGTTAGTCTCCACTGGCTCTACCTCTAGCGAGAGCTTGCGGAAGCCCTCGGCCAATTGCTTTGCTCTATCATGGTCTTCTACCAACCGCTCCGTCATTTCGGTAAGAGCAAGAATGCCTGGTGCCGCTAAATAACCGACTTGACGAAGTCCTCCCCCCAGTTTCTTTCTCCACCATCTTGCCTCTTCAATAAAGTCTTTGCTACCCGCCAAAATGGAGCCTACAGGAGCACTTAGACCTTTGGATAAACATATTTGAATCGTAGTCGTATACTGGCTGAGCTCACGAACATCAACACCTAGGCTAGCTGCGGCATTAAACAACCGCGCACCGTCCAGATGCACTGGGATCCCATGTTTTTGCCCTATATCGTACACGCTCTTCATCTGTTCGGGGGTAACCACGGCTCCCCCTGCTCGATTGTGCGTATTTTCCAAGCAAATCAACTTCGTGCGAGGGAAATGAATATTTGTGGTGGAGCGGATTGCCTTTTCCACGTCTTCTCCGCGCAATGCACCACGTACCCCTGCCAACGTACGAGTCTGGACGCCAGCTAATGCCGACATCGCTCCTCCCTCGTAATAAAAAATGTGAGATTCTGCTTCAGCGATAACTTCATCTCCGTTCACGCAATGTGTCAGAACCGCTACCTGATTTCCTTGCGTACCACTCGTAACAAACAGAGCTGCTTCTTTCCCCAGACGCTCTGCCGCGATTTGCTCAAGACGATTGACCGTAGGATCCTCGCGGTAAACATCATCGCCCACTTCCGCTTCCGCCATCGCACGAATCATGGCATCTGTTGGTTTTGTGACTGTATCACTACGCAAATCAATTTTTCTCATGGTTCTTCTCCCCTTTGCATTCACTGGTCTGTAAACTTTCAACATTGCATCAGGAATTACCTCTTTGCTAATATATGGAGTGGATACATACATAAAAGTTAGGAGACCTGTCCCATGAAAGTAAAAATTACGCGCAACGCAGCGAAGCAATTGAAAACCATTATTGACCAAGAAGAAGACAAAGACCTGAAACTGCGTATCTACATCACACACGCGCACGGTGACCACGCTCACTACGGTCTCGCTCTGGACAAGCCTACAGAAGAAGACGAAGTAATCGATACCGACAAAGAGATCGATGTGATCGTGAAAAAAGATGAGCCACTCTTGGACGGAATCATCCTCGATTACCTGTACCTCCCAGAAGAAGGCTTTGTTATTACAAACCCATCCAAAGGTAACACAGGTGACCACTAAGTCCCTTCACACAAATCCCCCTTGCCGAATCAATCAGCAAGGGGGATTTTGTATGTGTTCGTCACGCCTGTATATACAATTCGGATGGCATCTCACGTAATAGCGGTGTCATACCGCCAGCTACGTACGTCATGATCAGTCGGTGAACAGGACGAGTCATTGCGACATAGAGCAATTTGGCATCCCACTCGGATTCATCATACGAATCAACGTCCAGCAAAATGACTACATCAAACTGCAACCCTTTGGTCAAATAAGCCGGCATCACAGTGACACCACCAGGAAACTGGTTATCTTTACTACCAAGCAGCGTCAGACCCGATATACTGTCTTGCAAGCCTTTATATGCTTTTTTGCTCGCGCCAATGCTCTTGGTCACAATCGCAATCGTCTGGAACCCTTCCGCGGTATAGGAGGCTACGCGCTCCGAAACGTCCTTCCAAAGCTCCGCTCGAGTCGCTGGACTCACCATGATAGGCTTTTCTCCATGACGTAGCACCGGTTTTGCCAGGACCGTTTCCGGAAGCTGAATCTGCCGCAGCACTTCATTTGCGCATTTCATAATTTCGATCGTCGAGCGATAGCTTTGCGACAATGTGTAATAGGAAGGACGCAGGTTTTGAAAAATTCCCTCGGTCAATTCCTCCCACGAATGAATGCCACGGTACGAATGAATACCTTGCGCGATATCCCCTACAATGGTGAGCGATTTATTCTTAGTCGCCAGAGAGACAACCGCAATTTCTAACGCACTCAAGTCTTGGGCTTCGTCAATCACCGTATGATCGAAGTGCTCCGCCTTGTTCATGCCCTCGATGATGTGCTGCAAATAGAGGAGCGGCGCAATGTCTTCTGCCTCCAAGCGTTCCTCTGCAAACAGGCTGCTCGAAGAATGGCAAACGTCATGTATAACCGTATCAGAAACTTCCGGTGAAACGAGCTTGCGCAAAAGCTCCTCATCCGTTATCACTTCCCGATAGGCCGCAAATGCCTCCAGCTTTGGAAAGGAAGTCATATAGATATCGAGGATTTGTTCCAGCATTTTTTCAAACTTGGCCAGTCCCTGTTTATCCAGATCGATTTTTAGCTCACGCAAATGGGCAAACATTTGCTTGTTCATTTCCTGCTTCAAATGCTTTCGCAATGAGTCCAATCTTCGCTGATAAGGAAGATGGGCAAACTGCTCGAGAAAGCTTTGACGGATAAAATCGCTGCTAATCGTGAAGACATGCTTAGTCTTGTTGTACTGAAAGCTCAGCTTTTTAAACGGGATTCTCGTCTCAATGACAAAACGGATGTACTGCTCCAACACGTCTCGGCATTCGAGTGATCCTTTGAATCTCAAGCGATTTCGCGTCTGCTTCTGCTCTTGTTCGTCTTGACCCTCTTCAAAGAACAGCAGGATAGGTTTATCCGGACTCGTGATTCTCCACCCTTTTGGCAGTAACGGCTTGACGAGTCGAGCAGCCCAATCTACGAAGGTGGACTGCTGCACGTCATCTACTCCCAGCTCTGGCAGGACATCCGAGATATATGTAAGAAACATCCGGTTGGGGGCGAACACCATGAATTTTTTGGACATCATGGAATCCTGGTAGTTATAAATCAGATAGGACAGCCTGTGCAGCGCTATCGTTGTTTTCCCGCTACCTGCTACCCCTTGAACGACAATCGGTCGCTCTTTTTCTGCCCGGATAATATCATTTTGTTCGGATTGAATCGTAGCGACGATGTCTTTTAGCTTGCTGTCATTTGCCTGATTCAGGTTTGCTGCCAAAAATTCATCGATGAAGCCTTCCTGCAGAAAGTCATCCGGATCTCCCATTTCCCGATGAATCGTTTCTTTTACCGCTCCATCATAGATACCGGTGATTTTCCCTTCCTCCATGGCAAAATTACGCTTTAGAGTCACTTCACCACGAACGATTTCGCGCCCCATTCGGTAAAAGGCTTCTTTACTCTCTCCGGAATAATATAGGCTAGCGATCGGTGCTCTCCAGTCCACGACAACAGAATCAAAAGTATCGCCACGGACGATCCCCCGTTTTCCAATGTAAACTTGGTCCAGCTCATAAATTTCATCCTTCATGAAATCGACTCGCCCGAAGTACGGCTTTTCTCGACCTTGATCTTCTAGATAGCGCAATTCTTTCGCTTTCTTGAAATTCACGACCTGTTTTACATAGTCATCCGTTGCCTCACGAATATCCTCACGTAATTGTGTGATTTCACTGTCAATTATCGCGATCGTTTCATCAAGCTTCTTTTGTTCCTGCTCGTATTCCCGGTGTTGGGTACTCATACCCATCCCCCCTCTCGTCCATTCCATTTAGGTCAACTACGTCCACTGCCGTGCCATCCATATTCCTGCTGCACAGGATAACAATCCAACTACTACACTTAGTAGGGCATACATGATTCCTCGAAGGATTTGTCCCTCTCCCCAAAACGAGATGACTTCCAGAGAAAATGTGGAGAAAGTCGTAAATCCGCCCATAACGCCTGTTGCAAATAAGAGGTAAATCTCAGGTGACAGGATACCCCGTTCTTTCCCCCAGACAGACAACATGCCGATGAGACAAGAACCCACCACATTGGCCAGCCACGTTCCTAGCGGCCAGCCCGGTTGATTGGCCACTAGCGAGAGGCCATAGCGCATGATTGATCCCAGCGCTCCACCCGCTGCCACCGCCAGCCATGGTATCATTTTCCTCTCCCCTTTTCCTCAGTTCGGAACAAAAAGACACCCTAGCTTCAAGCAAGGATGTCTGTGCTATCAATATCTGTTATCTTACTGTTTCCGACCATTTTCTTCAAGGTCTTCCACGTAACGGATGGAATCCAAGCTCCCCTTCAACGAAAGCTTTACAGCATCAATATACTTTTGACGAAGTTCTTTTTGTTCGAGCTTTTCTTCCTCGGACAAACCAACTTCCTTCGATTTTTTCACCAATTCATTAATACGTTTGATTTCTGCGTCAGATACCACTACTGGTTCCTCCCCACCTGTGAGTAATGCCGCTCCATTATACCATATCCCTAGCTTGACGCAAGCGATCGGTCACACGCAGGCAGGTAGTCATTTACTGCGTGAGAGGTATTTTCAAGGTCTGTCCCGGGTAAATCACGACTCCATCCAAATCATTCGCCTCTTTGATCGCAACGACGAGTTCATTCACATCCATCTTCGCTTCCTCTTTATAACGAACAGCCATCTTCCATAAGCTATCTCCTGCTTGCACGGTCACTTCTTTTGCAGGTAGTACCTCATCGACCCCGGAAGCAAACACCAGTTCGGTTAACAAGTAAAAAAAGAGAGAGAAGCTAACCAGAAACAAAATGGCCTGCCCACGGGTGATACCGAACCTTGCACGTCGTGTTTCTTTTCTTTCAAAGCGGTTATGTACAGTCATGACTGACATCAATAATCCCTCCTACAAACGTACGTTCCGTTCTCTTGTATTCATCATATATGGGAACGTATGTTCATGTCAACAAAAAAAGATCGAACTTATGTTTGTCGAACGCAAGATCCCATGGTATAATATAGGAAAACATGTTCGAGAAAACTGAGGTGTCTTATATGTCAAAACTATCGAATAGACAGCAAGCCATCATCGACTTCATTCGCAAAGAAGTCCGTGATAAAGGCTACCCGCCTTCTGTCCGGGAAATTGGTGAAGCGGTTGGTCTTGCCTCCAGTTCTACTGTTCACGGACACTTGGCCCGCCTGGAAAAGAAAGGTCTCATCCGTCGTGACCCTACCAAGCCTCGTGCGATTGAGCTTCTGTCTGAGGAAGATCGCTTTCAAGATGATTTTGAAGATTCCGTTGTTCGCGTCCCTGTCATCGGAAAAGTAACAGCTGGACAACCTATCACCGCGATTGAAGATGTGGAAGAATATTTTCCTTTACCTGAAAACATCGTGACATCGGACAAAGTGTACATGCTTCGGGTCTCCGGAAACAGTATGATCGATGCAGGTATCCTCGATGGCGATTATGTGATCGTTCGTCAACAGCACGTAGCCAATAATGGTGATATCGTAGTGGCTATGACCGAAGAAGATGAAGCTACCGTAAAGCGCTTCTTTAAAGAGAAAAACCATTTCCGACTCCAACCGGAAAATGCAACGATGGAGCCGATCATCCTGGATGCTGTTTCGATCCTGGGTAAAGTCATTGGCGTATACCGTTTGATTCATTAATCTAAGTACATGAAAAAGGACAGCCTCGGCTGTCCTTTTTACTGTCTTCATGCGGCGATAAAAAACCAGATGATCATCGTCAGCTGCAATACTACTTTGACTACAGCGCTACCCAGGAACCCAATCAGTGATCCAAAGCCAGCTTTAATCGCTTTCTCCATCGGTTGTTTTTGCATGAGAAGCTCTACCAATACGACGAACACAAACGGTAGAATGATCATCCCAAATGGAGGGAACAAAAATATCCCGGCAAAAATCCCTACGACTGCCGCAATGGAAGACCATTTGGAGCCTCCGTATTTTTTCACAAAGTAAATGTTGGTCAAGAGGTCTGCTCCGTACAAAAGAACGCTAAGTGCGACCATCCCCCACCAAAATGAGGCGGGCAGTCCTGCACCAGGATCGGCGATAAAAAAATGATAGAGCAAGAAACCTGCCCACAGCAGGATGGTATCAGGTAAAACCGGCAAAAAGATCCCGGCGATACTTAAGGCAAACAACGCCACCACAATGATCCATAACAGTATTTCCACTAGTCCCACTCCCCTCTGTATGGTATACGTGTCAGTTTCATTTCCGTTGCAATTTGTATCAAACCCTTCTACAATAATCCAGTGATTCCTTTCTTACGATCGTAACCCAAAACCGACAGAATAAAACGGCTCGGAGGCAATCTTATGACAAACTGGCGAGACCTTTCCTATTTACTTACGGGTACGTCAAGACAACAAGCAGCTTGGAAAGCCATTTCTCATAATAACGTCATAGCGACCTTGCAAGCTTACGATCCTGTACTGGCAGGCACCATACCACTCAACATCGATGTAGATGCGAGTGATCTGGATATCATTTGTACCAGCCACGATCTCGATCAGTTTGATGCAGATGTCCGTGCAGCCTATAGCCATAAGGAAGGTTATCAGGAGACTCGACTATTCATTCAAGGTAGACAAACGAGTGTGATTGGCTTTTATGACACTGGCTTTTGGTTCGAACTATTTGCCCAGCCGCTCCCGGTCGAACAGCAGAATGCTTATCGTCATATGGTTATCGAGTCCCGCTTGCTTCGTTTGGGGGGTGACGCAGCTTATCGGGAAATCAAGCTTCTCAAACAACAAGGTATCAAGACGGAGCCTGCTTTCGCTCGCTATTTTGGGATTCCTGGTGATGATCCGTATCAAGCGCTTTTGGAAATGGAGCACCTTTCTATTGAAGAGTTACAATCCTATATGCTTTAGCCCTAGCACAAAAACCAGCAGAAACACGATGTCCCGTGTTGAGCTGGTTTTTGCTTAGTTATGCCTATCCTTATTCAATGCGTAATCGGATACTTCGATCTCCAATCGAAGCCGTCTCCATGTCAGCTTCTGCTCCAAATTTCACTTCCGACAGCTGCACGTTGTTTTTCAACACTTGATCAAATCGCTCCAGCGCTTCTTTTACTTGTGAATCGACATCCAATGTAAGAATCACCCGTTTTTCAATCGGTAAAACCATTTTCTTGCGATAATCTTGAATGGCGCGTATGACTTCACGTACGATCCCTTCTTGTTCGAGCTCCTCTGTGATCGCCGTATTCAAAGCGACATTGACTTGGTAGCCAGAAGCGGAAGCAAATCCTGCTTTCCCTTGCTTCTCTACCAGCAACTCGTCAATTGTGATTCGAATTTCTTCTCCTGATTGGGTGAATTCCAAGTATCCGCGGTCCACTGTTTGTAATGCTTCGGAATCGGTCAATTCTTTCAAATAGCTTTGGATTGGTCCGACAAGCTTACCGTATTTCTTTCCAGCCACTTTCAGATTCAGTTTGAAGTGATAGGTCACATATCCACTGTCATTCTGCTCTATTCGAATGCGCTTCACATTGATTTCTTCTTTTATGATGGATGCATATCGAGTCACATCGAAAGGACGATCGATGGAGACAATCAGTTCAGACAAAGGCTGACGTGTCTTGATACCTGTTTCGTTGCGGATGTTTCGGGCCAGCTCTACGATTTGACGTGCGGTTTCCATGTCATTCTCGAGCGCAGTGTCAATAGCGTCTGACTTCACCTTTGGATAATCGGACAAGTGTACGCTTTCCTTCCCTACCAAATTACCGTAAATATCTTCCGCAAGTAGCGGTGCGTACGGAGCGATCATCCCCGCAAGAGTTCCGAGTACTTCATGCAGGGTTTGGTAGGCGGATATTTTGTCATCCGCCATGTCATTGCTCCAAAAACGGTCACGTGAACGGCGAATGTACCAGTTACTCAATTCGTCGACGAATGTCTCGATCTGTTTTGCCGGATTCATAAAATCGTAGCTTTCCAGACCTTTTTCTACATGCTGCAGAGTGGAATTCAAGCGGGAAAGCACCCAACGATCCAACTCGTTCACCGTCTCTCGCTGTTCAAATTCCTGAGGCTTGTATTGATCAATCGACGCATACATGGAGTAAAAAGCATGGATGTTATGAACAGTATCGATCACCTTCGACTTTGCTTCAGCTACGATCCGTTTGGAAAATCGTTTGCTGCTCCACGGAGCACTGTCAGACAAAAGAGCCCATCGAAACGCATCCGCGCCGAATTCTTCGATTACTTCCCAAGGATCGATCCCGTTCCCTTTGCTTTTGGACATCTTTTGACCGTTCTCATCCAGTACGTGTCCCGTAGAGATGACGGCTTTGTAAGGAGATTTTCCATTATAAAGTGTGGATACGGCCAGCAAGCTGAAAAACCAGCCTCTCGTTTGGTCAATCCCCTCCGAGATCATATCTGCAGGATACTGCTCCTGGAATTCTTCTTCGTCGCCAAACGGGTGATGGTACTGGGCAAACGGCATCGATCCACTGTCAAACCATACATCGATCACCTCAGGCGTTCTTTCCATGGTGCCACCGCACGCACATCGCAATTTCACATCATCTACAAACGGCTTATGCAATTCCAGGCTCGCGTCAATCGGTTCCAGTGATCGTTCGCGCAATTCTTTTATACTTCCGGGCGCATATTCACATCCACAGGCCTGACAAAGCCAGATGTTGAGCGGTGTTCCCCAGTAACGATTGCGACTGATATTCCAGTATACGAGCTCTTCCAGAAATTTGCCGAAACGCCCCTCACGCAAATGCCCAGGGTACCAGTCAATCTTGCTATTGTTTTCGATCAGCTGTTCTTTAATTGCGGTTGTTTTAATAAACCAGCTTTCCATCGCGTAGTAGAGCAAAGGAGACTTGCAGCGCCAGCAAAATGGATAGCTGTGCTCATACCGTTCTTTCGAGAACAACAAATGACGATGGGCCAAGTCTTTCACGACATCGACATCACACTCTTTGACAAAACGCCCAGCAAAATCAGTAACTTGGTCTGTGTAACGTCCTGCCAGATTTACCACGTTCACAAAATCCAAGTTGTGCTGCCGCGTCGTGCGATAGTCGTCTTCTCCATGCGCAGGTGCAATATGGACAATACCTGTACCGCTTTTATCACTGACATAGTCGGCATCGACCACGATGTGTCCTTTGTTAACGTTGATATAGCCAAATGGTGGTTCATACGCGGTACCGATGAATTCGGCTCCTTTATGTGTAGATAAGATCTCAAAGTCTTCCTTCATGACGGTCTCGACAAGATTCTTGGCTACCACATACACTTCATCGTTCTTTTTCACACGCACATAGTCGATCTCTTTGTTCACTGCTAAAGCTACGTTGGCAGGAAGTGTCCATGGTGTCGTCGTCCATGCGAGAAATATATCCTCACCATTTTTGCTCCGAAATTTCACAGTTGCACTCAGATCTTTCACGTCTTCATAGCCTTGAGCTACTTCATGAGAGCTCAGCGTCGTCTGACAATCCGGGCAATACGGGCTAACGCGGTGACCTTTGTACAGCAGTTCTTTTTTGTGGATCTCGGACAAGATGTGCCAGACGCTCTCGATGTACTCATTGGTGAGTGTAACGTATGGATGGTCCATGTCGGTCCAATAAGCAATACCCTCAGTTAGCTCTCGCCATTGCTTCTCATATTCAAAAACGCTGCTTTTGCACTGTTCTACAAACTTCGCTACCCCGTAATTTTCAATCTCTTGTTTGCCTGATATCCCCAACTGCTTTTCCACACCAAGCTCTACAGGTAGACCGTGCGTATCCCAGCCTGCCTTACGAACGACTCGATATCCCGACATCGTTTTGTATCGTCCGATAAAATCTTTGATGACACGTCCAAGTACGTGCCCGATATGAGGCTGGCCATTGGCTGTTGGAGGACCTTCGTAAAACACATAGTTCGGTTTACCTACTCGATTTTCAATCGATTTTCGAAACGTATCGTCTTGTTTCCACTGTTTTAAAATACGGAGCTCTCGTGCCCTCGCTTTTTCTTTCGCATCCACTGTTCTCATCGATTTCATCCCTTCTTCTGATAAATTGATGGAGGGAGTGTCCAAGAAAAACAAAAAAATCCCGCCCCCTAAGGGACGAGATTTCATCTCGCGATACCACCCTTGTTCCGAAAAGATCATATCCTTCATGACTTTTCAGCACTCTACTACGTACCATCATACGCGTCCCTTGTAACGGCGGGATCCCGGGGCAGCTTACTTACGTCTCTTCAGCTTTCCTTCTCGGAGAGGATTTTCGGCTAAGTCTTGAACGTTGGCTTTCAGCACGAGGCCAACTCTCTGGGGAACAAGGTAATAGCGTACTCTTTCTCGTCAATGAATTTGGTAAGGTCATTTGGTTATATCAGTTTTACACCACTTTCAATTAAATGTCAAATACGGTCCTGGCTTTGCCTTTTCGTTCGTGACCAATGGCTTCAGCAGGATCATATGAGGCTACATCGTTTTCATACGTACAAATCTTTCTTTGAAAAGACCATGGAAATTAGGCAAAGAAAAACCCCTCGCACCTAGAGGCACAAGGGGTTTCGCTAATTAATAAGTGCTCATGTACTGCTCGCGCTCCCAAGCGTGAACGCGTGTGCGGAACATATCCCACTCGATTTCTTTTGCTTCGATGAAGTGAACCAGAGCGTGCTCACCCAGAGCTTCGCAGATAACTGGGTCAGATTTCAGGCACTCGATCGCTTCCTTCAAAGAAGCAGGCAGGTTTTCAATCCCGTTTGCTTCGCGATCTTCCTCGGACATCACGTAAATATTGCGGTCAATTGCAGGTGGTACGGTCACTTTGTTCTTGATACCGTCCAAGCCAGCTTTTAGCATAACAGCAAGGGCCAGATATGGGTTTGTTGAAGGATCTGGGCTGCGAACTTCGATACGAGTACCCATTCCTCTAGAAGCAGGGATACGAATCAGAGGAGAACGGTTTTTACCAGACCATGCAACGTAGCATGGAGCTTCGTATCCTGGAACCAAACGTTTGTAGGAGTTTACCAACGGGTTCGTAATTGCAGTAAAACCACGTGCATGCTGCAAAATACCCGCCAGATAATACTTAGCTGTTTGACTCAGACCCATTTCGTCTGTCTCATCATAGAAGGCATTTTCTTTTCCACGGAACAGCGATTGGTTCGCATGCATACCAGAACCAGCTACACCATAAAGAGGTTTTGGCATGAATGTCGCATGCAGACCATGTTTTTGAGCAATCGTTTTTACTACTAGCTTGAAAGTCAAAATTTGGTCAGCAGCTTGCAACGCGTTTGCATATTTAAAGTCGATCTCGTGTTGACCTGGAGCTACCTCGTGGTGAGAAGCTTCCACTTCAAAGCCCATCTTTTCCAGAGTCAGCACGATATCACGGCGACAGTTTTCACCGAGGTCGAGTGGAGCGAAGTCGAAGTATCCGCCTTGGTCATTCAGATCAAGAGTAGGCTCGCCTTTTTCGTCCAGTTTGAACAGGAAGAACTCAGGTTCTGGACCTACGTTAAATGCTGTGAAGCCCATATCTTCTGCTTCTTTCAGAGCACGCTTCAGAATATAACGTGGGTCACCTTCAAATGGAGAGCCATCCGGATTGTGGATATCACAGATCAGACGTGCAATTTTGCCATGCTCGTTACCCCAAGGGAATACTACCCATGTATCCAAATCTGGAACCAGGTACATGTCAGATTCCTCGATACGAACGAATCCTTCGATGGAAGATCCATCAAACATCATTTTGCCATCGAGTGCCTTAGTCAGTTGGGACAAAGGGATTTCTACGTTTTTAATAATCCCCATCAGGTCAGTAAACTGCAACCGGATGTACCTTACGTCCTCTTCTTGGGCCAAACGCATAATGTCTTCTCTCGTAAACTTGCTCACATTTCTCTCCTCCTGTCTCTGTATACCCTTTATATCAGTGGAAGAAGCGGGAAAGCTCTCCACGTATCAATGCATTCTCGCCATTACGAGAAGCATTGTGATACATAATCTGTTGTCTGAGGAGCTGGTGTAACTCCTTGTCGGTCATATCCTTGCGTTTTGCCTCAGAAGTAGTGGAAATCTCAGTCTGTTCCGCTGCAGGTTCTTGCATTTGCAAGACTTGCTTGATTCCCGCAATGTTAAGTCCCTTTTCAATCAGGGCTTTAATTTCCAACAGGCAATCTACATCGTTGAAGGAAAAGAGGCGCTGTTTCCCTTCGGTGCGGGCTGGGTGTATAAGCTCGTTTTGTTCATAGTAGCGAATTTGCCTCGCAGTAAGATCCGTCAGCTTCATGACGATTCCAATGGGAAAGAGGGCCATATTCCGGCGAATGTCATCACTCATGACTTGTCCCTCCTCAATTGTTTTCCTTATGCTTTTATTGTATGCAACATCACAAACCCTGTCAACAGATGTTAGAAAAGATTACGTAACAAGTTATGACAATTAAAAAAACAGCGGGACGCCACTTGACAAACATGACGTATCGCTGTTTTCCATTTCATCATTCAGACACAGGAATATCAAGCAAATCCTTTTCCAGTAATCCATTCAGTGCCGTCAATATCCCGACTTTCACATGGGAGTATGTCAGGCCGCCTTGAACGAAGCCAAGGTAAGGCGGGCGAATAGGACCATCCGCAGAAAACTCGATGCTTGCCCCTTGAATGAACGTTCCCGCTGCCATAATCACTGGATCCGCATACCCTGGCATTTCACTCGGGTAGGGTGTTACATGCGAATCAACAGGTGCTGCTTTTTGTATCCCTTGGCAAAACGCGATAAGACGCTCAGCAGATCCAAACTCTACGGATTGAATCAAGTCTGTGCGAGGCTCATGCCAAAGTGGGTTCGTTTTGAACCCGAGTCGTTCCAGGATCGCAGAAGAAAACACCGCACCTTTCAGTGCCTCCCCTACAACGTGAGGAGCTAGGAAAAAGCCTTGGAACATTTCCAACAAAGAATACAGTGATGCTCCACCCTCTGCTCCTATCCCTGGTGCTGCCATCCTGTAAGAGGCCAGTTGCACGAGGTCCTGTCGACCGACGATGTATCCCCCGGTTTTGACTAAGCCACCACCGGGATTTTTGATAAGCGATCCTGCCATGATGTCGGCCCCTACATGCAAAGGCTCCTGCTCTTCGGTAAACTCTCCGTAGCAGTTATCAACGAACACGATTACATCTGGCTTCATTTCTTTGACGAGTCGGATCATCTCTTGAATCTTGGCGATCGTAAAGGAAGGGCGATCTGCATACCCACGTGAGCGCTGGATGCCAATTACTTTTGTCTTAGGAGTGATGGCTCCCGCAACCGCAATGAAGTCGATTTCACCCTCAGGTGTCAGTGGGACGTAGCTGTAGCCAATCCCGTAATCTTTGAGCGAGCCTTGCCCTTCTCCTCGTACACCAACGACTTCTTCCAACGTGTCGTAAGGTTTACCAGTGATATAAAGCAAATCATCACCTGGACGCAATACCCCAAACAAGGAAATCGCAATGGCATGTGTGCCCGAGATGATATGCGGTCGTACTAGCGCCGCTTCTCCCCCGAATACTTCTGCGTAAATGGATTCCAATGTGGAACGACCGGAATCGTCGTAGCCGTACCCAGTCGATGGAGAGAAATGAAATTCATTGACTTCATGCTTTTGAAACGAGCGCAGCACCTTTAATTGATTAGTATCGACGAGCGCCGCGACCTGTCTGTGTCTTTCTGAAATCGTCGCTTCTACTTCTAAGACGAGAGGACGAAGCTTCTCGCCATGGGAAAAATATTGAAACATCAGCTATCTTACCAACTCTCTTCGACAGTCTCTGGTTTGTCCAGGAGGAAAGGGGCAATCCGTCCATAAATCGGGTTATCCCGATTCACGCGTACCGTGACACGATAGGACTCTTCTTCTTCATCAAAATGTTGCTCCATCTCGACTCCTTCCCGATGCAAAAGCGACAGGATATCTCCGCGCTCTACAGGCACCTTTAGGGTCATTTGGTTAAAAGTCGCAAGCGCATATGATTCAATCCGCTTTAACAAACGTTTCAAATCATCTTCTCGCATCGCAGAAATCAAGATCCACTCGTCTGCGGGAGGCAAATACGTACCTTCAGCCATGGCATCTGCCTTGTTAAAAACAACGAGCTGGGGAATGTCTTCCGCTTTTAATTCGCGCAAAATCCGATCGACTACTTGGATATGAATCTGCAAGTCAGGATGATGACTGTCGACTACGTGCAAAATCAGGTCAGCTTCCTTAACCCCTTCCAGTGTAGAACGGAACGCAGCTACTAGGCTTGTTGGCAAATCTTGAATAAATCCAACCGTATCCGTGAGTAGTACCTCCATCCCGCTTGGAAGGGAAAGCTGACGTGTCGTCGGATCGAGAGTCGCGAAAAGCTTATCTTCCTGCAGGGTGTTGGCATTCGTCAACTGATTGAGAATCGTGGACTTGCCTGCGTTGGTGTAACCGACCAGCGCAACTTGAAAGACATTGTTTTTCTTCCGTCTTTCCCGATGGAGTTGACGGGTCCGAACGGTATCGGTCAGTTGCTGTTTGAGCTCCGTAATCCTTCTGCGAATATGACGGCGATCGCTCTCCAGCTTGGATTCACCAGGACCTCTCGTACCAATCCCACCACCCAGGCGAGAAAGCTGTTTGCCTTGCCCTGCCAGACGAGGGAGTAAATAGTTGTACTGAGCCAGCTCTACCTGAATCTTCCCCTCGCGAGACTGAGCACGACCTGCGAAAATATCGAGAATAAGCTGGGTCCGGTCAATGACTTTGCAATCAAAAATACGATCCAGATTACGAGTCTGACTCGGAGAAAGTTCATCGTTAAAGATCACGACATCCACATCCAGCTCTTCAGCACGTTGCGCGAGCTCATCGATTTTACCGGTGCCTAAATACCAGGCCGGGTCAATCCGTTCACGGTTTTGCGTGATCACATCTAACACTTCCACGCCGGCCGTATCCGCGAGCTCTTGTAGCTCCTCAAGTGACAGACGCATGCGTTCTTCATCACGGTTATCTAAAAGGCAACCAACCAAGATGGCGGTCTCTTTGGTTTTAATCAGATCGTTCACCGATTCACGCCCTTTCTTCCCCTATCATACCACAATTTCCCCTTATTCGTTACGGCGTACCCCTGACAAAATGCGCTGTCCTTCAGGCATGATGTCCACATACCAAAAATACCCCCAATGAATAAATCAAAGGGGGTATTAATTGTCGTGACATTTAACGCTCATTAGACTTGAGTAAGTTGCTTCTCCGCAAATTGTACCAATTGCTTCGTCATTTCGCCGCCTACAGAGCCGTTCTGACGCGATGTGGTTTCTCCCCCAAGTGCTACCCCAAATCCATTGGCAATATCGTTCTTCAGCTGGTTTAGAACCGCATTAGCCTGTTCATTGATGAGACGATTTGATCGTGCCATGATATTCACCTCTTGGAAATTTATTTGACGTTAGTATTTGCATCACAGCCAATATTAGTCATCTGGCATCATATTAAAAAACCAGAAGACTAAATAGAGAAGTCTTCTGGTTTAAGCTTTACTAAATCATCTCGTCCAAACTCGTTTGCCTTGATTAATCTAACGGCCTGAACTCTAATTGCCTTTTCAATACAATTCCTGATAAACCTCGCATTACTGAAATTCATCTGGAAAGGGTCACTTACAATTCCTGAGACGGTTCTCTTTATTTTTTCTAGTCCATCTTTTGTAATTTCAAAATCTTTATTCCGTGCCATGATATTTGCAATTTCCAATAATTCATCGACACTGTAGTCGTCAAACGTAATGTGAACGGGGAAACGAGAAGGAAGGCCTGGGTTTAGATCCAGGAAATTCTCCATTTCTTCATTGTAACCGGCAATAATACAGATGAAGTCTTTGTTTGAGTCCTCAAGTGCTTTGGTTAAACAATCTACTGCCTCTTTGCCGAAATCTTTTTCGCCGCCCCGAGCCAATGAGTACGCCTCATCGATAAACAAGATGCCCCCCAGCGCTTTCTTGACCAGATCACGCGTTTTTTGTGCCGTATGCCCGATGAATTCTCCTACCAAATCCGCACGTTCGACTTCTATTAAGTGTCCTTTACTCAATATACCCATCTCACGGAACATTTTACCAAATAAACGGGCAACCGTCGTTTTGCCGGTGCCCGGATTCCCTTTGAATACCATGTGAAATACTTGCTTTTCCTGCTTTAGATGATGTTTTTCCCGCTCTTTGTTGATTTTGAGTAATGCATAGATCTCATAAATCGTTTTCTTTGCTTCTTGTAATCCTACAAGCCCTTCCAATTCATCAAATAATGACAACAATTCCGAGGGTGCTGTTGCACTAATACTTGCTGCCAATGTATTTGCTGGCTTTTTGGGGAGCTCACGCTTGAATACTACTTGAATACGATTGGTTGAACTCGGAATTCCACTTGACTCAACTAAAATATTGCTCTCCATTGGCTTCAAGCTTATCACCCACCTGTCATTCAAAAATGAGTGTTGGTAGTATGGTCTGTGAAATACCACCTGTTCGACGGTTTCACACGAGATCACCTAATTCTTCGTCATACATTAGTATACTCACGAACAAGGTAAACCTGCCCTATTTTTTCAACGTGAACCTGTCTACAAACCATGAGAGAACGATCAAGGTGATCATGCACCCTGACAAGAAAGGAACGATTCCGGACAAGAGGTGTGTCAGGGACAGAGATCCTTTCGTAGCTAAAAGATGAAGGCAAGCAACTGCTACTCCCCCAGTAGCTATTCCAAGCCAGTACAGCCATTTCAACCACGCAGGTACTACCCTTTTTACAGTTGAAGTGGGGATTCCCTTCCCACACCTCCAGATTACAAAAGCAATGGCGGCAAAACCAACACATGTGCTCCCATGCTGTAGCACCTTGTACACCGGCAGATCTATTCCCCCCAATGAGAGATGCTGCGTAAGAAATGGTAACCGTGCAACAGCAAAAGCCCCTTTATGCGTAAAGGCATCCCAAACAAGATGACTGATGATGCCAAGCAAAGCAGAGTACAAAAAGATCACTGAGGACCGCCATGATCGAAGCGCATCCGTAGATTGTCGCGTTCCGTCTAGGTGAAAGCTTTTGCCTATAAATGCTGGTAATGAGTGGAGCAACGGTCTTTTCACTACATGGGTATACAACAACCACAGCATAATCACTAGCGGTATATCAAAATAAAACACCCCTACGATGGTATGACTGTATGTACTATAAGCCTGCATTCGAAAGAAGTATTCATAATCGGGCGCCATGCTGCCTATGAGTAAGGCAGGAAAATGAAAGTAGTGATGCTGGCGAAGTGGCAGAACGATGGCTGGGTGCGCAAAGGTAAATGGCAATGAATGCCCTCCTTTCTTCTCTCGTTATGACGCCCATTCTAACGAAAAAGATACAGCTCCAAAAAGAAAGCACCCAACTTAAAAGACATGGCCTTTGTTAGGTGCTGGTACGTCATTAATGGGGTAGCATCACAGCGATCACTTGTTTTCCGCTGACTTGAATGCCCTTGTCTTGCTTTCCACAGTGAGTCAGTTCACGGATCAGCTGCTCGACCAGCTTCTTTGCCTCCTGGCTTTCTTTTTTCTCTAGTCGAACCGTTAGTTGTACGGCATCGCCGGAAGTAAGAATTCGCTCAGCCTGACCTTTCTTTGTATCGTAATCATGGTCTTCGATATAGGCGCTCAAACGGATTTCCTTTAGCTTGGGCCCCTTTTCAACTTTTCGATTTTTTGCGCTTTCTTTGATCACTTGTTGTTTGAAATCAGTACGACTGACTAGCTGGCACGGCGGTGGACTGCTGGCAAGAGACTGGCATACCAGGTCAACTTGCAACTCCTTTGCTATTTTAAGCGCTTCTTTTGTAGACATGATTCCTAGATCTTCTCCGTTTACTCCTGTCAGCAGTACTTCAGAAGCTTTAATTTTTTCATTCATGATGATCATTTCGTTTATCCGATCCTTCCTAACATTCTCTATAATGTTGATTGTACCATAACCATCCTTATTCCTCGTCTGTCCTTTCTTATGCTCATAGAAGTATTGACACCCGAATGAGAATCGTTTACATTACGCTTAGTTAGCCAGCTAAGTAACTGGAGGAATCGTCTTGGATTTTGACTACGTGAATGCCTTGACTCATATTATGGGTCACGTAATGAAGCTCCATCGGCATAATCTTGATTTGCTCATTCAAAAGTACGATGTACACCCTGGCCAACCTCCACTGCTCCTGCGTCTTTATCGTCACGGGGGGTTGATGCAAAAAGAGCTCGCTCGTAGCATGAATGTAAAGCCAGCTACCCTGACAGTCATGATCAATCGGATGGAAAAATCAGGTCTTGTCACACGTACACCCGATCCGAACGATCAGCGGATATCTAGAGTGTATTTAACGGAAAAGGGTAAAGTGGCAACCTTGGCCGTGAAAGAAGCCTTACAGCTCTTGGAGACCAGGTGTTTTGAGCATTTTACGGACGAGGAAACCACCCTGCTTCGAGGTATGCTCACGCGCCTACACACGGATATGGAGACGTTCAACCGCGAGTATAGCAGCTAGGCATGCGTTTTTTGTGGCATCGGTATCTACTAATGCCAACTATCATAAAGAAAGGTTTGAACATCTCTTTGAACAATCTCGCAAAAGAATTGGAAACCCCAAAATCTTCCGTAAGTAGATCGCGCCGCCTGTGGATGGCAGTCATTCTCGGCTCGCTATCTGCTTTCGGACCGTTGTCCCTAGATATGTATCTACCTGCGTTACCCATGCTTGAAACGGATCTGCAAACAACGACCTCGATGGCACAGATGAGTCTGACAGCCTGTCTCGTTGGGCTTTCTGTCGGGCAACTGTTCGCAGGACCGCTCAGTGACGTTCAAGGTCGTCGCAAGCCGCTATTAATCGGACTGATCTTTTATGCGCTTGCTTCCTTTTTATGTGCAGTAGCCCCTTCCATTTGGACGTTTCTCCTTCTACGTCTGGTGCAGGGTATGGCTGGCTCCGCGGGGATCGTAATTGCTCGCGCTACAGTTCGTGATCTGTATTCAGGTACCGAATTGACCAAGTTTTTTGCTCTGCTCATGCTGATTAACGGGATCGCTCCGATTGCAGCTCCCATTGTTGGTGGTCAGCTGCTACAGGTAACTTCGTGGCATGGAGTCTTTTTTGCACTGGGGCTCATTGGGGTCGTTATGTTCTTCACGGTGATGTTCGGATTGCCAGAAACACTGCCTGCGCGGATGCGCTCCAAGGGCGGTTTAGGGAATACGCTGAAGACGTTTAGCGGTTTAATAAAGGATCGTACCTTTATGGGCTATGCATTGTCCCAGGGACTCGTGACCGCTGCTATGTTTGCCTATATCTCCGGCTCTCCCTTTGTACTACAAGAGATTTTTGGCGTCTCTCCACAAATGTTTAGCGTGATCTTTGCAGTCAACGGGCTGGGCATTATTATTGCGAGTCAGATTACTGGGAAGCTGGCTGGAAACGTCAAAGAAACCAAGCTGTTCGTCACCGGAATTAGCATTGCGGCTATTGGCGGAATTACCTTGTTGACCATGATCCTTCTCGATACCGGTCTGTTCGCTGTGCTGGTTCCCCTCTTCTTCGTGGTCTCTAGTGTAGGTATCGTGGGTGCCACCGGCTTCTCGTTGGCGATGGCAAATCAGAGCAAAGCTGCAGGTAGCGCCTCTGCACTCCAAGGGCTCATTTCCTTTATTGGTGGTGGTATCGTGGCGCCACTGGTAGGGATCGGCGGCAGCAGCACAGCCGTACCGATGGGTGTTGTAATGGCTGTTGCTACCGTTCTGTCCACACTCTGCTATTTATTCATGATCCGCCGAAAATCCTGAGCTTCCTCAAACATTTGAAACGTACAAACGGGCAAAGGATACGCGTTTTCGCATCCTCGCCCGTTTCTTTCTTTCAAAGAAAAAAGCCCGGATTGATCATATCCAGGCTTTCAGTAAAGAAGTTTTGTTACTGTTGGTTGTTCTCTTGAGACATCAGAGATACCGGGCGTTGCGGGGTAAACGTGGAAATCGCATGCTTGTATACCAGTTGTTGTTTGCCTTCGCTATCAATCACAATCGTGAAATTATCGAATGCTTTAATGTAGCCACGCAATTGAAATCCGTTCACCAGGTAAATGGTGACCGCGATGTTTTCTTTCCGCAAATGATTCAAGAACGTATCTTGAATATTGATCGTCTGTTTCATGTACATTACCCCCTAAAAGGACTTGTATGTTATATATTCGGCAATTGTTGAAACTTTCCTGCCAATATCTGCTTGATAGTTTGCACGTTGTTTGGCTGCTCTACCGGGTCAGTCATGTCAAACCACTGTATTTGTGGCATACGACGAAACCAGGAAAGCTGGCGCTTTGCAAAATGTCGAGTCCGCTGCTTGATGTCATTGACCGCTTTTTCCAATGTAACCTCTCCATACAGATACGGGATCACTTCTTTATATCCCAGCCCCTGCATGGACACCAGAGTTGCATCGTATCCACGATCTAAAAGACTTCTCACTTCCTCAATCAGTCCTGCCTCAATCATCAGATCGACCCGATGGTTAATACGTTGGTATAGTTTTTCCCGATCCATCGTAAGACCGATGATGACTAAATCATACGGAGAATACTGAGCCCGCAGCTGAAAGTCGGACATTTTGTACCCGCTACACTCATAAATCTCGAGAGCGCGAATGACCCGCTTTACATCATTCGGGTGCAGTCGTTCAGCCGTAACCGGATCGACATCTGCTAGTCTGGAATGGAGTGCTTCCACTCCTTCGGTGTCAGCCAGACGTTGCAGTTGATCACGCAGTTCTGGATCTTGAGACGTCTGTGAGAATTGAAAGCGATGGGTTACCGATTCTATGTAGAGACCCGTTCCACCCACAATAAATGGCAAATGCCCTCGCTGATTAATCTCAGTAATCAGTCTTGTGGCGCTATCCTGAAATTGGGCGACAGAATATTCGTCACTCGGTGAAATAATATCGATTAAATGATGTGGCACGCGTGCCAATTCTTCTGGCGCAGCCTTTGCCGTACCGATATTCATTTCGCGATAGACCTGCATGGAGTCACCGGAAATGATTTCTCCATCAAACTGTTCGGCCAGCTCCAGACTGAGATCCGTTTTGCCTACGGCTGTCGGGCCAATAATGACAACAAGCTTTTCTCTCTTGTGCAAGGTCACTCCCCTCCACTTATCTCTTTGTAGCTGTACACGACCTGTTGGCCGCGAGAGCGAAATGGGGTAAAGCCAAACCGCTCATACATGCGACCTGTCTTTCCTTCCTTTAGCACCACTCTTTTTTTGGCTACACGAAGTGCTTCAGATACTGCTTCCTCATGCAACGCTTCCGGATTCGCATATTCGCGGACTCCTGCGATTCCTGTCGAGCTCTGAACGGTCATTTCAAACATCGGATCGAAATAAACGATGTCAAAAGAACGATCATACATTCCCTTCAGAACATCCAGATGGTTCCCACAGCGAACCTCAATGCGCCTCATGGCCTGTTCCAGAGCGAGATCGTCGGAAGACCAATGCTGAAATCCATCTTCTACCAAGATAGCCAACACTTCCTCAGACTCAATCCCTAGTACGTGTCCAGCTTCACCCGTAGCATGGGCAAACACGATCGAGTCAGCACCTAGACCCATAGTCGCATCTAAGACGCGATCCCCTGGTTGAATTTGGCAGGCAACAAGCATAGTATCAGTATCGCCTCGCACTAGCCTCTTTATACGAAAAGCAGAAGTGTTCGGATGAAAAAAGAACGGCTTTTTCCCCGGAACATCAAGACGAGCACCCAGCGCTGATACAACCAATACTTCTTCATCGCCATGCCGACTCCGCATTTCTTTTAAAGACAGATCGCCCCGCTTGACGACATCCAAACCAAATCGCTTAGCCAATTCAGTTGCGTGGTACAAGGTATCCATACAGGGCTCAAGTCCGGTAGTTATGATCATGTGTCCGTTCCTTCCCTCGTGTGTTCGTCCCAGGTGGACGGAAACTCTTTTATTGTACGCAGGATTAATTTGGAGAGTCAAACAATTCTTTTTGAAAACTGTTTTCTCTCACGTTTAAAAAAATCCTCAGGAATGACCCTGAGGATTTTCGCTTTGTGTTTACATGACTCGTTTAAACATCTTTTCCAAATCGTACCCGGAGAAATGAATGACGATCGGTCTGCCGTGAGGACAAGTGAAAGGGCTGCTCGTTGTACGCAACTGGTTCAAGAGGCTTTCCATCTCTGCATGCGTCAAATAACGGTTGGCTTTAATGGATGCTTTGCATGACATGAGGATCGCCGCTTTTTCCCGCATTTGTACCACATTCGCCTGCATGCTTTCACCCGTTTCCAGGACGAACTGGATCAATTCCTCGATCACTTCGATCTCAGCGCCTTCCGGGAACCAGTGAGGATGTGCGCGCACGATGAATGTCCGCCCTCCAAAAGACTCAATTTCCAACCCGAAGGACTGAAGCAAAGGGAGTCTTTTTTCCAGCTTGCTCGCCTCTTGCATCGTCACCTCTACCGTATGGGGAAACAGCATCATTTGGCTGGATATGCCTTCATCTGCCAGCTTGGCCATGAAATACTCGTAAAAGATCCGTTCCTGAGCAGCATGCTGATCAATGAGATACATCCCCGCATCATTTTGAGCAACGATGTAAGTACCGTGTACTTGTCCCACCGGATACAACAGAGGGACTGCCGATTGATCGTCTGCTTCTACTATGTCGGTCGGTTGTTCCACACTTCCTGCTTCCTCCACTATCTCAGTCAAGGCAGGTTCGATAGTTGAAGCTGCTTCTGAAGCCACAAGATCCTGGAGCCCTACATCACTTTCGGCCGTAATACCCAATGTGGATGTCTGTATTGGTTCGGATGGACTCCTTTCCATCCTTTTTTCCCACATCGAGTCCTGAACTATTTTTTGTTCTGCATTTTCATAGCGAGCAAGCGACTCCTTGATTGTGGCCGTCTCCCTCTGAGAAGGAAGTGATTCCGTCGGTTGTTCTCGTTTCGTTTCTTGTTTGGACATCCACTCTTGTAAGCGTGGGCTAGCTTCCAAAGTAGGAGACAGCGAGACAGATGGCTTCGGTAGCTGCAAGTCAAATTGGGGCTGGACAACCTGTGTCATTACCTTCGCTTTTGGCGTCGTCACCATTGGTCGCACTATCCCAAGACCTTGCCGCAACGTATCTTTTACCGATTGCTCGATCGCACTGCAGAGCTCATCTTCTTTGCTAAAGCGCGCCTCCAGCTTTGCCGGGTGGACGTTGACATCGACAAGAGAAGGATCCATCTCGATCTGAAGCGCAACGATCGGAAACCGGCCAATCGGCAAGAGCGTATGATACCCTCGCATGATCGCATTGTTCAAGGAGTAGCTGCGCACATATCGACCGTTTACGAGCGTGGATAAATACGTGCGATTGGCCCGTGTCACCTCCGTCTTGGAGACAAACCCGCTCCAGCGGAAATCAAGGGTTTCACCGGAAATCGGCAGTAATAGTTTGGCTACTTGGACACCGTATATGGCAGCCATGACATGTAGGAGCTTTCCATCACCTGACGTCTGTAACAAGCTCTTTCCATTATGAGTCAAGGTAAACGAGATCGACGGATGAGTCAGAGCGAGGCGATTGACGTAATCGGAAATGTGCCCGACTTCAGTCGCAATCGATTTCATATATTTCAACCGTGCCGGGGTATTGAAAAACAGACTGCGAACACAAATCTCCGTACCCTTTACGGCTGCCACATCCATCGGCTCGCCAAATTGTCCACCCTCATTCGTCAGCCGAGTACCGATCTGGTTGCTGGAAGGGCTACTCGTAAGCTCCATACGGGAGACAGCAGCGATACTCGGTAGTGCTTCCCCGCGAAACCCAAGCGTGCGAATGCGAAATAAGTCACGTGCAGATTGGATTTTGCTCGTCGCATGGCGTTCAAATGCGAGACGGCAATCCTCCCGATCCATGCCCAGACCGTCATCCACGATGCGAATGAGTTCCAAACCGCCTTCCTCAACATGCACTTCAATGGTGGTTGCTTGCGCATCAATCGCGTTTTCCACCAATTCTTTTACGACGGACGCTGGACGCTCCACCACCTCGCCAGCAGCAATCATGTTCGCGAGATGTTCATCCAGCACTTGAATTTTGCCCATGGGTTCCTCCTCTCTGCCTTTGCTCTACCCTTTTTTCAGCTGTTGTTTCCATGCAAACAGCTTCATCATGGCATCCATTGGTGTAGTTTGATTCAGGTCGAGCTCGCGTAAGTCAGCCATAATCGCTGCTTCCTCGGTGGTGAGGAGTGATTCCGGTTCTT
Organism: Brevibacillus choshinensis; assembly: GCF_001420695.1. Lineage (NCBI taxonomy): Bacteria > Bacillati > Bacillota > Bacilli > Caryophanales > Paenibacillaceae > Brevibacillus > Brevibacillus choshinensis. The sequence goes on along the minus strand of NZ_LJJB01000013.1, from coordinate 793,833 downwards.
CTTTTACAGCAGCCACTGGAGCTGACCAAAGCATTTCCAACGACATTTGCATATCCGCTGACCCAGATCCTGCACTTCCCGCTTCCAAACCGGCAAGAATATTTCGAGCCCGTTCGATAACCCAAACCGGCATTTCAGCCAATTCAGCCACATGAATGCCGTAGCTCTTATCGGCTCTGCCTTCCTCGATTTTGTGCAGGAACAATAGTTTTCCCTCACGCTCTTCGCACCGGGCATTGACGTTTACTACACCGCTCATCGTCTCTTGCAGACTCGTCAATTCATGATAGTGCGTAGAAAAGAGTGTCTTGGCCCCGATTTTTTGGCAAATGTACTCGATGACCGCTTGTGCAAGCGCCATCCCATCGTACGTAGACGTGCCTCGTCCGATTTCATCCAGCAAAATCAAGCTTTGAGCTGTCGCCTTTTGCAGAGCATGCTTCGTTTCCAACATCTCTACCATGAATGTACTGTGTCCGCCAACCAGGTCATCCGCTGCACCGATCCGGGTGAAAATTTGATCGACGAGTGCCAGCTTTGCAGACTTGGCTGGAACGAAGCACCCTACCTGCGCCATCACGGTAATCAGAGCAATTTGCCGCATGTACGTGCTCTTCCCTGCCATATTCGGACCTGTAATCAGCAGAACCTGCCGATTGTCCTGATCCATACGTGCGTCATTCGCTACGTATTTTTCCCGCTCCAGTACAGCTTCGACCACTGGATGACGGCCATCTACTATCTCATACTCGCCAGACTCCATCAGTTCAGGCCGCACATATCCCCGCTCATCACTCACTGTTGCAAATGATTGTAGAACATCGACCGACGCAATTCGTTCAGCCAGGCCCTGCAAGCGAGGAATGTGCTGCGCCACCTCTGAGCGAACAGCGGAAAACAACTGATATTCCAGCTCGATCATTTTTTCTTCCGCTTCCAAAATCAGCGCTTCACGCTCTTTCAATTCTGGTGTGATATAGCGCTCAGCGTTTGCGAGAGTCTGTTTTCGCTCGTATCGTCCGGTTGGAACGTTGGCGATATTCGACTTGGACACTTCGATGTAGTAGCCAAAGACTTTGTTGAAGCCTACCTTTAACGAACGAATGCCAGTCGCTTCACGCTCACCCTGTTCGAGCTGCGCAATCCACGTCTTTCCATCGCGACTAGCCGAATGAAGCTTGTCCAGGTACTCATCATACCCAGTCCGGATCATGCCGCCTTCCCGAACGGAAATAGGCGGATCATCGACCAAGGCCGTTTGCAAGAAACCGACGATATCTGCGCAATCTTCCATACCAGCCGCGAGATCCTCCAGTACTGGGGATTTCGTCTCAACCAGCAAGCTCTTCAGCTCTGGAACTGCCTCTAGCGAATACCGCAATTGAATGAGGTCTCGTGCGTTCGCATTTCCGTATGAAATACGGCCAGCCAACCGTTCTAAATCGTAGACACGATCCAGGCAGCTACGTACATCAGAACGCAACAGCAGATCTCCTTTCAGTGCTTCGACGGCATCGAGTCTGGCTTGCAGCTCCTGTAAACGAAGTAACGGTCGTTCGATCCATCTGCGTAACAATCGACCACCCATCGCTGTCTCGGTCCTGTCTAACAACCAGAGTAAGGAGCCCTTCTTGGTCTTGTCCCGAATCGTCTCGGTCAACTCTAGGTTTCGCCTCGAAAAACCGTCCATCTGCAAATGCTGTCTGGCATCATACCGTTTGATCAGCCGCATGTGTGCGAGACTACGCTTTTGAGTTGTTCCTATGTATCCGAGGAGGGCGTTGACTGCCGTACGCATGACGACATCCAAATCTTTTGCTTGCTCCTGATAGTGGGTGTCGACGGCGAACGCGTCGATCTCATTTACGTCCAACACAGAAAAGGGAAGGGCTGTTTTCGGAATCGAGGAAAGGCCGCAAAATACCAATTCTTTTGGACGGTATTGCAGCGCTTCTTCAAGCAAGGTTTCGCCTTTTCCTGGGAGAGATGTCACATACATCTCTCCCGTACTCATGTCGCAGGCTGCTATCCCTGTACGACCGTCCAGCTCAGCCACGGCAGCCATGTAGTTATTTTCCTTATCCGTCAACCATTTGCCTTCCATCATCGTGCCTGGCGTAACCACACGAGTCACTTCTCGTCTGACTACCCCTTTTGCTTCCTTCGGGTCTTCCACCTGTTCACAAACCGCGATTTTGTAACCCTTTTTCAGCAACTCCGCAATATAGCCGTCTGCCGCATGATGAGGAACACCGCACATAGGGATTTTTTCATCCCCACCGCCTTCACGCCCCGTTAATGTAATCTCCAGTTCACGGGATGCCAAAACAGCGTCATCAAAAAACAGTTCGTAAAAGTCGCCCAAGCGAAAAAATAAGAAAGTATCCGGATAATCTTTTTTGATCGCCAGATACTGTTGAATCATCGGGGTATATTGAGTCATTGTATTCTTCTCCTAGCCTACCAATCTCGACTGTTATTATAACACGATTCGAACATTTAGTTGAACAAAGTCAGCTGCTCAGACCAGACCCCATATCTTGCGCAAGTCCTCCGAAGCAGGCCAAGGCTCTCGGGAAAGCAAGTAAGTAAAATAACGATCCAAGTGAATACGAGAAAGCACATAGCCCGGAAGTTCTGACAGCTCACTCCAAATTTGCCGTACGTAAGGTGCCAAAACGCCTTTTTCTCCTCGGTAGTACGCTTTTATCAAGGGAAGCTGGAGATGAGGAGTGGCTTGTAGTTGATGCAAAGAGGTGACAACCAATCGAGCAAGATGCAAGAGACCACGAGTCACATCCGGATGGACCAGCCAGCTAGGTAATGTTCGGTATTCAAAGCCGTATTCTTTTTCACGGACATCACCTAAAAAGCCATAGCGCTTTCTCCGAAGGTGGCAACCGGCATCTTCAATCAGAACTAGCGGCAATGCCAAATAAGCATCCAGTTTACGCCGAAGGGAAAAGGTGGGCGTCATTTCTGCAAAATGAATATGTCCCCCTATCGGATACCCAGGAAAAGGCATTCCCCCGGCCAGCCATTCAAGCTTGGGATTGCTTATTTTTTTCGCGGCCAGCTTTAGAGCATCGAACACATGGAAAAAGAGGTCATCTGGATCTTCAGACGGAGCCGGTCGAAGCTCTGCCACTGGATGCTGATGCATGGCGAGCTCTTCTCGATACCTCGTTGTATCACATCCGACTGTACCGTTCACTTTTAAATAATCGGATGCCAGCGCCATTCCCCCGTCAGGCTTTCGCAAGGCGAATTCCGGGTCTGCCCCCATCCGCTCGAGTTCTTGGGTATGCGTGGCGAGTTTTGCTTCCCACCATTGTCTTGCCTTCATGAGATAGTGATCTACGGATTTCATAGGCCAATCCGGATCGACTCGAACGACTTTCGCTCGATGTGCAGAAGCAGCCATGATCGTTACTTGGCCTGCATCAATTCCTGCTGCATAGAGGCTTCGAGCAGCCATGCTTTTCACGAGGTTGACCTCAGGATCTGCAGAAGGGAGACTAACCGGATCAAAAGCAGGGTCTTCCATACGCTGCAGCAACCACTGCGGACTTTCTGTACTGCATACCATTTCCAGAACATGCTCCTGATACAGGCTGATCTTGTAAGTGCGCCAGCCTGGAAGAGAGTTTTTTCCCGAGGTGACTGGTATACCACCGAGGCGAAGCAGCCATCGCCCCACGTCAGGACGCTTCAAATTGTCGACGGCTCCCTTTGCGTTGGCGGTCATCTGTTGCAGCACTTCCACATCCTTTTGATTGCGTGCTAGCATACCATCCACTTCCCCTCGCTGATGATCTTCTGTATCTTATGTAAGCGCCCAGAAAAGAGTGAGAAAGCGTGAGCCAACCTCTTGCCTTCCAAAAAAAGAAAAAAAGAGGAGATGGTTCTCTCCTCTTTAGTCAAGCTCGTCGAGCAATGTGGCTGAATCAAAGTCATCAAATTCGTCGCTGTTCTCTTCGTAGTCGCCAAGAACATGGAAGTCTTTGTCATCGCAACTATTGCAGACAACAACGCACACCTTTGTTTCTCCAATGATTTCGACCGCAAACTCGCTTTCAACCTTGACTGTAATCGTGCCTCCACCACTCAACTCGGCTTTTACACACTTCGGCTGTTCCACGGCTCGAGCAACGATTTCAAGATCGCCTCTGCAGTTTTTATCGAAGAACGTTAGCGGAACGAGTACGGAGAACTTGACAGTTTCCCGCTTGACTTCGGTTTGCGTGTTATTTGCAAACGAGAACCACAGGTTGGCGTCATACGTACCAGATACTTCAACCGCGTCTCCGACTTTCTCTGCCTGGAAGTTCGTGTTTATAATCCAGCATCCGAGGATCGTCGAAGGAGTTTGCGACGGTATGATGGTGTGGGTGGTAGTAGAGAATTTATGGCCTTTACCGCAGACAGCTTTCGCGATGAGTTCCCGGCACTGTAGATCTTTGTCTGTACCCGACATTTCGTTACCTCCTCCATACAACGTTTCTGTACATTTGTATGCAGGGCATTCGGCTAGGGTGCAAACACCCACCTTATTTTAGAGAAAGTCGTTGGAAAGCTCATCGTGACTGCGTTTCGCTGTCTTCAAATGGTTTACGAGCAGCAACCGCCGTCGTGTTTTTTCTCGGGACCGCCACCTGTTTCGCCAGTCAGAGGATTGCCGCCTGTGTCCAAAATGATTCGCTCGGAGACGGTATTCGTGATGACGTTGGTGACCATTTGCAGCAAGTCATTTACGTCGACTTGGGATTGCTTGAACTCGTTCACAATCGGGATCGCATCCAGCTCATCTTGCATCTGATTGAATTCATCTTCCACTTTTTTCAAAAGTTCCGGCTTGTTGATGGACTCGAACATGACCATCTGCTTCTGTTTTTGTTTCAGGGAATCAATCAGTTCTTGCACGCGCTCGTTGTGTTTGATCTGCAGCTCTGCGCGTTTGAAAAAGTCGACTTCATTGGTACGGGAAATCATCGATGCCAGTTCACGAGCTTTGTCTAGAATTTCTTTTTGTGTGAATACATTGGTTTGTTCCATCTCTTTACACCTCGACAGTAGTAACGATGTCACCGTGGAGTGTCCACGTTTTCGCATCTGTTATTTTGACATGCACATATTGGCCAATTAACGCTTTATCTCCTCTGAAGTGAACCAGTTTGTTGGTGCGAGTACGTCCTGCCAATACTTCTGCATTGTTTTTCGACTCGCCTTCCACCAGAACCTCCAGTACTTGATCTTGCAGCTTTTTGTTTTCTTCCAGACCGATTTTCGCCAGGACTTCGTTCAATCGATACAGGCGTGCTTTTTTCACTTCCATCGGTACGTTGTCTTCCATGACGGCCGCCGGCGTACCCTCCCGAGGGGAATAGATGAAGGTATAGGCAAATTCGTAACGGACCTCTTCGACCATAGAGATCGTCTCTTCAAATTGCTCATCCGTTTCACCAGGGAACCCTACGATAATATCGGAGGAGAGGGAAACATTCGGGATCGCCGCTTTAATTTTACGCACGAGCTCCAGATAGTGTTCACGCGTATACTTGCGCGCCATCCGCTTCAGGACATCACTTGATCCCGATTGCACAGGCAAGTGAATTTGCTCCACCAGATTACCGCCCTTTGCCAGCACTTCGATCAAATGATCGTCAAAATCGCGTGGATGGCTTGTAGTGAAGCGGATTCGTGGAATGTCAATCTTGCGGATCTCGTCCAACAAATCACCAAAGCCGTACTGCATGTCTTCGAAGTCTTTGCCGTACGCATTTACATTTTGCCCGAGCAGCATGATTTCTTTAAAGCCTTGTCGTGCCAGATCACGCACTTCAGCAATGACATCTTCGGGACGGCGGCTACGCTCTTTCCCGCGCGTGTACGGTACGATGCAGTACGTACAGAACTTGTCACAGCCATACATGATGTTCACCCAGGCCTTGGTGTTTCCTTCACGGATCTTCGGCATGTTCTCGACAATATCGCCTTCTTTAGACCATACCTCAATTACCATTTCCTTGCTAAACATCGCATCACGCAACAGCTCAGGCAAGCGGTGGATATTGTGTGTGCCGAAGATCAGGTCAACTTGGTTGTAACTCTTCAGGATCTTTTTGACGACCTTTTCTTCTTGCGACATACAGCCGCACACACCGAGAATGAGGTTCGGATTGTTATGCTTCAGTCGCTTCATGTGACCCAGCTCTCCAAATACCTTGTCCTCTGCATTTTCCCGAATCGCACAGGTGTTGAATAGAATGACGTCTGCTTCCTCGATCTCCTCAGACGCTGTGTACCCCATCTGCTCGAGAATACCCGAGATCGTCTCCGAATCATGTTCATTCATCTGGCAGCCATAAGTGCGTACGTGGTAGCGCTTCCCTTTGCCAATATCCCGCATGTCGTCCGAGATGGCAAAGTCGTAATGCACTAAAATATCTTCCTTCCCTCGTTGCTTTGCTTCTTTAAGGGAAGGTGCTTGAAAGTATTTTGCAAAGTCTGCCGTGGTCTTCGGAGACTTAGTGGATTTTAAGTCCACAGTCGCCTCTTTCGTATCCTTCATAATGTATCACCTCAACTAGAATTAATTGTCATAGTCACCAATACAGAATTATAGCATTTTGGGCGATACATCGCTAATGCATAATGAGGCAAAATATGTACAAAACCCAACTTGCTTCACCCCTTCCAATTAATGCTGGCTACGGCAATTCTTCCATATAAAGAATATTTGCCGACGGAACTTTGACAGGTGCCTCCCTTTGTCAGATACCAAAGAACGATAGACGCTTCCTCTCATCGGGATATATATCCTGCTTACCGATCGACTCAGCGCGACCATTTACTCATTTTTTCCAAAAAACATTTTATAACTTGCAACATTCCTCCCCCATCCATCGTCTGAATAACAGCCAGACACAAACCACAATCCCAAATGAGGAGGTCCTACATGAAAAGAGCACTAGCCATATTTTTATCGGTGATGATGTTCTTGACGGTCGTTCCCTTTGTGAGTGCCGCCAACTCATCTTTCTCCGACGTCCCACGTAGTCACTGGGCGTATAAAGAAATTACCGAGATGGCAGAAAAAGGCATTATCGCAGGCTACGACAACCGAACGTTCCGCCCTAACAACCAAGTAACCCGTGCTGAGTTTGCGAAAATCATGATTGCGGCAGCCGATGTCGACATGGATAAGCGCTCCATCACTCAAACCTTTAAAGATGTGCCGAAGTCTCACTGGGCATTCTACTATGTGGAATACGCCAAGCCATACTTGACTGGGTACAAATCGGGCTCTACTTACACGTACAAACCAAATGAATCTGCTGTACGTGAAGACATTGCTGTAGCTCTGGTTCGCCTGCTCGGCTACGACAAGAAGTACAAAGCAGATTTGAACCAATTGAAAAAGTTCAAGGATGACGACGATATCTCGCCAGCACTGCGCTCTTATATCGCCATCGCCATCCAATCGAACCTGATGCAAGGCTCCAACAACTATTTCCGTCCTCAAGATCCAATCACCCGTGCGGAAGCCGCGTCTCTGCTCTACCGTGCTCTGATTGATCGCAAAGACGATGACGAAACAAAAGTGGTTTTCCCAGCTCCAGAAGACCCTAAACCAACTCCCATTAACATCAGTGACGCTTTCTCTGAAAATGATCTGAAGAACTGGCAGACTGACAAGGCAAATGGTTCTTGGGGAGTTATCAACAAACAAGTAACCGCGATCTCTACAGATAAAAATCTGGATCATTACCTGCTACCATTGAACTGGGATGAGTCAGACAAAGTGAATCATTACGAGCTGTCTGTCGATGTAAACACCTCTGATACAGATGGTATGGGTGGCCTGTTCTTCAATGGCAAAGACGGTAAAGCAAATGTCGTCTTTGTTCAAAAAGACCGCGTTGTCCTGGGCAAAGTAAACAATGTGTACGAAGACAATATCGATTGGATCGCTTCTGGCTCCTACAAGCTGAAGTCGAGCAATCGCCTGAAAGTCGTCGTGGACGGCAGCTCCGTGTCCATCTACATGAACGGACAGTTCTTGTTTGGCAACCAACAAATCAAACAAGAAGGAACGAAGCTGGGATTGTACCTGCAGCGTGAAGCAACGAAAGACACGCCTCGCAAAATGACGTATCTGGATAATTTTTCGTTTAAAGAAGTAAAGTAACCTGAATGACTAGCCCGACACTTTTATGCAATGGTGTCGGGCTTTTTTATACATACGAAAGAAAGCATCATTTACCACCTAGAAAAAAGGGCGTCTAAAACCTAGAAATGAACGTGGTTCAGTTGTATAATGGTAGCTATTCTTGTTCGGTGAGGAGTTCACTATGTCATTTTCTATCAATCAACCGTTCAATTGGATGGACTCGGGTACCTATCAGGGCAGTCCTCTCGAGCCGCTCGTTCGGGATGAAGCATTGGCTGCCGGCATGCGTGATCACAACTCACCGCCTATCATTCATCTCTGGGTGTACGATCAAGCGCTTTACCTGGGACGCCGTGATGCGAAACTACCGCATCTGGAGGCAGCACTGCGTCGCTTTGGTCAAGATGGCTTTGGCTGTGTACTCCGTTCTTCTGGAGGCGCCTGTGTGCCTTTAGATGCCGGCGTGCTGAATGTAGCCTGTTTATTGCCGGATACGACGATCTCGATTGATTCTTTCTTCTCTTTTGTCGCTCAACTACTGTCGGTGGGTTTGCGCGATTACGGATCGATTCAATTTGGCGAAGTAGCCGGCTCTTATTGTGCGGGTGAATACGACTTTTCCCTACACGGCAAAAAAATTGGGGGCATGGCCCAACGACGTACCCGCTATGGCTCGATTCTGCAGCTCTGCATCAACGTGGACGAGCGACCTCGCGGCGAATGGATGGAACGATTTTATCAAGTAGCTGGATTAGAAGAAATGGAGAACCACAAACCCATTCCACGTATTGATGGGTCTACGGTTGGCAGCATAACCGGTTTGACAGAGAAACTCGTTACGGTCGATGATGTGAAAGCTCGCTTGCTTTCCACGATACGTACAGAGTGGCCGGTGTCGCCTGCTCCTTTTATGGTGCAAGATGACTTACTTCGGGATGCTCAGGAACATCTGTCTTCGCGCTTGCACTTGTTTTCCTATACAGCAAAAGAACTGGCTGCACCAGACTGGAAGTTGCCTGATTAAAGGCCTTGTTCTACTGACAACCAGGTGGGCACTCTCCATAAGGTGCTGTCGGCGAGAATAATGGAGGACATATGAATAACAATCGAAAGGGGACTTTTCAGGATCTGAATGCCCTTTTTGTTTTCGGGGCTTGTACGGTTTTGATCATTCACATCCTGGGTTTTTTCATCGAAAACCAAGCCGATTACCCGTGGAACGGCGATTTCGAAGCGATATCCTTGATATTATTGCGGTTTGGCCGTTCCCTGTTTATCTTTGCAACGGGAATGCTCTTGTTTTATTGGCATCAAAAAAAGCAAATGGACTGGGCAGCGTTTTGGCGTAAACGCTGGCGGGTCATCGTTTTTCCATACATGATTTGGACGGCGATCTTTACCGGATTTCAATTACAGACCATCAATCCGATTGAATTGGCTGGACCATTCTTTCACAGTCTCTTTACAGGAAGTTCTTTTTACCACCTGTATTACATTCCGCTCTACTTGCAAATGAATGTCCTGTTCTTTTTGACGAAGCCACTCATTGAACGTTACATGTCTTTGAAAGTTCTGGTTGTTTTGTTCCTTGGACAAATCGGACTATATATGCTCTACCAAGCCCTTTTTGTTGATCCAATCTGGGCGATCGACTGGTCGGCCAATCCGTTGCTTGGCCTTATCCAACACAGCTACGTAGCCGGTCAGAACTATTTCTACATGTACATTTTCACGTTTGCACTCGGCGCTTATGCGGGACTAAACCTGGACAAATGGCGTTACTGGACATACCGGTTGCAATCGATTTCCTATGCCGTTACCATCGTGACTGGGGCATGGATTATGATGCGGTACTTGAATGGTTCGAAAAGCTACGCGGATAGCCTCAATATATTTGACCCACTGTACTTGGTCTACACCTTGAGCTTTCTGATCGCCTTTTATTCCATTTCCCGATATTTAGGCGCTTTACCTACGATCGGAAAATGGTTATCCCGACTCGCGAAACAAAACATGGCCATTTATATGGTGCACCCGTTAATCCTGTTTTTATTGGAAAGCTATGTGATTTTCCGATTGGACTGGTCGACACCACTCATCATGCTGGCGATGTTTGTCATCACGCCACCGCTTTGCATTTTCTTGTATGAACACACGCTCCTCTCCCACTGGACGCGTGGAGGAAAACCGAAATACAAACCGCTTTATCGTATGGAAGCACACAAGGCGTAACAAGTGGATACCTTTCCTCCAAACTCCTAATGTAAAAACCGAACCGATCTTGCATACTAATTACAGGGACAATTGTTCCACACCTCGATTCTTGACCCGGCGAAGCTGCCGGGCTTTTTCTTTTTTCCTTGAAGGACTTGGCAAGGTGAAGATTTCGAATGTAACCCTACCACTGGCAAGCTGCTTACGGTATCATAGAAGAGAACCACAGGCAGCTACCCTACTGCCATAGACGACAGAAAAGGTGGTGGATCCAGATGAATCAGGATATCCCATTGCTACATACACCCATTAAAGACCTCATCATTGCATCGACAAAAGTAGCTCATGTTCAACTCGGCAACTCGATTGAGCATGCCTTGCTCGTCCTCATCAAATCCGGCTATTCGGCCATTCCCGTTTTGGATCATCAGTATCGCTTGCACGGATTAATCAGCACCAATATGATCATGAATAAAACGCTAGGTCTGGAACGATTTGAAACGGAAAAGATGTCCGAACATACGGTAGATGAAGTCATGGACACCAAGATTGCTCGACTCAAGTACACGGATGATTTTCTAAAAGCATTAGAGGTCTCCATCAACCATCCTTTTATTTGCATTGAAGATGAAGAGCAATACTTCCAAGGGATTCTCACGCGCAAATCGATTTTGGCTCTGTCTTACCGCCATTTTCGCAACTTGCCTTATCCAAATGCGGATCAACAGCTTACAACCTCTACTGAATAAGCGCAAATAAAGAACGGGTGCACATGCCTCCGTTCTTTTTCTTACCTCGGCTGGACTAGTCTACTCTGGAAGTGATTCATAATGCCTCAGGTCCTTCTTCTCCACCCCTTTCCTTTTCCCTTCTTCTGTCAAACGATAGCCAAACTGAATCACATCGTTGTGTGTGCATACGCCATCCTGTTATATTGCACGTACCCAAAAGGAAGCAACACCAATACGATGACGATGATCCATACGACTCGATCAAACGGGCGCAACGTACACTTCCTCCCAGGATTCATTCATTATGTATGAAAACATTACCTCTAAAAAAGAAGCAGACACTGTTTTCACGCTTCGGTCTGCTCCTTCTTTTTCTTCGTTCAGGCAAGCTGCTTTTTCGGTTTTTTTCCTTCATGAATCAGCGTATGAGCATATTCCATCGGATGTCGGTACGTCTGCTTAAACATGGCCTTTTCTCCTGCTTTGTAAAATGAATAGCGCTGATCCCTGACGTTTACCTCGATTAAGTAGGGATGACCTTTGTCGTCGATCCCCATATCCATTCCCAAGTCAGCAAGCGACGGAAAGTGATGTGCGTACTGCTTTGCAATCACGATGGCAGCTTCCTGGATGCGGTCCAGAGTCCCTTTTTGATCGTCCATAGGAATCGTCGGAGCAATCGCTGTCGTCAAAGGAACAGCCCTCCCTCCGCGAGACAAATTGCTCAGTTTGTTTTGTTGATTGGCAACTTTGGCGACCATTCCACTTACCGCCCATTCCCGCTCGCCATTTCTTTGAACGGATACACGGATGTCAAAGGTCTTTCCTTCGTACCTCGCCAAATGAATGCCTTGTTGGATGAGGAAGCGCTTGCCTCCTACCCAGGTACGTACGACAGACATCAATCTTTTTAGTGACATGGTCTTTCTCTTTTTAGACGCAATAAAGTGATACTCGTTTCCAAGCCTCTCGATTCGTGCGACACCGATTCCGACAGAACCGATCGAAGGCTTCACGTAAACGACTCGGTACTTCTCCAAAAACTGCTTTAGCTGCTCTCCTGAATAAGGCACCGTGTGTGGTAAATACATGCGAATCTGCGGATTTTTCCAAAGCATCTGATGGACCTTTCGCTTATCCCGAACTACCAAACCGTTAAAGACCGTTTTCTTTCTGCTTAACCGCTGGATCACACCCCGTGCTCTCGCATCCCCGGTCAAAACACGGTTATGAATCACGCGTGGGATCTGAACCAGACGGGGGATAAGCCTGCTCCCATTCCAAAAGTACCCGTGCACTCTTTCGTCGCCAGCAAGAACATGAAAGGGATGAAAAAAAACCGGCTCCAAGCCTAGCTCTTTACCGATTTTGACATAATGAGTCAAGCGCTCGTATGACTTGTATCCTTTCATTCCTTTCTGCATAATGCCCCAATCTAACATAATGCCGACTCTATTCACATAGATCCCCCTTGCTTCATTCCTCAACATAAGGTATGTGCCTCGATCGTAAGGGGCGTGCCTATTTTTAGTCAGATGAAAGAAAGGAATTGTCTCTTAATTTGACAGAATTCACGCTTTGCGTAAGTACGCTGTCGCAATCTGCGCTTGCCCGGGAAAAGGGCCTATCTTTGCTACAACTCTCTACGCTCGATTGCGAGTAAAAAGGGCGCTTGGTTTTGCTGATTGATGTACTGATATTTCAAAACGAGGTAATCCAATTGACTGATCGACTGGCAATAAGATTCTACAGCTGCTTTTTCCGCTTCTCCTGCCTGGTGCCCCCAGTAGATCATAACCGTCATCACGCCTCCCGGACGTAATACGCGGAGTCCTGACTCGATCGCACGGATCGTGCTGGCAGCCTGAGTGGTTATTTCTTTATCCCCGCCTGGTAGATACCCGAGATTGAACATGATGGCCCCTACAGGCTCTTCCACAGTTTCTATTTCTTCGTGACTCGCGAGACGCATCGCGACCCAACCCGCAACTCCTTCCCGCTCCAGCCGCTCTCTCGTCTTCTCCATTGCCAATGGTTGAATGTCGTAGGCGATTACTTTACCAGTGTCTTGGACGAGCTGGGCAAGGAATAGAGTATCATTTCCGTTTCCCATTGTCGCATCAATGACTGTTTCCCCAGCCTTCACTCTCTCCTTTATCAATTTTCGAGCAACCTCCAAAACATTTGGAAACATCTTCTCATTCTCCTCACTATGTAATGACAGCCAACTACAAGGCTATTTGCAAGCCAATTTGTGCAACATGGCAGTTCCCGACTGTATACGCCACAGCCTGCCGTAATACTTCATCTGAATCATAAGCGTGGTAAAGGTGAGTGATCAGTAAGGACCGGCAGGCATGCTGTTCTGCCAGTTCTGCTGCTTGCCGTACGGAGAGATGACCATTAGGCGTTTTCGGCAGATTGTGATCCAAGTAAGTCCCTTCACATATAAAAAGGTCTGCCTCTCTGATAAAACTTCCCCAATTCGTACCTGGCCCACTATCAGCTCCATATAACAATACCTTTCTCCCCGCCTCTAAACGCATCGCGTAGCAAGGATCGCCATCGCCATGATCCGTTCGTAAAAATCGGACATGGACATCGGCTAGTGTCAAATCAGTATTCTCCTGTACCGGGTAAAAAGCTGTCGCATTTCGATAAGGAAGTGATTGCGTATTAACATTTGGCGCTTCGGGTCCATAAATGGGGAGAGGCTTGTGTGGATCTCTCTCTCCAAACAATTGATGAACCATGAGGCCATACTGGAGCACACCGATATCCGCCACATGATCGTGATGGTAGTGGGAAAGAATCAAGGCATCCAGCTCATAGATAGGGTAATGCTTCCCTAGTTGAGCCAGTACACCACTCCCACAATCAAGCAAGAGACGGATCTGATCGGTTTCAACGAGATAACCAGGGGTAGCTCCTGCAGGCCCTGGATATGGAGATTGATAACCTAAGACAGTAACGCGCATATTCGACTCACTCCTATTCATAGGATGGAATAAGGTGGGACAGGAGGTCTGAGATGCAAGGATCATGGAGAATCGCATGGCAGATCGCTTTTACGTACATCGGGACCGTCGTGGGAGCTGGTTTTGCCTCTGGTAAAGAAATCGTAGAATTCTTTGTTCAATATGGAACGCAAGGCTTGGTAGGAATTTTGCTCGCGACCGCATTATTTATATGGGCTGGTACGCGGGTTATGTTAATTTCCTATCGAATCCAAGCCAATTCTTACCAAGATGTCAGTATCTATTTGTTTGGTCATCCGTTTGGGACAGTCTTCAATACCCTGTTGCTGACCGTATTGTTCGGGACTACATCTGTCATGCTAGCTGCGACAGGCGCGATCTTCTGGGAATCGTTTCAATTGCCTTCCCAAGTCGGAATCTGGATCAGCATGCTCATGATTTTCGTAGTCACGAGAAAAGGGCTCTTTGCCATCCATCGAGTCAATAGTATCTTTGTTCCTACACTTATTGCCTTTACCTTACTCGTATTTCTGTACACGCAACCGTGGGAAGATCCCATCTTGATCAGCGAATCGACCCGGCCATTGGCATGGTTAAGCTCTCCCTTTTATTATGTTGCCTTAAACGTGACTCTTACACAAGCAGTTCTTGTCCCAATCGGACGCCATAGTACCAGTGAAAAGCCTTTGATCGCAGGCGGGGTCATCGGTGGACTTGGAATTGGCTTGTTGCTCGTGCTTGCCTTTTCATCCCTATCTGCAAAAATGCCCGGTATCCAGCACGCGGAAATGCCCATGATTGCTTTGCTACAGGGCGTAGGACGGGGCATTCCTCTCCTGTTTTCCTTACTTGTTTACGCGGAAATTTTCTCTACTCTCGTTGCCAACGTATTCGGACTAGCGGAACAATTGCGCCTGGTTACTCGTCTTCGCGGACCGACTATCCTCTTTGGCATCCTCATCATCTGCTACTTCATCAGCTTCATCGGATTCAGCTCCCTATTGCGCTTCTTATATCCTCTTTTTGGGCAGCTGGTCGTCTTTTTCCTGGTCATGCTGTTCTATCGCCAATGGCGTGGACGAACACTTTAAAAAGCACAAAAAAAACCTCTCCCGGTTAAGGAGAGGTTTTTCATCGAAACCTTATGCAAATTCTGCAACCAGTTTCGCGAAGTCTTCATCAGACAAACGAATGTCTTGATTTACCAAGCCTTCTTCTTTGAATCCAGATACGAGAGATTCGTAAGATTTTTGCTCGGTGTTTTGGTAGATCAGACCTGTAAGCAAGCCTTTGTATTGCATGGAAGTAGCCATAGCCTTGATACGGTCATGAGCATCGTAACCTTCGATTGTATCTACTGGTACGATGTTCTCTTTGAACCAATCGTAGGTGTTTACTTTGTTGTAAGTAACACAAGGGCTGAATACGTTGATCAGAGAGAAACCTTCATGTTGGATCCCTTTTTCGATCAGCTCAGTCAAGCCTTTCAGATCGCTGGAGAACGATTGAGCAATGAATGTTGCACCAACGGACAGCGCCAGTTCAACTGGAGAAATGGAAGACTCGATAGAACCTGCTGGTGTAGACTTGGTCACGAAACCTGTCGCGGAACGCGGGGAGGTTTGACCTTTTGTCAGACCATAGATTTGGTTATCCATTACGATATACGTAACGTTCATGTTACGACGGATAGCATGTACAGTATGACCCATACCGATTGCGAAACCGTCACCGTCTCCACCTGCTGCGATTACAGTCAATTCACGGTTAGCCATTTTCACACCTTGTGCGATTGGCAGGGAACGTCCGTGAATACCGTGGAAACCATAGCAGTTGATGTAGCCGGAGATACGACCGGAACAACCGATACCAGAAATAACTGCCAGATCCTCAGGCTCCAAACCTACATTCGCTGCAGCGCGTTGAATCGCTGCTTGAATGGAGAAGTCACCACAGCCTGGGCACCAGTTTGGCTTAACGTTATTTCGAAACTCTTTCATAGTCGCCATGTTTTACCAGCTCCTTCACTTCAGCATAAATTTCTTTTGGTAAGAACGGATTTCCGTCATATTTCAGCACGGATTCGATCTTCTCTGCGTTGCCTACGTGCTGTTTGAGAAGGTTTGTAACTTGTCCTTGGATGTTGTGTTCGACAACAACAACCTTTTTCGCTTTTGCTACAAGTGCTGCCATTTCCTCAGCTGGGAAAGGATGCAACAGGCGAATTTGGGCATGGTTAACCTTCACACCCTCTTGCTCCAGACGAACTTTTGCTTCTTGAATCGTACCGATTGTGGAGTTGATACCAACAACCAGAACATCAGCGTCAGCATGAGGTGCGTCTACTGTTACAGGGTTTTTGAAGTTTTTCAGTACGCCATCGAGTTTGCGCATGCGTTTTTCCATTTGAGCTTTACGGTTTGCTGCGTTCTCGGATGGACGACCAGTTTGGTCATGCTCAACACCGGTTACATGGTGCAGACCGTATTTTTGGCCAGGAATTACGCGAGGAGAAATGCCGTCTTCCGTTACTTCATAACGTTTGAACAGGTCATTTTGCTCTTTCTCAGGCAATTCTTGTCCAGCCATCAGTTTCCCACGACGGATTTCAACTTGGCTGTAATCAAACGGTACAACTGTTTGTTTGCCCAAGGACAGAGTCAAGTCAGTCATCAGGATTACTGGCAGTTGGTATTCTTCAGCGATGTTAAAGGCTTCAACAGCATCATAGAAGCATTCTTCTACTGTACTTGGAGCCAAAACTACTTTAGGAATATCACCATGAGTACCATAGATCATAGCGTTTACATCGGATTGCTCGATTTTCGTTGGCATACCAGTGGATGGACCACCACGTTGTGTGTCAACAATTACCACTGGAGTCTCAGTGA
This sequence comes from Brevibacillus choshinensis, assembly GCF_001420695.1. NCBI lineage: Bacteria > Bacillati > Bacillota > Bacilli > Caryophanales > Paenibacillaceae > Brevibacillus > Brevibacillus choshinensis. The sequence goes on along the minus strand of NZ_LJJB01000013.1, from coordinate 776,846 downwards.
TACCAGCCAAACCGATTGCTTCCATCATCAGGGACAGACCAGGACCTGCAGATGCAGTCAAGGAACGAGCACCAGCGAAGTTAGCGCCGATTGCCATTGTGATCGCAGCGATCTCGTCTTCTGTTTGAATAACGGTACCACCCAATTTAGGCAGCTTTTTAATGAGGTATTCCATTACTTCGGAAGCAGGAGTAATAGGGTAAGCAGGCATGAAGCGGCAACCTGCAGCTACTGCACCGAGAGCGATCGCATCGTTACCGATCAGGAACAATTGTTTTTGTGGGTCTGCTTTGTCCAATTGGAACTCAGGCAGCTGACCACCAGTCAGTTCGCTTACAAATTCAAAACCACGGCGAATGGCATCCATGTTCTTTTCAACCACTTTTTCGCCCTTGCGGAGGAACATATCTTCAACAATGACACGGTAACTTTCCACTGGAATACCGAGGATCGCGCTGGAAGCACCGATCGACACCATGTTCTTCATCAGGGAAGTTCCCAGTTCATCTGCAATTTCACTAAGTGGTACGGTCAAGAAGCGAACTTCCTTCAAACCGTCTGGCAATTTTGGATTGAATTTAGCATCCGCGATGATGATGCCGCCTTCACGCAGCTCGTGCGCATTAAAATCGATCGTCTCCTGGTCGAAAGCTACAAGGATGTCCAGATCGTCAGAAATCGCGCGCATTGGCGTTGTGCTTACGCGGATTTTGTTGTTCGTATGTCCACCCTTAATACGGGAAGAGAAGTGACGATAGCTATACAGATGATAGCCCATCCGGTTCATCGCCATCGAGAAGATCTCACCAGTACTCTCGATGCCCTCCCCTTGCTGTCCTCCAACTTTCCAAGAAAGTTGACTAATCATTCAGATTCCACCCTTTCAGTGACTGTGAGAAAAGCTGCCCATCTTACATAAGATGTGACAATTCTGTGCATAGACAGTAACAATTGTAGTCCTGTCCATGTAAAATTGCAAGTGCTTTTACTCAACTTACTTTTGACCTGAATTTTAATGTTGAACTTGGTTCATTAATATATCTTCATGTATCATTGTAGCACGTTTCCGAAAACACGCAACCAGTTTCCTTGCACAAATTTGATTACTTCTTCCTCTTTATAACGTTTTAACAAAGCTTCTAGTAAAAGCGAATAATCGCCCGCGCACGTAAGGTCGCCAAACGTTTGGGATATGCCGTCAAAGTCGGATCCAAAAGCGACATGGTCTACTCCACCCAGTGCACATACATGATCCAGGTGTCTCAAGAGATCATCGATCCAAACCGTTCGTTTTTCCTTCACGGTAAAGAAGTCAACAAACGTGAGGCCCATCACGCTATCCTTTGCGATCATTGCTTTGATCTGTTCATCTGTCAAATTGCGAGGATGGTCGCACAGCGCACGCGCATTAGAATGGGAAGCAATCACTGGTGCTAGAGAGAGTTCCATGATATCCCAAAAACCAGGGTCGGATAAATGAGATACGTCGATGATCATACCTAAACGGTTCATCTCAGCGACTACTTGTCTCCCAAAACCGGTCACTCCACCTGGATTAGGTTCGCCACTACCATCAGCAACCGCGTTACCATGATTCCACGTCAGCGTCATTCCTCGAACTCCTAGACGATACCACGTTCGCAACTGAACGAGGCTTTCCTCCAGAGCATGCGCTCCTTCTACAAACAGAATAGCCCCTTTCCGCCCCTTTAATACGCTATCCTGCAAATCCGCCTTGGTGTAGATAGGACGGAACTGATCACTTGCTACCCGCTCGTAAAAAACGTCAATCATTTCTAGTACAGTATGAAAACGACGCCCAAACGGCACATCTGTCGGAACGAAACAGGCGAGAACCTGTATATCTACATTCCCTTTTATTAGATCGGGAAAACCTACTTGTAAACGCTTGTCTCCCTTATAATAATCAATCTCTGGATTTTGCCATAGCTTCATCAATACATCACAATGTGCGTCAAAAATCTTCATGAGCCAACTCGCCTCTTTTCTGTAAGAATGCCTTGTTAATTATGTAAACAAACGAAAAAACCTGTTCATTCGTCGAACAAACAGGCGGGCCAAACGGTGTTCACTTTTTGTTATCTGGGCTCTACGATTAGTTTGATTGCAGTTCGTTCTTCTCCATCAATCACGATGTCGGTAAAGGCTGGAATACAAATGAGGTCAACTCCACTCGGCGCTACGAACCCTCGTGCGATAGCTACTGCCTTCACTGCTTGATTAAGCGCCCCAGCGCCAATGGCTTGGATCTCAGCGGCCCCGCGTTCGCGAAGCACACCGGCAAGGGCACCAGCAACGGAATTGGGGTTGGACTTTGCTGAAACTTTTAATACTTCCATCCTTTTGAACCTCCCGTCTGATAGGAATCCTGTCATCATTAGAATGATATTCGCATAACCCCTAAAAATTCCTGCTAACTACCATGAAAGATTCAAAAAATTCTAATCTTATTCATATTATTCCATAAACGGGTGGTCGGCGTCAATTCGGATTCGTTCCAATTTTTTCGCGGTCCCTGTCGCCTTATCAAGCGTGATCACTACGGCGTTCAACTGAGCTGGATCTGGTGCCACTTCAAAGCGTACCGGGAGCTGCGTCAAAAACTTCTTGATCACGGCTTCTCTCTCCATTCCCAAGATCCCATTGCTCGGGCCACACATACCGACATCGCACAAGAATCCCGTTCCTTGTGGCAAGACACGTTCATCTGCTGTTTGGACGTGAGTGTGTGTTCCTACGACGGCACTCACTCTTCCATCCAAATACCAGGCCATCGCTTGCTTTTCAGAAGTAACTTCTGCGTGGAAATCTACGAAGATGTATTTGGTACGCTTCCTCGCTTGCTCCACCAATTTATCAGCCATTTTAAACGGACAATCCAACGGGGGTAAGAACGTACGGCCTTGCAAATTGATGACCGCCAGCTCCCCTTCCGATTGCTTGATGTATGTAATCCCTTTCCCAGGTGCTCCTTCGGGGAAGTTCGCTGGACGAATCATGCGCGGTTCGTCGTCGATAAAATCGAATATCTCTTTTTGATCCCATGTATGATTGCCCAGTGTGATCGCATGTACGCCGAGTTCAAACAACTCTTTCGTAATCTTCTCGGTAATTCCTCGTCCGTGCGCCGCATTCTCACCATTCGCAACGACGAAAGTGGGCCGGTATTTTCGTTTTAAGAGGGGCAAATACATCTTCACCATTTCTCTTCCAGGTGAACCCATAATATCTCCGATAAACAACAACTTCATTTCCAATCACCTCAATGCTAGTATACACAACGGAAGAGAGATAAAAAAACCTTATTGAGGTCTCAATATCTTACTGTTTTCCTTAGAAAAAAAGTAAAGTGGCATATCGCCACTTTACTTTGCATACTCAACTGCCCGTGTTTCACGGATAACCGTCACTTTGATGTGACCCGGATAGTCGAGTTCATTTTCGATTCGTTTCGTAATATCACGAGCCAAGCGAGTTGCTTCTGCATCGTCAATCTTTTCAGGCTGAACCATTACGCGGATTTCGCGTCCTGCTTGAATCGCATAAGACTTCTCTACTCCATCGAACGACTCAGAGATTTCTTCCAGTTTCTCTAAACGTCTGATATAGGTTTCCAATGTCTCACGGCGTGCGCCTGGGCGAGCAGCAGACAACGCATCCGCAGCTCCTACCAGCATGGCAATAACGGAGGTTGGCTCTGTATCACCATGGTGCGATGCAATACTATTGATAACCACTTGATGCTCATTGTACTTCTTGGCCAATTCCACACCGATTTCCACGTGGGAGCCTTCCACTTCGTGGTCGATCGCTTTTCCGATATCGTGAAGAAGACCTGCGCGTTTCGCTAGTTTGACATCTTCTTTCAATTCGGCTGCCATCAATCCTGCGAGATGAGCTACTTCCATCGAGTGCTTCAGTACGTTTTGACCATAACTTGTACGATAACGCAAACGACCAAGGATTTTGATCAAGTCCGGATGCAGTCCATGTACGCCTGTTTCAAACGTAGCTTGTTCACCATATTCACGGATACGCTCGTCCACTTCACGACGCGCTTTCTCCACCATTTCCTCAATACGGGCTGGGTGAATGCGTCCATCAGCGACCAGCTTGTCCAAAGCAGTCTTGGCAATTTCCCGACGAATCGGATCAAAACCAGACAGGATCACAGCTTCTGGAGTATCGTCAATAATGAGGTCAATGCCCGTCAACGTTTCCAGTGCACGAATGTTACGTCCTTCACGACCGATAATCCGTCCCTTCATTTCATCATTTGGCAGGGTAACAACGGAAACAGTAGTCTCCGCTACGTGATCTGCCGCACAACGCTGAATGGAAGTCGTAATGATTTCTCGAGCGCGTTTGTCCGCCTCTTCTTTGGCTTGTGTCTCAATCTCTTTGATCATTACAGCCATTTCATGGCGAACCGTATTCTCAACGTCTGTCAGAATGATATTTTTCGCTTCATCCTGTGTCAGGCCGGAAATACGTTCCAACTCAGAAACTTGTTCTTTATATAAGTGCTCTACCTTGCTTTGCAGTTCTGCGATGGCTCTGTCGCGCTCAGACAATTCTTCTTCTTTACGCTCCAGTTGTTCCATCTTGCGGTCCAACGATTCTTCTTTTTGCAGGATTCGACGTTCCTGACGTTGTATCTCGTTGCGCCGCTCGCGCAGTTCGGTTTCCGCCTCTGAACGAAGCTTGAACACTTCATCTTTGGCTTCGAGTACCTTTTCCTTTTTTACAGCTTCGGCGTCCCGTTTCGCTTCTTCAACGATCTGTCTAGCAGCTTCTTCAGCACTAGAGATCTTCGCTTCCGCAATGGATTTGCGAGTGAAGTAGCCGGCACCCGCACCGATGAGCAGAGCGATGAGCACAATGACTACAGTTAATATAGGATCCATAGGTTTTTCATTTCACCTCCTTATTGTAAGACATCTCCCCGCTTTCCAAGCATTCGTTTTTCATGGAGTGCCGCTGTCGTTTTGATCAACCATCGGACATTCGACTAAAAAACAAGACCGATTCGACTCGGTCCGCTGAATCCGCACTCGTCGCACGGGTCTTCAGTTGTTCCACAGGCAACGAGTAAGAAAACCAGCAAAAAGTTATGATACACCAAGTAAATACAAATCTATTTTATTATTTGTGAACAAGAATTGTCAAGATCATGCAAATTGGGTCAAACCTATCCATCACTTCTCTGACGTAATTCGCCGCGAATTTGCTGAACCACTCCATGGGAGAAACCCTTTCGCATCAGCATTGACAGTAGTTTTCGCTCTTCGTCCGGATCCGGTGGGCCCTCTAGCCGCCTCGCTTTTTTCTCTATCAATGCTCTCGCCGCTACTAGTTCATCCTCTCTAGAAACGCCGCGTACAGCGTCATCTACGATACTTCTATCTACCCCACGCTGTTGGAGCTCCATCCGTAGCATATAGGGACTGCGCGGCTTTAAACGCAAGCGCTCATCCACCCACTGCCGCGCAAACGCTTCGTCATTTATATATCCTTGTTCCTGACAACGGTCGCAAACTTCCTCCGCTACCGGTGGTAGAAAGCCTTTCTCTAGCAGATAGGAGTGAAGCTGGGTTTTTGTTCGTGGACGTATGCCCAAATAACGCAAGGCATTCAGGTACGCCCTATGCTTTTCCTCGGCTACGAGTACTTCGGTATAAAACGCCTCGTCTACTTCTGTGCCTTTAAAGAGATTGTACTTTACCAGTATATCTTCATGTACCGAAAAAGCATACTCATCATCGAGATCAATGTGATAACGCTGCTTTTGCTTGTTATCCCGATGAACGGCAGTGATCGTTCCGCTTTTCATCGCGCTCCCTCCTTCCCTCTATACGTTAACAAAACAGCCTGTCGCGTCGACAGGCTGCTTCTTGAGCACTCGCTTACTCTAAATCAAAGGCTGGTTCTTCGTCCTGTTCAGGATCAATGACAGCTTCCCCTTCAGGAATAGAGCCGGGATTGAGGCTGAAATACTCACGGACTTTCGTTTCGATTTGAGCCGCAACATGCGGGTTCTCTTTCAAATAGATTTTCGAATTTTCGCGACCTTGTCCGAGACGCTCTTCATTGAAGGAGTACCATGCTCCGCTCTTTTGTACCACATCGATCTCAGAACCAATGTCGAGGATGCTACCTTCTCTAGAGATCCCTTCGCCGTACATGATGTCTACTTCGGCCACTTTGAATGGTGGAGCCACTTTATTTTTCACGACTTTAATCTTGGTTTTGCTACCCAAGATGTCATTGCCGACTTTGATCGACTCGGCTTTACGAACATCCAGACGCACGCTAGCGTAGAACTTGAGGGCACGTCCACCTGGTGTTGTTTCTGGGTTACCGAACATGACGCCCACTTTTTCACGAAGCTGGTTGATAAAGATCGCAATGGTCTTGGACTTGTTGATCGCACCGGACAGCTTGCGCAGAGCTTGAGACATCAGACGCGCTTGGAGACCAACGTGGGAATCCCCCATCTCTCCTTCGATCTCTGCTTTTGGCACCAATGCAGCTACCGAGTCTACTACGATAATATCTACAGCGCCAGAGCGCACCAATGCTTCTGCGATTTCCAATGCTTGCTCACCAGTATCAGGCTGAGACAGCAGCAGTTCATCAATATTGACACCCAGCTTGGCAGCGTACACAGGGTCCAGTGCATGCTCGGCATCGATAAAGGCAGCTTGTCCACCCTGCCTCTGTACTTCCGCAATCGCATGGAGGGCTACTGTGGTTTTACCAGAAGACTCTGGTCCGTAAATCTCAACAATTCGGCCGCGTGGGAAACCGCCAACCCCAAGTGCGATATCAAGAGCAAGCGCACCACTGGAGGTAGTGGAAATTTGAATGTTGGATACTTCCCCCAACTTCATAATGGAACCTTTTCCGAACTGTTTTTCTATTTGACGCAAAGCACTTTCCAAAGCTGCGCGACGATCTGACAAATGGTACACACCCTTTCACATTCGCTTCTGTTTTTCTTGTTTCCATCATACATCGAGACAGAACGGTTTGCCAAGTGTTTTTTGCGAACAAATATTCGCATCACAAAAAGACAGCCATCCGCCGATGTTTCTGGCAAAATGACTGTCTTTTCCCGTTAAGAGGCAGAGCCTAGGTACGCTTTGCTCCACGAGGCTTCGCTGGCTCCAGATTGATTCTTTTGCCGTTGATACGTGTCTGACGCAGAGACTCATATACGAATGCCGCAACCTCTTCCGGTACTTCCACGAAGGTGAAGTTCTCGAAAATATCGATGCGTCCAACCGCTTTTCCAGGGATCCCTACGGATTCGGAAATCTCGCGAACGAGATCTTGCGGCTTCATGTTTGCATTGCGTCCCACGTTCAGGAAGAAACGAACCATCCCTTTGGCTGCACCTGTCTCTCCAAAGTTGTACGCTTCTACCTCTTGGGATTGACCTGCTTCACTATGGAAAGCAAGATGCAAGGCTGCTGCAGCCACTTTCTCTGCTGGGTATTGTCCAACCAGAGATTCCGCTACTTTTTGATACATATCTGCGATCGCATCGCTCTCCAAGAGGCTGGTCAATTGCTCACGCAGCTGCTCTTGCTTGCGCTCTGCTACTTCCTCGAGGGAAGGAACATTACGGGACATCACTTGCGCTTTGGTTTGCTTTTGGATGAACATCATCTGTCTTACTTCGCGTGGAGTCACCAAGGTCATAGCAATCCCTTTGCGACCTGCACGACCCGTACGGCCAATGCGGTGAACGTAGCTTTCCGAGTCTTGCGGAATATCATAGTTGATTACGTGCGATACGTTCCCAACGTCGATACCGCGAGCCGCTACATCCGTCGCGATGAGGAACTCGATAGAGCCTTCACGGAAAGCGTTCATAACTTTATCACGCTGTGCTTGCGACAAGTCTCCGTGCAGACCATCTGCCAGGTACCCACGAGATTGAAGAACTTCAGTGAGTTCGTCTACACCGCGCTTGGTGCGGCAGAAGATGATACCGAGCTCCACATCCTCACTGTCCAAGATACGGCAAAGGCTTTCTACTTTATTGCGATCGAACACTTTGTAATACACTTGCTCGATCAATGGTGCCGTTACTTCTTCACGGCTTACCGCGATGGTTTGCGGTTGCTTCATGTAGCGAGTCGCCAAGCGCTTGATTTCTGGCGGCATTGTCGCGGAGAACAGCAGGGTCTGACGCTCTTCCGGCATTTGAGTAATGATCGTCTCGATGTCCTCGATAAAGCCCATGTCCAGCATTTCATCCGCTTCGTCCAGGACGAGGGTATGTACATGATCCAGTTTCAAGGTCTTGCGACGAAGATGGTCCATCACGCGACCAGGTGTACCTACGACAATTTGAACGCCTTGGCGCAGTGCACGGATTTGATGACCGATGGATTGACCGCCGTAGATAGGCAGTGTACGCACCTTGTTGTACTTGGAAATGCGCAGCAGCTCTCCCGCTACCTGAATGGCTAACTCGCGAGTAGGCGTCAGTACGATCGCCTGAACGCGGTTTGCCTGGCTTACTTTCTCAACCAGCGGAATCCCGAATGCCGCAGTCTTCCCTGTACCAGTTTGTGCTTGACCGATCAAGTCTCCGCCATCTAGCACCTTTGGAATGCAAGCTTCCTGGATCGGTGATGGTTCTTCAAACCCCATGTCATGGATCGCTTGAAGAATAGATTTATGTAAAGGAAAATCAGAAAAAATCGTCATGAAAACGTCACCTTTCTTTTTGCATTTGCAGCGCGTAAAACAGCGCGAATTTGGCGGCACGGCCAACGATTGCCTGCCTTCTTCCTGCAAGTCGCAGCTCTTTTACCACCGTTGGCAGACCTTCCGCCGCGATACCTACGTAGACCAGCCCGACAGGCTTGCCTTCGGATGAATCGGGTCCAGCCACGCCAGTCACCGAGATCCCATAAGTCGATCCCAGTTTCTTTCTTACATGTTCAGCTAGCAGTTGGGCTGTTTTTTCACTGACAGCACCATCCGTGTTCAATACTTCTTCAGGTACTCCGAGGACTTGATGCTTGACCTCGTTTGTATAGCAGACTACACCGCCTTTGAAAGCGGCGGAACTTCCAGGCACAGAGGTAATCAAAGAAGCCACCGTACCACCAGTGCAGCTCTCCGCACAAGCGACCGTCTCTCCCCTTTGGATCAGACCAGTGACCAGTACTTCATGCAGAGAGGAATCCTCTCCTGTTCCGTAAATATACTGCCCAACCCGATCACGAATCTCTTTTTCCACTGGTAAAATCATCGCTTCACCTTCGGCCGCAGTCGCTGCTCTCGCTGTGACACGCAACGTGACTTCAAATTCCTTGGCATAAGGTGCAATCGTCGGATTATCCTGCTTTTCAATCAGATCAATCAGTCTTTCTTCCAATGCTGATTCACCGATACCGTAGAAGCGGAAAACACGGGAATGAAACACTTGACTCTCCGGAAGCAGATTCATCAGATACGGCATCACGTAGCGATCTACCATCGGATACAGCTCACTAGGTGGGCCAGGCAGCAATACGAACGTAGTACTGTCATGACGGATCGCCATTCCAGGCGCCATCCCGAAGTCATTGGAGAATACATGGCTACCTTCCAAAACAAGTGCCTGCTTTCGGTTGTTCTCCGTCATGACAATGCCACGTTGTGAAAAGAAGTCCTCAATACGCTGCATAGCCGGTGAATCCTTTACCAATCCTACACCGACGTGAGCGGCCACCGTTTCCTTGGTCAAATCATCCTGTGTTGGACCAAGTCCTCCTGAAAAAATGACCAAATCCGACCGCTTCGCCGCCATACGAATGACTTGGAGCAACCGCTCCGTATTATCGCCTACAACCGTGTGGAAATACACCCCGACACCAATATCGGCAAGTTTTTGCGAAAGAAACTGTGCATTGGTATTAGCAATTTGACCTAATAAAAGCTCGGTTCCCACCGCGATAATCTCCGCTCTCATTTTCCTCACCCATTCTCATTGAGAGTACAAAGCCTCTAAACTAACAGTCTATCATTGACAACCGTATTGGAGAAGAGCCTTGTGAAAAAAGAGACCAATACCCGCATTACGAGTATTGGATAACGTTGCGATTCTTCGCAAAGTAGTCGTACCCGGAGTAAATCGTGATGATGACCATTGCCCATGTAGCGACCTCGTCAAATGGTATACCGAGAAACTCGAACGGAAAGTTACGAATCATGACCACTGTAATGGCTACGATTTGCACCCATGTCTTCAGTTTACCCAGAGCGCTGGCAGCAATAACCTGCCCTTCCGCAGCTGCAATCGACCGCAAACCCGTCACTGCAAATTCCCTACTGATAATGACAATGGCAATCCACGCTTCAAGCCGTTGCATTTCAACTAACGAAATCAATGCCGCTGAAATGAGAAGCTTATCGGCGAGTGGGTCCAAAAACTTGCCAAAGTTCGTTACGATTTTCCGCTTGCGTGCAATATATCCATCGAGTCCGTCCGTACTGGCTGCTAGGATGAACACCAAAGCCGCAATCAGCTCGTTAAACGTCATCGTCAGGCTACCAATCGTAAACGTCCCGATGTTGTAACGCACCAGCAGAAAAAACATAACGACCGGTACCAGGAAAATCCTGGCGAGGGTGATGCGGTTGGCGAGATTCACCTAGACTACCTCCCCAGCTAAATCGTATTCAAAGGAGTGCGTAATCTTAACGTTCGCGATCGAGCCAAGTTCCCCCTTAAAACCGGAGACGAATACTTCACCATCAATTTCCGGGGCATCATACTGCGTACGTCCCACGTAAATATCATTGCGCCCTTCGTACCGTTCGATCAACACTTCGAGCACCTGACCCACAAAGCGACTGTTACGATCGCCTGCCACTTCACGCTGAATTTCCATCAGGAGATTGGCACGCTTTTCTTTCGTCTCTTCTTCAACATGGTCTGGTAGTCTGGAAGCTGGGGTATCGTCTTCATTGGAATAGGTAAATACGCCAAGACGATCAAAACGGATGTCTTTTACGAACTCACTGAGACGAGCAAAGTCTTCTTCCGTTTCTCCAGGAAAACCAACAATCAACGACGTGCGCAAAGCTACATCCGGTACTTGCGCGCGGATCTTCGCAACTAGTGCACGAATATCCGTCTGGCGCCCAGGTCGACGCATCCTTTTCAGAATGTGATCCTCAGAATGCTGCAGAGGCATATCCACGTACTTACATACTTTTGGATTCGTCGCGAACGTGTGAATCAACTCGTCCGTAAAGAACCCTGGATACGCATAATGAAGACGGATCCACTGGATTCCGTCCACCTCCGACAAGCGGTTCAACAGTTCTGGGAGCATGAGTTTTCCATCGTAAATGTCTGTACCGTAGTTGGTGGAATCCTGCGCGATTAAGCTTACTTCGACGATCCCCTGTGCGGCAAGATGACGTGTTTCTTCCAGAATGGATTCGATCGTACGGCTTCGAAATCCTCCGCGCATCAGAGGGATGCTGCAAAAGGTACACGCGTTATCACAACCCTCTGCAATCTTAATGTATGCAGAGTAGGTACCTTCCTTCACTTTCCTCTTTACTACGTCTTCGTACGTAAAAATCGGGTTCCCCACAAAAATAGGGCGTTTGCCTTCGAGTGACTCTTCGATGATCCCTGTAATCGACATAAAATCGCCCGTTCCGACAATGCCATCCACTTCAGGAATCTCATTCAAGATATCCTCTTTGTAACGCTGGGTTAGACAGCCTGCCACTACAAGCGATTTGAGCTTGCCCGTTTCCTTCAGTTCAGCCATGTCCAAAATCTTGTTAACCGATTCTTCTTTAGCTGCATCAATGAAACCACAGGTGTTGACGATGACTACGGTTGCTTCCTCTGGATTCTCAACCAGTTCATAGCCTTTTTCATCTATCAGATGGGCCATCATATCTGAATCAACCAGATTCTTCTCACAGCCCAGTGTTACAATCGCAACTTTTTCTCGCGAGCCTACCTTCTCTGCCATCATTTTTCCTCCAATTGGTCACACCAGCCCATATTACACCTATCCAGTATAATATAAGCGTAAAGGAAGTGTCAAAAGAGACAAAAGTATGAAAGGCAAGCGAATGCTTGCCTACTGAGTCACTGCCTCTTTCATTTTGAGTACAATATTCGACGGCATGGACTTCATTTTAGAAGTATCCACAGGCACTCCATTTACCGTCAATTCTACTAGCATTGGCTTACCCAAACGCACATAAGCCGATTTGCCCAGCTCAATTGTTTTTTCTTCGCCCTTTTTGAGCTCGCCTTCTTCAACATACTTCTTACCTTTTCCTTCCGATACACCAAACCAGCTACGGTCGTCTTTTACCTTCAACTTGACCGTCAATTTTTCTTCACCCTGTACAGCATAGTTGTATATGGAACCTTGCTGAGACTCGAACGTAATCGTCGACTTGGGAGTTTCGGTGACCGGGTCAGTAGTGACAGTCCCGGGATCGGGAGTCGGTGAGACGTTGGTCGGGGGTTGTGGTTGTTGGGCGATCGGCGATGTAGCTGCTCCGCCACCATTTCCAGGGGAGACCATCTCTGCTCCAGGGTTTACGGATCCTCCCGGAACGGGCTGTGTCATCGTTCCACCATTGCTATTGACAACAGCTATGTAGATGACGCCAATGATCAAGGCGATAAACAGGACGAGCAGGGTCTTCGTAACCCATCGACCTGCTTGCAATGGACTGTTGGTCGACGCTACGCGGCGGCGACGCAACCTTTCCACTTGTTCTGTAGGCGGCTGGGCCGGCAAATCGGACTGGAAGTGATTCATGATGTGATTCGGGTCGAGACCAACGGCTTCCGCATAGCTTTTGATGAACGCACGCGCGTAAAAGTGGCCAGGAAGTACGTGAAAATGACCCCTCTCAATGGCTTCCAAATAACGTCTCTGTATCTTCGTGATACGTTGGACGTCGTCGAGCGTGATTCCTTTTTCCTCGCGGGCCCTTTGTAGTACTTGACCAAGCTCAGACACAGCTGCCCCTCCTTAATTCATTTCAAAATTATCAAAGCCGCGATTATTGATCAATTCGTAGGTGATCTCCTCTTCCGGATGATGACGCAGTTCAATAATGTAATGAAAATCAGATAGCTCATACTCTGATTCCCTTACAAAGATATCCGGATGCTCAATAATTTTGGCGGCTGGGAAATTCATGATTTCCCGAAGCAATGTGTAGTGCTTTTCCGTAGAACGCATCGTCGACACAATGCCATCTATCAAATATACATGATCGGTAGACAATTCATCAATGGCAAGTGAACTTCTCACCGTTTGACGCAAGAGAGTCGAAGAAATAAACGTCCAACGTTTATTTGCCGAAACGCTGGCCGCAATCATAGATTCTGTTTTTCCTACGCGAGGCATCCCGCGGATCCCAATCAATTGATGGCCTTCCTTTTTCAAAATTTCAGCCATGAAGTCAACCAATAATCCCAGCTCATCGCGAACGAAGCGGAACGTTTTCTTATCTTCGCTGTCGCGCTCGATATAGCGGCCATGACGCACCGCTAAACGATCAAGCATCGTAGGCGGACGCAGCCTCGTTATGGTTATGTTGTCCATTTTTTGCACAACGTTGCGCAAAACCTCAATTTTTTCATCGTCGTCCGTCAAAAGTAACATGCCTCTTCGCATGGTATCGACACCGTTAATGGTCACGATGTTAATGTTCAACATCCCCAGAATAGAAGCGACGTCCCCTAAAAGCCCGGGACGGTTACGGGCAATTTCATACTCCATATACCATTCTTTCTTTGCTTCCATATGCATTCCTCTCCGACATACAGATTCTCTTCTTATGTAGTATATCACGTTCCCATCAATCGACAATCCGGGAAAAGAAAAATCCCCAAAATAGGGGATTTAATGGCTAAATGCCACGGTCAGCATTGTTGGGATCTTGGACCAGCTTCACCATCAGAGAAGCCAGAGCTTGCTGTTGCTGCTGATCTCCAGCATCCCAGAGTTGCTTCAGCAAGCGCTCTTGGTCGTTTTTCGGATCAACTTGCTCTGCTAGATAGCCACCGATTTGATAGGCTACATTTTGCATTGTCTCGCTCTCCATACCTGCCTGTTTCGCTTGCTCTACTCGATCACCGAGAAACTCTTTCCAGTCGCGAAAATTGTCAAGAACTGACATGTGGAAATTCCCTCCTTAAGTACGTTGCGAACAGGTTTGCTGCCCACACAGAGGTAGAATTCCACCAAATCTCGGGATTTATGCAGGCAAACGAGGGATTCCATCACGTATACCAGCCACCATTGGGACTAATAATTTGTCCGGTAACATAGCTCGCTTCTCTGGAGAGCAAAAAACGTACGACTGCCGCTACTTCGCTAGGTAAACCCAAGCGATTGGCTGGAATCTCTTCAGCAATCATCTCTACTTCGTCAGGAGAAAAGCGTTCCATCATTCCACCCATAATCGCTCCAGGAGCTACGGCATTTACCGTAATTCCGTTGGGAGCAAGCTCTTTTGCCAGTGCTTTAGTGAATGTAATGACTGCGCCCTTGGTCAACGAGTAGAGCACTTCACACGAACCGCCGGTCATTCCCCAGATAGAGGAAATGTTTACGATGCGGCCGTACCTCTCCCGAAGCATAGAAGAAAGACCCGCTTGACTCACCAAGAAAGCGGAGCGCACATTCGCGGCCACTAACTCATCAAACTGGGCGACCGTCACATCTGAAAAAAGGCCGATATGATCCGCAGAAGCGTTGTTGACGATCAGCAGCGGAGCGACCGCCATCTGCTCAAACATAACTGTGATCTGAACAGGGTCTCGCAAATCTGCCTGCAATTTCACAGCAGGTACCCCCAATTGCTGACACTGCTGAAGGAGTCCGTCCAATTTTTGCTCCGATTGATTGTAATGCAGGTAAAGCGGAACTCCCGCATGAGCTAGGCTCGAGGCTATAGCCTGCCCCAGCTCACCGGAAGCTCCTGTTACCAACGCCCATGGCGTTTGTTGATTCATCCTCTTTCACTACTCCTGTTGCGAAGCGGAGCGAACGATAGAAACAGCCATTTGTCCAACCACAAAATGCTCATTCAAACGTTTTTCCACATCTTCGCGAGTGATCGACTCGAGAGTCGGCACTACAGTAAAGAGATCGTTTTCATTAAATTTGAAGCTAGTGAATTGATTCGCGATAAACTCTACAGAGTTGAGCGACCGCAAGAAGTTGCCAATTTTCTTCCGTTTGGCTCTCTCAAAATCATCTTGATCAATACCCTTTTGCTTCAATTGTTCGATCTCTGCTTGAATCGTCTCCACCAACCGCTCCGGATCCGGCGTATCGCCACCCATGATGGTGTACGCGTAATCTTTTTCGCTGCTGTAGTCAAAATCAAAGCTTTCCGTAATCAACTCGCTGTCATATAGCCTCTCGTAGACAGCAGAGCTGGTGCCAAACGCGATATCCAATAACAGTTTAGTAGCCAGTTCCCTTTTTAACAAGGCTTCTTTCGTCAAGCCTTGATCCCGTTCCTTGATCCCAATCATGCATTTGGGCAAACCGACGGTCAGGTTTGCTTCAATTTTTGCCTGTGCTGGCTCTGCCTGCTCCTTTGGAAAGAGTCGAGTGATTTGCGGGGCAGGCGGAAACTCTTTGGCAGACTGGTTTTGACGAATTAAATGCATGATTGACTCGGGCTCAAAAGAACCTACGACCAGCAACAGCATGTTGGCTGGATGATAAAAGGTTTCGTAGCATTCGTACAGATTTTCTTTCGTGATGTGGGAAATCGTTTCGATCGTCCCTGCGATTTCGATATTGATTGGATAGTCTTTATACATGGCCTTTAGGAGATTCATGTAGACCTTCCAGTCGGGATTATCGTCGTACATGGTAATTTCCTGACCAATGATCCCTTTTTCCTTTTCCACGCTAGCATCCGTAAAATACGGCTCCTGAACATAATCCAACAAGAGATTCAGATTATCGTCCAATTTGTCTGTGCAGGAAAAAAGATATGCTGTCCGATTAAAGCTCGTAAAGGCGTTGCAGGATGCTCCATTTTTACTAAACTCATGCATGACATCCCGGTCTTTTTTCTCAAACATCTTGTGCTCGAGAAAGTGAGCGATCCCATCTGGCACGTTGATTTCCTCGCCATTACGGGTACGGAAATGGCTGTCGATGGAACCGTATTTCGTCGTAAAAACAGCATAGGTTTTGCTAAAGCCCTGCTTCGGTACCAAGTACACCTGCAGGCCATTTGGCAATGTCTCGTTGTAAACGGTTTCGTTGACTTGTTCAAATTTGGTCGTCTGCATCGTTACGCCTCTCCCTTCTTGTCACGCAGCAGATAAATCGTATCGATGTCCACTTTGGCTGCCACTTTTTTGACGTCTTCTATCGTAGCCGTTTCGATTCCTTTTAATAGTTCATCCAGCTGCCGCTTGCGTCCACTAACCAAACCATTATAGGTAAATTCGATCATGCCGCGTGCACTATCCAGTAGCTCGCGAAATTGATTAGATAGCGTTGCTCTCGTCTGGCTCATTTCTTCTTCAGAGATGTTCCCCTGACGCATGGAATCCATCTGCTGCTTGATGATCTCAACTGCCCGCTCATACTTGTTTACATCGATGCCCGACATGATCATCATGATCCCTTTATGGCTTTCCAGACGGGATACCGCATAGTATGCAAGACTTTCCTTTTCACGTACGTTTACGAACAGCTTGGAGTGAGGGAACCCACCGAGGACACCGTTATATAAGAGCAGTGCAGGGTAATCATCATCCTTGTACGTAATGTGCGTCCGGCAGCCAATATTGAGCTTTGCTTGATTGACATCCAAGCGATCGATGACTTTGCGTTCGTCCGATACTTGCTTGGACGAATTGCTGATGTCCAACGCTTGGACCTCAGATCGCTCCAATGGAACATGCTTCTGGATGGCTTGCCCTACTTCCTGCGGATTCACGTCACCCACTACAAAGATGTTGATTGGATTCGACGTTGTAATTTCTTTGAAATACTGATAGAGCTCTTGTCCCGTAATGGCAGGCAAGTCTTTCACTCTACCCTGAATGAGTAAAGAGAAGGGCTCTCCTTGGCACATTTCTTCCGTAACACGTTGGTTTGCGTACTTCATCTTGTCGTCAATCAGACTTTCCACACGCTTGCGAAGAGTTTCCTTCTCCTGCGTGACATACTTCTCTAAAAACGCACCATTCTCTACATAAGGTTTTGTCAGCATATCTCCTACAAATTGAATGGCTTGGTCGAGGAGAGAGTCATCTTGCGACAAATACTTCTCATTCGGTACTTCCATGTAGATCTGCAAAATTTGCCTCTCGCCTTTTTTCGTGACGTCAACGTCAAAGATCGCTCCATACAAAAAGTCAAGGTGTGCACGCAGTAGCTTGGTTTCAGGAAAACGCGCACTGGCTCGTTTCATGACCATCGCTAGCAAGGCAGTCTTCGTCACAGTCTCCTCGGAAAGAGCCTGCTCAATCATTGTCACAATAGTTGTGGTCTTGAATTTGCCTGTTGGCAAGATATGTACGTTCATCCCATTTATCTGGGTACTTTGAAACGCGATTTCCGTTATGTTCGCACTCATCGCTCAATCTCCCTTCTCCATCAGCGTACTCTCCTCTATTGTAACCAATTGACAGGCCATCAAGCATGCGAAACTTCTCAACAAAGTGCTTTTTGCTGCCACATTCTTTTCATTATGTATGCAAGGTATGGAATACGGATGACGGTGTAGTCTTTTCAATCTACGAAAACAGAAACGGATCTTTTTTCTGTATAAAAAAAGAAGGAGCTTCTTCGCTCCTTCTTTTTTATAAGTCGCTATAGTCCCATTCAGTCCGCTCTTCAGAGATGGTCTCTTCCTGTACAAATCGACCACAATCATCCGATAAACAAAGCATGCCATCCAAATGTTCGTCATGAAAGGGGAGTCCATGATTCCCGCCACAATATGGGCATACCCACATACAGAGCCCTCCTTTTGATGGAAAGGAATTTACTCCGTATAGTTTGTCCCATTACGAGTAAGGACTTCCAACTTTCTTTTGCTCCCAGTACTTCAAATAGTAGTAGGGGTCGATTGCTAACCCATCGCTGTTTTTGTAGAGTCCAAAATGAAGATGTGGCTCAAACATTCCAACCGTGCCCGTACCTCCGTACCCGGTATCACCTACAAAACCAATCAATTGACCTGCTCGGATCGTGTCCCCGATTTCCAGTCCTGGAACATACGCACTCAAGTGTGCGTAGTACATCCGATAAAGACCTGCATCATCTGTGATGTTTACACGCCATCCCCCGTACGTATTCCACCCTACGCGATTAATCGTGCCGTCCGCTACGGAATACACCGGTGTTCCTTTTGGAGCCATGATGTCAATTCCTTCATGGTTGCGCACGCTTCCATTATTACTCTCCGTCCATTCTCGGTCAGATCCGTAGCTGTCACCATACGGTTCGTACCAGCTCACCTCCGAGAAGGGAAAATAATAAGTGTCATCAAGCAGTCTGCGATCCCCAACTTCTTTGGACAATGGATGCTCTGCTTTTTTAGCACCCTTCGGTAAGAATAAAAGCTGTTGGAAAGTCAGCTCATCTGAAGACAGAAAGTTATTTTTTTTCATTTCCTGCACAGTGGTATTGTGTCGCTTCGCAATCTCGGTCAAAGTATCACCTAACTGAACCACATATGGATTGGTTGCATCTTTAATCACTGCTGCCGTATCTCCGATGGGCTTGGTTTGAATTTGGGCAACGCCAGATCGATCATCCCATACAACACGGTATCCCAATGCTTCACTAACAAAGCGGATGGGAACAACTGTCCGCTGATTCACGATCATAGCAGGAGTATCCAGTGTGACGCGTTTGCCATCCACATACGCCGTTCGGCTGTCAACAAGCAGGACAATCCGTTTTCCCTTATCCGTGACATTCACTTGTCGATTGGATGCTTCGTATGTGACGTCTGCGCCCGTAGACTCGGCAATAACACGAATCGGCACGAGCATGCGACCATTTTGTCGTAACGGTTGTACATCTGTAGGAATTCCTTTCCCATCAATCACTAAAGAAATGACAGGACCTGGTTCTGCAGCTGCAGCCACTCCTGTGCCGCCCGTACCTGTGACACCTAATCCCAGACAAAAGAAAAAAGCGCCTAGAACCTTTGGCCACAGACGACTGCTGTTTTTATGTAAACAGCGGTTCATCAATATCCCTCCCCGCGCAATCTTACACAAAGAATTATCGCATAGGGAAAGATCAAGGTTCTAGACGCAAATTATGTCAACTAACGAGATCCTGTTTCGTATGGTTTGCCCAATGCTGCTGGAGCATTCGAGCGACCGACAAGTCCTGCCATGACGAGAATTGTCAAGACGTATGGAAGCATGAAGATAAACTCTGTCGGTACATACTTAGTCAATCCAAAAATTTGTACCAATGACTTGATGGCTTGAGCTACCCCGAAGAACAAGGCTGCTCCCATCGCACCCGCTGGATGCCACTTACCGAAGATCAAGGCTGCGATTGCAATAAACCCTTGACCGGAAACCGTGTTGTGCGAAAAGTTACTGGTCGTGGTCAATGAAATCGTTGCTCCACCCCATGCAGCCAGTGACCCACTAATCATTACTGCCATGTAACGCATCTTTTTGACATTGATCCCTACTGTGTCTGCTGCTCGCGGATGCTCACCCACTGCGCGCAAACGCAATCCAAATGGCGTCTTAAAGATCAAGTACCACGTGAAAAACACCATGATAAACGCCAAGAAGCTAGTCGGATACGCTTCAAAAATGGCATGACCCAAATAGGGAATATCATGCAAGTACGGAATGCTCCACTTACCAAATACGCTGGACAGCGTAGTGGTTTGCCCTGCTCCGTTAAAGATAATTTTGGTCAAGTAGACAGAAAGACCTGCTGCCAAGAAGTTGAGAGCTACACCACTCACTGTCTGGTCAGCTTTAAAAGTAACGGAAGCTACCGCATGAGGCAGTGCAAAAATAGCACCAGCGATCCCTGCTGCGAGGAATCCAATCCACGGAGCTCCTCCTGCGAGGGAGTCCTGGAAAGCATAAGTGATGACCGCACCGGTAAATGCTCCGATAATCATCATACCTTCCAAAGCAATGTTCACGACACCAGAACGCTCTGAGTACAGTCCACCTAGTGATGCAAAAATCAAGGCAGTGGAAAACACGATGGTATCATGAACGAGGTTGCTTAGAATAATTCCCCAATCCATCAGTTTCCACCTTCCTTTTTCTTCTTCATGATAGGTTTCACAAAAATCTTCACTATACCATGTGCAGCAACGAAGAAAATAACGGAAGCAATTACGACACGGATGAGTTCAACTGGCACTCCTGCACCAAACTTCATCCCTGCCGCACCGAACGTAAGTATCCCAAACAAGATGGCTCCAAGAACGACTCCAAGTGGTGTGTTCCCACCGATCAACGCTACTGCGATCCCATCAAATCCATAACCTGGTTGCGCGGTCATGATCGCTTGATAATGGAATACACCCAGAATCTCACAAGCTCCGCCAATTCCCGCAAACATTCCACCAATAAACATAGCTTTTACGACATTGCGGTTTACGTTCATCCCTGCATACTCAGAAGCATGCGGGTTTAAACCAACGGCACGCAGTTCATAACCGGATTTCGTTTTCCACAGGATAACGTAAAAGAAAATAGCTGCAAGCACCGCAATTAATGTACCCCAGTGCAAACGCGCACTATCAAACATCGTCGAAAGCCAACCAATTGTAATGACAGCAGAGTCGTGAATCATTTCGGAACGCTGTTGTCCGGCGGGTACGAAGAAAGCATTCATGACCCAGTTGGCCAAATAGAGTGCCACCCAGTTCAACATAATGCTCGTAATAACCTCATTGACACCACGTGCTGCCTTTAAATAACCGGCAATCGAACCCCACAGTCCGCCTGCCACCGCACCCGCAATGACTGCGAGAGGAGCATGGATATAAGCCGGAAGATCAAAGGATACACCTACTGCCGTAGAAGCGATCATCCCAACGATGAACTGACCTTCGGCACCGATGTTAAATAGACCTGTCCGGAATGCAAAAGCAACGGCGAGACCCGTAAAGATAAGGGGTGTAATCTGGCGAATCGTCTCCCCGAAGTTGTAGGCACTTCCAAATACCTTCTCAAGAAGAGCCATGTACGCTTTTATCGGATTGAATCCACCAGCCAACATCGCGATCGCACCGGTTAACAAACCAAGAATGATCGCTACTAGCGGAACGAGAAACGACTCTTTTGTAAATACAGCAATAACTCTATTCATCGTTTCCCCCTCCTAGCATCCGTTTTCCCCCGGACATCATTAGGCCAAGCTCTTGTTCAGTCGTCGTTTTTGCATCGACAATCCCTACAATATTACCTTCATAAATGACGGCGATACGGTCAGACACGTTAATCACTTCATCCAGCTCGAGTGATAGCAGCAAGACTGCCTTTCCATTGTCACGCTGTTCAATCAGGCGGCGATGGATGAACTCAATTGCTCCGACATCCAAGCCACGTGTTGGTTGCGCTGCAATCAACAGATCAGGGTTCTTGTCCACTTCGCGAGCAATAATTGCCTTCTGCTGGTTTCCACCAGAAAGAGCGCGAGCTGGGGTATATATGCTCGGTGTACGGACATCAAACTCTTCAATGAGCTTTGCCGCGTGCTTGTCAATGGCGCCATAATCGAGAAAACCGTTCTTATTGAACGTCGGATGGAAATAAGTTTCCAGTACCATGTTTTCACTCATGGTGAAATCCAGGATCAAACCACGCTTGTGACGGTCCTCCGGAATGTGGGACAACCCAGATTCAGAGATCTGCCGTGGAGCCTGATTGGTGATTTCTTTGCCATTAAGAAGTACACGGCCGCTGGTCGCTTTTCGCAGACCTGTCAATACTTCAATCAATTCACTTTGACCGTTACCATCTACCCCAGCAATCCCGAGAATTTCGCCTGAGCGAACTTCAAGACTGAGGTTGTTGAGTGCATTGACACCACGATTGCCCATAGCCGTCACGTTTTCGACTGCGAGAATCGTTTCTTTTGGCTGGGAAGCCTGCTTGTCTACACGGAAGTTAACCTCCCGACCTACCATTTTCGCTGCCAAATCATCTGGATTCGTGTCTTTGACCCACACCGAATCAATGACCTTTCCGCGACGGATGATCGTCACCGCATCACAAACTGCCATAATTTCTTTCAGTTTGTGGGTTATGAGAATAATGGTTTTTCCTTCTTTGACCAAGTTATGCATAATCTCGATCAGTTCATTGATTTCCTGTGGTGTCAATACCGCAGTCGGCTCGTCAAAAATTAGGATATCCGCACCGCGATACAGCGTTTTCAAAATTTCAACCCGTTGCTGCATACCCACAGAAATATCTTGAATCTTTGCTCTCGGATCCACTTTTAAACCATATTGATTGGAAAGCTTCTCCACTGCCCTCTCCGCACTTTGGATATCTATTTGCAACCCGTTTTTCGGTTCATTTCCTAACACAATGTTTTCTGTTACCGTAAATGTTTCAACCAGCATAAAATGTTGATGCACCATACCAATACCAAGCTCATTCGCTATATTGGGATTCGTGATTTTAACCGGTCTTTCATTGATAAGGATTTCGCCTTCATCAGGTTGATAAAGACCAAACAAAATGTTCATAAGAGTAGACTTGCCTGCGCCGTTCTCTCCGAGAAGGGCGTGAATTTCCCCATGTTTTACAGATAGCGTAATACTATCATTCGCGATGATTCCTGGGAAACGCTTGGTAATTCCTCGCATTTCAACAACATTCTTTACCGGATTCAACCATGTTCCCCCCGTTTTTGTGGGTCTAGTTTGAAGGTAAAGAACAAGGCTAGTTGATCGAACTAGCCTTGTCCGTTTGCAGCTTCAATGTAATTATTTTTCAGGTACAGTGATTTCGCCTTTAACGATTTTTTGCTTGTAATCGTCAACCAGCTTCAGTACGTCTTCAGGAACGTTTTTCTTGGAAGTGTCAGCCAGTCCTACACCGTCTTCAGCAAGACCGAGCCATACGATTTTTCCGCCTTCGAATTTACCATCGATGAGGTCTTTGGAAACTTTGAATACTGCCTGGTCTACACGTTTAACCATGGAAGTCAGGGTAATGTCATCGCCGAATGTCAGGGATTGGTCTTTGTCAACACCGATTACCCATACATTTTCGCCTTTAGCTTTGCGGTCTTTTGCTTCGTTAAATACGCCATCACCAGTTCCGCCGGAAGCGTGGAAGATGATGTCTGCACCTTGACCGTACATTTGGGAAGCTGTGGACTTACCAAGGTCAGGCTTGTCAAAAGCACCTGTGTATACTTTCAGTACTTGAACACTTGGATCTACTGCTTTCACACCAGCTTCGAAGCCCAATTCAAAACGTTTGATTACTGGGATCTCAACGCCACCCACGAAACCAACTTTTTTGGTTTTGGACATTTTCGCAGCTACTACCCCTGCGAGGAAGGAACCTTCATGCTCTTTGAAAAGAACGGATTCCACGTTTGGCGCGTCAACTTCCGCGTCAATGATTGCCAGCTTCGCATCTTTGTTTTCGTCAGCCACTTTTTTCAGGTGGTCTCCCATCAGGAAGCCGATACCCCAAGTCAGGTCCCATTTGTCTTTTACAAATTGGGTCAGGTTTGGAACGTACTCAGCATCGCTGGTGGATTGAAGATAGTTTACATTGTCTTTCGGGAGGTTCAGTTCGGTTTGCAGTTTTTGCAGACCTTCCCAAGCACTTTGGTTGAAGGAGTTGTCATTCACTCCACCTACGTCCGTTACCATACCGATTTTTACAGTTGGTGCTGCACCGCCAGCTGCTCCACCAGTCGAACCGCCAGCTTGACCTTGAGGTTGTGCTTCTGGTTTGCTACCACACCCAGCCAAAACGATCGAAAGGCTGAGAGTTGCCACAGACAGCACAGAAAGAACTTTCTTCATCTGAGAATACCCCCTGTTTTTAGTTGAATGAAATTGTTGAGTGAGGTTTCCCTCACAGTTACAACCGTCTCCGTACGACATGAAAGTGAATTTTGTCAGCCCTGAAGTAGTTATGGGAGTACAGCACAGGCCTTTCACTTTCGTCGTAGTGAATCTGCTTTAGCAAGAGCAGTGGAGTAGATTTATCGCATTGTAGCAGGTTGGAAACCTTTTCATTGTAGCCCATGGGTTCAATCTCAGCCACGGCGTACGCAATGCGTAATCCGGTCACACTCTCTAACCATTTAAAGATGGACTCTCCTACAGCTGTGTAGCCTTCAGGAACCAGGTGTGCGGGAATGCGGTCAACACAATAGACCACAGGCTCCCCATCAGCCGTACGAATGCGCTCAACACTTAACACGCCTTCGCCCGGATTCAGTGACAGTTTTTTTCGCTCTTCTTCAGCAGACTCGCCAAAGGATGTCTTCAGGATCATCGTTCCTGCTGTATATCCCTGACGCTCAATCGCATCCGTCACACTAAAGAGTTCCCCAATCCCTCCTGAAAAAACAGGTTTTGAATTGATAAAGGTACCTACTCCGTGTCGGCGAATGACAATCTTCTCTTCTTCTAGAAGACGTAGCGCCTCTCGAAGCGTCGCCCTACTAACGCCTAACTGTTTTGAAAGTTCGGCTTCGGAAGGGAGGCGTTCACCTGGACGCAGTTGACCTGATTCGATATCTCCCTTGATCTTGTCCATAACTAAGAGACAAAGCGATCGAACATTCCCTTTGATGCTCATTGTCATTCACTCCTGCTGTCCATTAGCCATCCCAACAGGTAGGACGTCAGACCTCTGATTCGTATGGGAAACGATACAACAATTTCCTTCAATCTCGTAAAAATTTTAACCTAGGGGCGTGTATCATGCAAGCCAAATATTTATGAATAAATATGCATAAACATAAATACTTGCATGACTTCACGCCCACTTCGGCAAAAATGATTCTACTCCTAAATCCCTATCAAGATATATTACTTTCGATGGAAGGACGAGGAAGCCTTACTTCTCTCGGTTTACTGCCTTCATATGGACCTACGATTCCTTTTGCCTCCATCATGTCGATCAAGCGTGCAGCACGGGTATACCCGACACGAAGTCGACGCTGGAGCAAGGAAGCTGATGCAGTTTGTGCCTCGGAGACAATCTGGACAGCCTGATCATACAACTCATCATCGACTACGGGCTGTTGTTCTTCTTGTACGTCTCCCGGTATCATTTCTTCGTTGTAGCGAACTTCCTGCTGCTCTTTCACGAAGCGAACAACTTCCTCTACTTCTTTGTCGGAAACAAACGCCCCTTGAACACGGATTGGTTTGGAAGCTCCCATTGGAAGGGACAGCATGTCGCCTCTTCCCAACAGCTTTTCAGCGCCACCCATATCCAAAATCGTCCGGGAATCCGCCATCGACGATACACCAAAGGCAATACGTGATGGGATATTCGCTTTGATTACCCCTGTAATAACATCAACGGAAGGTCGCTGTGTAGCGATGATCAAATGTATACCAGATGCACGAGCCATCTGAGCCAGTCGACAAATGGCGTCCTCCACTTCTCCAGGCGCCACCATCATCAAATCCGCCAACTCGTCAACGATGACGACGATGTAAGGCAACGGAGTGCCCTCCACTTGTGCATTGTACATTTCAATATTGCGGCTACCCGTTTTTGCGAATAAATTATAGCGCCGTTCCATTTCCGCCACTACTTTTTTAAGGGCAACTGAAGCTCGTCGAGGATCCGTAACGACTGGAGCTAGCAGATGTGGGATTCCATTGTAAACATTCAGCTCGACCATTTTCGGGTCTACCATCATCAGCTTAACTTCTTCAGGGCTTGCCTTGAATAAAATGCTCATGATCAAGCCGTTGATACAAACGGATTTTCCGCTTCCCGTCGCTCCTGCGACCAACAGATGGGGCATCTTGGTCAGGTCAGCCACGATCGGTTCACCCGAAATGTCTCGCCCCAGCGCCACTGTCAGCTTCCCTGGAGCGTCCTGATACTGTGGTGCCTCCAGCACTTCTCGCAGAGAAACCACTGCGACCTCTGAATTCGGTACTTCAATACCGATTGCTGATTTACCAGGTATCGGCGCCTCGATCCGAATGTCTTTCGCTGCCAAAGCCAACGCCAAGTCATCTGTCAGACTGACGATTCTACTTACCTTTACCCCAGTTGCTGGCTGCACCTCGTATCGTGTTACGGCTGGTCCTCTATGCACTTCAGAGACAGTCGCATTTACTCCAAAGCTTTTTAATGTCTGAACGAGCTTGTTTGCATTCGAAGTATGATCCACGTCTTTTCCCGCTCCACTTGATTTCGGGCGAGAAAGCATATGCAGTCCTGGCAATTCATATGGCGCTGCTGGCTGCGCTTCACCAGTCTCAAGCGTACCAAAAATCTCTTCTTCCCCTTCGAGGGAGAAGGTGATTTCTTGTTTGTTTGCGGATGACGGCCGATTTGCCTGCGCATTCGGCTGCTCTTCATCCTCCAAAGCAATTCGATCTGTAAAATCACGAATCACCGGAGCCACGACAGGTATTTCAGCGGGTGCTGAAGAGTGGGAATCATAAGAATCGCTATGGTGCGTGTCATGAATGACCGGAACCACGATAGCGGCATCTGCTTCAGCTGCCTGTTTCGCTTTGCGTGCTTCCCGCGCTTCTTTTGCCTCCTGCTTGCGCTTGTCACTCTCCTCTTGCAAAAGCTGTACGGAATCTTTTACCGTATCTTTGGCCTTCCCGTACATCTGGGCTACTCTGTCACGCAGGAACATCACGATGTTCACATAGGAAATATTGAACAGGAACATAAGGCCTACCAAAAACAGAAAGACAATCACGAGCCCTGTTCCGATCATACCGACCAAGCCATTGCAGATGGCAAAAACGAGTGCACCTATCATGCCTCCACCGACACCGGTCGTCGATACTTTCTGATTGTGGTCGAGCCATAACCTGTCCCACGTCACTCGGACGATGCTCTGCTCTGCAAACTTTCCATCAGCCGTAATTTGCTTGTAAAGAATGAGGTGATCCCACGTAAAGATCGCCACTGCAATCAGGACAATCCCTAATACACGGTACGTCAATCGTGGTGCTTTTCTCGTAAACATCATGTGAATCGCCATTCCGATCAAGAGGACCGGAATAATGAAATCCCATGAACCTGCAATAAATCGGAATAGAAAGGCAAGAACGTTTTTTCCTAACCACCCGCTCTCCAACAATCCGATCAGGGATAGGACAATCACGATCAGCCCCAGCAATTCTATTTTGACAACTGAGGCCAATGCCGCTTGCGACTGCTCTCTTTTTCTTCTACTCAGATGGCACGCCTCCTTTTGCCTATTTTTCTGATATGTATACCAAATGGTAAAAAGGCAGCCGTCCGCTGTTCGGCTGCTGTTCGTACACAACTAGTATAACACAGGAAAATCATAGAAATACAGGACTTCTTGCTAGTTCCAATCCGGTAGAAAGCGAACAATCTGACCAGGTGCGTAATGTGGTTTCAAGTAGTCTTGAGGGTCCGGACTGATCAACCGCACAATCCTCCCCTCAAATGGACCTGTCTGTTCCACCAACATGGTGGCGTGGCCGTATGTCACTTCCTTGAGCTCTTGCTTTTCTACGGCGTCCATATTGGCGAACACTGTTTCAGCTGGCATGACCGAGTGAAGAATCATTGAAGCACCTCTTTTTCTCCGTTACGCGCCTGGTCCATCAATTCATTGAGCTTTCTCAAGGCCGAGCCCAAACCGCCTACTTCGTCAATCAGGCCGTATTTGACCGCATCAGCACCAATCACATTCGTCCCGATATCTCGTGTCAGTTCTCCCGTGCGGGTCATTAATTCTCGGAACTGCTGCTCGGATATTTTGGAATGCCGTGCAATAAAGCTGACGACGCGATCTTGCATTTTGTCCAGATATTCGAATGTCTGCGGGACGCTAATGACCAGACCAGTCAGGCGAATTGGGTGAATCGTCATCGTGGCTGTTTCGGCGATAAACGAGTATGTACCCGCCACTGCGATTGGTACACCAATGCTATGACCTCCACCTAGCACGAGCGTCACTACGGGTTTAGACAACGATGAAACCATCTCAGCAATCGCGAGTCCCGCTTCTACATCCCCGCCAACCGTATTGAGGATCACTAGAACTCCTTCAATCTTGCTGTTTTGTTCAGCAGCCACCAATTGGGGAATAAGGTGCTCATATTTGGTTGTTTTGTTTTGCGGTGGTAATTGGATATGACCTTCTACTTGCCCGATGATACTCATACAATAGATATTGCTTTCCAATTGCGGTACATTTGTCTGCCCCAACTGCGATATGGAATCGAGCAGCTTTTTCTTCGGATCCTCGGGACCTGGGGCTTCTGTAAGCGGAACCGTATTCGGTTCTTGCTCTTCAGCAGGTGAAGGCTGTGGAGAACTTCCCTTGTTCATCATGGAACTTGCAAAAGGTGGCCGATTTAGGAAATCGGTAAATTGTTGCTTCGACATGAATAATCCTCCCTCACTTTCCTCTGTTAGTATGGTTTGGACGAGGGAAAATAATGCACCTTTGGCAGCTTAACGTAAAAAGCCGGAAATCCTGTTGAGATCGGATTTCCGGCTTCTAAACCATCGTTTTAAACTTCCATGATAATCGGAAGAATCATCGGGCGGCGACGAGTCTGTTCGTACAGATAACGTCCCAACGCCTCTTTGACATTATTTTTGAGAGATGACCATTCATTCACATTTTCTTCCATGCATTTGACAAGTGTTTGGGTCACTATGCGATTGGCCTCATCCAGCAACTCCTCAGATTCACGAACGTAAACGAATCCACGGGAAATGATATCTGGTCCAGACAAAATCGTGCCATTTTGTTTACTGAGTGTAACGACAACTACCAGAATTCCATCTTGAGATAGTAATTTGCGGTCTCTGAGTACGATATTTCCTACATCTCCAACGCCCAAACCATCAATCAGGACATTGCCTGCATGAACTTTTGGACCGTAACGAGCTCTGCCACCAGAGATCTCCACCGTATCGCCGTTATCCAGCAAGAAGATGTTCTCTTCAGGTACGCCAACTTGTTCCGCCAACAGCGAATGTGTTTTCAACATCCGATATTCGCCGTGAATCGGGATGAAGTATTTCGGCTTCATCAGGTTAAGCATCAGACGCAGTTCTTCCTGGCTACCATGACCGGAGACGTGGACAGTCCCATTTGGTCCATGGCCGCCGTAGATGACATCGGCACCGATGCGAGAAAGTTGATCGATTGTGCGTGCTACATATTTCTCATTCCCAGGAATGGGAGTAGCCGCGATAATGACAGTGTCTCCTGGAAGGATGTCAATTTTCCGATGGGCGGATCGGGCCATTCGAGTGAGCGCAGACATGGGCTCTCCTTGGCTTCCAGTTGACAAAATAACCACTTGTTCAGCGGGTAATTTGTTGATTTCATCCGTATCAACAATCAAGCCCTCAGGTACAAAAAGATAACCCAAGTCTCTACTAATATTGATAACGTTTTGCATGCTTCTCCCGACAACCGTCAGTTTTCGGTTGAATTGTGCTGCGGCATCCACGACCTGTTGAATCCGGTGTACGTTGGATGCAAATGTAGAAACGATGATGCGACCAGTCGATTTACTGAACACATCCTTAATTGCAATGCCGACGGAACGTTCCGATCCGGTAAAACCGGGCCGCTCAGCATTGGTACTATCGGAAAGAAGACACAATACACCACGGTCACCAATCATCGCCATTTTCGCAAGATCGGCTGTTTGTTGGTTTACCGGCGTTTGATCAAATTTGAAGTCCCCCGTGTGGACGACATACCCTTCTGGAGTATCCAAGCAAACCCCGACGCAGTCAGGAATGCTGTGGTTTACTCGGAAAAAGGTCGCTTTCATCTTGCCGAGGACGATCTCCGATTCACCGTTGATCAAAACGCGCTTGGTGTCATTTAGGATGCCCGCTTCTTTCAATTTTGCATCAATGAGTCCCAGGGTAAGTTTTGTCGCATAGACTGGCACATTCAGGTGCTTCAGTACATAACTGAGGCCACCGATATGGTCTTCGTGTCCGTGCGTCACGATAATCCCTCGAACTTTGTCGCGATGCTCCTCGAGGTAAGTGATATCCGGAATAACCATGTCAATTCCCAGCATTTCCTCTTCTGGGAATTTCAATCCGGCATCAATCACTACGATGTCATCCTCGCTTTGTACCACGTACATGTTCTTCCCAATTTCGCCGACTCCGCCCAGGGCGAAAATGAGAACAGAGTGATTCGACTTTGCCAAAACGTGTAACCTCCTATATTTAGTTGTCATGTCCACTCAATTAAACCGCCCCAAATCACTTGTTATCATTATACCCGAAGTGAAAACATGAACACAAGGAAAAAGAGCCATTCCCGGGGGAACGGCTCTTTTTCTTCGATATGGTTAAACAAGCAAGGAATGGACAAATGCCTTTTCCTGTTCATTCAGCTCAACTAGCGGCAAGCGTACCCCGCCAACCTTTACACCCAGCTTCTCCAAAGCCACTTTAGTCGGTCCTGGACTCGGATATGCAAACAACCCATCAAACACTGGCATCAACTTGCGATGCACGCTAGCTGCAGTGGTGTGGTCACCATGTAAAAACGCGTGTATCATCTCCGTCATTTGACTACCGATGATATGGCTGGCAACACTGACGATCCCTACGCCACCAATCGCGAGCGTAGGCAAGGTCAAACTGTCATCACCGCTATACAGCTCAAATCCTTCTGGCGCGTGTTCGATGATTTTTGCCATTTGAGAGAGGTTGCCGGAAGCTTCTTTGATGCACACAACATTCGGCAATTGTGCGAGACGCAATGTGGTCTCTGCCGTCATGTTCACTGCGGATCTCCCTGGTACATTGTACAGCATAACGGGGAGCTCAGATGCTTCCGCCAAGGACTTGAAGTGACCATAGAGTCCTTCTTGTGAAGGTCGGCTATAGTAAGGTGCAACCACCATGACAGCATCTACGCCGATCGATTGAACAGCCTGTGTAAATTCGATGCTGGATGCCGTATCGTTGCTGCCCGTACCTGCGATGATATGGCACTTGCCTTTTGCATAAGCAACTACGTGCTTGAACAAATCCAATTTTTCTGCGCGAGACAGAGTGGGTGACTCGCCTGTCGTTCCGCTAATTACGATCCCTTCGCTCCCCGTCGCCAGCAAATGGTCGATGAGGTGCTCTGTTTTCCCGTAATCAATCTCCAGTCTTTCATTGAACGGAGTCACCATTGCGGTAACCAATCGGCCAAAACGTGCCACTGCCTCTCCAACTCCTCTGTTCTTGTTAGTTTTACATATGATGTGCATGCAGATTGAATTGTTGGTGGAGTGCTCGAACTGCTCTGACCATATCCATTTCGTGCACGAGCACCCATATAGTCGTATGGGAGTCTGCTGATTGCAGGATTTGGATGTCTTCTTGCGTCAGAGCTTCTACAATTTGTGCCATTACTCCAGGTACTCCGGTCATTCCTGCCCCAATTACAGATACTTTCGCACAATGCGGTAACAGCTGGGGTTCATAGCCCATTTCCGTCAACAGGCGGGCCGCTTTTTCTCCCATCTCATCGTGGACGGTGTATGCAACCCCTAGTGGATTGACATTGATAAAGTCTACGCTGATGCTGTTCGTAGCCATTGTTTTGAACACTTGTAATTGAGTATCGTAATGCCCTTCTTTATTTGCGACCTTCACCTGCGTAATGTTCGGAACATGGGCAATTCCCATGACGACCCGATCGAGAACAGTATAACCCATCTTGCCGATTTCCAGCATGGTCGTAACCAATGTCCCAGGGTCGTCCGAAAACGTGGAGCGCACGCGAATTGGCACGTTTGCCTGCATGGCGATCTCCACGGCCCGTGGATGAATCACTTTGGCTCCTAAATGAGCCATATTGCAAATCTCGGTATAGGTCACCATGGCCAGAGGCTGTGCTTCTTCGACGATCCGTGGGTCCGCTGTCATGATCCCTTCCACGTCCGTGAAAATGTCCACCATTTCCGCTTGCAGAGCGACTCCCAATGCTGTGGCAGTCGTATCGCTTCCACCGCGTCCCAGCGTCGTGATTTCCCATTCTGCTGTCCGCCCCTGAAAACCTGGAACGATCACGACATTGCCCGCCTCCAGTTCTTTATGGATGCGAGCAGGGTCGATCGTTAAAATCTGGGCGTTGGTAAAATCGTCACTGGTTACGATATTCGCTTGACCACCTGTGAGAATCGTCGCTTTGATCCCGCGCGCATTTAACATGCTGCACATGATCGTAGCCGAAATGATTTCCCCCGTATGCATCAGCATATCCATTTCCCGACTTGGCAGTTGGTTCCCATTATTGCGAACCAACTGCAAAAGTGTATCGGTTGCATAGGGATCACCTTTGCGTCCCATCGCCGATACGACAACGACGAGGGCGTAGCCTTCGTCGATCGCTTTTTCCATATGGTAGATTGCCCTAATCCGGCAATCTTCCGTCGTCAAGGAAGAACCACCGAACTTTTGGACGAGAATCTTCACAAACCTCTCCCCTATGCTCTTGCTTTGATGAGTTCTTCAGCGATTTGCACCGTATTCCATGCCGCACCTTTGAGAAGGTTGTCAGAAACGATCCACATATGCAGCCCGCGAGGATGATGGAGATCACGACGCACACGGCCAACAAATACATCCAGTTTGCCTGTAGCATCGGTAGCAAGCGGATAGCGTTGCTCTTCCGGTACGTCTACCAGAACGACTCCTGGAGCGCTTTCCAGCAGTGACTTCACTTCTTCCAGATCAAAGTCCTGCTTCAGTTCTACGTATACGGATTCGCTATGCCCGTAAACGACCGGAATGCGAACGCATGTAGCAGATACCAATACTGTGTCATCACCGAAGATTTTCTTGGTCTCGTTCACCATCTTCATTTCTTCATAAGTAAAGCCGTTATCCGTGAATACATCAATTTGCGGAATCGCATTGTACGCAATTTGATGATGAACCGGCAGCTTACCAACCGGAAGCACGTTGCACTCCGGCTCCTTGCCATCCAGAATATCACGGCTTTGCGTTTGAAGCTCGTTGATTGCGGATTGTCCTGCCCCTGAAACAGCTTGATATGTCGATACGATAATGCGGTCTATGCCAAAACGATCATACAAGGGTTTCAGAGCGGCTACCATCTGAATCGTGGAGCAATTCGGATTCGCAATGATTCCGTTATTTGCGAGCGCAGCTTCCATGTTTACTTCCGGAACGACCAAAGGAACTTCCGGGTCCATCCGGAATGCACTTGTGTTGTCAATCACGACAGCACCGTGCCGCACAGCATGGGGAGCCAATTCTTTACTAATCCCTCCACCTGCACTAAACAAAGCGAAGTCAATACCTGCAAAGCTCTCTGGCGTAGCTTCTTCCAGAACAATTTCCTGTCCTTTAAACGTTACTTTCTTGCCTGCAGAACGTCCGGAAGCTAGTAGCTTGAGCTCTTTGATGGGAAAATTGCGCTCTTCCAAAAGTCGAATCATTTGTTGTCCGACTGCGCCAGTTGCGCCTACCACAGCGACGTTGTAAGTCAGTTGGTTAGCCATCTCTTACTCTCCTCCTAATCGCGAAAAAACAAGTTGGTTGATTTTTGTTTTTCTGTAGTGTAATTAATCGTTGAATCTTTCGATGAGCAAGGGTTGCAATTGTCGACCTTCCAAGGAAGCTTCGCATGTCTCCAATAGTAAGTCCATGCGTGCAACAAGCGAATTAGGCTTTTTATCCGGAGCATCCTGTCCGAACGGGACGAAATAGATGTTTTTCGCAGCCAACAGCTTGGCAATATTGGCAGCATTTAATCCCAGACCATCGTTTGTGGATATCGCGATCACCAGTGGACGCAGATTGCGCATGGTTGCCTTTGCAGCCATCAGCACGGCACTGTCCGTAATGGCATTTGCCAAACGGCTTGTCGTACTACCTGTGCAGGGAGCAATGAGCATCACGTCCAATAGTTTGGATGGACCTAGCGGCTCAGCCTGGGGAATCGTTGAAATCAACTCTTCTCCTGTAAGCTCCTTGATCTGCTGTTGCCAGCCGAGAGACGTCCCGAAACGCGTATCCGTTGTCATGATTGTATTCGATACGATCGGGATCACACGTGCTCCCGCATCCACAAACCTTTTGATTTGTGGCATAGTCTCCTCAAATGTACAATGTGAACCTGACAAACCAAAACCGATCGTTTTCCCTTGCAGTTTACTCATGATGGCTCCCCCCTGGTTTTCGATTGCTCCGCAATGAGACGAGACAAAGTTTGAGCTAGAATTTGTCCTGCGGTTTTTGGTGCAACGATTCCAGGTAATCCAGGAGCAAGAAGCGCTTTGATGCCTCGTCTTTCGGCGTAGCGAAAATCCGTGCCACCCGGCTTGGAAGCCAGGTCGAGAATGAACGCCGACTGGGACATCTGGGCGATTACTTCAGCAGTGAGTAATAATTGCGGGATAGTATTAAAAATGAAATCAGCATTCGTCACCTGTTGCTTAAGTTCGCTTATATGGAAGGGAGTCATTCCCATCTCATAAATGCGTGCCAAGTGTTCTTGACGCCGAGCCCCCACTCTGACGCGTGCTCCTAATGCATGCAGCCCTCGAGCCATGGACAATCCGGTTCTGCCTAAACCTAATACAATGGACTGTGATCCGTGGATTGTGATGTCGGTATTTTGAATCGCCATCATCAAAGCTCCCTCCATCGTTGGGATGGAGTTATAGATAGCTACTTCGTCACGCTCCAGCAGCTCCACCAGTGGAATCTGCTTGGGACTCAACAATCTTTTCAAATAAGGTTTTGCCATTCCCGTGTATACCACGCAGTGCTTAGGTAAGCTAGCTACGTGCTCATCTTGCAGCTGCAATTGTTTGGAGCAAAAGATACTTTCCACGAAGCCTTGATCATCGGTTCCAACGATCGGAAGGATGAGGGCGTCCACGTCTTTCAACACATCGCATGTTAATGGTTTCTTCGTTGCCCCTGTGAAATTGCTTTCCAGGTTGTCGAAGCCTACTAACGTGACGCTAGCATCCAGTTGAATGCAACGCTTGATTACTTCCAACTGGCGAGCGTCTCCGCCGATGAAGGCAACATGTATGCCCGTTAGCATGCTGCGTTCCCCTTTCCACACATTTTACTGCATTAATTGATCGAAACGCAAAGGTTTTTCCATGTGAAAAAGTTGACGAAAAACGTTGCGGTCTACCCCCATCCTATTCTCCACACTCGGGTTAGGTGACAGTGAGGCCTACTTTTGAGAGGCTTGTATCTCCTGCTGATTGAGCTGAATGATGACCATGTCAGGCCCAATTTTCACGATCGAGCTCCACGGGATGACCATATCCTCTCGTTTCTTGCCGAATCCAAAGAAACTGCCACCTGGCAAGATGATCGATTGAATCTGTCCACCATCCGGATTGATGACGAGGTCTGAATCGCTGATCACACCCATTTTCTCACCTGTATCCAGCCCAATGATTTCCTTCCCACCCAGCTCACTCAAACGCATCATGGTTCCCCCTTTGTCCTGATTACTTGTTGATATACGCAAAAAAACCCGGCCTATGCCGGATTTTTCCTGAAAGCGTCATTTCTATAAGAGGATTTCGTTTTTCACATTTTCTGGGAAGCCGTCCAATGGGCTGACCATCGCTAGCGCCAGTTTGGAACGGAAGAGCTGCTGCGCTACCGACAAGACCGTTTCATGAGTCACCCGGTCGATCTTCGCCAAAATCTCATCAAGGCTGAGATGGCGTTCCAGCAGCAATTCATTCTTACCCAGGCGGCTCATACGGCTATTCGTGCTCTCCAGGCTGAGCATGAGACTGCCCTTCAGCTGCTCCTTGCCTTTATTGAGCTCTTTGTCCGTTATACCGTGATCGGCTACATCGCGAAGCACGTGAGATACGATGTCGAACACTTGACCGACATGCTCTTGAGCTGTACCGGTGTATACGGTGAACGTACCTGCCTCTTTATACGAAGAGTGATACGAGTACACAGAGTAAGCCAATCCTCGCTCTTCACGAATTTCCTGGAAGAGGCGGGAGCTCATGCTGCCACCGAGTACATTGTTCAGCAAGATCAAGGAATATACTTCTTCATGACCAACCTTGAAACCAGGTAGCGAGATACACAAATGAGCTTGTTCTGTCTTTTTCTGCTGAGAAATGACGTTCGCAGCAAAATCAGGCGTCGTCAGGATCGGCAAGCTCGCTGTGCGCTGGTAGGAAGAAAAGCGTCTTTGGATGTCTTCGATCAAGCTATCGTCGAAGTTTCCTGCGACCGTAATGACCGTGTTTGTAGGCAAATAGCGCTGATCTACGTAGCTTTGCAAATCGTCGCGCTTCAGGCTTCTCAGGACATCCTCTGTCCCCAAAATCGTATAGCCTAATGGATGCTTGTCATAAGAGGCGCGAGCAATCAAATCGTGTACGAGGTCATCTGGCGTATCCTCGTACATGCTGATTTCCTCTATAACTACGTTCTTTTCTTTTTCGAGTTCTTCTGCATCAAATACAGAGTTGAAGTACATATCGGAGAGCACGTCCAAGGCGATTGGGGCATGCTGATCAAGTACTCGTGCGTAGTAGCAGGTATATTCTTTTGATGTAAAGGCGTTAACATTCCCGCCAATTTCGTCAAAAGTCTCTGCGATTTCCTTGGCCGAACGAGTGGCCGTACCTTTGAAGAACATGTGCTCCAGAAAATGGGAAATTCCGTTATTCACTTCGTTCTCATATTTCGAACCGGTCCCAACCCATATGCCAAGAGCAACAGAGCGAACCGACGGAATCCTTTCCGTCACGATTCTAAGACCGTTATCACACGTATGACGTAGTATCACACAAATCCTCCTCGGTTGATCATCTGTCTCTATCCACTTTCTAGGGGGAAATCTTGTAAACACGTCTAACTATAGCAAACTTCCCTTGTCACCACAACAAATGTACACGTTTTCTCACTTGTTCAAGCGGTTACTGGAAATGACTTCAGATACTGTGGTGGCAACCAGTCCTTTTTGCTTGGCAATCATTAGGAGCTGATCGAGGCTCGCCTCAGAAGCAGCTGTCGGATGCATCAGCACGAGCACACCATTGCCCATCAAACGGCTGATTTTGCGAACGACCCAGCTCGAAGAAGGCTTTTGCCAATCGACTGTATCTGCAGTCCATAAGATGGTTTTCATCTGAAACGGCGATTGCGCGATCTGAACTACCCTCTGATTAAATGAACCAGATGGAGGAGCAAACAAAGTAGGCTTTACTCCGATCGTCTTCTCGATGACTTCCTGCGTCCGACTGATTTCCTGTTGAATCCTCTGTACGCCCAATGTTTTCATGTCCGGATGTGAATAGGCATGATTACCAATTTCGTGACCACGTGCCGCGATTTTTTTGGCTTCCTCGGGGTAACGTTTTACCCAAGAACCATCCAGAAAGAAGGTCGTTTTCACCCCATGCTTATCAAGCGTATCCAGCATTGAGTCGAGATACTCATTCCCCCAGGCGACATTGATCATGAAAGAAATCGCGGGTTTGTTCGGATTTCCGCGATAGATCGGCAAAGTTCCTAGCTGCTCCAAAGAAACAGCAGGTGGAATTTCTTTGTAAACCATCGAGTCAGGATTAACGGCACCTGTTGCGATCATTTTGTTAACAGATGCTTCTACATCCACTATACGCCCGTTGTAGCCAGGAATTGCCGCTTTCCAGCTTTTATCGAAGAATGCATCGATCGGCATCTCTTCCTTGCCTTCTTTCCACTCCTCGATCATACCCCGCAAACGCTCTCTTTCATCCACACGACCATCCGCAGTTACGGCCTTTTGTTTCTTAATTACGTCTATGTATTGATGAATGGGCTGATAATTGAGCACGAGCATAAACAATGCCGCACAGCTGATCGTAAACCAAAGCCTACTTTTCGTTTCCGTCATAGGGGCATCCGCATCCTCCCGTTCGTACAAGTCTCTCTTTGTCCAATGTATGAGTCGGGCACTTGACTTAGACGAAAAAGAAAAAAGCTTCCGTACGCGAATTTCTTCGAGTGACGAAGGCTTTTGCTTGTTGTTTATTCAGCTGTGGCTGGAGCAGAGTCCGCTTGTTGAGCTGCTGCTTGCTCTTTCAGAACAGCCTTGCGAGAAAGATTGACACGACCTTGGTCGTCGATCTCGGTTACTTTTACTTCTATCTTATCGCCAACTGCTACAACATCTTCTGTCTTGGCTACGCGTTCCTCCGCCAATTGAGAGATGTGGCACAATCCTTCTTTACCTGCAAACAGCTCGATAAATGCACCGTATTTCTCTACGCGTTTGACTGTACCCAAATACGTTTGGCCGACAGCCACTTCGCGAACGAGGTCTTCGATGATTTGTTTTGCACGCAGGTTTGCTTCGTGGTTGATCGAAGCGATGAAGACGCGACCATCTTGTTCGATATCGATCTTGACACCGGTTTCTTCGATGATTTTGTTGATTACGCGACCTTGTGGCCCGATAACGTCACGGATTTTTTCCGGATTGATGGACATGGTCATGATTTTTGGAGCGTATGGAGACAGCGTTTCACGAGGTTCGGAAATCGTGCTCATCATATGCTGCAAAATGTGCAGGCGGCCGATACGCGCTTGCTCCAATGCCATTTCCAAGATTTCGCGGTTGATACCGGAAATTTTAATATCCATCTGAATCGCGGTAACACCCGCTTCGGTACCCGCTACTTTAAAGTCCATGTCACCCAGATGGTCTTCCATGCCTTGGATATCGGTCAAGATCGAGAACGATTGCTCATCCTTGCCCATGATCAATCCCATGGCGATCCCCGCTACCGGAGCTTTGATCGGTACCCCTGCATGCATCAAGGCGAGAACACTGGCACAAATCGACGCTTGGGATGTGGAACCATTGGATTCAATGACTTCTGAAACAAGACGAATCGTGTAAGGAAACTCGACTTCGGATGGGATGATCGGCTCAATCGCACGTTCACCCAACGCACCATGTCCAATTTCACGACGACCAGGAGGACGAAGCGGACGTGCTTCCCCTACGCTGTAAGGCGGGAAATTGTAGTGGTGCATGAAGCGTTTCGACTCTTCCAAACCAAGCCCGTCCAAGATTTGCACGTCACCAAGCGCACCGAGGGTACATACGCTGAGCGCTTGGGTTTGACCACGTGTAAACATAGCCGAACCGTGAGTACGAGCCAAAATATCAATTTCACTAGAGAGTGGTCGGATCTCATCGAGAGATCGTCCATCAGGGCGAACCTTATCTTCTGTAATCAGACGACGGACTTCATCTTTTACGATGTTGCCCAAGACTTCACTAATCATTTTTTCCTGTTCTGCAAAGGCTTCAGGATTCAATGTAGCGAAATGCTCCTTGGTCTGTGCTTTGATCTCATCAATAGCATCGTAGCGTGCTTGCTTTTCCTCGATACGAACGGCTTCTTTCAGACGAGTTTCGGCATAGCCGCGAACAGCCTGATCGATTTCCGGATCGACTTCATGCAAGATCACCTGCATTTTTTCTTTGCCGATTTCTGCTACGATCTGGTTTTGGAACTCAATGATTTTCTTGATTTCATCATGACCTGTCATGATCGCTTCCAGCATAACCGATTCTGGCACTTGATTCGCACCAGCTTCCACCATGTTGATCGCTTTGTGCGTTCCCGCTACGACCAGATGGATATCGCTCTTCTCAGCTTGAGCTACAGTAGGGTTGATGATGAATTGTCCATCGACACGACCGACGATCACACCTGCGATCGGGCCTTCGAAAGGAATCTCAGATACGCACAACGCTGCAGATGTACCAATCATAGCGGCAATCTCAGGCGAGCAATCTTGATCAACAGACAGAACGGTATTTACGATTTGTACGTCGTTACGGAAACCTTCTGCGAAAAGTGGACGAACTGGGCGGTCAATCAAACGACTGGCCAGAATCGCCTTTTCACTCGGACGACCTTCTCTTTTAATAAAGCCGCCGGGTATTTTCCCGACCGCGTAGAGACGTTCCTCGTAGTTGACAGTTAGCGGGAAGAAATCAAGAGCTTTTGGTTCCTTCGAGACCGTCACTGCAGACAGGATTGCCGTATCGCCGTACCGAACCAGAACCGAACCGTGCGCCTGTTTGGCCATTTTGCCAAATTCCAGCGTCAGTTTGCGGCCTGCCAGTTCGAAATCAAATGTACGGAATTGTTGCTCCATGTTGCTAGCAGTCCTCCTTCACGACAATGTGCATATCTACACTTTGTTTTCTACCTATATGTATTATTTCCTGCCGTACTCAAAATTAAATGGTTACGTTTGGCAGTCTTTCTAGATAATAAAAAAAGCTTCTATTGAAGCTATTGATGAAACCATTCCTTCTTCTATTGAAGGGTTTATTCGTTTCAGAGAGTGCAGCACTTCCATTCGCACTACACCCTCCTACACGATAGAAAAAGCGGGATGAACCCGCTTTTTACAAGACGCTAATTAGCGACGCAGACCCAGACGGTCTACTACCGAACGGTAACGTTGTACGTCCGATTCACGCAAGTATGTCAACAGGTTACGACGTTGACCTACC
Organism: Brevibacillus choshinensis; assembly: GCF_001420695.1. Classification (NCBI taxonomy): domain Bacteria; kingdom Bacillati; phylum Bacillota; class Bacilli; order Caryophanales; family Paenibacillaceae; genus Brevibacillus; species Brevibacillus choshinensis. Next base: position 736,059 of record NZ_LJJB01000013.1, on the reverse strand, counting down.
ATTTTCAACAGACCACGACGGCTGTGGTGATCTTTCTTGTGCGTACGCAAGTGTCCGTTCAGGTTGTTAATGTTTTCGGTCAGGATAGCGATTTGTACTTCCGGCGAACCGGTGTCGTTCTCATGAGTACGGAACTCTTGGATCAGTTGAGTTTTACGTTCTTGAGTCAATGCCATCATGACTCACCTCCTTATTTTGTATACCGTTAGCCGAGTCCGCCGTCGGTGAGCCTCGGTCGGCCAAGCTACGGTTATCTGTACAACGTTTTGAATTATAGCATACCATTTTACGAAAAGCAAAGAGATTCCAATACAAGATTTACTCGCGAATTTTTTGCTTGGCTGTTTCCACGTCACGTTGAATTTGAGCGATCAGTGCGTCGACACCTGCAAATTTTTGCTCTTCGCGGATATAGAACAAAAATTCAACCTCTACATCCTTGTCGTAAATCTCGCCCGAGAACTCAAAAATGTGTACTTCCAGCGATTTTTCTTTCTTTTCAAGCTCAAAGGTCGGTTTAATTCCTACGTTCATCACACCGTAGTAGCTTTTTTGATCAACGGTAAATCGTACGCCATACACACCGTTTTTCCCGATCAAATAAGGTGAAGCCACTTTCACGTTTGCGGTAGGAAAACCAATCGTACGACCACGTTTATCACCGTGAACAACAGTCCCCCGAACTTTGTATGGACGCCCAAGCAAATGACGGACCTGATCCACATCACCATCATGCAAGTATTCCCGGATGATGGTACTGCTCACCTTTTCTCCCAGGCGATTTACAGGTCCGACGATATCCAGACCATAACGCCCTTCGCTCATTTCCTGTAGCGTCTGAGCCGTCCCCATACCGCGATGTCCAAACGTATAGTCAAAACCGACTACCACGTGGCGACAATCCAGTGGCAAGAGGCATTCGGAAATGAAATCTTCCGGATATACGGCAGCAAAACCGATATCGAAATTCATTACGTAGGTGTTATCCACACCCATTTTCTCGAATTGTTCCAGTTTATCAGCGAGTGGTGTCAGGTATCGAGTATAGCCGCTTTGCCCCAAAACCTCACGCGGGTGAGGATCAAAAGTCAGGACCGTACTTTGCCAACCGTTCGCCTTTGCGGTATCAATTGCTTTTTGAATGACTCGCCGATGACCGATATGTACACCATCGAAATATCCTAATGCGATTGCGCAAGGCTGCGTTTGCAAATCAGTAGAAAGTGGGTATGTCAGGGAGATCGTTTTCACGGTTACACCTCGGAAGGAAAGACTTTTTCTGCTTTGGCGTAGAGGCCTTTGTCCCCACGGCACACGCGGTGAATCCCGAGCAATTCGTCCCCATCAAACAGGCAGATCAAGCTTCCTTCCTCGGCACTTACTCCTGGCAGTGCAGTAACTAATCCATTACGCACCGCTCTGACGCGCTCCGGTTTTACTTGAATAGCGGGCAAGAACGACATCGCTTGCGGGATCGAGACCAATTTTCGGGAAAGCTCTTCCCGATCAGCAGCCGCATCTTCCAACAATTGAAGAGGGATCGCTTCCTCTTGTACGAACGGACCGCTTTTGATACGCCGCAACAGCTTCATATGGGCAGGATACCCCAGTACGCGCCCAAGGTCAACACATAAGGTGCGCATGTAAGTGCCTTTGGAGCATGTACACGTAAACGATACATCCACCACACCGTCACCCACCTGGATCTCATGAAGAGTCAGCTCATAGATCGTCACTTTGCGGGCTTGCCGTTCAATGACCGTCCCTTCCCTAGCCAGATCGTAAAGTCGTACGCCATTTACTTTGACCGCAGAGTACATGGGCGGTACTTGATCAATCTCTCCCAGGAAGGAACAGAATAACTCTTCTACGCGTTCTTTGGTAATCGAGGCTGTATCTACTGCCATCTGCCGGGTGACTTCACCTGAGGCATCCTCGGTTGTCGTAGAGGAACCGATACGCATGACCACATCGTAACGTTTGGGCAGTTCCTGCAAATACTCAACGAGCCGTGTAGCTTGTCCGAGGCAAATCGGTAGAACTCCCGTTACATCAGGATCAAGAGTCCCGGTATGCCCTACTTTTTTAGTGCCGTAGAGGCGACGGATACGCGCCACGCAATCATGAGAGGTCATGCCAGCCGGTTTGTCCACTACCAGTACACCGTTTACGTTACTCATTGCTGTTCACTCCTAGTGCTTCTTCCAAGACAAGCCTTACTGTTTCTTTTGCCTGCTGGAGAGATCCCCGAATGGTGCACCCTGCTGCTTTTGCATGCCCGCCGCCGCCCAGTTTCTTGGCGATGGCAGATACATCTACCCGATCACGTGCCCGCATACTCACCTTAACTGCCCCTGCTTCGGACTCTACGAAAGAAACTCCGACTTCTACGCCCTCGATGTTTCGGCAGTAGTTCACCAATCCACCCGCATCTTCACGTTCTGCCCCCGATTGGACAAAGTCCTCTTGACGAACAGTAATGGACGCCACGAGGTTTTGGTGGGATAGCTCCAAGGATTGCAACGCGAGGCGCAAAATCTTGACATGGGCAAAGGTAATTTCTTCGAGGCAGCGTTCTGCTACTTCTCCTGGTTTGACACCGTAACGCAACAGCTGTGAAGCGATTTCCATCACATACGGCGACGTGTTAGAGTATCGGAATCCTCCGGTGTCTGTCAACAAGCCTGTATAGATGCATAGTGCCAGCTCTTCGTTAAAGGTCACTCCAGCCGCCAATGCCACATCGTACAAAATTTCTGCGGTTGCAGCAGCATCTGTCCGAATGAGGTTGATGGTGCCAAAGCCGTCATTTGTTGGATGATGGTCAATATTCAGCAAAGCAACTCCTGAACCAAATAGAGACCGTACATCGCCCATCCGAGACTCATCAGCACAGTCTACAGCGATTACGGCCTCGAATGTTTCGTCCAGCGGTTGCTTCGAGAGATTTCGCAGTTGGTCAAAACGCGGTAAAAAGTTGAATTTCACCGGAGTTTCTCCTTCATTTACGACGACGTACTCTTTTCCTAATTGCTCTAGAATCATGACTACACCCAGAGCCGAGCCAGTCGCATCCCCGTCTGGATTGACATGAGAAAGAACCAGGAAGCGGTCATGCGCATGCATGAATTGCGCCGCTTCCTCCACACGATTATGATTTGGATTCATCCTGTTTTCCCTCTTCAGTGGAGATTTCCCGCAGGATTGATTCTATTTTACTGCCGTAGTTGATCGACTCATCCAGTTTGAAAGTGAAATCTGGAATGTGGCGCAGCTTTACCCGCTTGCCGATTTCTGTACGCAAGTAGCCTTTTGCTTTTTGCAAGCCTGCCAATGATGCTTTGCGCTCTTCCTCACTGCCGAAGATGCTGACATATACTTTTGCCAACTGTAGGTCACTGCTCACTTCTACATCTGTTACGGTCACAAAACCGATGCGCGGGTCCTTGAGTCCACGTTGCAAAAGAATGCTCAGTTCTTTTTTGATCTCTTCCCCTACTCGGCTCATCCGTGTCTTGTTCATGTTTTTCACCTCCGCTGGCTGCACTAATCGTAGTATTCCGTATCCGCATGAATCAACTCCACGTCGGGGTGGTTTTCCACCAATCGTATAACAGCCTGTATTTCCTTTTGCAAAAAGGACATCTCATTAGCAACGGCAGCGATACCCAAAATGGTACGCTGCCACTGCTCGGGATAAGCCATCTCTGCTGCGGAGACATTGAAGCGGCTCCGCAACTTTCCAATCAGACTCTTGACGATGGCCCTTTTCTCTTTCAAGTTTTGACAAGCGGGCAGAAACAGTTCAATCTGCACACCAGCGAACATTATTGTTTCACTTCCACCATTACGAAGGCTTCTACAACGTCTCCCACCTTCAGATCTTGGAAGCGTTCGAGTGTCAAACCACACTCATAACCAGCAGCAACATCTTTCGCATCGTCCTTGAAGCGTTTCAGGGTATCTAGCTTACCTTCGTAAATCACAATGCCTTCACGAATCAGACGAGCTCCCGCATCGCGGCTCAGCTTACCTTCCGTTACGTAGCAACCAGCAATGTTACCCACTTTGGATACTTTGAACACTTCACGAATTTCTGCTTGACCGATAATGTTTTCTTTATAAACAGGATCCAGCATACCTTTCAGAGCTTGCTCGATCTCTTCGATTACGGTGTAGATAACACGGTGCAAACGGATGTCGATCTTCTCTTGTTCAGCCATGTTGCGCGCGTTTGGCTCAGGACGAACGTTGAAACCGATGATAATCCCGTTGGATGCGTTTGCCAGAGTCACGTCGGACTCGGTAATCGCACCAGCGCCTGTGTGAATGATTTTCACGCGAGTACCGTTTACATCGATTTTTTCCAAAGCACCACGCAAAGCTTCTACAGAACCTTGAACGTCTGCTTTTACAATCAGGTTCAGTTCTTTAATATCGCCTTCTTGAATTTGCTGGAAGAGATCGTCCAACGACACGCGAGCACTATCGCGACGCTCGGATTCACGCTGTTTCGATGCACGAGCTTCCCCGATGGCACGAGCTTTTTTCTCGTCTTCAAAGACGCGGAACTGGTCACCCGCTTGTGGAACATCATTCAAACCTGTAATTTCTACAGGAGTAGATGGACCCGCTTCTTTCAGACGACGACCTTTGTCATTTACCATTGCACGGACACGGCCGAATGCGGAGCCCACAACGATCGGATCGCCTACGCGCAGTGTACCTTGTTGTACGAGGATGGTCGCAACTGGACCGCGTCCTTTGTCCAACTCAGCTTCCACAACAGTACCGCGGGCACGTTTGTCAGGATTGGCTTTGAGCTCTTGTACTTCGGATACAAGCAGGATGTACTCCAACAGCTCCTCGATACCCGTACGTTGTTTTGCGGACAATGGGGAGAAAATCGTTTCACCGCCCCACTCTTCTGCAACGAGCTCATACTCAGTCAGTTCTTGCTTGATGCGATCAATATTCGCATCTGGCTTATCCACTTTGTTCACCGCTACGATGATTGGAACATTGGCTGCCTTTGCGTGGCTGATTGCCTCAATTGTTTGTGGCATCACACCGTCATCAGCTGCTACAACCAGAATCGTAATGTCGGTAATTTGCGCACCGCGTGCACGCATGGTTGTAAACGCTGCGTGACCAGGGGTGTCCAGGAACGTAATTTTCTTTCCTTTAATTTCGACCTGGTAAGCACCGATATGCTGGGTAATTCCGCCCGCTTCGCCTGCTACCACGTTGGTAGAGCGGATCGCGTCTAGCAAGGTCGTTTTACCGTGGTCAACGTGACCCATGATCGTAACAACTGGTGGGCGCTCCATCAAGCTTTCTGGTGCATCCACTTCTTCCAGTGTTTCGAAATTAGTCTCATCGATGATGATTTTTTCTTCGACTTCTACGTTGTACTCCGCGCAGATGAGCTCGATGGCCTCTTTCTCCAGATATTGGTTAATAGTGGCCATGATCCCCAAATTAAACAACTTTTTGATGATTTCCGCCGGTTCCTTACGCAGTTTTACCGCCAGCTCGTTCACAGTCAAAGAATCGGTGAATGTGATTTTTGTAGGTGGCTCAATAACTGGTCGCGGTTGTTTTTGCGTCGCGCGATGGTTATTGCCTCTGCGGTTATTTTGGTTGCGGTTGTTGCCGCCACGGAAAGGCGTGTTTTTCTTGTTGTCTTCAAATGTTTTCTGGGTTTGAGGCGCCTTTTTAATTTTTTCGCGTTTCTCAGTGCTAACATTTGTAGGGAGTTTTACTTTGTCTTCAAAATCCTCTCCCGTACGTGGCTCTGCAGTAGTACTGGCAGCAGGAGCAGCTTGATTTTGCGGACGTTGTTGTTGATTTTGTGGTCTTGATGGTCTCTGTTGTTGGTTTTGCGGCTGTGGCTTGCGGTCAGTCGGTTTTGCGGGTTGACTTCTCATATTGTTTGGTCTTCTCTCCTGATTCTTCCCCTGATTTTTTCCATGTTGAGGACTTTGCTGATCGGGACGGTTGCCATTTTGGCTGGTACCCGTTGGACGATTGCTGTTCGGGTTGTTTCCTCCACGATCACGGTCGGCCGGGCGGTCAGTCCTCTGTTGCTGTGAAGGTTGACCTTGCCCTGGTTGCGACTGGGGACGGGATTGTCCTCTGGATTCGTTGGGGCGTCGTTGATCGTCTGTTTGCTTCGGTCTTGCATCACTTGGTGGCGTTGAGCGCTGCTCCGGCTTGGAGCTCGCACGCAGCTTTGCCATGTGATCCTCGATCTTTTTGATCGACCCTTCTTCCATGATACTCATATGATTTGCTACTTCTATATTCAATCGCTTTAGCAAATTGAGGATTTCCTTACTGCTCATGTTGTGTTGTTTGGCATATTCATACACACGTGTCTTCAAATGGACTTCACCCTTTCGTTAGTTAGGTGAGCAGACGCTGAATGCTTTCGGCCAATTTCCCATCGGTTACCGCCACGGTAACGCGCCCATCTTTTCCGATTGCGTGCCCCAGTTCGTGTCGGTCCCCAGTGGTAACACACGAAACACCGTAATAGGAACATTTATCTCTTACTTTTTTGGCAGTGTTGTCAGATGCATCCGCTGCTAGCAACACCAGGCGGGCCTGACCACTGCGTACAGCTGCAAGGACGAGCTCCTCACCGGTAATTACTTTTCTTGCTCGCATTGCGAGTCCGAGCAATTGCGCAGCTTTTGGGATCATTGTCCCATCATCTCCAGCCATTTTTCACGAAATGCATCGTATTTCTCTTGGGTGATGGACATATTCAGGGCGCGTTCCAGCACTTTCTTCCATTTTCCCGACGCGAACGCATCCGGCTTCAGACAGCTATCCTGCCGGCAAACATAAGTTCCACGGCCAGCCGCCTTTCCGGTCAGATCAATGACGATCTCTTCTTCAGGCGTCCGGACCACACGAATTAATTCCTTTTTCGGGAACATTCCTTGGCAAACGATGCATTTACGTAAAGGTATTTTTTTTTGCTTCATGATTATTCGTTGTCAGCCCCTTCATCGCTCTCTACTGCTTTTGGATAAGCGATGCCTTCTTGATCAGCCTGGGACTCACTCTTAATATCAATTTTCCATCCGGTGAGTTTGGCAGCAAGACGTGCATTTTGACCGCGCTTACCAATCGCCAGAGACAATTGGTAATCTGGCACGATAACGCGCGTCACTTTCTCTGCCGCATTCACTTCAACGTGGAGAACCTTTGCAGGGCTGAGTGCATTTGCGACATACTCAGCGGGGTCTTCAGACCAACGAACGATGTCAATCTTCTCACCTTTCAGCTCGGTGACAATCGTCTGTACACGCATGCCCTTAGGACCGACACATGCACCGACTGGATCTACGTCTGCGTTAATCGAATGAACAGCGATTTTGGAACGGTCTCCGGCTTCACGAGCGACGGACTTGATTTCCACAACGCCATCGTAAATCTCTGGAACTTCTAATTCAAAGAGTCTCTTCAAAAGGCCTGGGTGGGTACGAGATACCACAATTTGTGGACCCTTCGTTGTTTTTTCTACCTTGATGATATATGCCTTTACGCGATCTTGTGATTTGAAGTCTTCGGAAGGCATTTTTTCTGTGATCGGCATAACTGCCTCTGCTTTGCCCAGATCGATGTAGTAATTGCGAGCATCCATGCGCTGTACAACACCCGTAACGATGTCGTCCTCACGCTCGATGAATTCGCTGTAGATCAATCCACGCTCCGCTTCGCGAATGCGCTGAGTAACGACTTGCTTCGCTGTTTGCGCTGCAATCCGCCCAAAATCACGTGGTGTTACCTCAATTTCAACAATATCATCCAGACGGAAATTTGGATCAATTTCCTGTGATGCCTCTAGGGAAATCTCAAGGCGTGGATCCAATACTTCCTCTACTACGCTTTTACGCGCGTATACACGCACGGTACCCGAATGACGATTTACATCTACTCGCACATTTTGGGCCGAGTTGAAGTTACGTTTGTATCCAGAGATAAGAGCCGCTTCGATGGCTTCAATCAGTACGTCTTTGGTGATGCCTTTCTCTCTCTCAATGGCTTCTAGAGCCTCGATAAAATCGCCGTTCATGACTTTCGTTGCCTCCTCCTTTACTTACCACCGGCCTTGACTATTAAAAGACGATTGCCATGCGGGCCGTGTCAATTTGTTCTTGTGGGATCACGTACGTCTTTTTTGGTTCCTTAACTGTCAGCTTGCCATCCTCAAAGGATATCAGTTCGCCTTCGAATAGGCTCGCTCCTTCTATTGGCTCTTTTGTTGTGATGTGAACATGCCGTCCGACAGCCTTCTCAAAGTCTTTATCTTTTCTCAGCGGACGCTCAGCGCCCGGCGAGGATACTTCCAAGAAGTATGCAGTTGGGATCGGATCCACTTCATCTAATATTTGGCTCAGCTTCTCGCTGACAAGGGCGCAGTCATCGATGTCGATGTTGCCAGTTTCATTGTCGATAAAGACGCGCAGAAACCAGTTGCTGCCTTCCTTTTTGTACTCAATTTCAACTAGTTCCAGACCCAATTCGTCAACAATGGGCGTGGCCAGTTCGGAGACGATGTCCGTTACCTTGCTCAAGCAAGTACCTCCTTCTCGTATGAACCCTGAGGTGTAGCCAGAAAGAAAGAGTGGGTTTCCCCACTCTCGATCTGTCATGCGTATAAAACCAGTATTTCCAAAAAAATTATAGCATAAGCGCCCTCCGCTGACAACCTTTGGATGAGCGACAGTCTCTTGACGCCTCATTAGAACAAGGACAGCTGGTTTGATTCTGGCAATCCTTTCAGGGCGCCCTGCTCCTCCAGATACTCCAAAATGGTCTTGGAGATTCGCGAACGAGAGAGCAAGTCTTCCTTGGATAGGAACTCTCCTTGCTTTCTCGCTTCTACGATGCTGATCGCAGCATTCGTCCCTAATCCAGGCAGCGCATTAAATGGCGCGATCAAGGAATCCCCGTCGATCAAAAAGCGGGAGGCATCGGATGCATACAGATCGACATTGGCAAAACGATAACCACGCTCCACCATTTCCAAGGCCATCTCCAGTACGGTTAGCAACGATTTTTCTTTTGGCTGCGCGTCATGGCCTTTCCCTTCGATCTCATCAATTTTTTGTCGAATAGCCGCCGAGCCTTTTACCATTAGAGGAATGTCGAAATCATCTGCGCGAACGGTAAAGTACGTCGCGTAAAACTCCAGCGGGCGATGCACCTTGAAGTAGGCAATGCGTACGGCCATCATCACGTATGCGGTGGCATGCGCTTTCGGGAACATGTACTTAATTCGTTGACATGACTGGATATACCATTCAGGAACGTTGTTGTTCCGCATCTCTACCTGATCTTCCTCTGGCACGCCCTTCCCTTTCCGCACCGACTCCATGATCTTAAATGCACGTGAAGGTTCCAGGCCTTTGTAAATCAAGTAAACCATGATGTCATCACGACAACCAATAACGTCAGGCAGCTTACACGTACCATTGCGAATCAAATCTTGAGCGTTATTCAACCAAACGTCCGTTCCGTGAGACAAACCGGAAATCTGAACCAGCTCGGCAAACGTGGTCGGCTTAGTATCTTCAAGCATTTGACGTACGAATTTGGTACCAAATTCGGGGATTCCCAATGTTCCCATATTCGTACCGATTTGCTCAGGAGTCACTCCTAATGCTTCCGTCGTACTGAAAATCGACATGGTCTTCTTGTCATCCAGCGGAATGGTTTTCGGATCCATGCCCGTCAAGTCTTGCAGCATCCGTATCACCGTGGGATCGTCGTGTCCCAGAATATCAAGTTTTAACAAGTTATCATGAATCGAGTGGAAGTCAAAATGAGTGGTGCGCCATTCTGACTCGTTATCATCCGCTGGGAACTGAATCGGACAAAAATCTTCAATTTCCATGTAGTCCGGAACAACGATAATCCCGCCCGGGTGCTGTCCTGTCGTCCGTTTTACGCCCGTGCAGCCATTTACAATGCGCGATACTTCCGCATTGCGCAGAGTCATTTTTCGTTCATCGGCGTATTTGCGGACGTAACCGTAAGCTGTTTTTTCCGCTACGGTACCGATCGTGCCCGCTCGATAAACATAGTCCGATCCGAACAACTCCTGGGTGTATTTATGCGCACGTGGCTGATAGTCCCCTGAGAAGTTCAAGTCAATATCCGGTACCTTGTCCCCTTTGAAGCCTAGGAACGTTTCGAACGGAATGTCCTGTCCATCCTTCGCATAGCTCGTGCCACAAGACGAACATTCTTTATCCGGCAGGTCAAATCCGGACGCGATCGAACCATCCGTAATGAATTCACTGTGCTTGCAGCTCGGACAACGGTAATGCGGCGGTAATGGATTAACCTCGGTAATATCCGACATCGTAGCGACGAAAGAGGAACCTACCGATCCCCGTGAACCTACGAGATAGCCATCTGTCAGTGACTTTGTCACCAGACGTTGGGAAATCAAATAAATCACGCCGAAGCCGTGCTTGATAATACTGGTCAATTCCTTTTCCAAACGGTGCTCTACCAGTTCTGGCAGTGGGTCGCCATAAAGTAATCTGGCTTTGTCGTAGCACATCTGGCGCAGCTCGTCATCTGCACCCTCGATGATAGGCGTGTACAGCTTATCCGGAATTGGGCTGACATCCTCGATCATGTCAGCTATGGCATTCGTATTCGTCACGACAATCTCGCGTGCGGTTTCTTCTCCCAGGAAAGAGAATGCCTCCAGCATTTCATCCGTCGTGTGCAAGTAAAGTGGAGGCTGGTTACCCGCTGTTGGATCCCCTTTGGATAACAAAAAGACATCGCGGAAGATCTCATCCTGCGGATTGAGGAAGTGTACGTCCCCTGTCGCAACGACGGGCTTATCCAGCTCTTTGCCCATTTCCACAATCATACGGTGGTAGCCCTTCATCGTCTCCAGGCTCGGTATTTCTTCATTGCGCAAGAGAGGTGAATATTGTGCGACGGGCTGAAGCTCCAAGTAGTCATAGAAAGCAGCAACTTCCTTTAGCTCCTCAGGAGATTTCCCGCGTAAGATCGCCTGCATCAGCTCTCCATCTTTACATGCCGTTCCTACGAGCAGACCTTCTCTGTACTTCGTCAACTGGCTGCGTTGAATCCGAGGCCATCTGAAGAAAGTTTCAACATGGGAGCGACTCACCAGCTTGTACAGGTTTTTGAGCCCTTCCTTGTTTTTCACGAGAATGGTCGCGTGGAATGGACGTCCGCTCTTATAATCCGCTTCCGCGTTACTTCGCTCGTTTAACTCTGCGAGCGTTTTGATTTCTGCTTCCTTGATATCTTTGAGCATTTGCTGGAACACATGGGCCAGTGCAACGGTATCATCCAACGCACGGTGAGCATTGATCAACTCTACGTTAAATTTTTTGGCCAAACTGCCCAAGCGATAGTTCCGCATTCCTTTATACATCATGCGAGCCAAAGGCAACGTGTCCAAAAATGCGTTGTTCCAAGGTTCCATGCCAACTCGTTTCGCACATGCATTGATAAACGCTTTATCGAATTCAGCATTATGGGCGACTAGAATGCCATCTCCCGTAAATTCCTTAAATTTGCGAAGAACAACGTCGAGTGTCTCTTGACCACGCAGCATTTCATTCGTAATTCCTGTGATCTCAGTCGTTTTCGGTCCAATTTCCAATTGTGGGTCGATCAATTCCGTCCATTGATCGATGATCTCAGAGCCTTTCATCTTTACAGCAGCGATCTCGATAATCGTATGTTCTGCGGCATTTAGACCTGTCGTCTCCGTATCAAACACCACATATTCAGTATGTTCATCGATGGCGACGTTGTTTTCAGAGGTGAGATTGTAGATGATATCAATCCCGTCTTCGATTACGTACGCTTCCATCCCTAGAATACACTTGATGTTGTTTTTCTTCGCAACAGAATATGCCTCTGGGAATGACTGTACGACTCCATGGTCCGTTATAGCGATCGCCGGATGACCCCATTTCGCCGCTGTCGATACCAGTGATTTAACGGAGGCGACCGCATCCAATGCACTCATCGGTGTATGACAGTGCAGTTCCACTCGCTTCTCGTCAGCCGTATCTCGACGCACGACTTGCTCAATCTGATTGAGATCATTGGCATTCATCACAAGATCTCGAATAAAGGTATCATGCTGTACGCTACCTCTTACCTTCACCCACATGCCATCCTTGAGGGCTTCCAGCATCTTGACGTCTTCCTTGTCGCGAGAAAACATTTTGACCGTGAGTGAGTCTGTATAGTCCGACACGTTAAACGTAAGCAAGTGTCGACCACTGCGCAGCTCCTTGACCTCGACATTGAACACGGTACCTTGGATAACAATACGACGCTCTTCATCCTGAATCTCGCAGATCGGAATGGGCGCATCCTTGATCTCATAGCCCATCATTAAGGTGGTGATGGCTTCGGTCTTGTCAGAAGACTTGCTTTCAGCCGCAGCAGCCGTCATTACGACTTCTACCAGGGCTCGTTCCTCTTCGTTTCGTTGCTCAACAAAAGCCTTGTAAGCTTCATCACTCTCCTCGGCATGGAAAGTGAACCTCGGCGACGTGTCCGTCACTTTTTGAAAAGTCGCTAGCAGCTCGCTGTCGGCTTTCTTTTTCTTCGCGACTTCTACCGTCATTTCGGTCGGCAAGTAAACTTTGATCTCTTGCTGATCTACCTGCTTCCTCGCTGTTTTCATCGTAACCGCCAGCGAATTGAGGGCAGGCTCTACTCTGCCAAGCAGGACATCCCAATATTCATCTACGATCTGTGATAATGGTGGTTTTTGCCCATAACGAAAACTCGCATCTACTTTTGCCAAATGCGAAAACGTCTGTGACAACCGTTGCGTAAACGCATGGAATACGTCGGCTGGCAGCATGTTGGGCAGCGTAAAGCGAAACACCCATTCCCGATTTTGCTTGTACAGCTCGAGTTTATCAATCTGTCCATCCAGAAAAAAACGCTCCACCCATTCTGCTGGCAGATCCATTTGCTTGACCAGCAGGGAGAAACGATGCTTTTGCTCTTGTGTACGGTCCACGGATATCCCACCTTCCCCAAAACAAGAAAAAGAGGTACTCCCATTTCCTCAGGGGAGTACCCCGTAAATTTCGACAAAAACCTACTTTATTCCTGCTGTAAATTACTGACCGAACAGTTCTGCTCCAGTGTGATCCACACGAGCAAGCAGAGCTTTCACTTCAGTGGTGATATCGTCCAGTTTGACATGAACGGTCTCACCGGTTTTACGTACGCGAACTTCAACGGTTCCTTCTTCCGCAGCCTTGTCGGACACGGTGATGCGCAGAGGCAAGCCGATCAAGTCAGCATCCTTGAACTTCACACCAGCACGCTCAGGGCGGTCATCAAATAGCACTTCGACGCCTGATTTACGCAATGCTTCTGTGATCTGCTCACTGGTCTGACGTTGTTCTTCTACTTTAACATTGACCGGAATCACGTGCACGTGGAAAGGTGCGACAGCGACTGGCCAAATGATTCCATTCTCATCGTTATTTTGCTCGATGACTGCCGCGATCGTACGGGATACCCCGATACCGTAGCAGCCCATGATCATCGGTTGGCTTCTTCCATTCTCATCGAGGAAGGTCGCGCCAATCGCTTTCGAATATTTCGTTCCGAGTTTGAATACATGACCTACTTCTACACCACGTGCAAATTTAATTGCACCGCCTGTACGAGGGCAAGTATCTTCTTCGGTAATATTACGCAAATCAGCATAACGAGAAACTGTAAAATCCCGTCCTGCAGCAACGTGTTGAAGGTGGTAGTCCGTTTCGTTGGCTCCTACGACGCCATCATAAACATCCTGAACATTATTATCCGCGATGATTTCCACTTTCTCACTGTCGATGCCAACTGGCCCAACAAATCCTGCAGGTGCTCCTGTGACAGATACAATATCAGCCTCAGTCGCCAGCCCTACGCTGGTTGCGTCATACAAGTTTTTCAACTTGATTTCGTTCAACTCGTGATCACCACGAACCAGAACCATTACAAGCTTGTCATCTACACGGTAGATCAAGCTTTTCACAATCTGCTTGGCTTCAATATGGAGCGCATTTGTCAATTGCTCGATCGTTTTCACACCAGGCGTATGCAATTTTTCTGCTGCTGGTGCTTCTGTCTCTGGTTTTGCGGCAGGCTTGTACACGACTTCTGCCTTCTCCAGATTGGCAGCAAAATCACCTTCTTCGGAGTAAGCGATGGTGTCTTCACCGATATCACACAGCGCCATAAACTCATAAGTTCCTTTTCCACCGATTGCCCCTGCGTCCGCTTCAACAGCACGGAAATTCAATCCGACGCGGGTAAAGATGTTTGTGTAGGCATCGTACATCGCTTGGAAATTGCGATCCAGACCTTCTTGGGTCGTGTCAAACGAATACGCATCTTTCATGATGAATTCACGGCAACGAATCAGTCCGAAGCGTGGGCGTACTTCATCACGAAACTTGGTTTGGATTTGGTACAGGTTGATTGGCAGCTTTTTGTAAGAATTGATTTCATCACGAACCAGGCTGGTGATGACCTCTTCGTGGGTCGGTCCCAAGGCAAAGGAACGATCATGGCGGTCGCGCAGACGGACCAGCTCAGGGCCGTATACATCCCAACGGCCAGTTTGGTGCCACAGCTCAGCAGGCTGCATCGCAGGCATCAACAGTTCCTGACCGCCAGCGTTGTTCATTTCTTCACGCACGATGGCTTGGATTTTATGGAGCGAGCGGAGCGCCAGTGGCAGGTAGGTATAAATACCGGATGCCAACTGACGTGCCATACCGGCGCGTAGCAGCAACTTGTGGCTGGCAATCTCCGCGTCAGCAGGTACTTCCCGCAGGGTAGGAATCAACATTTGGCTTTGCTTCAACACGTGCGTGTCCTCCTTATGCCTTATAGAAAACCTTTAACGCGGCCTGCTCATTGATGAGAGACCGCGGTTTAGCAGAAAGCTTCATTCGTTTCAGAATTCATGAGCGTCTGTGCTTAGCCATTCCTAACGCTCACCAATCAGATCGCTTACCCTACATGTGTAGGTTTTTGCTCACCGACCATTTCGTCAATTTCCTTCATCAATTCTTCAAACAGTTCGGTTTCCTTGACTTTCCGAACAATTTCGCCATTGCGGAAAATCAAACCTTCTCCGTTACCACCCGCAACGCCTACATCGGCCTCACGCGCTTCTCCAGGTCCATTTACCGCACAACCCATAACGGCTACTTTCAAAGGAACTTTCAAGGTAGAAATAGCGTCCTCAACTTTCGTCGCCAAACCAATCAGATCAATTGCACAACGTCCGCAGGAAGGGCATGCAATGACAACTGGATCGTTATTGACGATATCGAGACTGCGCAAAATTTGCTTGGCTACCTTGATCTCTTCAACCGGATCTGCTGTAAGCGAAACACGGATGGTATCACCAATCCCCATGGACAAAACGGTACCAATCCCTACAGCAGACTTGATGCTGCCAGAGAATTGAGTCCCCGCTTCCGTAACCCCGACGTGCAGCGGATAGTTACGTTTTTGCGCCATAAGCGAGTACGTTTGGATCATCGTTGGAACATCTGAAGACTTCAAAGAGATGACAATGTTGTCGTAGTTCAAGTCTTCGAGGATCTGCACGTGGTCCATTGCACTTTCTACGATAGCTTCTGGAGATGGATAACCATATTTTTCGAGTAACCGCTTTTCAACGGAACCGGAGTTTACTCCAATACGGATCGGTACATTACGTTCTCTGCAAGCCTCGACGACTCTTTGCGTTTTCTCCTTGGATCCGATATTACCCGGATTGATCCGAATTTTATCGATTCCGCTTTCCAGAGCAATCAAAGCGAGCTTGTGATCGAAGTGAATGTCAGCGACGAGCGGTAATGGGGACCGTTCCTTGATCTGTTTAATCGCACGTGCAGCATCTTCGTTAATGACAGCCAGTCGAACAATCTGACATCCTACTTCGTGCAATCGCCCAATCTCGGCCAATGTTTTTTCAACATCACGCGTGTCTGCAGTTGTCATAGACTGAATGACTACGCTTTTTTGGCCCCCAATTTGTACGCCTCCGACAAATACCGGTTTCGTCTCCTCGCGCTTGTACATTTTGCACCATCCTTCATTTTGTCTGTATTCTTTCTAGTATGTGAGTACGTTATTGGAAGAAAAACCGTTGCAGGTCATTCCAAGTTACTACAAGAATCAAAAGCATCAAGAACGCAAATCCGAGGAAGTGAACCATGCCTTCCTTGTGCGGATCGATAGGACGACCTCGCAAAGCTTCGACTGCCAGAAATGCTAGACGCCCACCATCCAGCGCCGGAAGCGGCAACAGATTGAACAACCCTAAGTTGATGCTCAGTACGGCAGCCCACTTCATCAGAATCGCCAAGCCTTGTTGAGCGAACTCACCGGTCATCTTAAAGATTCCAACCGGTCCACTTAGATCATTAAGCCCTACAGAGCCGGTGAAGAGCATTCCTAGGCTTTTCAGGATCATCATGGTAAATTCATAGGTCGACGACGCACCGTACTTCAAGACTTCACCTGGCGCGTATGTCAACGAGTTGGAGACCATGATTTTCCCGACGTTGTTTTCGTCTTTTGCTACCTTGACCGGGACGGTATGACGCTGTCCGTTACGCTCGTAATCGAAGGTTAGCTCCTTACCCGGTGATTGGCTCACAATCTCTACGATCTCTTTCCATGAAGCTACAGGCTTGCCTTGAATGGCGATGACTTTATCCCCTTGATGCAACCCAGCTTGTGCAGCAGGTCCTCCTGCTCTCACTTCGCCGAGGTAAGGAATGTCTTTGGGTACCCCGTAAATCAGCCCAATCGCGACAAACAGCAGAAACGCCAAAATAAAGTTGGCTGCAGGACCGGCAAAAATCGCCCAAAATCGTTGCGATACCGTCTTCCCTTTGAACTGCCTGTTGAGTGGTGCGATCTGAACCTCTTGTCCATCTTTCACCAATTGAGCCTGAGGATGCAAGGAGAACGTTCGTTGTTCGCCATCGATTTCAAGCGTCAAATTCAGCGCTTGTTCCAGATCAAAGTCTACAACCGTTCCCGAAATAGCTCGAGCCGAGCCAGCACTTGGCCCATCCAGAAGGATATGAGTTACCTTCCCCACTGCATCTCGCTCCACACTGACTTCCATGTGGGGTTTTAACATATCCATTTCAGGGTCTTCGCCCGCCATGCGAACTAATCCTCCGATAGGCAACAGGCGAAGCGTGTATTCCGTCTCTCCCCGCTTCACGCGAAAAATTTTGGGCCCCATGCCAAGTGCAAACTCGCGGCAAAGTATTCCCGCCTTTTTGGCCAGCAGGAAATGTCCCAGTTCATGCACGAATACGAGTACCCCAAAAACGACTACAATCGCGAGAATTGATTCAACGGAATCCATATTGGGAAAAGGCAAGTGAACAGCCACCTTTCATTCAGTATCTAAAGCCCTACCGTATACAATTCCCTAGCTTGAGTACGAGCCCACTGATCGGCTGCAAAAATCTCCTCAAGTGTCGGGTCGTTTACTCCTTGGTGAGCTTCGCATGTCTTTCTGACGATGGTTTCAATTTCTAGAAAACGGATGGCACCTTTTAAAAACAGGTCGACGGCCACTTCATTGGCTGCGTTCAGAACAGCTGTGTGTGTACCGCCAGCTTTTCCGCACTCATATGCCAATTGTAACAGAGGATAGCGTTCAAAATCCATGGCTGCAAAGTGAAGAGTGCCCAGCTTCACCAAATCGAGTTCTTCCGTAGCCAGATTCATCCTCCCCGGATAGCTAAGCGCATACTGAATCGGAACTCTCATATCCGGTGTCCCCAGTTGCGCCATGACCGCCCTGTCCCTGTATTCTACCATAGAGTGAATGATACTTTCATAATGCAGCACACAGTCGATCTGTTCATAAGGTATATCAAATAGCCAGTGGGCTTCGATCACCTCGAATCCTTTGTTCATCATCGTAGCCGAATCGATGGTGATTTTCGCTCCCATGCTCCAGTTCGGATGAGCCAAGGCTTGGGCAACAGTCACTTGTTCTAAGTCTTCCCTCTGTAAATGACGAAAAGACCCTCCAGAGGCGGTCAAAATGATACGGGCTACATCTGCACTGCGCTCGCCTTGCAAACACTGAAAAACAGCAGAGTGCTCACTGTCGACGGGGATGATCTCCACCCCTTTTTCCCTCGCAGCCTTCATCACAACTGGTCCAGCGCTAACGAGTGTTTCTTTGTTAGCCAAGCCAATCGTTTTTCCCGCTTCAATGGCAGCCAATGTGGGAGCGACGCCCACACTGCCTACAATTGCGGTCATGACGAAGTTAGCAGCTTCATGGCGAGCTACCAGTTCCAATCCCTCAGACCCGTATACGATCTGAGGTTTTACCTGTCCCCCGAGTTGATTCTGCAGGGCAGTGGCAGCCTGTTCATTTCCGACGGAGACAAGCTGTGGCCTGAACTTCTTGACTTGTTCTGTCAGCAAGTCCACATTGGTTCCTGCCGCCATCGCGACAACCGAAAACTCCTCTGGATTCTGTTCGACCACATTCAGGGTACTCGTTCCGACTGAACCTGTGGAACCCAAGAGTGCTATTTGTTTCAATGATTTCACCCTCTATATTTCTTTATGCGCCAGGTCTCAGACGATACCTAGTAGATGCAAAACCGGAAAGACAAGTAGGAAACTGTCAAACCGATCGAGCACTCCCCCGTGTCCAGGTATAAGCTGTCCAGAATCTTTTACCCCAAAATGACGCTTCAGTCCGGATTCAACCAAATCTCCCAATTGCCCCACGATTCCTGCGACAACAGCAATCATGAGGGCATGTACGATACTCAAATTTCCTAGCCATGCATTTACCGCTAGTACCACAACGACTGCAGCAACGAGACCTCCCAACGACCCCTCGATCGTCTTGTTTGGGCTAATCTCTGGCCACAGTTTATTCTTGCCAATCGCTTTACCGACAAAATAAGCCCCCGAGTCGGTCGACCAGATCGCTAGAATGACCAGCACCGTTAACATCAATCCGTCCGGTAGATTGCGGGTAGCAGCCATGTAAGTAAAACCGAAGCCTATGTATAACGCCCCCACCAACGTAAGGGCGATGTGTTCGATATGAAACTGATTTTTCCGCAGCACGGAGTAAATCAATAAAAGCAAGAGTATCGCTATCATCAGATCCGGCGTACTGATGGGTAACCATGTGGAAAAAGTAAGTGATGGCCAAAGGATGCTCACCATCAAAACGTATCCCAGAATACCTGCTACATTGAATGGCTGAAGGCGTGCCATCCTCATAAATTCAAAGTGGCCAACAAGAGCCAATAATAGAACCAAAAGTGAATACCAAGCTCCTCCTGCGTAAATCAAAAACAGAAAGACTGCTCCACCAATCAAACCAGTAACTATTCGTTGCTTCAACAGATTCCACCTCTCGGCTATACCGCCCCGTAGCGACGAGCTCGGCCTTGGTACTCCACAATCGCTTGATAAAAGTGTTCACGGGTAAAATCAGGCCAAAGCACATCCGTAAACCACATTTCCGTGTAGGCCAATTGCCAAAGCATAAAGTTGCTCAAACGAATCTCTCCACTAGTGCGAATCAAGAGGTCTGGGTCGGGAATTTCGCTTGTATACAGGTAACGGGAAATGACTTCTTCATCCAAATCTTTCGGGTCGAGTTTCCCCGCTTTTACTTGCTCCGCAATGATTGAAAACGCTTTGACAATCTCATCGCGACCCCCGTAGTTTAACGCAAAATTGAGTTGTAATCCACGGTTGTCCCTTGTTTGCTCTTCCGCTTCCAGCAGCGCTTTTAAGGTGTGAGAAGGCAATTCGTCCTTGCTACCCAGCATGCGAATTCGTACATCTCGTTCAATTAATTCATCCAATTCTGTCGACAAAAATTCCTGCGGAAGCTTCATGAGAAAATCCACTTCGTCCCGTGGTCGCTTCCAGTTTTCGGTGGAAAAAGCGTACATCGTAATATAGCGCACACCAATTTCATCAGCGGCCTTCACGACATTCTTCACCGTTTTCATACCTGCTCGATGCCCGGCGACCCGGGGTAAACTGCGCATACTGGCCCATCTTCCGTTCCCGTCCATGATGACTGCCACGTGCTCTGGGATTTTGCCCGAGAGATCCACTTCTTCCTGTACGGTTTGTTTTTCTTTTCGGGTCCATTTGCGCGCTAGATGTTCTAACATAAAGTGTTCCCCCGTAATGAGAGATATAGACGTACATCCCCCTCAATGTGAGGGGGATTCCCTTGAATTACACTTCCAAGATGTCTTTCTCTTTATCCTTAACGATTTTGTCGACTTCTGCAATAAATTTATCCGTCGTTTTTTGAACTGTTTCCTGATGACGGCGAGAATCATCTTCAGAAATCGTTGCAGCTTTCTCGAGCTTTTTGATTTCATCATTTGCATCGCGGCGGATATTGCGAATCGCAACTTTCGTTTCTTCCCCGCTTTTTCCTGCCAATTTCACCAAGTCCTTACGGCGTTCTTCCGTCAGTGGTGGAATGACCATACGAATGACAACACCATCATTGCTCGGAGAGATACCGAGGTCGGATTGCTGCAGGGCACGGTCAATTTCTTTCAGCGCCGTTTTGTCCCATGGCTGAATGATCAGCATGCGCGGCTCTGGGACGCTCACGTTTGCCAATTGGCTAATCGGCGTTGGTGAGCCATAATAATCAACCATCACACGATCCAGCATAGCAGGGTTTGCACGCCCTGCACGCAAGGTGGACAGGTCTCTTTTCAGATTGGCGATCGCTTTGTTCATGCGATCATCCATGTCTTTAATCACGGTTTGTGCCATTCATTATTCCCCCTTTACAAGAGTACCGATCTTATCGCCCATCACTGCCCGGCGAATATTGCCTTCTTCGGAGATGTTAAAGACGATCAGTGGAATACTGTTGTCCATGCACAGGCTCGATGCCGTTGAATCCATGACGCCCAGCCCTTTATTCAGGACTTCCAGGAAAGTCAAACGATCATATTTTTCTGCAGTTGGATCCAGGCTTGGGTCTGCGGAATATACGCCGTCCACTTTGTTTTTCGCCATTAGAATCACTTCAGCTTCGATCTCGGCTGCGCGCAAGGCTGCCGTTGTATCCGTAGAGAAATAAGGGTTTCCAGTACCCGCAGCGAATATGACGACACGCATTTTTTCCAAATGACGAATCGCCCGTCGGCGTATGTATGGTTCAGCCACTTGTCTCATCTCAATCGACGTTTGTACACGAGTCGGGACGTTCACTTGTTCCAACCCATCCTGCAAGGCGAGTGAGTTCATAATCGTGGCCAGCATGCCCATGTAATCGGCGGTTGCCCGATCCATACCTTTGGATGCGCCGGAAAGTCCGCGCCAGATGTTTCCTCCCCCGACGACTACTGCGACTTGTACTCCCAATTCTACGATTTCCTTGATCTGGTTAGCGACGGAGAAAATCACTTTAGGGTCAATACCGTACCCCAAGTCTCCCGCCAGTGCTTCCCCACTCAACTTTAACACAACCCGTTTATAGGCAGGAAGTGGCATGTGAAACGGCCTCCATTCATGAATCATTCTCTGTGCATTGTCGGCATTCCTTCTGATTTACAAACTTGGATAACACCAAGTGTCTCGGGGATCCCGCCAGGAAAGCTGCACATTGCTTTTTACGTACAGGAGAGTTTCACATGAAGTGAAACTCTCGCTTTGAAAATAGGGAACACGGAGGTGTTCCCTATATCCTTATTATTGTTTATTCACTTGCGCCATTACTTCAGCTGCAAAGTCTTCTTGCTTTTTCTCGATACCTTCGCCCACTTGGAAACGAGCGAATTCTTTCAAGGTAGCGCCCGCTTCTTTCAACAGAGCAGATACTTTCTTGTCTGGGTCTTTAACAAATGGTTGTTCAACCAGTACGTACTCTTCGAAGAACTTGGAGAGACGACCTTCAACCATTTTCTCAACGATGTTAGCAGGTTTGCCTTCAGCCAGTGCTTGGTTTTTCAGAACTTCACGCTCGCGTTCGATCTCGTCTGCGGAAACTTCTTCACGGTTTGCAAAGCGTGGGTTAGACGCTGCAGCGTGCATTCCCAGGTCTCTTGCCAGGCCATCGTTTTGAGTGCCTTCCAGTGTAACCAGAACACCGATGCGGCCACCCATATGGAGGTAAGCACCGAAAGCGCCATTGTCGGACTTCTCGGAAACGAAGAAACGACGGAAGGAGATGTTTTCACCGATTGTGGAGATTTTCTCGTTGATCACGTGAGCCAAGGTTTCGCCTTCACCTTTGAATGGTTGCTCCAGTGCTTCTTCAACAGTAGCAGGACGTTGGGAAACAACGTGTTCTGCAATGTCTTTCACGAGTGTTTGGAACTCAGGGTTTTTCGCAACGAAGTCTGTTTCGCAGTTTACTTCTACAACAGCTGCTACGTTACCAGAAACTGCAGTCGCTGTCAGACCTTCAGCTGCGATACGGCCGGATTTTTTCGCCGCTTTCGCAATACCGCGTTCGCGGAGCAAGTCAATTGCTTTTTCCATGTCGCCGTTTGTTTCTTCCAGCGCGCGTTTGCAATCCATCATACCTGCACCTGTACGCTCACGCAGTTCTTTAACTGTCTGTGCATTAATTGCCATTGAGTTAACCTCCTTGGAAAGTTACGTTCTAAGTATCGTTTTGGTTACTTCTATTGCATTCTGATTCAGTAAAAAAGGATGGACGGGGGGTTCTGACACCCTCAGTCCACCCTCTTACACTTGCTTACGCAGTTGTTGTGGCTTGCTCTCCGCCTTGGTTGCCTTCTTGCAGGGCATCTGCCATTTTAGCAGTCAGCAGTTTTACAGCGCGAATTGCGTCGTCGTTACCTGGGATTACATAATCAATCTCGTCTGGATCGCAGTTAGTATCTACGATTGCAACGATTGGGATACCCAGTTTGCGAGCTTCTGCAACAGCGATGCGCTCTTTGCGTGGGTCGATGACGAACAGAGCGTCCGGCAGTTGATCCATGTGAGCGATACCGCCGAGGAATTTCTCCAGGCGATCCATTTCTTTGCGAAGAACAATTACTTCCTTCTTCGGCAATACTTCAAACGTACCATCTTCTTCCATGCGTTTCAGCTCAGCCAAGCGAGAAGTACGCTTTTTGATGGTAGTGAAGTTAGTCAAGGTACCACCCAACCAACGTTGGTTGATGAAGTAGTGACCTGTACGTTCTGCTTCTTCCTTAACGGATTCTTGTGCTTGTTTCTTCGTACCAACGAAGAGCACTTTACCGCCGTTTTGAGAGAGTTCACGTACGAAGTTGTACGCTTCCTCAACTTTTTTTACGGTTTTTTGCAGGTCGATAATGTAGATTCCGTTACGTTCGGTGAAGATATAGCGAGCCATTTTCGGGTTCCAACGACGAGTTTGGTGACCAAAGTGAACACCAGCCTCGAGGAGTTGTTTCATCGAAATTACTGCCATATTTCACACCTCCTTAAAAGTGGTTTTTTGATGAGTACCTCCGCCACACCGCATGTTCCAGACAAATCTGCCTGAGGCAGCACCGTTGCTGGAATTGGTGGACGTGCGATTTCAACACCGTAAATGAATATATCATATGGAACTTTCAATTGCAACAAACAGATTCCATTATTTTCGCAAAAAAATACCGCCTCACTTCTTCGGCGGTGTCGTAATGAGTTTGACGATTTGTGCTTCTGTCGCAGGTGTAGATATTTGATAGGTCCCCACCCGGATTCGATTGAGTTTGTCCTGATTCCGTAATTCGTCGACAAACTTGTTGTCAGTCGGTAAGATTCCCGCTTGCACAAGTTGCTTTGCCACACCTTCTGCCGTTGCTTTATAAGGTACGGTAAAGGAAACCTGCTTTTCAATCTGCGGTATCTCTACAGAAGGAGGAGCTGGATTTTGGGCAGGTGTCGGTGTAACAGTAGCTGCATTCTCGTGTGTCGATGTCTTCTCGGTGGTTTCCTTTGTCTCCGCGGCTGAGACATGCGGCGTGCTTGTCTGCTTCGATAATGGGGCTTGTGGCTTTGTAGGTGCTTTCGGTGGTGCTGGTGCAGGCTTTACATTCACTTTCTTCTCCTGCTGCCACTGCTCATATTCTTCTTTTGTCAAAACAACCATTTGTAATTCCTTTGCGGCATTTTTAATCTGGTCAGACGAAAGAGCCCTCGTCGAAGAAGGCACCTGCTTTGCTTGAAACCAGCCCGTTATAGCGGCAGCTACGATCATTCCCGCTCCGAAACCTAATAACAGCTCCCGTTTACGCATCTGCCATACCTCTTTCGTTCTTCGCAGCCAATGCAAAGATCAGGTCGATTTCCCCACGCCCTGCTCCCAGACGTTTGGCGATTTCATCAAGGGATAGCCCTTCTCGCTGCAATTCAAAGACTCTGCGATATCTTTCACGCAGTACCAGCACGTCTTCTTCCTTGGGATCAAGCTTTTCAATCGCTGCCTCGTGCTGTACGTTCTCACGGACTTGTTGTATTTGTTGCACGCCTCGCCCGTTTTCCAGCTGCTCCAAACGCTGTCTTAGATCTTTTACTTCTATTAGAAGCTCTTCGTGAGACTGGTCGAGTTGTTTCTGCATCCAGTCCTTTTCCTGCTTAATTTGTCTACCCATATGCTGCAGAGCCTTCTCTAGCTCTGCCTTGTCCGTGGTGCGATGTGTCGGTAACATCGTGTCGAAATCACCTGCTGGCTTTGCCTTTATGAACAAAGCAATAACCATACTCAGTACTCCCACACCGATCAAGATGAGATACACTACGTCCATGTTAGCCACCTTTGCTTCTGGCTTGTCTTTTTTCCGATATTACAAAGATATATCAATCATACGCCCGCGTAAGGGATCTCTCATCGATACAGGAAGGGTTGTTTTTGCTTCACCGGTCATGTCTCCTCCTTCAGAAGAGGCAAACGCTGCGGAATCTTTCTGGTTCTTTTTTTGTTTCTTCTCCCGCTCCCGGATCTGATTTTTTTCGGTATGCTCGATATCGAGAGGCCGTTGACGCATCTGTTGATCGTGAAGGTTCCTCTCATTGATCAGCGATTGCTGCTCATGTACAGTACGCTGCTGTTGATGCTCCTGAATTCGGCTAACTTCTAGCGTACGCGGCAACGCGACTTGCAATTCTACCGTCTTCAAACTCATCGCAGCCCAACTCCCTTGTACAAGATGTTACTGGACCTGTATTTTATATGAGCGTCGCTGTACTGATCTCGCCTTCCATTACGACGAATCGCGTCCGTGCATACTCGTGTTTTATGAAGTGAACGAGCTTACCAAATGTCATTTTAATACCCGGATACATGACGTGATACGCTTCGATAGCCGCAGGTCCCTCACCTTTTAGTTCGGTTTCTACGTCTTTCTTGCGTGTCTCCAGAGACTTGCATTCCTTTTCCAAAACCAATCGGGTGTTCGTTAGCTTGATTTGCAGCATCCGTTTATCTGCTGGCAACTCGCCACTTGTTTGCAGAATCTGATTCATGACACTTAGACCTTGGTCCGTTTTGCGCAAATTTTCGTACACTAGTTGCAGTTCTTTCTGAATTTGGACCAATTCTTGACGGAGTTCCGGTTTAACTCCGACTTCTAAAACAGTGGGAGTGGCGCTGGAATTTCCAAATACGCGTGCAGCAATCTTCTCCCCTGCTTGTAAAACACCGCCAATAATAATGCCTTTCGCGCCTTTGCAAATAATTTGTTTCCCTGCACGAACCGTAGAAAACATAATACTTTGTGAGACGATTACTTGATTACCAGCAGTCACATTCGCATTCTGAATAAAGGAAGTCCGGATGTTTTGTCCTGCCACGATAGAACCTTTGTCCTGAGCTACGATTCCGCTTTTGATTTCGATTGAACCTTCCGCGTGGAGCTCAGCGCCCTCTACGCTCCCCAATACACGAATATCTCCTGATGCTTTTACACGAAAACCATTCAAGACGTTCCCGCGAATGACCACCGTTCCCACAAAGTCGATGTTGCCTACACCAAAGTCTACGTCTCCATTTACTTCAAAAACGGGGAAGACGTTCATCTTATCCTGATCCGTGAACGATACTTGTCCATCGATAGCGGCATAAATCATGGTTCTCTCCTGATTATGCACCACGTTTTTTCCAGGCTTAATGATCACTTCTTTGCCGGCTTTGGGAGCGATGGGCTCTCCGGTAACAGCTGTACCCGGTTGACCATGATCTGCAGGAATCCTGCGAGCCAGCAGCTGTCCTTTGGCTACATTCGGAATCACCGTCACGTTGTAAAAATCGACTCGACCATCTTCCAGCTCTTTGGGGCCATTGCCATCTTGCACGGCATCCAGATACGGATACTCCATCGAGCCATCCTTCCCTGGGATTGGTTGAATACCTCGGGCAATGGTCGCCTGTGCATTGGCATACTTTCTCGGCAAGGCACACATGTCTCTGATTACATTGTCCAAGATTCCAAACGTGACTCTTTGTTTTTGCAGTTCCTTGTAAATGTCCTCTTCCCTGAGTAAAAGGGTGTCAAGATCCTCCTCATCTACTCGAAGTAGGATCCCCGCTTCCAATTTGTCTGCAGACAGCTTTACCTCTAATCGATATTTCCCGATCTCTTCCAAACTTCTAACCCCCTTAAACCATTGGGTACTTTTACTCTACATCAATTGCGACTTCCACCTGGACAACGCAGAACGAAGACGGAAAAGAGCCTTGGAATGGAGCTGGGAAATGCGTGAAGGTGATAGGCCCATGATCTCAGCGATTTCCGATAAGGTCATCTCGTCGAAGTAAAACAGGGAAACGACGAGTCTTTCTTTTTCAGGGAGCTTATCGATAACAGTGACCAGCACTTCCTTCAGGCTAGTAACCTCCGCCACATTTTCAGGTCGCGGGGTCAATTCATCTACGATGTATGAATGCCGTGCTGTTTTCTGCTCATCTTCATCACCGACTGCTTCGTCGATAGACACCATCGTCGCCAGAGAGGTCTCAAAAAACACCTGTTGAAGGTCTTTCTCACTAATCCCCAAGTACTCCGCTACCTCTTGATCGGTGGGCATTCGCAGCATTTGCTGTTCCAATGTTGTGTATGCTTCTTCGATTTTTTTGGCCTTGTCTCGAACAGTACGAGGGATCCAGTCATTTTCACGCAATCCGTCAATCATGGCACCACGAATACGCCACATCGCGTACGTCTCGAATTGCAAGCCACGTGTATGGTCAAACTTGGCCAATGCGTCCAGCAGCCCGAAGCGGCCATAACTGATCAAGTCATCTTTGTCCACGTTGGCTGGTAGGTTGATCGCCAAACGGTTGGCCACTTTGTCCACGAGTGGCAAAAACCGTGTGATCAGATCGATTTCTGCCTCGCGACTGCCCTCTTGCTTCCACATGACCCATTTATCGAATTCTTTTGCCTTCTCTTGAATGGTTAGCCGTGCCACGAATTAGTCACCAGCCTTTACTCATCTGTTAAGCGCCTAACGACCTCTGCAACAGTGGTGGGATCCTCAATCGGACGAATTCTCTCCATTTGGGAAATAGAAAGGGGAGAGAATGATTCCGTGTTCTCGTCTGCCTGCCTATCCTCTTTTCCCTCTAGAGGAGAAGTACTCCTTTCATGAAGAGCAACTTCTCCTTCTTTTACGGAAGGAAGAGAAGCGTTATGTGTCACCTTGGTGAGAACCCAACGGATAGGAAAAGCGGCGAGGAAAAATATAATGAATGCGACACCTGCTCGTTCCAGTGAAACAAGCCAGACGTTGCTCGCCCATGCCGTCGCAAGCGTGACAACAAAAGCGAGAAGTCCCAAGCCAGAATTAATCCAAATGGTTCCTATCATCCCTATACTTCCTTCACACCTTGATTTACAGTTCGGATTTGAAGCACGCCGTTTGTGGCATCCATCTCTATTGTCCGACCACAGTTACCCCCTGTATCTTCGGCCACTATTTTTATCTGCGCGTCCTTCAAAGCCAATTTACATGCATCCACATTCCTCGGACCAATCCGCATCGTATCAGTGCTTCCGAGAAACGCGAACATTTGTGCTCCTCCAGCAAGTTTCGCCACGATATGACGGGTGGAAGCACCCGCTCGCTCCATCTGATTGATCAGATATGGAATAGCCGTGTCTGCATATTTCCCTACTGTCAGTTCCCCGCCCTTTGCCAGAGATGATTCTGGTAGCATGACATGAGCCATTCCAGCAATTTTATGAATATTGTCGTAGAGCACGACCCCTACGCAAGAGCCAAGGCCAGTAGTACGCAGTCGGCTCGTCGGTTTTGCCACACCGAGATCGGCCATACCAATCTTAATTATCTCCATCGAAAGGAACTCCTAGTGAACGAAATAGAATGGGGAGGGAATCGGGATCAGGAATCAAAAAGAAGTTCCCTTTCACTTGTTCATTTCCCTCAAAGAATGCTGTGTCAATCGTGAGTGCGAAATCGCCTGCCTGTCCAAGAGCAATCAAACCATAACTGAGAATGGCACCCGCCATGTCTACTGCCAAAGCAGGTACCGATGGCTGCAAATTCAATTGGGTAAAATCAGCAAGCGATGAAAGGTAAGAGCCTGTCAAGATATTCCCGATTTCGTGCAAAGCCGAAATCTCAAGCTCTTCCCATTCATGCACATCCTTTTCGATCCCTGTGATTTGCTGCAGTATATGCTTGGCTGAATCCATATCAAGAATAAAGAACATATTCCCGGGGCTGTCGCCTTCTACACGGAGGAAAACCGTCACGACAACTGTCTCAGCCCCACCCACACAATCCGCCACTTCATCGAAAGGAATAATGCTGACCTGCGGCACTTTCATATCGATTTCTTTTTGCATGAGTTTAGAGAGGGCGGTGGCTGCATGTCCCGCTCCAATATTCCCAATTTCTCGCAGTACGTCAAACTGGAAATCTCCAAACTTCGTAAAGTAGCCCATTTTCTTACCCCTCAATTGCGTCCAATTGCTTGATTTCTTCTGTACTCAACACTTTATCGAGATTCAAGAGAATCAAGAGACGCTTGTCCAGCTTGGCAACGCCGCGCAGATAGGCTGCCTCTACTCCGCCAACTACTTCTGGCGGTGGTTCGATCGCGTCTACCGCGATATCAATTACGTCGTTGGCAGCATCTACAATCAAGCCTACTTCCAGCTCTCCCACCGCCACGATAATGATACGTGTCGATTCGGAGTAGACGCTCTCTTCCAACTCAAAACGGTTACGCAAATCGATGATCGGGGTCACAACTCCACGCAGGTTGATTACCCCTTTCACAAACTTCGGCGTTCGCGGAACACGTGTAATGTGTTCCAGTTTTTCGATCGATTTGACCTGGTTGACTTCGACTCCGTACTCTTCATCTTTTAAACGAAAGACAATCACTTTCACTTCGCCTACGATTTCCTTGTGCTCGAGCATGTGGCTGCCCCTCCTCTTTTACTTGATCAGTGCATTGCAATCGATAATGAGTGCTACTTGACCGTCTCCTAGGATCGTTGCACCGGAGATGGCGAAAACATTAACCAGATACTTGCCTAAGGATTTCAGTACGATTTCCTGTTGACCGATGAAGGAATCGACGACCAGTCCAGCCATCTTTTCTCCTTTTCGTACGATGATGACAGCAACTTCATCTTCATCGACTGCCGCATCACTCACAGGCACTTGGAATATGTCTTGAAGGGATACAAGCGGGACAACTCGTCCTCGGAAGTCGATCACTTTTTGGCGATGAGCCATCATGATCTGATCTTTCTTGAATACGGCCGTCTCGATAATCGAGCTCAGCGGAACTGCATATTTCTCATCCTGCACTTGAACGAGCATGGCAGAAATAATAGAGAGTGTAAGTGGAAGCTGGATCAAGAATGTCGTGCCTTGACCGCGTACGGAATCAACTCCGACACTGCCACCAAGCGATTCGATCTTTGATTTTACGACATCCAGACCGACGCCTCTTCCGGAGATATCCGAGATGACTTCAGCTGTGCTAAAGCCAGCCGCAAACAACAATTCGTGGATTTGCTTGTCACTCATGCTGTCCGCATTTGCAGGGTTCACGATCCCTCGCTCGATTGCTTTTTTCAGCACTCGTTCCTTGTTGATACCTGCCCCATCGTCTTTTACTTCAATAAAGACGTGGTTCCCACTGTGGTATGCGCGCAGGACAATGGTCCCTTCTTCTGGCTTTCCTGCTTTCTTCCTATCAGCAGGTGACTCGATACCATGGTCGAGAGAATTGCGGAGCAAGTGATTGAGAGGATCACCGATTTCATCGATCACCGTACGATCCAGCTCTGTTTCCGCACCGATGATTTCGAGATTGACTTTCTTGTTCAAATCTTTTTGTAAATCGCGAATCATACGTGGGAAGCGATTGAAAACTTGTTCGACTGGGACCATTCGCATAGTCAAAATGATATTCTGCAGATCTCCACTGATGCGACTCATGTGTTCAACCGTTTCATGCAGCTCACTTTTGCCAATTTCTTTGGCCAACTGCTCCAGTCGACCACGATCGATAACAAGCTCGCTAAACAGATTCATCAGAATATCCAGACGATCGATATCTACGCGGATCGTTTTACCACCGGCTGCTTGCTTACGTGCCGTCGCTTGCTGTACCTCTGGTGCTTTTTTCACTTCAGAAGCTGACTCAGAAGGCACTGCAACCACTGGTGCTGGAGCCGATGCTTCTTTCAGTTGAATTGGATCAATCTTTACATCATGAGTCTCAGAAATGTTTAAAATCGTATTGCGAATTTTTTCCTCGGACTGCATCGTTACATAAGCAATCTCGAATGAGGTCTCGAAGCGTTCGTTCTCGATGTCTTCTACAGTCGGCTTAGTCTTGATGACTTCACCCATCGATTCCAGCTGATCGAATACCATATAGGCACGAGCCGCTTTGAGCAGGCAATTTTCATTCAACGTAACCTTGATCCACATCAATTGATTGCCTAGCTCTTTGGATTGTTTCAAGACCATCAGAGCGTAGTCATCCAGCTCATTTTCCCCGACTACTGCCTGCTCCACTACCGGAGCTTCTTCCTCAACGGCTACGGCCGCAGCGATTTCCAGCTCGGCGCTAAAATCACCAGCAACGATCGATCGCAATTTTTTTACCGGAATCGAAACATCTGCAGACCCATCTCCGCCTTCGGTAATGTCGATCACCATGCCCTCGATCAAATCGACGCTATGGAAAATCACGTCCATGATGTCGCTGTTAATCGTCAGCTTTTGGTTGCGAATGAGGTCTAACACATTTTCTGCTTCGTGCGTTAGACTCGCCATGTCTTCAAAACCCATGGTCGCCGACATCCCTTTGAGGGTATGAGCAGAGCGGAAAATTTCCTTTACATGTGTAATGTTGCCGGGATCATTTTCCAACAGGAGCAGATTTGCATTGATTGCTTGCAAATGTTCTTTCGATTCTTCGATAAACATGTCCAAATACTGATTCATATCCATCGGTGATCCACCTCCCAAAATCAGTGCACGAGCTTGCACAACAGCTCTGGAATTTTATCAACAGGGGCTACTTTGTCTGCCAGGCCTGCATGAACGGCTGAACGGGGCATTCCGTATACGACACAAGTCGACTCATCTTCGACAATACTCGTAACAGTCCCGAGTTCTTTCATCATTTTTAGACCTTTTGTCCCATCATTTCCCATGCCTGTCATGATAATTGCCCATTTGTCTACATTTGTCAATCGACTGACTGATTCAAATAAAACGTCGACAGAAGGACGATGGCCTCCGCGCGGCTCCTCCTGATGCAGATGAGCCTGCAATCGGCCGTTCACTTGCCGAACTTCAAAATGAAAGCCTCCAGGTGCAATATAGGCCGTCCCTGGCTCCAATACTTGTCCATCCTCGACCTCAGTTACGTGGATTTTCGACAACGTATTCAGTCGCTGCGCCAACGATTTGGTAAAGCCGGCAGGCATGTGTTGAACCACAGCGATTGGAGCAGGAAAATCAGCTGGTATAGCTGTCAAAACGATTTGCAGTGCTTTTGGTCCACCAGTAGAAGTTCCCAAAGTCACCAGTCTTGGCTTTGCAATGCCGATCCTTCTCGGTGGCAATGCCCGCTCGATAACAGTCGGTGTCGCTACTGTCGTTACAGGTACAGGAGCAACCGGCTTAACTGGTTGCAATGGATCCGACTCTAGTGGCTTGATCGTATTCTGAATAGCGGATTGTCGTTGCAAGCGACCTTTTGTGAGATAGGCCGCTTTTACCCGTTCAATCAAACGATCGCCAACTTTATGTATATCAAGCGATATCGGTCCTGACGGTTTGGTTACAAAGTCGAACGCGCCCAATTCCAACGCTTGAATGGTTGCATCCGCTCCCTCTCTCGTCAGGCTACTCAACATTACGATCGGCAAGGGATGATCTCTCATCAATGACTTCAACGCTGTCAGTCCGTCCATGACGGGCATTTCAATATCCAACGTGAGGACGTCCGGATTCAGTTGCTTGCATTTTTCAATACACTCGAGTCCGTTTCTTGCTCGATCAATGACTTCGATATCTGGATCTGTCGATAAAATGTCGGAAATAACTTTTCTCATGAATGCAGAATCATCTGTGACAAGAACTCGAATTTTACTCAATGCAAAGTCGCTCCCTTCCTTACACCCTGTTGACTTATCGAATGAAGTGTTTCAGCCTCGCTAGGAATCCTTTGAGACCATTCGCCGGGATATCTGATTTTATGGAACTCTCCAAATACCGCCCAACTAAATTCCGAATGCTCCGAGAGGCTAGCGATTGCGGATATGTAAGTAGAAAAGGACGCTGCTGCTTCACTGCTTTGGATACATGGGAATCATCCGAGACAAACCCTAACGAATGAATCTCCATGCCAAGAAAGCGTTTTGCCACCATCGCGAGCTTGTCGGCAGTCATTTTCCCTTCTCGTTCAGATGTCGCCCTGTTGATTACCAGTCGAATCTTTACAACAGGATTACGAGAGTGCAGCATTTTGATAACGGCGTACGCATCTGTGATTGCAGGTGGTTCAGGTGTTGTCACGACAATCACTTCGTCCGAGGACAGCATGAAGTGCAGGGATTCTTTGGACAAGCCCGCTCCTGTATCAAAAATAATCGTATCCGCGTACCCTTGCAGTGGATCCAGCTTGCTAAACAAAAGGTTAAGCTTTTCATCATCCAATTGCATGATCTGCGTAAAACCTGACCCACCAGCAATAAATTCCAATTGCCCGGGTCCTTGCTCCATGATGTCCCATACCGTCTTATCTGGTTCTAACAGATGGAACAAATGCTTTTTGGGGGTAATACCCATTAAGACATCCAGATTGGCGAGGCCTAGGTCCACATCGAATAAGATTGCCTTATGTCCTCTTTCAATCAATCCAAGGCCGAAGTTGAGACTGAAATTAGACTTCCCTACCCCGCCTTTTCCACTGGTGACGGTTACGAGTTTTGTCGGGCGCTTCTGGGCGCTCTGTTGTATACGTTGGCGGAGTTGTTCAGCTTGATCACGCATTCATTCAGTCTCCCACTACCATGGATGAAACGAGCGTAGGTGTCGCTACGACAATATCATCCGGAACATTTTGACCAGTCGTGATATAGGAGAGAGCCAGTTTCATCTCTTCCGAAACGTTCAACATGGTACCGAAGCTCTGTGTCTCATCCGCCTTCGTAAAGATCACTTGCTTGACAGGTACATCCGAAAAGTTCTGGATGATGGCCTTCATATCGGTGTATTTGGAAGTTAAACTGAGCACCAGGTAATTCACGCTATTTGTCCCTTGCTCGACGAGTTCCCGTATCCCCTGCACGTATTCGTCATTGCGGAAATTACGCCCAGCCGTGTCAACAAAGATCAGGTCGCAGTCGCTCAAGCGTTCCATCGCGGTGACCATTTCTTTCGGCTGAAACACGACTTCCATCGGGACATTGAGAATGTTCGCATACGTTTTCAATTGCTCGACAGCTGCCATTCGATACGTATCCGCAGTGATGAAGCCAATTCTTCTTTTTTCTTTCAACATACTGTTGGCAGCCATTTTTGCGATCGTCGTGGTTTTTCCCACTCCTGTTGGTCCAAAGAAAAAAGCGTACTGCACGGATCGTTCCAGCCTCACAGATGTCTGAGCGTTTGCAGCGAGCATTCCGGTGATGATCTCTCGGCAAGCATCACGCGCTTCTTCCACCTGACATTGATGACCTGCATCCGTCTTCTCCATCAACTTTTTCAAGATTTCCGCAGTGACTTCTTCGGTAACTCCTTGATCCAAAAGTCGTGTGCGAATGACTTGAAAAGCCTCCGGGAGCTGCTGACTCAAGTCATGAACAAGAAGCTTCTGGAACATCTGACGCATCCCTCTTACTTCACTCGCCAATTCATCTGTGCCAGTCGTTCCCGTCTGATTCTCAACTTGTCTGGAAGTTTGAATAGGAGGTTCAGGCTGCTTCGGCCTTTCGTTCAAAGCGTTAGCCGGAGCAGCCTCACGAGTTGCGTAATCTCTTTTCGGTTCCTGGGATACAACGTCCGGGGAGGGCTCACGTTCTTCTACAGCAACCGCACTCTCCGTCTTCATGCGTTGTGGGACAGCAGCATTTCGATACGCTTGTTTCGCCGTATAAGTCCCGGCCTGTGGTCGAGTGGTAGCGTCCATTTGTCGATTCATACTGGACCTCTGAGTTTTCTCGTTCTCAGATGCCTTTTCATCTACTGCAGCAATCACTTCGATCCGCATCTTGCCAAACATCCCAAACATTCCACCTGTTTTAACAGGCTTGGAATTTAAAATGACGGCATCCTTTCCTAAATCCGCTCTGATCTTGTCCAGTGCTTCTGGCATTGAATCGACTATGTAACGCTTCACTCTCACGAAATGTTCACCATCCCTACGCTTTGCACTTCAACATGTGGCTCCAACTCGCTGTATGACAAAACGGGTACATCTGGCATCATCCGATCCAGCAATTGACGTAGATACATCCGAATGGCTGGAGAAGAAAGGATGATCGGCTGTTGTCCCGAGTTGATCATTTTCCCTACTTCTGCAGACATCATCTGGTAGATCCGCTGAGACGTTTCTGGATCCATCGCCAAATAGCTGCCTTGCTCAGATTGCTCGACGTGTTCGGAGATTGCTTTCTCCAGACCGGCACCCGCGGTCAGTACTCGAAGCGGTTGTCCAGGTTCTGTAAACTGAAGAGTGATCTGCCTCGACATGGCCTGTCTGACGTACTCTGTCAAAACTTCCGGATCTTTGGTGTACAAAGCATGGTCCGCCAAAGCCTCGAGTATGACATTCAAGTTGCGTACCGATACTTTTTCCCGCAGCAACTTTTGTAGCACCTTCTGCACATCGCCGATAGACAGAGATCCTGGTATGAGCTCGTCCACCAGCACCGGTGCCGTCTCTCTCACATTGTCGATCAGTGCACGCGTTTCCTGACGGCCTAGTAGTTCGTGTGCGTGACGCTTAATGATCTCGGTCAAATGTGTGGCTACGACTGAAGGTGGGTCGACTACCGTATAACCAGACAACTCGGCAATCTCCTTATTCTCTTCTGTTACCCATAAAGCAGGTAATCCAAACGCAGGTTCTACTGTTTCTATCCCAACAATGGAGTCATCTTCAATCCCAGGGCTCATTGCCAGGTAGTGATCAAGCATGATTTCCCCTTTAGCTACCTGATTGCCTTTGATCTTGATCATGTACTCATTCGGACGGAGCTGGATGTTATCCCGAATGCGGATAACTGGAACGACAATTCCCATTTCCAAGGCAATTTGACGACGAATCATAATGACGCGATCGAGTAAGTCACCGCCCTGTTTGACATCTGCCAACGGGATCAAGCCGTAGCCAAATTCGAATTCGATCGGATCGACCTGCAACAGATTGACCACGCTTTCTGGGCTACGCACTTCTTCGATCTGTTGTTCTTCAACCTTGTCGGCGGATTCGAGCATCTCAATTCGTTGTTTCTTGTTCAGTTTCCAAGCTGCGAAGCCTAAAATTCCGGCTACCGGGAGTACTGGCAACAAGCCAATCGGAGTAAAGAGCCCCAACAAGAGCATACATCCGGAAACGATATACAACAGTCGTGGAAAGTTGAACATCTGCTTGACGATGTCTTCTCCGAGCCCTTCTCCGGAGGTGGAGCGTGTCACGATAATACCAGCTGCTGTCGAAATCAACAGGGCCGGAATTTGGCTAACAAGCGCATCCCCTACCGACATCGTTGTAAATTTGGAGGCTGATTCAGCAAAGTCCATATCATGGACGAGCATCCCGATGATAAATCCTCCGATGATATTTACGATAAAGATAATAATTCCGGCGATGGCATCCCCTTTTACGAATTTACTAGCACCATCCATTGCTCCGTAAAAGTCTGCTTCATTCTCAATTTTCTTCCGTCGTGCTCGCGCTTCTGCTTCCGTAATCATCCCTGCGTTTAGATCCGCATCAATACTCATCTGCTTCCCTGGCATCGCATCCAACGTAAAGCGGGCTGCTACCTCTGCCACACGCTCGGAACCTTTCGTGATGACGATAAACTGGATGATAATCAAGATAAGAAACACAACGAAACCAACGACTTGGTTACCACCAACGACAAAATCCCCAAAGGTTTCAATCACTTTGCCGCCTTCTCCGTGAGAAAGAATGTTCCTCGTCGTGGATACATTCAAAGCCAGGCGAAAAAGCGTAGTAATGAGCAGGACCGTGGGGAAAATGGAAAACTCCAACGTTTCCTTTGTGTACATGGACACAAGCAAAATCGTCAACGCAAGGGAGATATTGAGAATTAAAAGCAAGTCAAGCAGTTGTGAAGGGAGTGGGATCACCATCATGACCACAATGCTTATGACGAATAGGATCGTACCTATTTCCTTGAACTTGAATCCCACTGTTCATCCTCCTTTCTCTTATTTCGCTTTCCCCTGCAGCTTGTACACGTACGCGAGAACTTCCGCTACCGCTTTAAACAACTCTTCGGGAATTTGCTGTCCAATCTCAACCTGACTATAGAGAGCCCTGGCCAAGGGCTTGTTTTCCATCGTAACGATCCGGTGTTTTTTGGCCACTTCTCTGATTTTTAAAGCGAGATAGTCTTGCCCTTTGGCTACTAC
This sequence comes from Brevibacillus choshinensis, assembly GCF_001420695.1. Taxonomy (NCBI): domain Bacteria; kingdom Bacillati; phylum Bacillota; class Bacilli; order Caryophanales; family Paenibacillaceae; genus Brevibacillus; species Brevibacillus choshinensis. The sequence continues at coordinate 698,844 of NZ_LJJB01000013.1, read as the reverse complement.
CGTTGGAGCGCTCATGGCACTGACGTCATAACGGATAGCAACGGCAAAGTGCGTCGGGTTGGTAATAATCACATCTGCTTTTGGCAGCTCTTGCATCATTCGTCGGATTGCCATGCTGCGTTGTCGCTCACGAATCTTTCCTTTAATCAGCGGATCCCCTTCTGCCTGCTTGTGTTCATCTTTCAGGTCTTGTTTGGACATCCGTAGATTTTTCTCGTGTTCATAGCGCTGATAGGCGTAATCCAACACCGCTAAGACAAACAGCAGTAATCCGAGGTAGATTCCTAGCTTGGCGACCTCGCCCGCCGTAAATGATAGAACCGCTCCCAAAGACTTCAGAGAAAGCTGCACCACCTGATCTTTGGTGTTCCATAAAATCGAATAGGCAACGAAAATTCCAGCACTGATTTTTAATAAAGATTTGAGCAGTTCCACGATGGAACGTAAGGAAAAAATGCGTTTTGCGCCTTCAATCGGATTTAATTTTTCCAGCTTCATCTGAAGGGGTTCTGTAGAAATTAACCAACCGACCTGCATGTAATTCACGGCAAAAGCGACGAGCAATGAAGCCCCTAATACAGGACCTACTATTTTGAATGCTTCAAAAGCAAGTTGCGACACCATGAGTTTCAGATTCTCTTCATTTACCTGCCAGCTCGTGTAGGTAATCAACGACTCTCGCATGATGTTTTGAAAAGTCGCTAGCATGTTCGAGCCCAGCATGATCAATAGAAAGAAGAAGGTAGTGAGTGCGATCGACGGGGACAAATCCTGACTCTTGGCAACCTGTCCTTTTTTTCTCGCATCGTCTTTTTTCTTCGGTGTCGCTTTTTCAGTTTTTTCCCCATTGAAAAATTGCAAGTCTATCGGATAATGAAACCTGATCTGCTTCATGGTGTGCCTCCGAGCATTTTCATCATTTCTGCGAGTGCCCGGAACATACTTTCAAATAATCCGTTCAAGGTCAACAGGAAAGCGGGCATCACCACAATCAATAACAGAAATCCTGCGAGCAATTTAATCGGTAAACCTACTACGAAAATATTAAATTGCGGTACAGATTTAGCGATGATCCCAAGGGAGAGATCCACGAGGAATAACGCCACGACGATCGGAGCCGCCATCATAAATGCACTAAGAAACATGTTTTGAAAGACTTTGACAGCAGTCATCATGACTTGCTCACTGCCGAATGCTGCCCATACCGCTTCAACCGGGATCGCCTCGTAGCTTTTGATGACTCCCCTTATGAGCATGTGATGCCCATTAATACTGAAAAAGTAGAGAATGGCTAGGATGTTTTTGAAGTTACCCGTGATCGGTACGTATGCACCCGTCCTCGGGTCAATTACGTTGGCCATTGCTAGTCCCATCTGCATGTCCATCAGACCACCAGCGACCTGAACAGCTACGAACATCAACTCACAAATATAACCGAGGATGAGTCCTACTAACGCTTCCTTACACACATGAAGGATGAAAGTCAAATCCATGGTTATTTGGGCCTGAACGGGTATGTATTGAAAACTGATCAACGCCATAATAAAGGCAAACGCTATTTTGAATTGATTGGGCACCCCTTTAATCGAAAAGAAAGGAGCGGCTACAATAAAAGCACTCATTCTTACAAACACAAGCAAAAAAATGGGAAGGTACATCAAGAAGAGATTCATAGGCTATCCGACAAATCGATGGAGGTTTCCGAAGATTCCCATCGTAAAATCAAGCATTACACGCAGCATCCATGGTCCAACTGCTAGCAGTGTGATGAAGACTGCCAAGATTTTTGGAATGAATGCAAGAGTTTGCTCCTGAATTTGTGTCGTTGCCTGGAAGACGCTGACAATCAATCCGACCAGCAAGGCGATCCCTAGGGCAGGCGCCGAAAGCATCAGGATGGTATAGACTGAGCTCTGGGCAATCTGCATCAATAATTCTTGTGTCATGCTCTACCTCCTTGGACCCTTTGGAATGTACCTAGAAACTGATCAAGAGTGATTTTACGACCAGATACCAGCCATCTACCATGATGAAAAGCAAGATTTTAAACGGCAACGAAATCATGACAGGTGGCAACATCATCATCCCCATCCCCATCAAAATACTGGAGATGACCATATCAATTACGAGGAATGGTATGAAGATCATAAAGCCGATTTGAAATGCCGTTTTCAATTCACTGATAGCGTACGCGGGTACCAATGCACTCAAGGGAATGTCTTGAATGGTCTTTGGTCTATCTGCCTTTGTATATTCCAGGAATAACGCCAAATCTTTTTCCCTTGTTTGCTTCGCCATGAATTCCTTGAAAGGGATCACTGCCGTATCAAAAGCCTGTTGCTGGCTCATCTTCCCCGCCATAAAAGGCTGAACGGCTGTTTCATTTACCTTGCCAAGTGTCGGAGCCATGATAAAAAATGTCATAAAGAGCGCTAATGCCACCAGAACCTGGTTTGGAGGCATTTGTTGAGTAGCCAGGGCATTACGGACGAATGACAGCACGATCACGATCCTGGTAAAGCTCGTCATGAGCAGCAAAATCGCCGGAGCTACAGACAAAACCGTTAAAATCAGCAAAATTTGAATCGCCGAGGATGTTTCCTGAGGCGTTCCAGTTCCGCCGCCAATTTTCAAATCAATGCTCGGAACAAGCGGTGTTCCCACGGGAGCTGCCATTACGACATTTGGCAAAGCCAGCAGCACTGCGGCAATCACGAGCACCTGCAAAAAATGTTTCATTTTAGGTCCCCTCTGTCCTGAGCTTCCTCTTTGGTCCATACATCTGTTTGAATCGGTCGCTTCTGGACATCATTCCATTGTCCCTTCAGCAACTCTTGAAACGATTGTCCATCCACTTCGGAAGAATACAAGATTTCTTCTTCTACTTGTTTCTTTTTCCCGAAAGGCAGCCATTTGAAAGTAAACTGTGAAGAAATGGGCTTCATTTCTGCGTCTGATAAAATGAGGTCGACTTCTTCTCCCGGTTCGATCATTCGGAGCAGTTGTACATTTTCACCAACTCCGACGATATACAAGGTTTCCCCTATCATGACAACCTGCATGGTTTTCCCGTTTCCGAGAGCTGCTGCAGAAATGATCTTGATTGGTCCGTGGCCTTGTCCAATTTGCCTCTTGCCCAAAAATCGCAGCAACAGGTAGATGAGCACAGCAATGAATCCGAGTGAGAAGATGACTTGGACCAAGTATCCCCACATACTTCCGTTTCCGCTGCCCGGAATGGCCGCCGGCTGTTCGCCGCCGGCGGGCGCATTGCTCTTTGGTGCATTCCCCTGGTTATAGGAATCAGCCACAGTACCCTCGGCTGATGCCATGACAGGAAGGGAGGCGACAAGCAGCATGATGAGACAACAAACCCAAATGAGTCGCGTCCCTGCATTCCGGAATTTCATCATTAGCTCAATGTCTTCTTGATCGCTTCCAGAACGCGATCAGCCTGGAACGGCTTCACGATGAAATCTTTTGCGCCCGCCTGAATCGCATCAATAACCATGGCTTGTTGTCCCATCGCAGAGCACATGATGACACGTGCGTTTGGATCAAGCTTTTTGATTTCCTTCAAAGCAGCAATACCGTCCATTTCTGGCATTGTAATGTCCATCGTTACCAGGTCAGGACCGAGTTCTTTGTATTTTTCAATCGCCTGAGCACCGTCGCTCGCTTCCCCGACAACGCTGTAGCCGTTTTTGGACAAAATCTCCTTGATCATCATACGCATGAACGCTGCATCATCCACGATTAATACTTTGTTTGACATGATTAGCTCCTCCCAATGCTTCACTGTTGAATGGATTATTGTAATTTTTGAACACGATCGAACTGACTGATGATATCTGTGACACGGACCCCAAAGTTTTCGTCAATGACGACCACTTCTCCCTTGGCAATCAGCTTGTTGTTTACCAAGATGTCTACATGCTCACCTGCCAGCTTGTCCAACTGTATAATTGATCCAGCGGACAAGTCAAGGATTTCTCTGATTAATTTCTTGGTGCGTCCGAGTTCGACTGTTACTTGCAGTGGAATGTCTAGAAGCAGGTTCAAGTTTTGCTCTTCTCCCGTTACCATGGGAGCACCTCCAAGCGGCACAAATTGCGCTGGTTTCACGTTTGCTTGATTTGCAGCTGGGCTGCCAAAATGCTGAGGTGTCGGCGCCATAGGTGTCGGTGGATACGCTGGTGGATAAGGTGCGTATCCTGGCGGCATGGCATGCTGTGCGTAAGCATCCGGATAAGGCTGTCCTGGGTATCCCATAGGTTGCGCGTACATGGGCGGTGGTGCATAGCCCATAGGCGGTTGTTCGTACATCGGTTGTGGTTGTGGCTGTGGTGCAGCAGGTGGCACGTAGGCCGGTTCTGGTTGAACAGGAGCTGCTGCTACTGGTGCAGCTGATTGGGTAATGGCCGGGATACTTGGCATTTCGACGGCTGCAGCAGCGGCTGCTACCTCTTCTTCAGTACCTCCCACCAGTCTATCAATCATCTTTTTCGCAAACGATAGCGGCAGTAGTTGCATGATGTTTGAATCAATCAGTTCACCATGCTCCCCCACTTTTAAACGGAAGGACACTTTAACCAATGGGCTGTCATCTTCCGTGAAGCTATCTCCACCTTTGCCTTGTGCTAGATCCATCACATCAATACCAGGAGGAGTGATGTTGATGAATTGGTTAAAGATCGTGGACATAGAGGTCGCTGCTGAACCCATCATCTGGTTCATCGCCTCTTGTACTGCGCTGATATGTAGTTCAGATAGATCTGTATTCTCTGGTCGACCTTCTCCACCCATCATCAGGTCGGCAATCACCGCTGCGTCTTCCATGCGGATGACAAGCAGGTTTATTCCTTTAAACCCGTCTGTATATTCCACGTGGACGGCGACGTGGGGAATAGGGAACTCGCTTTCCAGCTCGTTCACATTGACTACCGAAACAGTCGGGGTCGTAATGTCTACCTTTCTGCTCAGCAGCGTGGAGAGTGCTGTCGCAGCGCTACCGAAAGAAATATTTCCAATTTCTCCGAGAGCATCCTGTTCAAACGGGGAAAGAAATTCGGCAACATCCTGACTGACTACCGAATCAGCTTCCTCTTCATCCTCTACCAAGTTGTTCGCGCGAAGCAGCGCGTCAATCTCGTCCTGAGAAAGCATGTCTCTACTCATTGTGTTCCTCCCCCTCCTCTATGACTTCATCAATCTGTACGGCAACTCTTCCTTTAAGAGTACCCGGCTGTCCGAGAAATTTCAGGTGGTTGCCGATCTTGATTTTAAGCTTGTTATCTAACGACTGATCCAGTTGAATGACATCTCCTTGTTGAAGCTGGAGGAAATCTTTTACCGAAATCGTAGCTGTGCCCATTTCTGCGACGATCGGTAGCTTCGCAGTCTTTACCCGGTCTTCTACACGCAGACGTTCTTCTTCGTCGCGCGTTTTTTTCTGTTTTGAGAACCAGTATTGTCCGGACAGCTTTGTCATGATCGGTTCGAGAACGACGTGTGGCAAACACAAGTTAATCATGCCAGTCGTGTCCCCGATTTTGGTACTGAATGAAATAACGACCACGATTTCATTGGGTGAGACGATCTGCATAAACTGCGGATTCATCTCAAGGCCTTCCTGATAAGGATCAAGTTCAATGATTTGTTTCCATGCCTCGTGGAATGTATCCAGCGCTTTGCCAAACACACGCTCCATCACCGTTGTTTCAATTTCCGTAAGGGAGCCCATTTTTTCAGGAATCGCACCCTGCCCACCTAAAAGACGATCGAGCATGGTGTAAGCGATGTTAGGATTCACTTCCAGGACCATACGACCTTCCAATGGTGGCGCTTCAAAGATGTTGAGAATGGTCATCTTGGGAATGGAACGAATAAACTCGTCATACGGTAATTGATCGACGGAGGCAACCGTAATTTGCACGAAGGTACGGAGCTGAGCGGAAAAATACGTCGTCAACAGCCGCGCGTAGTTTTCATGAATACGCGTCAGACCACGGATCTGATCTTTGGAAAAACGCAAAGCTCGTTTAAAGTCATATACTTTTACTTTGCGCTCAGTCTCTTCTTTTTTCAGCTCGTTGGCGTCCATCTCCCCCGATGAGAGAGCAGCCAACAACGCATCAATCTCACTTTGTGAGAGAACCTCGGCCATATAATCGTCACCTCCCTGCTATGTATACCTGCGTCGCTACCCTAGGACAAGACACGTTTGGTCGTTACCACTTGAACGATCTTACCTTCTTGCATCAGGGAGCTGACTTCATTCATGATTTTTGCTTCCAGTTTGTTCACGCCTTCTGTACCCTTGATGTCTTCAGGCGTCAAACCAGCCAAAGTCTTGATAATGACCTGATTGATTTGGGGCAGGCGTTGTTCCAGTTCCGCTTTTGCGTCGGAATTATCTGCTGTGATCGTGAATCGTACGATCATGTAATTGTTCGTTAGCAGATTGGTAGTAATTTCACCGGTGTCCACTGAGTACTCATGCATTTCCTTTGCAGACAATGGTTCCAATTGCTTTTCTGCACTACTAGCCGTCTGTGCAGTTGGGGAGAGATAGGTTTGCCAGAGCACGAACGAAATAACTCCCAGAAGCGATATCGCGATGATAATAATTAGAGCCATGTTAAACAATCGATTTTGAAACATCGCAAAGCCTCCCGCTATTCATTTGCATCTTCCGGCAATCTCGGTGCACTACTTGCCGGAGGAACATTTTGATAAAAGGCCTGGACACGTTCAGCGATTGACTCTGCCGAATCTTTGACGATGTATTTCCTGTCGTTGAACAGAGTAATCACCGTATCGGGAGTAGCCTCTACCGTCTCGATATGCGTGATATTCAGATAAAAAATTGCGCCGTTAAATCGTGTCAATTGGATCATCAGCTGCTCCTTTCGGTAGTGAGCAGGGGAAGCGATCAATTCCCTTCCCCCTACTCATCCTTTACGCGATTAGCGCTTCAGGTTTACCAGCTCTTCCAATACCGTGTCGGAAGTGGTGATGATACGCGAGTTTGCCTGGAAGCCACGTTGAGCGACGATCATTTCAGTAAACTCTTCGGATAGGTCAACGTTGGACATTTCCAACTGACCTGCGATGATGTTCACTTTAATGAGGTCATCGGATGGCTCCAGAGGAGTATTTGGATCTCCTCCATTGACGTCCCCAGCATTCACTGTGTTCTCGTACAAAGAGTTCCCTACTTTTTTCAGACCGCCTGGGTTATTAAAACCCATGACCCCGATGGTAGCGATTTCTTCCAGCGTTCCATCTGGTGTAACCCCAATTACTTTCCCATCTTGACCGATGGAGTAAGAGGTGTAGGTGTCACGGCTGATTGTAATCGCTCCACCGCCAGCAGCTTGGACTACCATACCCTGTGGATTCACCAGCGTACCGTTCATATCGCGTGTAAAGTTACCAGCGCGGGTAAAGTAGGTCAATCCGTCATCCCCGTCTTTTACGACAAAGAATCCATCGCCTTCAATAGAGAGGTCAGTCGGCAAGTTTGTGGTCATCGGGCTACCTGCGTTAAACACGGTATCGATGGATCCAATTTTCGCACCCAGACCGATCTGAGTCGGGTTTGTACCGCCTTTACCACCATCAGTAGGAGCACTTGCCCCTTGGATGTTTTGGCTCAAAATATCCTGGAACATAACGCGACCCTTTTTAAAGCCTACGGTATTTACGTTTGCGATGTTATTCCCGATAACGTCCAGCTTTGTCTGGAAACCACGCAAACCTGAAATACCCGAGTACATAGAACGAAGCATAATTTGTTTCCTCCTCTACTTAATCCTCGGTACGATTACCTCTGTCGGTCGGTAACCGCTGGGCTTCCTCGCGCGAGGTCCAGCCCGATGTTGCCTAAGTACTAAACGAAGATAGCACTATCAATATTGGTAAACACATTGTCCTTCATGCTTCCATCGTCGACAGCGGTAATGATCTTCCGATTTACGATACTCACGACGTAAGCCACATTATCCATAAGAATGAGAGACTCTTTGGCTCCTTTGGCAGCCGCTTTTTGCACGGCTGTTTCCAAACGTTCCATTTGAGGGGCATCAAGTGTTATTCCCCGTTCCCTCAGTCGATTGACGGCGTGCTGGCTCATGCTGAGTGGTTGCGTTTTGGCGGTAGCACCCAGCGATTCCGTCAGAAACTGTTGAAACGATTTGCCGCTTCCCTGGGCAGTCTGGGTAGTAGCTTTGGTGACGTGATTCGTTTTCGGAGGGAAGTAGGTTTGCGACACACGAAATTGGTTCATCGTGCTTCCTCCTTTATTCCATTCCTAGACGATATCGTCGATGCCTTGTGCGGTTTCCCACAGGCGATTCCATAACGATTCTGTCGATTCATTGTTGTCTACTAGTGCTTCCAGAGCGAAATCCTGCTCTTCCTGCTGGTCTTGCTTGCGATTGTTATCCTGCTGTTGTCTAGCCTGTTCTCGTTGTTGTTGGAAACCAAACGCCGTCTCCTGCTGCTGATTGACTTCCAGACGATCTACCTGTAAGCCTTGTTGGGTCAAAGCCGCTCGCAGCTGCGGCAGCTGGTTGTCCAACATATCCTTGCCTGCCTGTGTTTCCGCTGAGAAGTGTGCCGTAATCACGCCATTTTGCGACGTAATGGTCACATCGACTTGCCCCAAAGACTGCGGATTCAAGATGAGCTTGGCTTCGTGTACCCCATTCAGTTGCGTCAGCTTCATCTGTTTCACAAATATCTGGGTTACCTGCTGAGTCAGCTGATTGGCATGCACTTGATGAGTCTGTACGGATGATTGCTGGAATGGCTGGTTCGTCTGCAACTGGTTCGTAGCACTTACTTGACCTTGTGCATTTCCAAACGGCAGACCACCATCCTCCTTGCTATCCTGATTCAACAAGCCTGAGTCTTGCATTGCTGGTTGTACGGGTTGAGATGGAATGCCTGCTTCTGCCTTGTATGCGGAAAGCCCTTGGTTAAAGCGCAGCGGTTGAATGCTCTTGTTGGCTTCCTGCTGCAAGTTGTTTCCATTACCAATGAGGTCAGAACGGTTTAAGGTGGGACCTTTCTTTCCTGTTTCCTGCTCGCCCTTTTGGGCTTTCAAAGCTTCGAGAAGTTCAGCCAGTTTTTTCATTTCATCAGAAGCTGGTTCGCCTTCGTTCAGCTTAGACAAAAGTTGCTTCCAGTCTTCCGAGATTTGAGGAAATTGGCCTTGTGCCTTCTGAAGGAGCTGCTCGATCGCTCCTGCTTTCTCTTCCAGCTTGGGAGCCACCTCTTCCGGTACTTGTTGACCTGACCCGAGCATTTGCGCGAGTAGTGCCATCAATTCTTGCAAGGCGTCCATGTCCTCTTCATTCAGCCCTTCAGGGGCGATAGCCAGTTCATCAGCTGTAGGCACATTTTGCAAGGCCTGAACCAGCTGCATGGAGAACAAATCACCAATCCCAGCGCTACCACTCCCTGATGAGCTTCCCGGTGTCGCCGTAACGGTTCCGGATGCTCCAACTGGTGTTGCCACATTTGCTACATTCATCTCATTCACCTCCCTTATCTTGGTTTGTTGCTATAAAAACGATAGCCGATCAGTTTTCACTGTCTTTTATCGAAGCAACTCCTCGGTAATGCGCGCTGCCAGGTTGTCATCTTTCTTCTTATCTTCCTGTGCAATCGCTGCGAGAGTTTGTGCCCGCTTGTCATCAGGCATGTCAGACAAAATCGAGATGGCCCTTGCCTTGTTTGTTTGCATCAAGGACCGGATCACTGCGGCAGAATCAGCTGCTGGCATTTGCGCGAATGAATTAACCAATGATTCCTTTGTATTGCTGTTGCTTGCTGTGTTATTTCTCGTCTCACTCAGTGCTTTGGTCAAAACTTGCACTCTCTCTTGCAAAGCAGCGATGTCATCATCTTTGTTGACTACTGAATCTTTTAACATGATCGAAATGTCAGCCGCTTTTTTCGGATCCATTTTTGCCAAAATGTCTGCACGCTGATTAGGCTTCATTTTGGTCATGACGGTAACAGACTCGTCCAAGCTGAGATTTTCAATAATCGCTGCTGCATTTTTCGCAGACATGGTCGTGTATACCTTGGCCAAGTCTGTAAACTGCTGCTGGCGTTCCTCTTCTGTGGCTCGCTTGTCTTCCATCATCTTTTGGAGATCCTGCACTTGTTTTTCCAGTGCCTGGATCGTGGAGTCTTTCTTTGCCGTTTCTACCTTTAATGAAGAAAGAGCTTGCTGACTTTTCACATGATCTGTTTGCAGACTCGTTACTTGTTTGTTTAACTCTTCTTTTGGATCAGAGCCGGGAGCCGCTGCATATTCGTCCGGGACAAGCTTTTCCACGTACGGTACGGATTTGGCCCAATGGAGAACATTCCCCAGCACGTTGACCCCCAGCAAACTGAGGAGCACACCGCCAAGGAGGCTGGCAAACAGTGCAGGAATCACGATCATGTAAAAAAACCATTCCCACCTGCCGTACTCCCGTTCTTCTTGGATTTCTTCCATCTGGAACCTCCCTCAGTTGCTTCGACGAAGATAGAGCTGGGTGCCAATCTCGTCCAACTCTTTTTGTTCCCGCACTTTTTCCATGTCCATGAATTGAGTGTGGGACCGCTCCCGTAGACGCTGCCATAGCTGGGACTCTTTCATTCTCTCCGTCAATCGAGACTGACAGCGCTCCACGTCTTGTTCGCAACCATGTAACGTCCGCTTTTGGCTTTTAATCGAACGCTCTACGGATTGTTTGTACTGGGTAATCTGGATGAGCTGAGCAGCACTGCACGTTTGTGTCTGCGCATCCTGTAGAAGCAGAGACATTTCGTCATGGTGCTCATGCAGGCGATACAGCTTCCATTCCTCTTCGTTCTTCCGCTGGACTGATTTGCCGAATGCCCACTCCGCCTGTTCCTTCTCTTTTTCCTTCAGATCCAGAACCTTTTGGAGATGAAACTGAAACACAGCCACGTTAGTTCACTCCTCCGAAATTAGCGGTCAACGCTTTTATCGCACTCTGTAAAGTAGAAGGCTCATGTGTACCCTGTCCGGTAAAATCGCGGATGACATCCCGATAACGTATGGCGGCATCAATTTCTCGATTCGTGCCAGGCTTGTACGCCCCGATATTAATGAGATCTTCTGCATCACGATAAGTCGCCATATGTCTTTTTAACTGCCGGGCTGCTTCTATATGATTGTCAGTGACAATCTCAGTCATGACCCGGCTGACACTGGCAAGAACATCAATCGCAGGGAATTGACCTTTGTGCGCAATTTTCCGGTCCAATACAATGTGACCATCTAAAATTCCGCGAACAGCATCGGCAATCGGATCATTCATGTCATCTGAGTCAACAAGCACGGTATAGAAAGCAGTGATACTGCCTCGATCGGCTGTTCCAGCTCTTTCCATCAGCTTGGGCAACAAGGCAAAAACCGAAGGCGTATAACCTCGCGTCGCAGGAGGCTCACCAATTGCAAGTCCTACTTCCCGCTGTGCCATGGCAAATCGGGTCACAGAGTCCATCATGAGCATCACGTTCATACCACGATCTCTGAAATATTCAGCGATTGATGTGGCGATCATGGCTCCCTTGATTCGGATCATCGCAGGTTGATCAGATGTAGCTACCACGACAACTGATTTCTTCAGTCCTTCTTCCCCTAGATCCCGTTCAATAAACTCCATAACCTCGCGTCCACGCTCACCGATCAGTCCGATAACATTGATGTCCGCTGTAGTATTACGGGCAATCATCCCCATCAGCGTACTCTTCCCCACACCAGAACCTGCAAAGATCCCGACGCGTTGTCCTTTACCGATCGTAAGCAGTCCGTCAATCGCTCGGACACCGACACTGAGTGCTTCTTTAATGCGAGGACGAAGAATCGGGTTCGGCGGCATATTATTGGTCGGATAAGAGGAGAGCCCAAACGGTAAAGTTCCTTGGAATGGACGACCTAGACCATCCAAAACGGAACCGAGTATTTCAGGACCTACTTTAACTTCCAATGATCGGCCAGTCGCGACGACATCACAGCCGGGACCGATCGCCGTCAATTCACCAAGCGGCATCAGGAGAACCTTGTTTTCACGAAACCCAACGACTTCCGCAATGATAGGCTCCTGGCTATTGCTCGGAAACAGGTGACAGATCTCGCCGAGCTTCACTTCCGGCCCTTGAGATTCAATCGTGAGTCCAACTACTTGAGTCACCTTTCCGTTTACCCGCATCGGATCCATCCCCATTAATGCGTGTTTGTATTTAGAAAGATCGAGAATACTCATGGGGCTTCACTTCCTCGTGCAATCTCGAGCAACGCCTGCTTGATCTCCGTCATCTGCGTATCGATCCGGGCATCCACACTACCCAACGGTGTGCGAATCACGCATCCGCCATCTTGAACGGTATAATCCGGGTAAATTGATAACTCCGCTTGTCCATCGAGCAATTCTAGTAATTGTGCTCGGTGCTCTTGCACATAGTCGAAGTACTTGTGATTGACGCAAACGGTTATATGTCCGTGTACACGTGAGCGACGCATCACTTTCTTCACGATTTCCATTACTTGTTCAGATGAGTGGTGCAACTCTGCGTTTATGACTTTTTTGGCAATCTCGATACTTAATTCCACCAAAAACGGCTCGGCTTCAGCCACGATTTGTTTTTTCTCAGCAAACGCATTTTCGAGAAGCTTTCTAGCTTGTTCGACTGCGCTCGTCTCTTCCTCGTACGCTTGTTGCTTGCCTGCTTCATAACCGGAATCGTGACCTTCACGTCCTGCTTGTTCATGAACTTCCTGGAACAGAGCGGCCGCATCCATTCGCTTTTGCTCCCACCACTGTTCCATTTCCATCATCGCGTCCTGCTTCAATTGCTCCGCTTGTTCCACTGCCTGCTGCAATATTTTTTGAGCCGTTTCTTCCGCGTCCTGTATGATGATTTGCGCTTCTTCTTCGGCTTGATTTAAAATTTTTTGATTTTCTTGCAACCTTTCTGGATCTGCTTCCGTCTTTAGTGGTGCAGGCGTTACCGCAAGGAGCACAGAATCGTCTGAAGGCTGATAATACGAGGCCTTGATGATCCTAGACAATGATATCATCTCCTCCACCGCGAGCGATGATGATCTCACCGGCTTCCTCTAAGCGACGGATAATGGCAACGATACGGGATTGAGCTTCTTCGACGTCGCGAAGTCGAACCGGCCCCATAAATTCCATTTCTTCTTTGAAAGTGTCGGCCATCCGTTTGGACATATTGCGGAAAATAACTTCACGCACTTCTTCGCTGGCCACTTTGAGAGAAAGCTGAAGGTCTGCGTTCTCCACATCCCGGATGACACGCTGGATCGAACGATTGTCCAAGGTAGCAATGTCTTCGAAAACGAACATGCGCTTCTTGATTTCTTCTGCCAGCTCTGGATCTTGAATTTCCAAGGAATCCAGGATCGTGCGCTCGGTTCCTCGATCGACACCATTGAGTACCGCGACAATTGCTTCGATACCACCTGCTTGCGTGTAATCCTGTGTAACAGTGGCAGAAAGCTTTTGCTCCAAGACTTGTTCGACCTGTGCAATGACTTCCGGAGAAGTACTATCCATCATCGCGATCCGTTTTGCCACTTCTGCTTGGCGTTCTTGTGGTAAAGCTGACAAGATCATAGCAGCTTGCTGGGCTTCCAAATAAGACAAGACCAACGCAATCGTTTGTGGATGCTCATTCTGGATAAAGTTGAGGATCTGACCAGGATCTGCTTTTCTAGCAAAATCAAACGGTCGAACTTGCAAATTGGCGGTAAGACGATTAATGATATCCATCGCTTTCGTCTCGCCCAATGCCTTCTGTAGAATTTCTTTTGCGTATGTAATACCGCCTTGGGCAATTACTTCTTTGGCTACTGCTATTTGATGAAATTCTGCTAAAATTTTATCTTTTTCATCGGTATCGACTTTACGGACATTGGCAATCTCCAATGTCAGTTGCTCGATCTCATCTTCACGCAAGTGCTTAAACACCTGGGCGGAGATTTCCGGCCCGAGTGAGATGAGAAGGATAGCCGCCTTCTGTCGTCCAGTCAACTCTTTAGCGCCGCGAGCCATACCCTTTCACTCCTTAGTCTTCTGCTAGCCAAGTACGAAGCAGTACAACAAATTCATCTGGCTTGCTTCGCGCCAATTTTTCCAACTGCTTCCTGACCACGACCTGATCCCCATCTTCTTGATATATAAGATCTGGGATTTCCAACGGTTGTGAAGGTGACAGCAAATCCGCATCTTCTTCTTCTTGTTGCTGTTTCGCCTGCTTACGTCTGCGCAGTACGAGGAATGCAACAGCCGCGAGTGCCAGTACAGCAATACCACCAACTGTCCAAAGAACGGCGGGGCTAAGAGAATTGGAGTCTTCTACTGCTACTTTTCCTGAGAATGGACGAGGCAGGACAGAAATATGCTTGTCCAGTTCTTCCTGTGTCAAATCAACACCTTGATTGCTCAAAGTCACACGAACAACATTTCGCAGCACTTGTTTGATGCTCTCAACAGTCGCATCATCCAATGTGCCACCTGCAGGAGGCTCTACCCCAACGTTGATCGTAACATCCTCGATTTTATACGGACTCATCGTTACATTACGAGTAATTCGATTTACTTCACGGTTGATCGTATCATTCAGCTCTTCGTAATCACTGTTGCTGCCCGCTGGTGTGCTCGCAGGATAACTTGGAACTGCACTAGCTCCCGTTCCAGCAATTCCCCCTGGAGGAGCACCTTGACCAGAAAACGTTTTTGATAATTTTTGAGATGAGATAATAAGTCCTTCGTTATTTTCTTTGTCCGGAGCTTCCACGAGATTTTCCACGCGATTTTCCTTATCAAAGTTCATCTTGATAAACGTATGGACGATCACTTTGTCTCTACCCATGATGGTACCGAGCAGATTATACAGGTTTTGTTGAATTTTCTTTTCTACTTCTGCTTTGATCTCCTCTTGTTGCTTAAAGCCACTTAGTGTTCCTTCATTTTCATTCGCTGCCGCACGTTCCAATGGATTCGAATATTGGTCTGTGATCGCGATCGCTTCCATAGGAAGTTTTGGAACACTTCGGGACACAAGCAGGTAAAGAGAGTTGATTTGCTTTTGATCCAATGTCGTTCCCGGTTCTACATCAACAATCACAGAAGCAGTTGCAGTATCTGGCGTTTCTGTTACCCACACACTTTCTTCCGGTAACGTAATCATGACCTGGGCACTGCGTACGCCTTTCACTCGCTCCAGCATCTTGCGCAATTCCTGCTGCAAGGCTTCCTTCTTCATCACATCGAATTGACGATCCGTCACACCCAATGTATTGGAAAAGATCTCCGAGTTAATTCCCGCCTCGCTAGGTATTCCCTGAGCTGCCAAATCAACAATGACATCCTGTGCCATTTTTTCTGGAACTTCAATGCCTGTCCCATTTCCTGTAATTCGATAAGGAATTTTTGAGCTCTCCAGCTCTTGTTTGATCGTTCCGATTTCTTGTTCACTCAGTCTTTGATTGTAAAGTGGTGTGTACACCGGCTGAGATGCAATGTATATGTATAGTCCGAGTGAGATGAGCAGAAACACGGATATTCCTGCGATCATCCATTTTTGTTTCTTGGAAAACTGGTTCCATTTTGACGCAAGCTGTTCTCTGAATACTGCTATACGTTCGTTCATGATTCACCTCTCACAGGATACCAACAACAAATCATATCGACATACGCATGATTTCTTGATAAGACTCGATCACCTTGTTACGTACCTGTAAGGTCATCTGCAACATGTTCGTAGCTTTTACACCGGCAACCATCACTTGATCAATGCTGTCAATTTTTCCTGCTGCAAACATATCTCCCAACATTGCAGACTCAACTTGTGCTTGATTGACTTGATTGATCGCATCACTGAGAAAGGAACCAAACTCTTTCGTTACCTGAGCTGGAGTCTGCGTTTTGGCAACGCCTGAAGTCTGAATGGGGCTGACTTGAGAAATCGTGTTAATCTCCATCGATTACCTTCATCCTCTCTACCTGATTTCCAAAGCCTTCATCATCATGTTTTTCGAAGCATTCAATGCTGTGATATTCGCCTCGTAAGATCTTGAGGCAGATATCATATCCACCATTTCTTTCATCATGTCCACATTTGGCATCAGCACGTAGCCGTCTTTATCAGCGTCCGGATGACTCGGATCAAATACCCGTTTGAATGGAGTCTCATCTTCCTTGATCGAAGTGACTCTGACACCCTGGTCTCCGTTTTTCCCTGAAATGTTTCCAACGGCCGCTTGCAGTAGATTATCAAACGACTCACTGGATTTTGGGGAAAGCTCTACCATTTTTCGCTTGTATGGTTGCCATACGCCATTTGCGAAGTTAGCTCTTGTTGTCTCTGCGTTTGCAATGTTGGAAGCGATCGTATCCAGACGCAGCCGATTAGCTGTCAGCGCCGAAGCACTTGTGTTGATTCCTTGAAATAGACTCATTCCCTATTTCCCTCCACCGTCAATAACGCTTCGAATTTTTTGGTAAGACCCTGCTGTTAGCTGCGTAAGACCGCTATACCAAATTTGGTTTTTTGCCAACTCGGTTTCTTCTGATTCCAAATCGACATCGTTCCCATTGTTTTGTACAAAGTTGTTTGGATTGGAAACGATTTGTGGCATTGCGAATCCTCCCGCATTTGCAAAAGGAATGTGTCTGTCGCTCGTGCGGTACGCTTCCAGCTTTTGCTGTCCATGCAAACCAGATATTTCCTGTTGCAGGTACTCTTCGAAAACGACTTGCTGGCTCTTAAATTGTGGGGTGTCTATGTTGGCCAGGTTGTTCGTGATCGTTTTGTGTCGAAGGTTTGCAGCGTCCATCGATCGCTCGAGGATCTGCGTATGATAGCTTCCCAGCATCGGTTCTTCTCCCCCATTAGTTTCCATCTCATTTTCGCTAATGCGCTATAATTCTTCCATATTCGACATCTGAGATACGTTACAATCATAGCAAAACTGCTATAGCGAAAAAAGCCCCTTTTCATGACGATTTTCAAAATGATTCAATGGCACTAAATCCCTTATCCTTCCTGATTATTTACTGCATTTTACAATTGCAAATGGGAAAATCCCATATATTAGAAAGAAAATACGTCAATATTTACGCATCCAGTAATCCTAAGATTCTGTCGGATCTTGTTGGGTTTAGGTATTTTGTACCACGACAAAAGGTGCAGCACGGAGTTGTGCTGCACCTCTTGTTTAACAAACTATAACTTTTGAGCCATTCGAGTTTAAGAGGTTTTCAATTTCTCTAGCTCTGGCAACAGCTTTTCATTCAATACTTTAATGAAAGTACCCTTCATGCCAAGGGATCGAGATTCGATCACACCAGCACTTTCAAGCTTGCGAAGAGCGTTTACAATCACAGAGCGTGTAATACCTACACGGTCTGCAATTTTGGAAGCGACGAGCAAGCCTTCTTTGCCTTCGAGCTCTTCGAAGATGTGTTCTACTGCTTCCAACTCGCTATAAGACAGGGAGCCAATCGCCATTTGAACGACCGCTTTGCTGCGAGCTTCTTCTTCAATCGCTTCGGAACGCTCACGCAAGATTTCCATTCCTACAACCGTTGCCCCTACTTCTGCAAGGATCAAGTCATCATCGACGAACTGATCATTAATACGGCCGAGAATGAGTGTACCCAATCGATCTCCTCCACCCATGATCGGAACGAGTGTAGTCCAACCAGTGCGGAATACTTCTTTCATTTCCACAGGGAAAATGGTGTATGGGCTTTCTACATCCAGGTTCGCAGAAGTTTCTTCCACTTTCAGCAAGCCTTGGCTGTAGTCTTCTGGAAAGCGGCGATCTTCTAGCATCTTGCGGATACGCGCGTTATCCATTTCCTGATGAATAGCAAAACCGAGCAATTTACCTTTACGGCTCACAACAAATGTATTGGCTTCGATGACATCGCTCAATACTTGTGCCATTTCATTAAAATTGACGGCATGCCCTGCTGATTTTTGCAACATGCGGTTAATTCTTCTTGTTTTTGACAGTAGATCCATCTGTATTTCCTCCCAATGTATAGGTGATGCTATCCGATTCTTTACAGGATATATTGGCTTAAATCCTTATTCCCTACGATATTGCCCAGTTTTTGCCGGACGTAATCAGGGGTGATTTGTACAACTTCCAGGTGGATTTCTGGTGCTTCAAAGGACAAGTCCTCCAACAGCTTCTCCAAAATCGTGTGCAAACGTCTGGCACCGATGTTATCGGTACTTTGGTTTACCTCCGCTGCCAAACTGGCAATCTCCTGGATCGCTTCTGGTGTAAATTCAACATGCACGCCTTCTGTTTCCAAGAGCGCAATGTACTGCTTCAACAGGGCGTTCTTAGGCTCTGTCAATATCCGCACAAATTCTTCTACACGAAGACTGGTCAGCTCTACCCGGATGGGAAAGCGTCCTTGCAGCTCTGGGATCAGATCAGATGGTTTTGCCATGTGAAAAGCACCCGCTGCAATGAACAAAACGTAATCCGTTTTTACCGGACCGTATTTGGTCATGATCGTTGAACCTTCCACGATTGGCAAGATATCACGCTGTACCCCTTCTCGGGAAACATCTGGACCACGGCCATCCTTCCCCGCAATCTTGTCGATTTCGTCGATGAAGATAATTCCGTGATTCTCTGCCCGGCGAACCGACTCCTGCGTGACTTCATCCATATCCACCAGTTTTTGCGCTTCTTGTTGAATTAATACCTTTCGCGCATCTTTTATTCGCAATTTTCGTTTCTTCGTCCGCTTTGGCATCAGGCTACCTAACATATCCTGCATTTGCATCCCCATTTGTTCTGTACCCGGAACCTGGAACATGTCAAACATCGTTGGAGATTGATCCTCCACATCGATCTCGATCATTTGCTCTTCCAGTTGGCCATTTGCCAGCTGCCATGCGATCTGTCTACGTTGCTGTTCGACAGAAGCATCTTCCGGATCCGGTGTAGAGGACTGCTGTTGCTGCTGTCCTCCAAAGAGCATCTCCAGGGGATTTTTAAATGAGTTCTGCGGTTTGCGTGAAGGAACGAGCACATTGACGATGGCTTCATTTGCAAGCTTTTCCGCTTTTTCCTTTACTGATTCCATCTTTTCTTGCTTCACGGTACGAATGGAGGCCTCAACCAAATCTCGAACCATGGATTCTACGTCTCTGCCCACGTAACCCACTTCAGTAAATTTAGTTGCCTCTACTTTGATAAAAGGAGCACCCGTCAGTTTGGCGATTCGACGCGCAATTTCCGTCTTACCAACACCTGTAGGTCCGATCATCAAAATATTTTTTGGTACGACTTCATCAATGATTTGTTCCGGCAAGCGGCTACGGCGATAACGGTTACGCAAGGCCACGGCAATTGCTTTCTTGGCTTGTGCTTGCCCGACGATGTATTTGTCCAAATGCTCAACGATCTTACGCGGGGTTAATTGCTCAAGATTCAGCACGTAAACGTCCTCCCTTATGCTCAATTCAATTCATCCACAACAAGATTGTTGTTCGTGAAAACGCAAATTTCTGCAGCGGTGAGAAGAGATGCTTCTGCAATTTCTCTTGCGCTGAGATGGGGAGCATACTTTTTCAGTGCCCGTCCAGCCGACAATGCAAAGCTGCCTCCGGAACCGATCGCCAATATCCCATCATCTGGTTCAATAATTTCACCGTTTCCAGATATGAGCAGTAAATGGTCTTTATTCAGTACAATCATCATTGCTTCGAGACGATGTAATACTTTATCCATTCGCCATTCTTTTGCCAGCTCTACAGCAGCCCTTTGCAGATTGCCGTGATACTCCTCCAGCTTACCCTCGAATTTCTCGAAAAGCGTAATGGCGTCTGCCACTGATCCAGCGAAGCCAGCCAAGACTTCTCCACGATAGAGTCGTCTCACTTTTTTTGCACCGCGCTTCATGACCATGCTGTTGCCAAATGTGACTTGACCATCTCCGGCCATCGCTACGGATCCATTATGTTGAATGGCAAAAATCGTTGTGGCATGAAACTGTTCCATGACTGATTCCTCCCGTTTTAGGTACGATTGGCGGAACCGGTATCGCGCGATGTAGCACGCGGATGAGCGGTGTCGTAAACATGGCGAAGCCTCTCTTTAGTCACATGTGTGTATACCTGCGTCGTTGATACATTTACATGCCCCAGCAATTCCTGAACCGTGCGGAGGTCAGCGCCTCCATTCAGCATGTGGGTAGCAAATGTGTGACGAAACGTATGCGGTGAGACATGTAGATGGAGGGCGTGGGTTTCGACGTATTTGTCTACGACGCGACGAACGCTTCGATCAGACAACGGCTCACCACGGTAATTGACTAGTAGATATCCATGCTCCTCGTTACCAGCCAGCAGTTTTTGTCTTCCATACTCTAGGTATTGCCTAAGAACGTCGCAGGCATAACTTCCTACCGGCACATAGCGCTCTTTTGCCCCTTTTCCATAAACGAGCGCGACGCCCATGCTCGGATTGATTGAATCTAGTGAGAGAGTAACCAATTCCGTCACACGTATGCCGCTAGCGTACAACAGTTCAAATATCAGCCGATCCCTCACCCCAAGCGGAGTGGACATGTCAGGCAGATCAAAAAACGATTGAACTTCTTGTGGATACAAAAAGGTAGGAAGTTTCTTCTCCATTTTCGGAGTTGAAACGAGTTGGAATGGATTCTGTTCCAATTGACCTTCACGCAACAAAAAACGATACAGGCTTCGCAAACTGGAAAGCTTACGGGCAATACTCCGCCTGGAGAGACCTTTTTTCGCCAAATGCGCGAGAAAGGATCGACCATGCAAATAAGAAACAGCAGCAAATACGGTGATTTGGTGCTGTTCCATAAAAGCGACAAATTCGCGGATATCTGCCACATACTGCTTCACCGTGTGAGGAGAGGCGTTTTTCTCAACTTGCAAATATCGGGTAAACATCGCAATTTCCGCAGAGTTCAGTTGCGAAATGTCCATACGGGATGCACCCTCCTCGAAGCACCTATATAGTAACACAGTCGAAATTCGGATATCAACGTAAATTGTGTCGTTCTTGTGTAAAATTCTGAATTGTATCTAGCGCCCGCTCAGCAAGCTTTTCGTTCTTTTCTCGCTTATTTCGAATACGCTCGGGCAACTCTGGAACGAGTCCGAAATTCGCATTCATTGGCTGAAAATGCTTCGAATCTGCTGTTGTGATGTATCTCGCCATACTTCCCATGACCGTCTCTGGTGGAAGGACCATCAGTTCCTCCCCTTTGGCCAAGCGAGCTGCATTGATGCCTGCAAGCAATCCAGATGCTGCGGATTCAACGTAACCTTCGACTCCCGTCATCTGACCTGCGAAGAATAATGTATCCCGTTCTTTATATTGATACGTTGGTTTCAGCAGTTTAGGCGAGTTGATAAACGTATTTCGGTGCATGACACCGTAACGGACGATCTCGCAATTTTCCAGACCAGGGATCAAAGAAAAGACACGCTTTTGCTCAGGCCACTTCAAATGCGTCTGAAAGCCTACGATGTTGTAGAGGGTTGCAGCTCCATTGTCCTGGCGCAGCTGTACTACTGCATGAGGCTTTTTACCTGTTCTCGGGTCGGTTAGGCCTACTGGCTTCAACGGACCGAAAAGCATGGTCTGACGTCCACGCTTTGCCATCACTTCGATTGGCATGCAGCCTTCAAAAAAGATCTCTTTTTCAAATTCCTTTAGGGGAACTGCTTCTGCAGCGATCAGTTCATCGTAGAAACGATTAAATTCCTCTTCCGACATGGGGCAATTCAGGTATGCAGCCTCTCCTTTATCATAGCGTGAGGCTACAAACACTTTCTCCATATCGATGGAGTCCTTTTCCAAGATCGGTGCTGCCGCATCGTAAAAGTAGAGATAGTCCTCACCAGTCAATCCTCTGAGCTGCTCAGATAAAGCCGGGGAAGTCAGAGGACCCGTCGCGATTACGACAATCCCCTCCGGAATCTCTGTGATTTCCTCTGAGACCACTTCCACAAGCGGATGATTTCGCACCGCTTCCGTCACGTAATCAGCAAATTCATGCCGATCCACGGCCAGCGCCCCACCAGCAGGTACGGCGCAACGGTCCGCTGCATCAATAATGACAGAACCTAATCGACGCATTTCTTCCTTTAATACTCCGACTGCATTCGTCAGCGTATTGGCACGAAGGGAGTTACTGCAGACGAGTTCTGCAAACTTGTCGGTATGATGCGCCGGTGTTTGTGTTTTTGGTCTCATTTCGTATAGTCTCACGGGAACACCTGCTTCGGCGATCTGCCAAGCTGCTTCACTTCCTGCCAGCCCTGCGCCCACTACGGTGATTGTTGGTTGTGTCATGATGATAATCCTCCAAGCTTTAAAAATCTCATCAGGAATCTGCTTCTTCCTGATAATCGCATTTGGTGCAAACAACGCTCACACCTTGCTTCTTGCGTTTCTTTTCCACTAGCATGCTGGAACACTTCGGGCAAGGGCGGGCAATCGGTTTGTCCCACGAAACAAAATCACATTCCGGATACTGGTTGCATCCATAAAAAATACGGCTCTTCTTAGATTTACGTTCAATAATCTCTCCGGTTTCACATTGCGGGCATTTTACTCCGGTTTCTTTTACAATCGGCTTGGTGTTACGGCAATCCGGGAAGCCAGAGCATGCGAGAAACTTACCAAATCGTCCCAGCTTGTAAACCATCACACGACCGCAATGCTCACAAGTTTCATCGGATTCTTCATCTTTTAGCTCGACTTCTTTCATTTCTTCTTCTGCAAAGGCTAGCCGTTTGGCAAAGTCACCGTAAAACGCATCTAGGACTTGCACCCAATTTGCGATGCCTTCTTCGATGCTATCCAAACCATTCTCCATATGTGCGGTAAATTCCACATTCAGAATCTCAGGGAAGAATTCTTCCATCAGCGTGATGACGATTTCTCCCAATTCGGTAGGAATAAAACGTTTCTCCTCGAGGGCGACATAGCCTCGTTTTTGCACAGTTTCCAGGGTAGGGGCGTATGTAGACGGACGACCGATCCCTCTTTCCTCCAGCGTCTTTACCAGACGTGCCTCGGAGTAACGCGGAGGCGGCTGTGTAAAGTGCTGTGCCGGTTCGATCTCTTTTTGCTCGAGCGTTTGCCCCTCTTCGATCGGGGGCAGGAAGCTCTCTTCCTCTGTACCGTCATCATTTCCTTCAATATATACCTTCATAAAGCCAGGAAACTTTACCTTGGAGCCTGTCGCACGGAAGGTCACTTCTCCTGCAGCGATGTCGACGCTCATCGTGTCCAAAACGGCAGAAGACATTTGACTCGCGAGGAAACGCTCCCAGATCAATCGATAGAGACGAAGCTGATCACGTGACAAGAACTCTTTGATTTCATCAGGCGTCCGCATAACAGCTGTAGGACGGATCGCTTCATGAGCATCCTGAGCATTCTCGTTTTTGGCTTGAGTACGCGGTTCAGACAAAATGTACTCAGATCCGAACTTTTCCAGTATGTATTCTTTTGCTTCCCCTTGTGCGGTTGTAGAAATACGCGTGGAATCAGTACGCATGTAAGTGATCAAACCGACGGCGCCTTCCTTGTTGCCGACGTCAATCCCTTCATAGAGCTCCTGAGCGATCCTCATTGTCTTGGCGGTACGGAAATTCAGCTTGCGCGCTGCTTCCTGTTGCAAGGAACTGGTGATAAACGGAGGTGCCGGATTGCGCTTGCGCTCGCGTTTCGTCACTTTTTGAACGAGGTACGGCTGATCGGTCATACGTTTGTAAACTTCCTGAACGTCAGCCTCCGACTTGAGTTCGATCTTTTCATCTCCATAGCCGTAAAACTTGGCTTCAAATTCTTTGCCATTGCTAATGAGCTTACTCGCGATTGTCCAGTACTCTTCCGGAATAAACTGCTGAATTTCCCGTTCGCGGTCCATGATTAGTTTTACGGTAACGGATTGTACACGACCAGCACTCAGGCCCTTGCGCACTTTCTTCCACAAAATCGGACTGATATTGTAACCAACCAATCTGTCCAAAATGCGGCGTGCCTGCTGGGCGTTCACCAAATCCATATTAATGTGTCGAGGGTGTTTGAAAGCTTCCTTGATGGCATCCTTCGTAATTTCATTAAAGACAACTCGAAGTGGCTGATTCAAATCCAGCCCCAAGTATTGTGCCAGGTGCCAAGCAATTGCTTCCCCTTCGCGATCCGGGTCGGCCGCCAGATAGACTTTCTTTACTTTTTTGGCGGCATCCTTTAGAGCCTTCAAAACGTCGCCTTTGCCGCGAATGGTTATGTATTTGGGTTCAAAGCCACGTGTAACGTCGACACCCGTTTGGCTCTTTGGGAGATCGCGCACATGACCCATAGAAGCTTTGACGATATATTTGCTACCCAGATATTTTCCAATGGTTTTCGCTTTCGCAGGGGATTCTACGATTACGAGCGTGTCAGCCATTTTTTTCCTCCCCTTTTAGTAAGGAATCTTCCCTATTATTAATTATGCTTATCCGATTTGTCAAACACTTGCAGTACTTAGGGGAGACGGAGGAATCAAGAATGTACCTTATCTCCTAGCGAAGTACCCACCAGGAAGGCTAACAATCATCCCTTTTGCTTCCAAATGAAGAAGGCTCCGATGCAGCACAATCTGCAAGTCTGGACTTACCTGCACTGTCAATTCGTCCACATGGATCCCTTCGTATGACAGCGCTGTTAAAACAGCTTTTTCTTGCTCATTTAGCTGCTTAACAGCCTCACTACCCGGATGATTCCCTGTAAATGACGGCAAAAGGTGACTCCACTCCTCCAGTACATCTTTACTCGATGTTACTAGCTTTGCTCCTTGTTTGATCAAGTTATGCGGACCTGTGCTCACAGATGAAAAAATTGAGCCCGGAACGGCAAAAACGTCCCTTCCTTGTTCGAGCGCACAATCAGCAGTCACTAATGATCCGCTTTTTTCCGCTCCTTCTACCACTAAAATACCCAGAGAAAGCCCACTAATAATCCTGTTTCGCTCGGGAAACAGCCCGGGTAATGGCAACGTACCGTGCGGATATTCGGATACAAGCAGGCCCAAAGACTCAATTTTTCGGTACAGTGCTCGATGTCCCGTGGGATAAATCTGATCAATTCCGCACCCTAGTACCCCCACAGTCTTGCCTTCCGCTTGTAACGCTGCCCGATGCGCTTCACCATCAATCCCTTGTGCCAGGCCGGATATGATTACCAAACCTTGATTTGATAATTCTTTCACCAGATGGGCACAGCATGCTCGGCCATAAGGCGTCGGTCTGCGTGAGCCTACGACTCCGATCGCTGGCTGGTGCAACAACGTTAGATCTCCCTTGCTGTAAAGGGTAAGAGGAGCATCTGGAATATGGCGAAGTTTGTCCGGAAATGTTTCATCTAAGAAGCAGAGGTAATTTACTTCGGATCTATTTCTTTGCTCGACAAGAATTCGCCCTTTTTCTTCCTTTATATGTTCACGAACTTGCTCTGAGACCTTAGGGGGAATTCTCCATTGTTTTTCGATAGTTGGCCAGTCACTTATCACTTCTGCAAATGATCCATACATCTCATAGATTGACCTGATCCGCTTTCTGCCGAGCCCCGGTACTATTGACAATAAATACAGCCAGTCTCTTTCCTCTCTATCAATCATTACCATCTTTTGCACTCCCCCATCTTCGCCAAAGAACGAGCGGTTTCGAGTGCTATTTTATCCAAAGACAGCGGGTCGTTCAAAAAGAAAAAGACAGACAAGTCGATGCTTGTCCGCCTTTTAACGATCAATCTTATTTGCTCATAACCTTGTCGAGCATGCCGCGTTCTTTCAGCACTTCAACAAGGGTTTCGCCGATAACAGCAGGTGTTTTCGCTACGCGCACACCACACTCTTCGAGCTTAGCGATTTTTTCAGCAGCTGTACCTTTACCACCGGAAATGATCGCACCAGCATGGCCCATGCGTTTTCCTGGAGGCGCAGTTTGTCCGCCGATGAAGCCTACCACTGGCTTCTTCATGTTCGCAGCGATCCACTCAGCCGCTTCTTCTTCTGCAGTACCACCGATTTCACCAATCATGATAACTGCTTCTGTGTCTGGGTCTTCGTTAAACATTTTCAGTACATCGATGAATTCCATCCCTTTTACAGGGTCTCCACCGATACCAACAGCAGTGGATTGACCAATGCCGCGAGTAGAAGTTTGGTGTACTGCTTCATACGTCAAGGTACCGGAGCGGGAAACGATACCCACTTTACCTGGAGTATGGATGTAACCAGGCATGATGCCGATTTTGCACTCGCCTGGAGTGATAACGCCTGGGCAGTTAGGACCTACGAGAAGGGTTTTCTTACCTTCCATGTAGCGTTTCACTTTAACCATGTCCAGAACTGGGATACCCTCAGTAATGCAGATAACCAGATCCAGTTCAGCGTCTACCGCTTCCATGATCGCGTCAGCTGCAAAAGGAGGAGCTACGTAGATAACGGACGCATTTGCGCCAGTTTTTGCTACTGCTTCTGCTACTGTGTTGAAAATTGGAATACCGTCAACTTCAGTGCCACCTTTACCAGGTGTTACACCGCCCACCATTTGAGTACCGTATTCAACGGCTCCGCGAGTGTGGAACAGACCAGTTGCACCCGTAATCCCTTGTGTAATGACTTTTGTATTTTTATTAACGAGAATACTCATCGCGTATTATTCCCACCTTTTTTTGACGTATCAAACTACCTAGATTACTTAACCAAAGATACGATTTTTTCAGCGCCGTCTGCCATGGATTCAGCAGCAACGATGTTCAAACCGGACTCATTGAGGATTTTCTTACCGAGGTCTACGTTCGTACCTTCGAGACGAACAACCAGCGGTTTGTCCAATTTGATTTGTTTCGCAGCGTTAACAACGCCATTCGCAATAACGTCACACTTCATGATACCGCCGAAAATGTTAACGAAGATCCCTTTAACTTTTTCGTCGCGAAGAATGATTTTAAATGCTTCGGTTACTTTCTCTTCAGTAGCTCCGCCGCCAACATCAAGGAAGTTAGCAGGATCTCCACCGTAGAACTTCACGATGTCCATCGTAGCCATCGCCAAACCAGCACCGTTTACCATGCAACCGATGTTACCATCGAGAGCGATGTAGGACAGGTCAAATTTGGAAGCTTCGATTTCTTTTTCATCTTCTTCATCCAGATCGCGCAGAGCTACGATGTCAGGGTGACGATACAGAGCGTTGCTGTCGAAGTTCAGTTTAGCATCGAGTGCCATTACTTCACCGTCGCCAGTAACTACCAGTGGGTTAATTTCAGCGATCGAGCAATCTTTGTCAACAAATGCTTGGTACAAGCTCATCATGAACTTAGCAGCTTTGTTGATCTGCTCTTTCGGAATGTTAATTGCATAAGCCAGTCGGCGTGCTTGGAAAGCATTCAGGCCAGTCACTGGGTCAACAATTTCTTTGAAGATTTTTTCTGGAGAGTGTGCAGCTACTTCTTCGATTTCAGTACCGCCCTCTTCAGATGCCATCATTACTACGGTTCCTGTTGCACGGTCTACAACAACACCCACGTAGTATTCTTTTTTGATGTCGCAGCCTTGTTCGATCAGAAGGCGTTTTACTTCTTTACCCTCTGGACCTGTTTGGTGAGTAACCAGTACTTTGCCAAGAATTTCCCCAGCATATGTACGAGCTTCATCCAGATTTTTTGCCACTTTCACGCCGCCCGCTTTACCGCGTCCACCTGCGTGAATTTGTGCTTTTACTACAACTACTTGAGTTCCCAGCCCTTTTGCGGCTTCAACAGCTTCTTCAACTGTGAAAGCAACGCGACCTTCAGGAACTTTCACACCGTACTGCTTAAGTATCTCTTTACCTTGATACTCATGAATGTTCATTCTCCATCCTCCTATGGCAGATAAAGATCGGCAGGCTTAATGACTGATACATAAACAAATGTCTGTTCCAGTCCCAACCGCCACTATCAGTGCAACAGTAACTATTCTACGACAAAAATCGCAAAAGTGGTAGTCATATGTTCTCTTTATCGTGACCATTATTGTTCCAGTTCATGAGGACGATCCTTATTTTTGAGTAGGTTCAATTAATTTCCAAATAGCTTTTTGCAGTTGGTTATGGGCGTACCATGAGTCGTTGATGCGGAAATGACGGGAATAAAAGATCACGGTGTGGTCCTTTCCGTTTACACGAAAATGAAGTCTGTATTCCTCTGGTCCGACTCCTTGCTGAGGCCGGTCAACAAGCTGCACTCCCGTCTTTAGCAAGCGAACTGCTTGATGTGCCATTCCTTGCTCGACGGTGCTTTGCGACACATCCAAGTCCAGGTTGTTTACCCGCATCTCACCTGTCGCTTCGACACGAATGTTGGTTGATTTAAAAAGTTTATCGATGGGTTGTGTCGTTTTCTCTTTGGGGACCAAATATTCCGTCAATCTCGAAAACATTTGTCCGTCGACGTGGTAGAAGTGCCTTTCTCTGCCAAAAGGTATTGAGATGAGAGTAGGTGTCAGGACCGTTACCTCTAGCGGTCTTTCGACTGAGTCGATGCGCAGCCGATAGTTCGGATACAGCGGATGCTGATTTACATTCTGATCACTTTCCGAAATCGCTACCTGAAGTACTTTTTCTATGTACGCCGTCTCATCTACTGCCAACATTCGCGACAGTGATAAATCATCTGCACTCAAAAGAATGTTTTCACTTTTTATCGCTAATAGCCCGTTGCCTGTCAGCCGATGAATCCATTGATAAAATGTAATGGCTCCAGCACCCCGATACGTATTTTCTCCAAATTTGCTCGCCTTTTCTCCTACAGATACCACGAGGGGGGCTACTTGCTTTCTATACAGAACCAGTGTGAATCGAACATCTTCCTGTTTTAACGGATCATTGGATAACTGGAGGTCTTTTCCTTGACCTTGGAGTCCCTTTAAAAACTCAGGTAAGTCAAGTGACACCTCTTGACCATCTGTCGACATGACCGTCACTCTTTCCACCGTTCCCAGTTCAGTTCCGATTCGATCCCTCATGTCCGCATCCGTTACTTTCGTATCCTGCGCACAAGCAGTTATGACCGTACATGCCACTACAATGGATAACAGATAGGCACGTAAAGATGATTTCATGCAGCAATCCTCCTTCATGTATGCAATCTGTCAGATCTTGCTACAGAAGTCCTAATCGACGGCTGATTTCACTGCCGAGCTTTCTTTTTACGTATATTTCTCCAATCTGATGCGGGTCCTTCACGATGACTGAGCGGTTATTTGTGCGAATAACGACATACTTTTCACCATTCTTGTCCAGTCCACAAATCAATTCGGACGATACTTCCACAAAAATGGCGACCACATATTGATCCTGTACTTTTTTCAAAGAAATTTTAGGGAATGGTGATAGTAAAGGCGCCGTTTTATCCTGGATGTATTGAGTGATGGCAAGCAGGTATTTATCCGGATCGCCGTACTGCTCAATTTCGTGATTGACACCAATGATCGTACCTTCATCAGTAATTCCAAGGAACAAGTTTCCGTTGTTTGAATTGGCAAACGCCACAATCGTCTTGATTATGCCGCTTTTCGATAACAAAAAGTCGCGTTTGAATTCAATCATGTCATTTTCACCAAGCTGTGTAGCTACGGATGGATCATCGACTCTTCCCAGATAGCGAAACCTACTGATCGCCCCCATGCGATACACGTATTCTTCAAAAATATCGGCAGAAAGGGAGAGGTCTTCCAAGACGGCATCAGTGTTCTGCCACAATTTATACGTTTGTGGAGAGAAACACATGTCAAACAATACGGAACTTCCTAGTGAACGGATGTTCATCCCAATGGCAGCCGGCTGCGTCACAGTAGGGCAATAAGGTGGATCGCACTCCACCTCCATCACCCCGGAGTGAAGTAAGTAATCAAAATAATGTCTCGGTAATGATACCTTCTGCTTGAGTAGCTCTCGTCCTGCTTTTGACCGTTTTGACTCTTGGTAAAAATCAAAGTGTACAATTTGTTCTTCGACTCTGGCTACGACTGCTACAAATGAACAATTATGCCGCATGGTACCCCTCGTTCTTTTGAATTAGCAACCCTTCGTTCGTTGGTCATATTTTACAGTAACCCTTGGAAGGTTGACTAGGATTTTCTACGATTGATAGGCGTTCAGAATTGTCTGTAGCTTTAGGGAATACCCTAAATCTCCCTTAACTTTCAGCTTCCCCATCATGAAAGCTGCTGTCGGATTTAAATTTCCTTCCACTAATTTTATGAAGTTGGCATCTGAGAGCTCCAATAAACATTTTGCTTCATCTGGCGTTCCTTTCAGATAAGTAGCGTGGTCTCCCGCGAAAATCACCTGGTAATTCCCGCCATCCTCTCCACTCAACAGAAAATGATAAACAGCATGAAATCCGTTAATTGCGTGAGGATTGGCATTTATTTTTTCAGCTAAAGCCGTCAAAGTTTGTTCCACTGACATCGGATTCACTCTCTTTCTTGCACTTGTATGGTTCCTACTATTCTAAGAAAAGGTTCTTCATTCCTTCGAGCAAAGAAAAAAGAAAAGCCGGAGGTTCCGGCTCACTTCACACGGACGGCAGTTCCGGTCGCAATGACCATCATCATACCTTCGCGCAGTGTTTCAAAGTCGAGATCGACACCGATGACTGCGTTCGCACCAAGGGCTCTCGCTTTTTCCTTCATCTCGCGAATGGCTACTTCGCGACCTTCTGCCAGCTTGTTTTCATACGTTCCGCTTCTGCCGCCAATGATGTCCGTGATCCCAGCTAGGAAATCCCGTACGACGTTTGCTCCCATTATCACTTCACCGCTGACAATGTCCAAGTATGCTTCGATTTCTTTTCCTTGCAAGGTACTTGTGGTTGATACAATCATGTTGCAAGCCTCCTGTATATACAGTTGTATACTTCTCTTCCTTTTACGATCGAAAACCTAACAAGTTACATTTTTCCAATGAGCGTTTTGTTCTTATCATCAAAGAGTGTATGCTTGTACCCCCGCTACTATTCCAAGACAACTAGTTCACTGTTTAAGAAGTCAGCATCGAAACAGACTTTTTTTCTTTGCCTCAGTCGATAAAAGACTTGCATTCGCTATTAGCTCACGCAAAGGTCGAGCAAAGAAATTGGGTTCCCGATATCCGTTCATGTATCCTACCGCTGCTGATACGGTTACATGATAAATCTCCGTAGGACTGACAATCGTCTCAATGCACTGTTGTACATGTGACTCTGGTCCGGACGTAATCAGGATAAATTCATCACCCGCATACCTACATAGATGATCCCCCTGCTCCACAACCAGCGAAGAGAGTACAGCCGAAAAGCTACGAATGACATCATCCCCAAAAGGATGACCGAACTGTTTATTGATCTGTCCAAAATCGTTAACGTCAATAAATAGGAGGTGAAAGGGTTTGTTCTCCGCCAGCATTTTTTCGCCGATGTAATGGATATAAGGAGCTCGGTACAGACCAGTTAACGGATCGAGGTATTCCGCTAGTTTGATTTGTATGGCTTCTCTGGTAACTATGCCCAGTACTTCTTCCTGATGGTCCATCACAATCAATAAATCTTTGTCACTTTCTAGTAAAAGACTATGTGCATACCATATATTTTGCTCAGGAGAAATGCGATTCGGTGAAACATCCATCGCATCAGCAACAATTCGATTGGGATGTGCAGAAGCTACATGGCGGGAAGTAACAATTCCCGTCAACTCTCCGTAGTCCACGACAACTAAGGAGTTTGTGCTGTATTCATTCATCTGCTCTGCCGCGTGAGAAACGCTCTTGTCAGAGGTAATGGAGCACACCGCCGTTGTCATGATTTCGGAGATTTTCATAACAGGTCCACCTCTCGTTGAACAGACATGGCTATTTTCAATTCGGAACGCAGAACCATCGAATCACTGATCATTCGCTCTGCCTCTTCCAAAATAATATTCATCAACAATTTTTCATCGATCATCTGTAGTAATGAATTCCGAAGAAGGACTGCTTCGATCTTCGGATGATTCATTTTTATTAGGGTGAATTGCTCGGGTGAGAGGGCTTCGGCCATTCGCCTTACCGCTTCCGGTCCTATGGGTGCTTTCCTTCCAATGATGAGCATATCCTGCATCGGAGGAACTTCAAATTCTGAGATTTTCAAAGTTAAGGTTGCTTTTCTAGACGTGACATTGTTTTCACCAATCATATGTATACCTCCATTCCATCCGGGTACCATTCTTACTCACCCAATAAGCGTCCAGGCTTTCCAAACAAATACCCTTGCCCAATCGCGACCCCGATCATAGCCGCGCAAGCGTAATCCTCTTCTTCTTCCACTCCTTCTAGAATCAGCTGTGAGTCATCTCGACAAAACTCTACGAACAACCTCACAACTTTTTGTTTCTCTTGAGAATCGGATAGGTTTTGCGAAAAGAAGCGATCGATCTTAATGAAATCAGGTGCAATCTCAAGTATTTTCCGGAAGGTTGTTGTTCCTTCCCCTACATCATCTAACGCAATCAAAAACCCGATTTGACGTAAATCAGCAATCCTTTGTAAAAAAATAGGTTCGTTCCATATCTTCCCTTCCATAATAGACTCGTTAATTTCCAGCACAATATGGTCCAGGAATGGTTCAAAATCACATGTGATCTCCTGAATAAAATCTGGAAATGAGTCTTCAACGATTGTCGAAGGAAAAATATTGACAAACAATAGCTCATTATTGCAACGATCTGGTGAATGAAAGAAGGCCAATAGAGCGTAATACAAGGAACGAGTATCCAATTCTAGCAACTTGTTTTTTTCTTTGGCTGTTTGGAACAACCCTTCTGGATGAACTGCTTTCTTACTCCGAAGTAGTGCTTCATATCCTAATCGATTTTTACCAGGAAGGTTGCATATCGGCTGAAATGCATGGTAGTATTCCTCTTTTTCAAATAACTTCGCAATGCTTTCCATCAGTTTTCCTTTCCCTTTCCCATTTCTAGCAAAAGATGAACACAAAGAAAAAGCTTCTCCCATTAGAGAGGAGCGACATCGTAAAACCTGCTCTTTTGGAAGTGCCGGGAAGTAATCTATATACAAAAAAATAGTCGCGACATGGTAACATTCGTCCTAAACGCCCTTGTTGTCTTCTTACCATTTCAGCTGATAGGAATTTTTGAGTAGATCGTTTCTGCTTTCGTTCGACATTTTATGCCTTTATTCCTATTCATTCGCCAATATTTTGCAAATTCCTTTCCATATCATTCTAAATGCTCATAAAAAAATTAGGACTTTTCCATTTTGTCACTAATTTGTAAATACACTGTGTTGGTATACAGCTTCGACGGAAGGCAAACACCCAATTTAAGCAGATACATATATTGTTTGGGAAGCATGTAAATAAGAAAGATGAAATCAGTGGCAGATTCGACTACTCATACGATCCATGTCATGTCCGGACGTTCGTTTGCCCTCACATTTAATGCCAATCCGACGACTGGCTATCAATGGCTTTTATCCAATCCTTTAGACAGCCGCTACCTATCCTTGGTCTCCAATGAGTTCTTCCCACCACCCTCCCCTTCTCGTGTCGGTCAAAGCGGCCATCAAGTCTTGACCTTTCATTCCTTGAGACAGGGAATGACATCTATTGCTATGAAATACTGTCGCCCATGGGACGAAGGCGATTGTGCAACTTTTTCGTTTACAATTGTCCAGATTACGTAAAGGACAAATGAGAAGGATTCAGCAGACTTCGAACATACCTACACACAGACTACAGACGTGAACAGATTACAAAGATATCCCCCTGTCCAAAGCCCGGTAGCGTATGGCTTCAGCTACATGAGTAGACTCAACTCGTAAGGAACCCGCTAAATCAGCGATCGTACGTGCAACTTTTACAATGCGGTCATAGGCCCTTGCACTCAATCCAAGTGTCTCAAAGGCAAGCTGCAGCAGCTCCTGACTTTCTTTGTCCAGTGAGGCATATCGACGCAGCTCGTTTCCGTTCATCGCACTGTTAAACGGAGATCCTTGTCGCTTGGCATACCTCTCACTCTGAATTTTTCTTGCCTGTTCCACCCTGCTTCGAATGTCTGCGGACGATTCTTCCATCGTTCGTTTATTCAATAATTGGACAGGCACTCTCGGTACTTCTAGATGAAGATCAATGCGATCCAACAGAGGACCAGACAGCTTGGAGCGATATTTTTGGATTTGTTGGTGCGTGCAGGTACAGGCTTGTTGGTCTCTGGAGCCAAAGAAGCCACACGGACAAGGATTGCACGATCCAATGAGTAAGAAGCGAGCTGGAAATGTAAACACTTGTTTGGCTCTGCCGATTGTAACGACTCCTCCTTCCAGCGGCTGTCGAAGAACTTCCAGCACATGTCGCGAGAACTCTGGCATCTCATCGAGGAACAGGATCCCTCCGTGAGACAGGCTACACTCACCTGGGCGGGGTACTTGGGTTCCTCCTCCAATCAGGGCGGTCGCAGTAATGGTATGATGCGGGGAGCGAAATGGTCTTTCGCGGATCAGCCCACTCGTTCGCGTCAATTGTCCGGCGATGCTGTATATTTTCGTAACTTCATAGGATTCATTCGTAGACATTTGCGGCATAATGGCAGGCAAACAGGTGGCCAAAAGCGTTTTTCCTGAGCCCGGTGGCCCGACTAGCAGGACATTATGAAAACCAGCTGCTGCGATTTCCAGTCCTCGTTTGACAAATTGTTGACCGTAAACGTTGGCGAAATCAGGTGTGTCATCGTGGTTTTTGGTGTTTGGGTGAATGGAAGTTTGGGTTTGCTCTAAGGAGCTGGCATCTGGTTGTAATTCATGCTTCCAGTAATGGACTGCTGCCGTTAAGTCAGGAGCAGGAAGCACGACTATATCAACGAGCATTGCCTCGGGGGTATTTTGTGCAGGTAGGATAACATGCGTGAAGCCTGTGCGCTTTGCCTCCAGCAGAATTGGTAAAACTCCTGTAACAGGGCGCAAGGAACCGTCTAAAGCGAGCTCGCCTAAGATGAGAATTCGCTCAGTACGGGGTGTTATTTGTTTGGAAGCAAGTAAAATGCCGAAAGCGATGGCGAGGTCAAAGCCTGAGCCTTCTTTTCGCTGGTCTGCTGGGGCGAGGTTTACGGTAATGCGCTGCATCGGGTAGTCGAAGCCTGCATTGCGTAATGCGGCACGGACTCGGTCGCGCGCTTCCTTTACAGCTGAGCCGCCGAGACCCACCAAGTCAAACTGTGGTAAGCCATTGGCAATGTCTGTCTCTACGGATACGATCAAGCCATCAATACCGAGTACCGTACCGGAATAGCTGCATGCGTACATTGGATTCTTCCCCCCTCGTCTTTTAGGGTAGGAAAAGATAGTGGGGGTGGGCAAATGTTTTTATTGCCTCGACTGTACCAAATCCATGTTCTATCATTTAAAAATACTCATCCATAAGTAACCTCGAATTCTTCTTCCGTGTTCGTCTTATCAATAACGATTTGATCTTTCCTTATCTTTTATTCTTTGAAAGTTGGTCTTGATAAAAACCAATATTCAAGTCAATTTGACATCCTTTAGCTTCAAGTCCGAGCCACACGTCTACCACCACCTTGGCTCACGATTGCAGGACATAACGTAACAATAAAAAACCAGCACACAGGCTGGTCATCGCTCAAAAAGATGTAACCCAATGATGACAAATACGGCACTCAGACAAATTAGGATGGCATTATAGCTGATAGGCAATGCACCACCGGTTTTGATCAGACAGAACGCTCCGGCAGCCACTGATAGCATCCCAATGGCTCTTCTAATAATCATTTGACCGTCCTCCCCATAATAAGTCCTTTTGACTTAATGTATGGTCCATGATTCGTATTAGACGTGTCATCTCTTTTACATCAAATAGTCTAAGTACTTCCTATCAACATGATCAGTCAACCAGACCCTTTCATTCTCGTGATAAAATCTAACCTTCCACTCCTGTATCTCGTGACGCTTCTTATCTGATAGCGAGGTCATCGTGGCGTAGCGCTTATTGCCACGCTAGTTCATTTTTTCAAATCTCGGTACTTTCTTCCCGTTAACTTCGACTTTCTCAAAAAACATTCGAAATGGTCTTACAAAAAGTTCCTCGTCCTCTACTCGATAATACACAACCATTTTTTCATCCGTCTCTGTGTGCGTTGCAATTCCAGTAACTTTGTAGACTCCACCTTTATAATGGCGATAGAGAGTAGGGACGTTATCATTTCTATCCATGTTTCTTCCTCCTTCTTTAACTAGAATTACTTTGCTTCTCTCTTTCCCCACTTCCCCACTACATACTGCACAATCCCATGCATAAGCAGCAGAACAATCCCCACATTAATGGCATGATCCGCAAAGTTGAGGATACCCTTCCCAGAGCGAGACACGAGAAAATCTGTCACTCGTCCGAATATGATTCGATCGATTGCATTACCTGCGGCTCCTCCCACTAGAAAGCCCAAGGCGGTATTCAGCAGCTTTCCTTTCGGGGCTTCATGCATGCGATAATACAGAATCCCTACTACAAATAGAATAGCTACTAAAGCAAAAAGACGTGCGTATCCTTGGAATAAGCTAAAGGCCATCCCTGAGTTCTCATAATGGGTTAACTGCGTAGTCCCGATGTACACCGTTTCCCCTACATCAAGGGTTGATCGAACCATGTACTTGGAGAGTTGATCGATTATGAGAACCAAGATGGAGGTCGTGTAGAATAACATAGCGTTCCTTCTTTCTTACTTAGCACTTTGGATTAGAAAAACCCTCTCATAATCGTGACACGATGAGAGGGTCTGACGATATTCTTTATTCTACCACAATCGTGATTTCCTTGGTTTCTACTCGATCCGTTCTGCTTTGAGTCGCCTTCACTTTCAAGGTGTATTCACCCTTTTTCTCTGGCTTCCACAGGTACACTTTTTTATACACACCGTTTTTTCTGCTGGAGCCTAGTTCTGTTAGTTTTTGGTTGAATTCCAATTTGGTTGTGATGCTGCTGCTGTAGGTGACTAAGACTGGAATCTCCTCGCCCAACTTTGCAGTGATTTCATTTGGAGATACGGTTAAGTTAATTTTGTTTTTGTCGACAGTCTTAAAGCTCTTTTCAGCGTTTGCCTCTACCGCTTCACCCTTACTATTTTTTTGCTTCATGGAATAGAGAAGTATGTAGGAACCCTCAGCTTTTGGGATGAAGTAACCGGTTGTTACGTAAGCTTTCTTTGTTCGGTTTAAAGTTGTCTTTACTGATTCCATTTTTTCCCCACTTGATACCAGGAAGAAAAACTTTCCTTCGGCTTCAAGTGTCCCGACATTTTCTGTGCTGACTGTAAACTGATATCTCTTCCCAACTTCTAGTGTGCTGGGGAAATTATCAAAGCTCGACTTTAATTGAGCGGAAGCATCCACTGCCTCAGATGCGTTGGCAGCTCCAGTGCCAACTAACGTAGGTAGTTATTACTAGTAATTTCAAACATTTTGATAAAAAAAGCCCACCGGCTTTTGCTCAATCTCCGATGGGCTTTCCACTAAGATGTTACGATTTTACGGTTACTTTAACCTTCACGGACTCGTCTTTGTACTTGGCTGTAATCGTTGCTGTTCCTTTTTTCTTCGCTGTAACGACCCCATCTTTGACGGTTGCTACGGAAGAGTCCGAAGTGCTCCAAGTTGCTTTGGAACCCTTCAATTCCTTGTCATCATAATACAATTGAATCTCTTCTTTTTTCCCTTTTTTCAGGGACATGGAAGAGCTGTCTGCTTCCAGCTTATCGGAATTCTTTACGGTAACCTCGATTTCAACCTTTTCACCTTTGTACTTCGCTGTAATTGTCGCAGTTCCGTTCCCTTTTGCTGTGACAACACCTTTGCTTACGGTTGCTACAGACGATTTGGATGTGGTCCAAGTTGCACTAGACGCACTCACGATTTTATCATCATAGTACAATTTAATCGTTTCTTTATCCCCTTTTTTCAAGGTGATATCCGTTTCATCTGCTTCCAGCAAATCAGAAGAACTTCCTCCGCCGCCTACAATCACTTCGATCTCAACTTTGTCATTTTTATACTTAGCAGTAATGGTAGCTGTCCCTTTACCTTTCGCAGTAACTACGCCATCATCTACAGTTGCGACAGATGATTTCGAAGTGGACCAGGATGCTTTTGAGCCAGAAAGACTCTCGTCGTCATATTTGAGCTTGATCGTTTCTTCGTCACCTTTATCCAATTTGATCTTGGATTCATTTGCTTCCAACTTACCGGAAGAGTTTGATTCGACGGTTACATCCACATAAACTGTTAGATCTTTATATTTGGCGCCAATGATTGCGGTTCCGTTTGCTTTTGCAGTAATGACTCCATTCTTTACTGTAGCAACCGAAGAGTTACTCGAGCTCCAAATCGCTTTACTTCCTTGAAGTGTACTTCCGTTATACGTCAAATCAATCGTTTGCTCTTTCCCTTTTTTCAGGGTCGTTTTCGTAATATTTGCTTTTAATTCATCCGGTGCTGAAACCGTCACTTTGACTTTTACCGTTTCTCCACTGTAACGTACCGTAACAAAGGTAGTACCCGTACCTCTACCAGTTACGACCCCATTCGATACGGTAGCAATCGAAGAGTTTGATGTAGTCCACGTTGCTCGGGAAGAATCCAGAGTTTGACCGTTATACTTTAATTTAAGGGTACCCGTTTTTCCCTTCACTACGTTGATAGCAGACGTGCTAACAGTCAACCCTTCTGAGTTTGCTGCCTGCACTTTCGTAAGCGATTGAGCGAAAGTAGCGGTCGGAAACGCAAAATGTACCGCACATACCGTAGCCAAAGCTACTGTAAGGGTTTGAAAAATATTTCTTTTCATTCTTTTCATGATTTACCTCCAAAATTTTTCCTATATCATGTTTGACGTATGGTGTGGAAAAACGTCACATCTTTTTACCAGTTTTTTTAAAAAACATTTGTTATTTTTTCCGCCAATTGTTTTCTCATCGATCTATCCGATTTTACCGATGTATGTAACAACGGTATTTATCTACATCAAGCAGAAGATTGCTGAGTGTGTGTGAATATTACAATCATTGACTGAAAAGAAAGATAAAAGGGGAGTTTGGACATGTCGCCAAAATTGCAGGCCTTGTTAGCATGCTTGGAGGATATCAAGGCAAGTCAAGCGGAAGATGCATGTGTTGCATTGACGGATACAGAAAAGTACATTGCCTTTTTACAGAGTGAAACGTTGGGTATCGAAACCAAACCAGGTACATTCATCAATGAAATTAAGGGTACCGTCACAGAAAAGGCGTTACGTAGTGGCAAAAAAATGATACAGGAACAAGGACCAGAGGTTTGCGGAATTCCTTACGTCTCCTCTGCTACACCTATATTT
Source organism: Brevibacillus choshinensis (assembly GCF_001420695.1). Classification (NCBI taxonomy): domain Bacteria; kingdom Bacillati; phylum Bacillota; class Bacilli; order Caryophanales; family Paenibacillaceae; genus Brevibacillus; species Brevibacillus choshinensis. The sequence continues at coordinate 659,327 of NZ_LJJB01000013.1, read as the reverse complement.
GAAGAGGGTGCGTTAGTCGGTTGCCTCACCATTTTGACTGCCAATACCAAAATCGAAAACATCCGATCCGTCTCTTCCACACTAGCTGCGACGGTGGAGGAAATGACTGCGACAGCAGATCAGGTCGCTTCCGCTTCGATTCACGTAAACGAGCAAATCATGACAGTATCCAGTGAGTCACAATTTGTGACAAAAGAAATTGAAAAGATTTTTAAGGTCTTGTCTTTTGTTAACGATATGGCGTCCCAATCCCATATGCTCGGATTAAATGCGGCGATTGAAGCTGCGCGCGCAGGTGAACATGGCAGAGGCTTTAGTATCGTTGCCAATGAGATCCGCAAAATGGCTACACAGAGCAAAGATGCTTCTGAGGAAATTCAAAAGCAGCTGAAGTTCATTGAAACCTCCATTCATAAGATGAATATTTCCATCCAATCTGTCACATCTCAATCCCAAAATCATTCAGCGAGCATCCAGGAACTTCGCGCAGCATTTGAACATATCGCAAGTACGGCAACTGAGCTGTACGATGAGATCAAAAAGTGAAACGGTTCGCAAAACCCCGCTTGTCCAGCCTGGTAATATCCCCTCATGGTTGACTGTGTTTAAAACCCCACTGTTACAATTGGGTAAGACACAATTGACCAGAGGGGATTTTTTATGGCTAAAAAGGGACAGACATATAAGGTCTATACGGAAGAGGAAAAAATGGAAGCGGTACGTCTTTACGAGTCCGGAGTATCGTCTAGAGAAGTCGCCAGAAGATTAGGTATTCCAGAAAAAAGACAGGTGTTGAAGTCAAAGCCTGAGCCTTCTTTTCGCTGGTCTGCTGGGGCGAGGTTTACGGTAATGCGCTGCATCGGGTAGTCGAAGCCTGCATTGCGTAATGCGGCACGGACTCGGTCGCGCGCTTCCTTTACAGCTGAGCCGCCGAGACCCACCAAGTCAAACTGTGGTAAGCCATTGGCAATGTCTGTCTCTACGGATACGATCAAGCCATCAATACCGAGTACCGTACCGGAATAGCTGCATGCGTACATTGGATTCTTCCCCCCTCGTCTTTTAGGGTAGGAAAAGATAGTGGGGGTGGGCAAATGTTTTTATTGCCTCGACTGTACCAAATCCATGTTCTATCATTTAAAAATACTCATCCATAAGTAACCTCGAATTCTTCTTCCGTGTTCGTCTTATCAATAACGATTTGATCNTGCTTGGCAGGTCTCTTCCCAAAACGATTTGTCACTTGTGATGAGCACAGTAGATAGTCTTTGTAAGGGAAGAGAAATGAACGGTTCCATCCTACACTCGGACCAAGGTTTTCAATACACTTCCAGACACTACAATAAACGTTTGGATGAGTACGGAGTACTAGGAAGTCATTCGAGACGGGGAAATTGCCTAGATAATGCCTGTATCGAATCATTCTTTTCACATCTAAAGACAGAAATGATGTATCGATGCTCGCCAAAAACACATGTGGAATTAAATCAAGCTGTTGAAAAATACATTGCCTTCTATAATCAGAATCGTTTTCAGAAAAAACTTGGCGACCGTTCCCCGATTGAGTATCGGAAAGCGATCGCCGCGTAACTATGGGTTTTTAGACAGTCTACTTGACAGGGTTATGACCAGCCGTGCGGGGTTTTTATATGCAAAAAAAAATGCTTTCCAGCAGTAGCGCCGGAAAGCTCATGTTGATGCTTGGAGGAGTTTCATCGCGTCGAGTACAGTACATAGTACGCTGACAACAAGGCGCTTGATGTAGTCATATCCCCATTCACTAGGGTTTCACGAGCCCGTTTTTTAAAACGCATGCTTGAAATGCTCGATCGTTATTTCCTCCCGAGCTTCACTTCTCGCGGGACAATGTATCGCGACAACATCAAAACGAAAAGCGGGAATGAAAGTCAAAGAGTTCTGCAGGTAGTCCATGGCAAGTTCCCGAAGCTTCTGCCTCTTTCTCCATGTAACAGATTCTGCGGCTGAGCCATAGGCTTGACTCGTTCTGGTACGAACCTCAACAAAGACAAGGGTGTCCCCATCTCGAGCAATCAGATCGATTTCTCCGCGCCTTGTACGAATATTGCGCCCGAGGATTTCGTACCCATTTTGATTTAAGAAGGTCTCTGCCATCTCTTCTCCCTTTTGTCCCAATGCTCGCCGCCTTGCACTCATCCGTTACCTGCTCCCCCTTTGTCCAACCGATAAACGAAAGCGAGAATTTCAGCCACGACTTGATACAACTCCGGTGGAATTTGTTGATTTAAATCAAGCTTTCCCAACACCTCCACGAGTGAGGGGTCCTCCTGAACCGGGATCTGGTGCTCTTTTGCCGTCTTTAGCATATTTTCAGCGACGTAACCCTTCCCTTTAGCCACCACTTTTGGCGCTTCCATCGTACCCGCCTGATACTTGAGGGCAACTGCCTGTTTTCGCTTGTTGTCGGAAGGGGATGACTGGCTCATACGCGAAGATCCACTCCTTTGTAATCCGACATGATTGCGCCCTTGGCTCCATTCGTTATGGAAGACTTGGTCCTTTGTTCTGGAATGGACTGCACGCGGACGGAAGAAAGCGAATATCCGACTTCCTGCAATTGCTCTGCAAAGCCGCTCTTCATCCCCTGAACAAAAGAATCTACCCAAGGTAAATCGTTGAATATTTGCAGATTGACGATTCGATTCACAATGCTCACATCAATCATGGTCGTCCCCATCGACTGCAGTTCGAGATGGAAAAACAAACGGCAGTTCTCGGCATCCACCTGCCCGCCGCCTTTTTTCTTGGATTCGATCTGAACGTAAGCAGTCTCCTCCCCTTGCGCTGAGCGGATAGGAATTTGCATGACGATTTGAGAAAGGGCTTGGCTGGTCGGTTGGAGCATCATTAATTGCTGTCCAGTTACCTGTTGTAACAGCTGATCTGCGGCTTCGCGTAATGCCGCAGGTACCGTGTGCGCTTGCGCCTGGGTGAGCTGCAAGAGCATGGACTTTACTGACTCCATCTGTCTATGTGCGCCTACATCTGCCGTAGCTCCCGCCAACGTATGGCCCATTAAATCACGCTCATGAGCAATCCCCATCTGCCGGAACAACTCTTGAATTGGATGTGTACCAGAAGCTGCGCTTGCAGTAGCTCCGTTTGCCGACTGCACAGCCATCGTAGTTCTCTGATTAGCGCCATCCACTGGTTGAGCGCTGACTTTCTCTACTGGCTTGCTTTGCGCAGTTTGCAGTTGTTGTTGACCATTGTTATTGAGAACAGCAGGCTGGACGCCCCCCGCAGACTGTGCTGCGCCCCCTTGCGAGATACCACTTTGTGCTTGGCTATGGGTACCTAACGCAGGCGCATTCACGCTGTTTGCGAGGGTTCTTCCATTCGTAGTGTTTGATTCCGGCTGGAATTGACTATCTCTCTGCCCCAGACGAGTAAATTGATTTGATGAAAGGTCATCGGGCATGTCTGTAATTGTAGCATTTGCTGTTTGAGAGGAGGATTTAGCGGCCATCGCCTGTTGAGTTGGATTTAGCTGGGCTGAAGGCTTCACGGTGGAAGCACTTGCACTTGCACTACTAGCCGTCTGGGATAGAACCTGAGAAGCTTGTCCCTCGACAGGGGTACGATTTACCTGACTTTGAGTTGCCCCAACTGGTTGATCTGATTCTCCCGGATTTGTGATGGCCACAGGTAGCGCCTGGACCTTCTCTCTCAGGTTCATTACCAGCTGTCGAATCACTCCATCTGCTTGTCCAGAACGTCCTTCCTTTCCATTCATTGGCGATGGAAGAGACCCCTCTGTTTCTTTGTCCAGGAATTGCGAAGCTTGCTGCAAAAAGTTCTGAATCACCTGACTGATCGGCTTTTCAGCCAAGAATGCTTTCAAGCCTGCGACCGTATCAGGGGTAAGCGGCAAGTTCCTTTTTACCGCCATCATGAATGCCTCCACTGTTGCGTCATCCGTGCCGAGACGAGTGGCGACCGCCGTGAAAGCTTGGACTGTTTCTTTCGTGACAGGTAAATTGGCATTCATCAAAGCAGCGACGATCACCCTGCTTTCTTTCGTTTCAGGGAGGCCCAACGAACGGATTAGCCCTTCCATCGAAGCCTCTTTGCCTGGTCCCTCCACCGGTGTGTCCAGTACCTTTAACGTAACGACTTCAGCAGATGGCTGTACCTGGAGCCATGCTTTTTGTCCCTGTTCTAGCTTTGCTTCCAGTTTGGCCTGTACTTGCATCCCACCAATTTGAACGAGAGCCATATTGTCCGGGTATTGCTTGATCACAGTTCCTTTGAACACTTGCCCTGGTGTCAGCTCTACTGGTTTGGGTGAAGATACAGGTGCGCGTTGCACCATTGATTGAATGAACTGTGAAGGGGAAAACATGGTACCTCACACCTCCCGCTAGACCAGAAAACAGTGAAGAGATTACGCTTGCTCTTTAACGCCGGTAAACGACATCCGATGGATCGGCGTCGGTCCATAACGTCCAATGGCAGCCAAATGCTCTGCTGTTCCATAGCCTGCATGTTTATCGAATCCGTATTGTGGATAATCTTTTGCGAAATCCGCCATCATTCGGTCGCGTGTCACTTTTGCGACAATGGAAGCGGCAGCGATCGATACACTTTTTCCGTCCCCACCGATGATGGGTACTTGTTCACAAGTGAGTCCGGTTAGCTGTACTGCGTCAATCAGACAGGCATCAGGAGCTACAGAAGCACTGTTGATCGCTTTTCCCATGGCTTCTTTTGTTGCATTCAAGATATTAATCGAGTCAATCCGTGCCGCATCCACGATTCCAATGCCCACAGCTATTGCATCTCGCATGATAATTTCGTAGTATGCCTCCCGGCTCGCAACGGGTACTTTCTTGGAGTCATTTAAGCCTGGCAAGTAGAAGTCTGCAGATAAGCACACAGCAGCAGCCACTACTGGGCCAGCCAACGGACCACGCCCAACCTCGTCCACACCAAACAGATGGACATGCCCTTTGTCGCGTAGTTGTCGTTCGTATTGCGTCATTTCGTTCCATTGCAAAGCGAGCTTTTCTTGACGCGCGATCGCTGCTTCTTGCTGGCGTGCAATTTCCTGAACACCAGCCCGGTTATCTGCTTTTAACAATTGTAAGAAATCTTTAGGTAGTTCGTCCAATTTTTCGATCCATGCCTTTATTTCCTTTATCGACATTTCTCCAATATTCATTGATCCATTTCTCCTTATGTACGTAAAAACTTTTCTACGCGTAAAAAAAACCGCCTACCACGATTGATAGACAGGTTTTTCTAGCGCTCTAATTACTCATATAACGAGATTGGCTTGCCAATGGGCTCATCCATTTCCCAGTCAATCGGACGCTCCACTGATACCTGCCCCAGCTTACCAGAACGCAGCTCCCGTAAGAAGAGTTCCGCCGCCTTGTCGTAGTCGATGTTTCCACCTGATACGAGACAGCCGCGTTTCTTTCCGATCTCCTCGAGCATGGTTACCCGATCCTCTGGCATTTCTTTTAGCTTGAATCGCTCCAGTAGCTGCTCTGGATAGTAGTGCATCATGTAGCTGATGGCAAACAGAGCTACTTCCGTAAAGTCAATCAGCTCGTCCTTGATCGCCCCACTAGCTGCGAGTCTCAGACCGACCATTTGATCTTCAAATTTAGGCCACAAAATCCCTGGCGTATCCAAAAGTTCGAGGGTATCCCCCATCTTCACCCATTGCTGTGCTTTTGTCACTGCGGGACGATCTCCCGTTTGCGCGACTGCACGTTTGGACAGGCGATTGATCAAAGAGGACTTCCCTACGTTTGGGATCCCCAGAATCATAATGCGGATGGCACGTCCCTGCATGCCTCGCTCTGTACGCTTCGCCAGCATATCGCCAGCTAGCTCTTTACATAGCTCGGGCAGCTTGTTGACCCCTTTACCGCTCAAGGCATCAATCGGCAGTGTGCGAATTCCTAGCCCACGGAAATAGTTAATCCATTGATCCGTTACTTTTTCATCTGCCAGATCTGCTTTGTTTAATAATATCAGCCTTGGCTTCTCACTGACAATCTCGTCAATCATCGGGTTTCTACTGGATAGAGGAAGTCTTGCATCCAGTAATTCGATAACCACATCAATCAGTTTGAGCTTCTCCGTCACTTGACGGCGCGCCTTTGCCATGTGGCCCGGAAACCATTGGATTGTCATGCTGTCTCACCTACCTTGAAGCTGTTCTTGCGTATTCCCTTACCATCTACCTCGTCATGCGGATGTCCGTCATCGGCCAAAATGTGAATTCTGCCCTTCCGACGACCGTACTAATTGCGACGGGTCCGATTGCTCGGCTATCATGGCTGTTCAGACGATTGTCCCCCATGACGAAAATGTGGTCCGCAGGTATTTTTACAGGAGGAAAGTCATTTGTGAAAAAGGGCTCTCCCTGTCTTTTCGCCTCTTCTTTATGTTGTGCAAGATAAGGCTCTTCTACTAGCTTACCGTTCACCAGAAGCTGATCGTTCTTGACCTCCACAGTGTCTCCCGCAACGGCTATGACCCGCTTGATATAATCGCGTGTCTTTTCTGCGTGGAACACAATGATATCTCCTGGCTTCGGATCTCCCATATAATAAACGGCTTTGTTTACAACCAGTTTTTCGTTGTTATGTAAGGTGGTTTCCATGGACTCGCCCTCTACGATAAAGGGGGCGAATAGGAAGGTCCGGATGAGAAACGCTAGGATAATCGCAATAACCAGCGCCTTGATCCATTCCCATAGCTCTTTTTTCTTGGCGCGGGTGGAGGTAACTTCTTCGCTCATGATCCGATCCTCCCGTGTTAGCTCGTCCATCGTATTCTTTTCTTGCCGAAATGGAAAAAAGAGGCCTGGCTAGCAGACCAGTCCTCTTTCTTATGCGTTAGCAAACGCTTATCGACGGATTTCTTTAATACGAGCTGCTTTACCTACGCGATCACGCAGATAGTACAGTTTCGCACGACGTACTTTACCATGACGCACGATTTCGATCTTGTCGATCTTAGGCGTGTGCAATGGGAAGGTACGCTCAACACCAACTCCGTAAGAAATCTTACGAGCGGTGAAAGTTTCGCTGATACCAGTACCACGACGGCGGATACATACGCCTTCGAAGAGCTGAATACGCTCACGCTGACCCTCGATAACTTTAACGTGTACACGTACAGTGTCACCAGGTCGGAACGCAGGAATGTCCTGTTTCAATTGCTCTTTTTCCAATTCACGGATTACTTGGTTCATTTGAATTCCCTCCTTCCGATCAGACGTTCTTACTCGTCTACCAATAGATGGCTCAGCGCATATGCCCGAGATACGAGTAGCGGACCGCCTTAGTCAGCGGGCAAAATTGCCACAAGAAGTATATTACCACATTGGGCGAAGGACTACAAGACAGTTTCTACGGATTGTTCTCCATTTTTTTCTCTTTTTCCAGCTCAACTAGCAGCTTTTTCATTTCCGCTGTCAATTCGAGTTTGTCCAAGAGGTCTGGTCTGCGTTCACCCGTACGTCTCAGTGACTCTTTCAAGCGCCATTTCACGATATTCGCATGATGACCGGAGAGAAGCACGTCAGGTACTTTCCAGCCACGGAATTCAGGTGGTCTGGTGTAATGTGGGTACTCCAGAAGCCCCGTGGAAAAAGAGTCTTCTACAGCTGAAGTCTGATTACCCAATGCGCCTGGTTGCAAACGGACGACGCTGTCGATCACGACCATCGCTGCGAGTTCACCACCGGTCAGTACATAATCGCCGATAGAGATTTCGTCCGTTACCAAGTGCTCGCGAATACGCTCATCATAGCCCTCGTAATGACCACAAATAAAAACGAGATGCTCTTCCTGGGCGAGTTCTTCCGCAAGCTTTTGATGATAAGGCACTCCCTGAGGGCACATGAGCACCACACGGGGCTTTTTGTCCCCTGCCATCGATTCTACCGCCCGAAACAGTGGTTCAGGCTTTAGAACCATTCCTCCGCCGCCACCGTACGGGGTATCATCTACCGTACCGTGCTTGCTTTCTGAGAAATCGCGAAAATTGGTCACATGGTAATCCACGATTTTCTTTTCGCTCGCTTTTCCCAAGATACTGCTGGATAAAACTCCCTCGAACATCTCTGGAAAAAGAGTAAGAATGTCAATGCGCATACGAATTCGATCCTCCCTACAGCAAGCCTTCCATCAGATGGCAGACCACGCGTTTGTTCGCGACATCCACTTGTTTGATGCAATCATCGATGTAGGGCAACAAAATTTCGCCACGCTTTCCTTTTATTACCCAAACATCATTGGCACCTGGTTGCATAACGTCGACGATTTTTCCTAGCTCCTCGCCTTCGTCTGTTACCACTTCGCAGCCAATGAGCTGATGGATGTAAAATTCGTCCTCTTCCAGCTCCATCAATGACTCTTCCGGAATTTTCAACTCGCCGCCCTTGTACTTCTCGATGTCATTAATATTCGTATAGCCATGGAAGCTCAAAATCTCAAACCCTTTATGCGGTCGGCGGGTCGCGATTTTCAGTTTCAACGGCTCTGCAAGCGTCGGGTGAAACAATAACAATTCGTTCCCTTTTCGAAAACGTTGATCAGGAAAATCAGTGCTGGGTATGATTCGCACTTCGCCACGCAAACCGTGGGTGTTCACCAGCTTTCCCACTCCATAGAAACGCTTTTCCAATCCGTCCATTCCTCCTAAACTCTTACCTTTGGTCTGATGTTCGCTGACGAATCTCATGCACCTGACCATCTTTTATCAGGATTTCCGTCCCCGCTATGATTTCATCCCAAACATCGCCGATTTGTACCGTTACCGGGCTCTGTACGGTCTGATAATCCATTTCGCTGCCCTCCGGCAAATTTTCCGCCTGCTTGAGCTGAAATTGGAGAATCTCGATCTTTTCTTTGCGCTGCTTTTCTTCTCGCGCTATCTTCTCTTGTGCTAGCGCGTATGTATCGGCTGACTTTTTTTTAGCGTCAGCGAGTATCTTTTTCGTTTGAAACTGCCACTGCTCCCACCCGTCGCGATGTTGGCGAATCTGCTTTGCATACTTCTCTACCAACACTGCACGGGATGCTTCTGTCATGATGATCTTGACCTGTACCGAACGAAAAATAGTGAGCATGAAGTGCCACTCCTTTCGACGAACGATCGAACCAACCGTCCAGAATTGCTCTCACAGGAAAAAAGACTGGGAATTCTCCCAGCCTTTTCACTCAAACAATTTCAACCGTGACGCGCTTGTCCGTTTCCACGGATGCCGCCATCACGACCGTGCGCAGTGCTTTCGCAATCCGTCCTTGCTTGCCAATGATCTTCCCCATATCATCAGGGTGGACCGACAATTCAAAGACGAGAGTGCGTTCTTTTTCCACTGCGTTCACACGAACCTCATTCGGATGATCGACGAGAGCTTTTGCGATCGTTTCGACCAGCGCTTTCATCATCAGACCTCCAGATGACCGACTTATTTGCCGTATTTGGTTTCGTGTACTTTAGCCATTACGCCTTCTTTGGAGAGAAGGTTACGAACGGTATCAGTTGGAGCTGCACCATTCAGGATCCATTGTACCGCTTTGTCGGTATCAATTTTCACCACTGCCGGTTGTGCAACCGGATTGTAGTAACCGATTTCTTCAATGAAACGGCCATCACGAGGGGAACGAGAGTCAGCTACTACTACACGGTAGAAAGGAGCTTTCTTGGAACCCATACGCTTCAGACGGATTTTAACTGCCATGTTGTGTCACCTCCTGTATGGATCAACGCGACATTCACTTCGCGTTGGTGCTACTATATCTGAACCATCGCGTCATCTGACGAATCAGCGGCGCGAAGAGATCATGCAAACTCATTTGAACGGCGGTTTGAAATTAAAGGGGAAGTTCATGCCACCCTGGTTTTTGCCGCCACCTTTACCCATGAACGGAAGACCCAGTCCACCTTTTTTCTTGGACTTCTTCATCATCTTGTCTGCGGCACCAGAGAACTGCTTCATCATCTTCTTCATTTCATCGAATTGTTTGATGAACCGATTCACTTCCTGAATGCTGGTACCACTACCGTTTGCAATTCGCTTGCGACGGTTTGCGTTCAACAGATCAGGATTGGCTCGTTCCGCTTTCGTCATGGACTTGGCGATCGCTTCCACGCGGGCAATCTGCTTCTCATCGACGTTCATTTTGTCCTTCATCTTGTTCATCCCTGGCAGCATGCCGAGAATGTCTTCAAAAGGACCTAGATTACGTAACTGCTGCATGGAGTCCAGGAACATGTCAAAGGAGAATTCACCTTGACGCATTTGGCGTTCCATGTCGCGCGCCTTCTCTTCATCAACGGATGCCTGTGCCTTTTCAATCAGACTGAGCACGTCACCCATACCCAAGATACGGGATGCCATACGATCCGGATGAAACGCCTCCAGCGCGTCGAGCTTTTCACCCATTGCCGCAAACTTGATCGGCTTGCCGGTGACAGCCTTGACAGATAACGCTGCACCACCTCGGGTATCGCCGTCGAGCTTGGTGAGAACCACACCGGTCAGCTCCAGCTGACTGTTAAAGCTCTCTGCTACATTGACAGCATCTTGTCCAGTCATCGCATCGACGACGAGCAGGATTTCATCGGGCTTGGTTACCTCGCGAATCTGCTTCAGCTCATCCATCAGCGCTTCATCGATGTGCAGGCGACCTGCCGTATCGATCAAAACGACGTCGAGATGATTTGTCTTTGCATGATCAATCGCTTGACGAGCAATTTCTACTGGACTGACTTGATCACCGAGTGTGAAGACGGGGACTCCTAATTGTTCCCCCAAAACCTGCAACTGCTTGATCGCTGCTGGGCGATAAATGTCACCCGCCACTAACAGAGGCTTGCGGTTTTGCTTTTGCAAATACTTGGCGAGTTTACCAGTCGTGGTCGTTTTACCGGCCCCCTGCAAACCTGCCATCATGATGACAGTCGGTGGTCGGTGAGCCATCGTTAGTTGAGCAACACTGCCGCCCATCAGCTCGACCAGCTCTTCGTTCACGATCTTGATAACCATCTGACCAGGTGTCAGGCTTTTCATGACATCCTGACCAACTGCGCGCTCCTTTACTCGAGCGACGAAGTCTTTTACTACTTTAAAGTTAACATCTGCTTCCAACAGGGCGAGTCGTACTTCACGCATCGCTTCGTTGACGACGGTTTCGTCAATCTTGCCTCTGCCTCGCAGTTTGTCAAACGCGTTCTGCAGCCGATTGGCTAAGCTCTCAAACGCCATGCGAGCCCTCCTAATCCATCTCTGACAGTTGGTGTAGCAAAGTGTTCAGTTCGTCTCTTGCCTCGCTATCCGCAAGCTCGTTCACAAGCTCTTTCATTCGGTTCAGCACGTTCATTCGTTGTTCATGTCGATCTGCGAGGTGGAGCTTCTGATCGTATTCGAACAGTTGCTTTTCGGCTCGCTTGATGTGATCATAAACAGCTTGTCGGCTGACCTCATGCATCTCGGCGATCTCTGAAAGCGACAAATCATCCAGATAGTAAAGCTCCAGATATTCTCGCTGCTTGCCCTTGAGTAGCGGCGCATAGAAATCAAACAAGAGGTTGACTTGATTGGTTTTTTCCAGCATGGAATCCAATCCTTTGCTATGAGGTACTCGGTGCAAACTGTAAAGACTTTTTCTTTACAGCACGTAGATTATAGTACCCAATTCCACACCCAGTGTCAAGGTTTTTTATTGACATCATTTTTTATGGAGAGAATTCCTCTACTTACGCTTCTTTTTGTTCCTCATTTACTTCTTGTGCAATGAGTCCCGCAAACAAGGCATGAACAAACTGCTCTGGGTCAAAACGCTGCAGATCATCCATCTTCTCGCCCAATCCAACATACTTCACAGGGATGTTCAGTTCGTTGCGGATCGCAATGACGATTCCACCTTTTGCCGTACCGTCCAGCTTGGTCAGGACAAGCCCGCTCACTCCGGCAGACTGCCCGAAGGTCTTGGCTTGGGAAAGCGCGTTTTGGCCTGTCGTCGCGTCCAGCACAAGCAATACTTCATGAGGGGCACCCGGCAATTCACGTTGCAGAACACGGTGTACCTTTGCCAGCTCTTCCATGAGATTGACCTTGTTTTGCAGACGGCCAGCTGTATCACACAAGAGGATGTCCACTTGACGTGACTTTGCAGCCTGGATCGCATCGTAAATGACGGCTGCTGGGTCCGAGCCTTGTTGCTGTTTGATGACGTCAACGCCTACGCGGTCTCCCCATACTTCCAGTTGCTCAATTGCTGCGGCACGGAACGTATCGCCCGCTGCCAGCAATACCTTTTTGCCTTGTTGCTTGAACATGTGCGCCATTTTTCCGATTGTCGTGGTTTTCCCTACACCGTTTACTCCTACGAACAAGATGACGTTGAGACGTCCGTCCTGTACGTTGAGCGCAGTATCGGACGCTTCGTCGTTTTTCAATAGAGCAACCAGCTTTTCCGAGAGAATCGGCTGTAGATCGATGGCATTTTCGATTTTTTGCTTACGTACTTCCGTGCGCAGGTCATCAATCAGCTCCATCACGGTATTGACACCAACGTCGGAGGTAATCAAAATTTCTTCGAGCTCATCAAAGAAATCATCATCGATTTTTTTATAACGGCGAACCAGATCCTCGACTTTCTCAACGAGAAGATCCCGCGTCTTGGCCAGCCCATCAGTAAACTTCTGGGTAACCTCTTCTGATTTTTGGACAATCGTGTCACGTAGACGCTTGAAAAAGCTCATGGTCATCTTCCTTTGCGGGTCATAATAGTTCGGTCACAGAGATTACGAAGCAGATTCGATAAATTTGTCGCTCTCCTCCAGCTTCACGGAAACCAGCTTGGAGACGCCACCTTCTTGCATCGTGATCCCGTAGAGCACATCTGCACTCTCCATGGTTCCTTTGCGGTGCGTGACACAAATAAACTGGGTCTGATTGCTGAAGTGGTGCATATATTCGGCAAAGCGGTTCACGTTTGCCTCATCCAGCGCTGCCTCGACCTCATCTAGAACGCAGAACGGCACAGGCTTGACGCGCAGGATGGCAAACAGTAGAGCCATCGCTGTCAGGGCGCGTTCGCCACCTGAGAGCAATGCCAGATTTTGCAGCTTCTTCCCTGGTGGCTGAGCAACGATATCGATCCCTGTCTCCAACAGATTTTCCGGATTGGAGAGCACAAGATCTGCACGACCTCCGCCGAACAGCTTCACAAACACATCGCGGAACTGCTCGGATATCGCATCAAACGTCTCTTTGAACCTGCGTGACATCTCCGTGTCCATCTCCTGGATGACCTGATAGAGCATGTCTTTTGCTTCGTTCAGATCTGCTTCCTGGGAGCTCAAAAATTGCTGGCGCTCAGACAGACGCTCGAATTCCTCGATCGCTCCCAAATTCACGGTTCCCAATGCGCCAATCTGTTTCTTCAGGCGAGAGACAATCTGCACCTCTTCGGATATCTCACCACGAGCGGGGTACTTTTGCTTCGCCAGATCGTAGCTCATTTCGTATTCTTCGGAGAGTTTGTTCAACAAGTGATCCAGTTCGACCTCATTGCGGTTCACTTTGACCTCTTCCTGATGCAGCTTTTCTTCGAGCGATTTGACTTCTCTGCGGATCTCTTTGACTTGCTGCTCGACCTGCTCCTGCTTGTAGAACAAGGTAGCTCGTTCGCTTCGGCGCTCCTGAATCAGCCCGGCTACGCGATCCTTGTCCTGCCGCATTTCGGTAATTTTTTGATCCAGCTCGGAACCAGACGATTCGTTGGTTCTTTCTAGCTCATCGAGGGAGGCAAGTGTCGCGTTTTGCTCTTCCCATTCCTTCTGCAAGGTGCCTTTTTGTTCGTTCAAACGCTCCGTTTGTTCGATCCGCGACTGGTATTCCTGCATGACCTGTGCATTTAGCACCTTGAGACTGGTGATTTTCTGATTCATCTCTTCCTTGGATTCGAGCTGCTCCTGGCGTTTGGCTTCGGCTGCCGCAATCAGTGCTGCTAGCTTCTTTTCATCTGCATCCATGGAAGACAAAGACACTTGCAGCTCTTCTTGCTTGCTCAGAGCGTCCTCCATCTCACGGCGGTAACCAGCAATGTCTTGCTCAACCAACTTCGAACGCTCACCTAAGGAACGACCTTCTGCTTCTGTTTGCTGGAGATTGCCTTTTACTTCCTGTTCCTTCAGGCGCAGAGCCTCACCCTGAGAACGTAGCGCTTCTTGTTCTTGCTCCATTTGGCGCAATTCTTTCGCCAGTTGATCCATATGCGTAGTATGCCCAGAAATTGCCTGGTCGATTTCGTTCATTTGTACTTCCAGCTCTTCGGCTTGTCGATTGCGTCCCAAGAGGTTGGTACTGTTCTTTTTCAGCGCCCCCCCTGTCATGGAACCACCTGCATTGACAATGTCCCCTTCGAGCGTAACCACCCGATAGCGGTAGCTTAAAGAACGTGCTACCCGGTTGGCCTGTTCCAACGTTTCCGTCACGATCACATTGCCGAGCAACGACTCCAGAATCGGACGATACGTATCCTCAAACGTTACCAGCTCACTCGCGATCCCTACAACACCCGACTCTTTTGCCAGCTGACGCTTGTCGTCAGACTGAAGCTGGCGCGGTCGAATGACATCCAATGGCAAAAATGTGGCACGACCGGCGTTGTGTTTCTTGAGGTGGGCGATAGCAGCTCGACCTGCACCCTCATTTTCTACGACAACGTTCTGTAGAGCACCACCGAGTGCTACTTCCAGTGCAGTCTCGTATTGCTGTGGTACCACGACAAGTTCCGCTACGGCTCCGTGAATGCCTGCAAAGCCTCGCTCACGAGCCTTCAAAATTTCTTTTACACCTTGCTGGAAGCCAGCGAACTCCGACTGCATTTCTTTTAAGAGATCAAAGCGAGACTTGGCTGCTTCCTTCTTTTGCTCCCATTGGCGTAACTCGCGGCGCGAGGCCTCCAGACGGGCTTGTCCCTCGCGATTTCGCTCCATCAATGCCTTGTAGCCTGCGACTGTATCCTGAATCGTCTGGTCGATCGATTCGAGCTGCTCCTTTAGGGAGGTCAGCTTGGCCAAGCGTTGTTGTTCTTCTTGATCCAGCTGTTCTTTTCCTGACAGCTGACGGTCCAATCGCGCCTGACTCGTTTGCACTAATTGCTGCTGATGACGCATTTCGTTACGCAGGTTGGCCATTTCGTTAAGTTTTTCGAAATAGTCCCCTTTCAACCGTTCCACATCATCTGTCAGCGACTGCACCATCGAGAAAAACTGTCCCTCTGCTTCTTGGAGCGATGAATTGGCTTCCGTCATCCGTCGGTTGGCTTCCTGTGCACGGTCTTGCTCTTCCGCAAGTTCTGTCTCCAGGGCATGCTGCTTCTCGGTGATCCGGTGCATCTGTTCCATCGTCTGCTGGCGATTGGCATGCAGGTTGCGCATACGCTCTCGCAAAACCTCGCGCTGACCTTCTACCTTTTCCGCCTCTTCGCTGACCGTCAACAGAACTTGCTGCAGTTCTTCGATGGATTGGTCAATCTGCGTGACGTGAAAGCGAGCTTGCTCCAAATCCGCTTCCTGCTTGGATGCTTCTGTCGATTGACCGACCAGCTGTTCCTGTAGCTCTTGAACACGTTGAGTCGCTGCTTCCCATTTGGCATGAGCCACTTCGATCTGCTGTACATATAAGGCTACTTCGTGTTCGACCAGCTTGCGATGAAGCTCCTTGTAGGTGCGTGCGGTATCAGCTTGCTCCTGCAAGGGACCGATTTGCTCGGTAATTTCACTAACTATGTCATGAATACGTACGAGGTTTTGCTCGGTTTCATCGAGCTTCTTTTCCGCTTCACGTTTGCGCGTCTTGTACTTTACAATCCCCGCGGCTTCTTCAAAAATTCCGCGGCGATCTTCTGATTTGGTACTGAGAATTTCTTCGATTTTCCCTTGGCCGATAATCGAATACGCTTCTTTTCCCAAACCGGTATCCATGAACAGCTCCATGATGTCCTTCAGACGGCAGGATCTGTTGTTTATGTAGTACTCACTGTCGCCGGAGCGAAACACTCTGCGGGTAACGGAGACTTCCGAATACTCCACATCGAGCGAACGGTCCGTATTGTCCAACGTGAGCGTCACTTCGGCAAAATTTACGGGCTTGCGGGTGTCACTACCGGCAAAAATGATATCTTCCATCTTTGCTCCGCGTAGAGACTTGGCGCTCTGCTCGCCTAATACCCAACGGATCGAATCGGAGACATTACTCTTTCCGCTTCCATTTGGGCCTACTACCGCTGTCACTCCTGGCACAAATTCCAGTTCCGTCCGGTCGGCAAAGGACTTAAATCCTGCCAGTTCCAGGCGTTTTAAATACATACTGACGGTCCTCCCTTAACAACCCATCCGAAATATGGCTTGAACCAAGTCCTCTCTCTGAATTATGAGATTGATAGCATCTCGGCTATCGGACATGGCTCGAAAAGAAGCCCCTGTATCGGACAGGAACTTACTACAATCAGCTTCGTCATATCGACATAAGTGTAACATAGAAGAGCACGTCTCGCAGTAATTTCCCTTTGATTACGGGGAGGAAAAGAGAAAGCTACACCACTCGGCTAGAGTTGGTGCAGCCCCCCTTTTAGCATCTTCTTATTTATCTCCCAGCTTGACCAATGCCCGTGCAGCTGCCTGCTGTTCCGCTTCTTTTTTGGAACGGCCTGAGCCGACACCTAGCGAACGATTGTTCAAGAGAACTTCAGAAACGAATTCTCGATTATGAGCTGGTCCTTTTTCTTCGACGATGCGATATTGGATGTCTCCCAGATTGTCTTGTTGAACAAATTCCTGCAACTGGCTCTTGAAGTCGGTTACCTGGGCAAACTCTCCCTTATCTACCCGAGGATAGACGTATTTCTCCATAAAGGTAAATACTGCATCCACCCCTTGATCCAAATAAAGGGCGCCTACAAATGCTTCAAAAACGTCCGCTAGCAAGGCAGGTCGCTGACGTCCACCCGTCAGCTCTTCCCCTTTTCCCAGCAGAACGAGATCGCCGAAATTCAGCAGCTCAGCAAACTTCACCAGAGACGGTTCACAAACAATGGCTGCTCGAAGCTTCGTCATTTCCCCTTCACTCATTTTGGGAAATGTTTTATACAAAAACTGAGAAACTGTCAATTCAAGGACAGCATCACCTAAAAACTCCAGCCGTTCATTGTCTTGTATCCGCTTTCCGCGTTGCTCGTTCACGTAGGAAGAATGGGTGAATGCCTGCCGCAGCACACTCTCGTCATGAAAGCGTACGCCTATATTCTCTTGCAGCTGTGCAAAATTCATCACCCTCACCACCATTCCAGGAGACTTCCTACTCATTCTATCAGTAGGACTCATTTATGCTTCGTATCGTTTCAAGATGACCGTAGCGTTGTGGCCACCGAATCCAAAGGTATTGGAAACAGCCACATCCACTTTCGCTTTTCGTGCATGATTCGGCACGTAGTCCAGGTCACACTCCGGATCCTGATTTTCCAGATTGATTGTAGGAGGCAGGATTTGATCACGCAGTGCGTAAGCAGAAGCAATCGCTTCAATCCCGCCTGTAGCGCCAAGCAAGTGGCCTGTCATCGACTTGGTCGAGCTGACAGCAAGCTTGTAGGCATGTTCACCAAACACCGATTTGATTGCTTGCGTTTCCGCGATGTCACCTTGATCGGTGGATGTACCGTGAGCATTGATGTAATCGACCTCAGTCGGATCGATGCCAGCGTCTTTCAAAGCATTGTTCATGCAACGAGCTGCACCTTCGCCACCAGGTGATGGAGACGTGATATGATGCGCGTCTGCACTCATACCATACCCAATTACTTCAGCGATGATTGTGGCTCCACGCTTTTTCGCATGTTCCAGTTCTTCCAGAATGACTACTCCTGCGCCTTCACCCATGACGAATCCATCACGGTCAACGTCAAATGGTCGGCTCGCTTTTTGTGGCTCATCATTACGGGTTGACATCGCTTTGGCCGAACAGAAGCCCGCGAATGCCATGGGACGTACCGTTGCTTCAGCTCCACCCGCAATCATCACGTCTGCATGATCAAACTGAATCAAGCGCAACGCATCGCCGATTGCATTGGTACCTGTCGCACACGCTGTAATCGCACTAGATGTCGGACCTTTAGCTCCATATTGAATGGAAACCGCTCCAGACGCCATGTTTGCGATCAGCATAGGGATAAAGAAAGGACTGACGCGGCGTGGACCTTTCTCCAACAAAACCGTATGCTGTTCTTCCCACGTGGAAAGACCACCAATCCCCGACCCGATGTATACACCCACTCGCTCCGCATTTTCAGCTGTAACCTCCAGCTTGGCGTCTTCAATCGCCATTTTTGCAGCAGCTAATCCAAATTGAACGAATCGGTCTGTACGTCGAACTTCTTTTTTATCCATATACAGCTCAGGGTTGAAATCTTTGACTTCTCCCGCGATCTGCGTCGGATACTCCGAAGCGTCAAATGCAGTCAGGCGATCAATGCCTGATTTCCCTTCCAACAAACTGTTCCAGAAGGTCTGCGCATCATTTCCCACCGGGGAGATGACTCCAACGCCGGTAATCACCACTCTTCGTTTCATTACGATCACCTCTATATAAAAGTCAGCAATCTGCTTCTGTTTACTTCACTTAGCTGGTCATGATTTTTGCATTTGCAGGTATGTACACTTGGTAATGAAGGAGAAGTCCCGTACGATACGGGACTTCCAACTGATGGACCTACTTCTGAGATTCTATGTATTTTACAACCTCACCTACAGAAGTGATCTTTTCAGCATCTTCGTCAGAAATCTCTAAATCAAACTCATCTTCGAGTTCCATTACGAGTTCTACTACATCCAGGGAGTCAGCGCCCAGGTCTTCTTTGAAAGAAGCTTCCAAAGTAATCTTGGACTCATCTACACCCAGACGATCGACGATGATTTTCTTCACACGTTCCAATGTATCTGCCATCTTGCTTCACCCCCTCTCCCGTATTATAGTGGATGAGCTTCCAAAAAACCAGTTTATAGATAAGAGGAGAAATCCACGCTGCATCTGGTCGGGAAGACTCTTTCAAACCTATGACTACATGTACATACCGCCATCTACGTGGAGCGTTTGCCCTGTCATGTAATTCGCAGCATCTGAAGCCAGGAACAGGACGACAGAAGCAATATCATCTGTCTGCCCCAATCTCCCCAATGGGATTTGCCCCATCATGCTAGACTTCACATCATCTGAAAGAACGGAAGTCATCTCGGTATCAATAAAGCCAGGAGCAACCGCATTCACGGTAATTCCGCGGGTAGCCAGCTCACGCGCTGCAGTCTTGGTCAAACCGATGACACCTGCTTTTGCAGCAACGTAGTTTGCCTGACCTGGATTCCCGAGCACACCGACAACCGAAGTAATATTGATAATCTTGCCTGAGCGTTGTTTCATCATTGGACGAGTAGCAGCTTTCAGGCAATTGAACACACCCTTGAGGTTGGTCGCAATGACGTCGTCCCATTCGTCTTCTTTCATGCGCATCAGAAGATTGTCTCGAGTAATCCCCGCGTTGTTCACGAGGATATCAATCGCACCGAAATGATCGAGAGCAGCCTTAAACATCTCGCCTACTTCCTCTGTTTGGGAGACATTCGCACGTACCATGATAGCGTCGCGTCCCAATTCTTTGATGAGAGCTACGGTTTCCGCAGCAGCTGCCTCGCTACCCGCGTAGTTCACCACGACATTTGCACCAGCTTCGGCCAACTTCAATGCAATCGCACGACCGATTCCGCGGGATGCACCTGTGACCAGGGCTGTTTTTCCAGCTAGCATAGTACCCCTCCGTTCAACAGCTCTGTCAATGAATCCATATCTTGCACCGAAATAATGGTCGTCTCTGCAGGAGCAATCTTCTTGATCAAACCAGCCAACACTTTACCCGGGCCAATTTCAACGAAGGTCGTAACACCTTGTTCTACCATCCACTGTACCGAGTCTTCCCAAAGAACAGGAGCAGACACTTGTTGAACCAAACTGTCCACGATCATCTGTGCTTCCGATACTGGTCTTGCGGAGACATTGGCCACGACAGGAATCTTGGCATCCTGTACAGTGACTCCTGCTAATACGGCATGAAGCTTGTCAGCAGCTGGCTGCATCAGGCTGGAGTGGAACGGTCCGCTAACATTGAGCGGCAGGACGCGTTTTGCTCCGGCTTCCTTCGCTTTTTCACCTGCGAGTTTGACACCTTCAGCCGAACCGGAAATCACAATTTGACCTGCACAGTTCATGTTTGCCAGCTGCACCGGATGTCCAGATGCGGTCACTTCTTCACATACAGTATGCAATGCGGAACGATCCATGTTCAGCACAGCAGACATCGCACCTTCACCCGCTGGAACTGCCTCTTCCATGAATTGTCCACGCGCACGTACGGTCTTCACCGCATCTGCAAAAGAAAGAGCTCCTGCTGCAACCAGTGCGGAGTATTCACCCAAGCTGTGACCAGCTACAAAATCCGGTTGAAAACCAGGCTGTTTCTCTTGAAAAGCGGACAAAACAGCAACACTCGCAGTCAAAATCGCCGGCTGAGTATTCGCTGTCAAACGAAGCGCTTCCTCCGGGCCTTCAAAGCACAGGCCCGATAACGAAAAGCCAAGTGCTTCATCCGCTTGTTGAAATACGAGACGTGCAGCCTCGGATTGTTCGGTAAGGGCCTGGCCCATGCCTACGAATTGCGAGCCTTGACCTGGAAAAACGAATGCGACTTTCCCCATTACTTCTCGCTCCCTTCAACAGGTGTGGTTGACCATTTCAGGAGCGTTGCCCCCCAAGTCAAACCTCCTCCGAAGCCTACGAGAACCAGATGGTCGCCTTCTTTTACACGCCCATCTTGAACTGCTTCATCCAACGCTACCGGAATCGAAGCAGATGACATGTTTCCGTAACGGTCGAGGTTAATGACTACCTTGTCTTCATTCAATCCAAAGCGCTGTACAGCCGAATCAATAATGCGTTTGTTCGCCTGATGTGGCACCAAGAGATCAATGTCGTCCTTTGACAAGCCAGCTTTGTTCAATACCGCTTCAGTCGCAGAGTTCATCACGCGAACTGCGAATTTAAAAACTTCACCACCCGCCATAGCGAGGTAGTGCAAATCGTTTTCTATGCTTTCATTAGATGCTGGAATGCGTGAACCACCTGCTGGCATGCAGAGCAATGGTCCACCCGATCCGTCTGCACCCAGTTCAAAGGATTGGAAGCCATAGCCATCCTGAACTTCACCGATGACAGCTGCACCTGCGCCGTCGCCGAACAGTACGCATGTATTACGATCTTTGTAGTTTGTAATTTTGGAAAGGCTCTCTACACCTACGACAAGCACGTATTTGTAAAGGCCGTTGGAGATAAACTGGGTCGCTGTCGTGATTCCATACAAGAAGCCGGTGCAAGCCGCTGACAAATCCATGGCTGCCGCCCGAGTCGCTCCTAGTTTATCCTGCAAAATGCAAGCCGTAGATGGAAACATCGTGTCTGGTGTCACGGTTGCGACAATAATCAAGTCCAATTGTTCTGGACTCAGGTTTGCTTTGGCTAATGCCTTTTTTGCTGCCTCGTACGCCAAGTCAGAAGAAGCTTGATCCGGGGAACTAATGCGGCGTTCACGAATACCCGTACGCGATACGATCCACTCATCCGAAGTATCCACCATTTTCTCCAGATCAAAGTTGGACAACACCCGATCAGGGGTGTAGGAGCCAGTTGCCAAAATACCTACTGAACGTTTGCCATTCATCTGCTTCACTCGCTTTCTCCCGTACTATTTTTCTGTAGAGCTTGCGCAATAATTTCGTTGACGTCTTGTTTCACAAAGCGAGCAGCACTGGCAATCGCATTCTTGATCGCCTTTTCATCAGACGACCCATGCGCCTTGATGACAGGGCTGCGCAAGCCGAGTAGTGGTGCTCCACCGTATTCCGCATAGTCCATGCGTTTTTTAAAGCGAATCAATCCTGGCTTGAGAATTGCCGCCCCTACCTTATTAATCAGGCTGGAAGTAAACTCCTGCTTTAACTGCGAAAAGATTGTAGATGCAGAGCCTTCGACAGCTTTTAACAAAACATTTCCTACAAATCCGTCGCAAACGAGAACATCGCATGCCCCTTGCAGGACGTCGCGAGCTTCTACGTTTCCGACAAAATTCAGATCTGCCTCAGCAAGCAACGGAAAGACAGCCTTGGTCAGTTCGTTCCCTTTGCCCTCTTCTGTTCCCACATTCAGCAGTCCTACAGTCGGGCGTTCAAAACCAAGCACGCGCTCCGCGTAAAGACTGCCCATCAGCGCATATTGCAGCAAATGATGCGGTTTTGCGTCCATATTGGCACCGACATCCAACGTCAATGTCACGCGCCCTTTAATATTCGGGATAAAGGCTGCCAGAGCTGGACGTTCGATCCCATCCATACGCCCTGCATATAGTAACCCTGCTGTCATGAGAGCACCGGTGTTTCCTGCCGATATCGCAGCATCCACCAAATTTTCGCGTGCCATCTGGACTGCTACGACGAGGGAAGAGTTTTTCTTCTTCCGCACTGCCTTCACGGGTTCATCATCCGTTTCAATCACTTCTGAAGTAGGTACAATCTCAATGTTTGCCGGAATCTCTCCCGGCAGATGGCTCCGAATGCCTTGTTCATCTCCCACCAAAACAACTGTTATGGATGGGTTTTCCTTGATGGCAGCCAACGCTCCCTGCACCGTACTGCGCGGTGCGTTGTCTCCGCCCATCGCATCCACTGCAATTCGCAACCGAGTCTCCTCCTTAGTTTTCAACCATGCCGTTTATTGGACAGCTGACATTCCGACGACGCGGAACGTTGCGGTAAAGACCAATTCGCCTTGCACTTTTGTCTCTACGCGTACTTTGCACTCATCGCCGTTGCGACTCCGTACCAGTGCCTTTGCAACTAGCTTTTCACCCGCCCGCACAGGTCGAACGAAGCGAATTCTCGCCGTCGCTGTCAGTGCCACATCCGCATTGATGACTGCCACAGCCAATGAGTTGGCCTGAGCAAATATGTAGTGTCCACGAGCAATTTGTGTTCGTGAAAAGACGTGCTCTTCCTTGATTTCCAAAACGGAAATCGCTTGGGAATCAAGCTGCAGATCGATGATCTCACCAATGACTTCATCAATCCCGAGAGACTTTACCGGGTCCAGACTTTTCTCTGCCACCGATTTGATCCGCTCGCGCAACTCTGGTATCCCTAATTCCAATCGGTCTAAACGTATTGTTTGAATACTGACATGAAATAACTCAGCCAGATCCTCGTCAGTCGCAAAAGGATTTTCTTGCAATGATTGCACCAATCGAGTCTGGCGATCTTTTTTCGGCAAGCGGGCGATGCTCGACACCCCCCCAGCAAGGTTCATGTATTCCTATCTATGATTGCGATCAGTCTTTAATACCTGGTACCAAACAAAGTATAAGGGAGGTTTCCCTGAATTACAAGCAAAGTTGGTGAAAATGGCACTATGGTCTCGTCATATATCCGAACACAACATCATCCAAAAAAGAGAAAGCCCTTCCGTAAGAAGGACTTCCTCTGATAAATTCACTTGCTGTCACGCTATTTAAAAGCCAATCACGCCAGCCAAGTGAAGTTTACCCGCTTATTCGTGTATGTCCTCTGCAACCAGGAGCTCGACTTCATGACGTAACAGCGCTTCGACCAGATCCGCATTCGGCTTTTGGTCTGTCACAATGATGTCCAGCTGGTGTAGTTCTGCCACTCGATACAGCATCGACTTGCCAAATTTGGAGTGATCCGCCAGCACGATGACCTGATCAGCTCGTTTCATCATTTCTTTAATCAAATAGCCGGACTCCTCTGTTGGTGAAACAAGTCCATGAGGGGTGATTCCGCACGCCCCGATAAACAGCTTATCAACATGGTAATCGGAGAGGTTTTGAATCGTACGAGAACCGTATGCATATTGATCTTCGGGATGGACATCTCCGCCTAGCAGTTTTACCTGAAAGCCCTTTTTTCCTGCGAGACTGGAAGCCGCTGCGAGTGAGCTTGTGATGATGACGTGATCCGTGGTTTCCAAGGATTCGATGGCAAGCTGGACAGTGGTGGATGCATCCAGCAACAAGTAGTCACCATTCTTGACCAGACCTGCCGCTATGGCTGCAATGCTTCGCTTTCCTGTCAGATCGAGCTGCATGCGCTCCTGGTAGGAATAACTCTTCTTGGAAAGCGTGGGCAAAATAGCCCCGCCACGAGTACGGAGAATTTGTCCCTGTTCCTCCAGCTTTACAATATCTCGCCTGGCCGTATCACGGGAGACTCCGAACTGCTCTACCACATCCTGTACACTGATCCGCTGATGGTCCTGCAAATAGTGCAAGATGGCCGCAAGCCTCTCTTCTTGATACATCATCTTCCACTCCATCCATTTGCAACCGACTCATTTCATGATCATTGTAAGTCATTCTCGCAACTCGCGCAAGTAAAAATAAGCATTCTTAAGTAATTGTAAGTGTTTCTTCAATTTAGCACTTAGCTTTTTTGTACATAAAAAAGACAAGGTGATTTCTCACCTTGCCTTTTTGAGCAGCGGATCTTACTTCGCTACTTTCACACCTTTGTAGTGACCGCAGCTTGGGCAAACGCGATGCGCAAGCTTGTATTCGCTGCAATTATCGCATTTGATCATGCCTGGAATCTCTAATTTGAAGTGCGTACGACGCATTCTTTTACGGGTTTTGGAAGTTCTCCGTTGAGGTACTGCCATCTTCCTTACACCTCCTTCAACTGACAAATGCTAAGATGCTCTATTTGGGTGGATAGTATAGGCGAAAGCTTATGCCATCCTTCAAAAATGAGACGCTCCAATCGGTAAGATCGGCGTCCCATCTTGAAAACAATAGGAACGACTACTTGTTGCTATCTTTGAACAAATCAGCCAACCCTGCTAAACGTGGGTCAATCCGTTCGTTCGTACAGCTGCAGGCCACTTCGTTGCGATTGACACCGCACGTCGGGCACAGCCCTTTACAATCTTCCTCACAAAGTGGGAAGGTCGGCATGGCGAGCAGAAAATCTTCCTGGAGCAGTGAGTCCAATTGGATCTCATCGCCTTCTAGCGGAAGAATGTCACTGTCCTCATCCTCACGAAGAATCGGATCATCTTCGGGTGCAAAGGTCTCGGAAAATGCAACTGACGCATGGTGTGTAAAAGGATTGAGACAACGAGCGCATATAAAATCTACGTCCGCTTTCAAATCACCTTTTACATAATAGAGATTGCCTAGCTGTACCGCTTCGCCTTTCGCTTCGACCGGAGTAATTCCTCTGATCTCGTGATGGCGCTTTTTCAGTTCTGTCGCATCGAGCGTCAACTGAAACGGTAACGGCTCTCCCTTGCGATGCTCTAACTCTGTCAACTTAATATTCATAGCTTTCACCTCATGCACAACAAGGATGATTATAGACCCTGCCCAAAGCTTTGTCAACCATTTTCCCTTGACAGCTTATATCGTCAGGAAGGTTTCTTCGGCTGCTCATTTAGATACGTAACCGCATCTTTCACGGTCTTGACCGGCACGACACGCATCTTGGTCCCAATGCGCTTTGCAGTCGCTAAAGCCTCTTCATAATTGGAATCAGCTCCGGGTGTATCCTGCGGGGCAAAAAAGATGTCTGCACCTGCCTTGTCCGCCGCTACGACCTTGTGATTGATTCCACCGATGCGACCTACTGTACCGTCTAACGAGATGGTACCCGTCCCTGCGATTTTGTAGCCCTTTGTCAAATCTGTATCTGTTTTTAATTGGTCGAAAATCTCCAACGTCATCATCAACCCAGCAGATGGACCTCCGATTCCATTGGATGCGATATTCACCTTTTTGGGGATCACAATATTTTGCTTGTTATCCGGGCGCACACCGATTCCGACCGACTTAGATTCAGGCAGTGGTACCAAGGTTAACATCGTTTTTGCTTCTTGTCCATCTCTCGAATATGTAATCGTTACAGAGTCTCCCGCTTTCTTTTTCGAGAGCACCTGAAGCAGGTCTTTGGCTTCTGTAGTAGGTACTCCGTCAACAGACGTGATGACATCCCCGATCTTCAATTCCTTTTTCGCAGGAAGGCCCTCGATGGTGCCCATGACCCAGACACCCTGCTTCTCTACTTTCACATCGTACCCTGCGAGGCGGAATGCTACTGCCTCCGCGAGCTTCTGCGAATTGTCCATGACCGCCTGCTCTCGCCGGACAAAGTCTTCGTTGCTTTCACCCTGGCTCACTACCAGTTCTTTTTGCATCAGCTCTGCGTCTGGAGAAACCTTGGCATAGACATACCAAGCAAGATTGGCCTCTCCCATGCGGACAGTGGTCAGCATAAAGGAACCGGATTCGTCTTTCTTCCCGCCTTCTACCTCAATCATCGGAGCCAGCTCAATGGCTGAACCTGGCCGGGTGATGTAATAATTCGTAGGGATAAAAAAGGAAAGGCCCAGCGCGACTGAAGCTAGAGCTAGTACCCAGCTTACGCCTTTGGTACCCTTCGCTCTTCTCTGATTGGAGTTTAGCCGATCCTCACTCATTCTACTGCCTCCCAATTCTCGATCAATTCGTGAATGCGCTGCACTTGTTCTTTCCCAGCACGCTCACCTAGTTCGATTATTTCTTCGACTCCGCTATATGCAATACTGCTATAATGTCCAACATCCGGTCGGATTACGAGATCAGCAGACAGGATCCTGTGTTTCAATATTTCCCGTTCCATCACATCAATGGTTTGCGCAATGACATCAAAAATGGTCGAGACTTTCATCGGCGTATCCACCTGCGCGACGTCGACTGCAATCACGATATCAGCGCCCATTTCACGGATGACGGTCACAGGTACTCGATCAATCACTCCGCCGTCGACGAGCAGACGGTTCCCTACCTTCTCCGGAACAAAAATACCGGGAATCGAGATGCTGGCTCGCACAGCCTGATCAATCGGTCCCTCACGAAAAACTACTCGTTCTCCACTTTCAATATCCGTCGCTACAATCGCAAGCGGTTTGTTCAACTCCTCGATTCGTTTGCCATGCGTGAGAAGTCGAATCAATTGTTTGATTTTTTCACCAGAAACAAAGCCAAGACTGGGTACGGTCAAATCGAGCCAATGCTTGCGCTTTAGATTTTGCGCCAGTTTTCCCATCATGTGGGGTTCAATACCGTTTGCATAGACAGCCGCGATCAAACTGCCCATACTGCTGCCTGCTAGCATATCCACTTTAATCCCATGTGACTCCAGTGCCTTGAGTACGCCGATATGAGCAAAACCCCGAGCTCCACCTGATCCGAGGGCTACCCCTACCACCGGTTTGCGTTTCGCTGACATGATCACATTCCCCCTGTATCAAGCGTATGTAGGGAATCGACGATCCTTTCATACTTGAAGTTGGATGCCCGAGCATAGTTTGCCGACTCGTTACGTAGACATGTACTATCTCGTTGTCGGTTCAGGAGGATTCCATGTCACGCCACTCTCCGATTTTTACCCTGTTGTTCGCCTTTTCGACGATAGCCCTCGTATTTACGCTGGTGGCCTATTCGCAAATCTCGTTTGAGGCAGCAGTCCGCGGATTGAAAATATGGTGGGAAGTGGTGTTTCCATCCACGCTACCATTTATCGTCCTCTCAGAGATTTTGATGGGTCTCGGCGTCGTTCACTTTGTCGGTGTCTTACTGGAACCGCTGATGCGCCCGCTATTTAACGTTCCCGGTACGGGAGGATTTGTTCTCGCAATGGGTTTTTCGTCCGGTTACCCTGTCGCTGCCAAACTGACGACGCGCTTGAGACAACAAGGAAATGTGACCCAGGCAGAGGGAGAACGTCTCGTTTCCTTCACGACCACAGGTGACCCGTTGTTCGTCATGGGTGCAGTAGCCATTGGTTTTTTTCACAGTGAACAGATGGGAGTCATACTTGCTCTTACCCACTATCTCTCTGCTGTGATCATGGGATTGATCTACCGGTTCCATGCGCCTTTTGCCACAGTCAGCAAGCCTTTGGAGAAGACACACCTGCCCTTGCCACTGAGAGCCCTCCAGGCCATGCATCGAGCGCGAGTGCGTGATGCGCGTCCTTTTGGAAAGCTCATGGGAGATGCTGTCCAATCTGCCTTGAACACTCTGTTCATGATCGGCGGGTTTATCATTGTCTTCTCGGTGTTGATCCAGTTGTTTGCAGCGATTCATCTCACGCAAATCATCAGCACGTTCTTGTCCATTTTCCTCGTGCCGTTTGGATTTCCGCCAGCCTTTTCTCATGCGATTGTCGCTGGATTGTTTGAAGTGACACTAGGAGCCCAAGCAGCCAGCGTCGTACCCGATGGTGTCTCCATGGTATGGAAGGCTGCCATCGCGAGTGCGATTCTCTCTTGGGGTGGACTGAGTGTACATGCCCAAGTCGCGAGCATTTTGAGTGACACGGATATTCGGGTCGCTCCGTATATAATCGCACGTTCAGCGCACGCATTTGTAGCAGCCGTACTGACTTTTGTGCTCTGGGGTCCACTCAGCTCAAGTGCATGGCTCTCGGAAAAAACCTTACCTGTCTTTTTACCTACCTCTTCAGGCATGCTTGTATTCAGTTGGTGGGAGACGTTCTGGCATTCCAGCCTGCTGGTTTTAGGATTGACCGCCTTATTGCTTTTGACGAGTGTCTTGATTCGCCGTTTACGTCCAAGCCATACTCGTTAATAGCTACCGGTTCAACTTGGCAATCAGCGCCTGCTCAACGGCAGGTGGCACCAGATCCTTCACGCTCGCCTTGTAACTGGCTACTTCCTTCACGATGCTGGAGCTCAGGTAAGAGTATTGATTGTTCGTCATCATAAAAAACGTTTCTACATCTTCATTCAGCTTCTTGTTAATAGAAGCAACCTGCATTTCATATTCGAAATCAGAAACAGCGCGCAATCCCCGGATAATCACCTGGGCATTGCGCTTTTTCATGTAATCAATCAAGAGACCGTCAAACGAGTCCACTTCCACATTGCCCATATCCGCCGTCACTTCCCGCAAAAGCTCCACACGTTCATCCACACTAAACAAGGAGTTTTTCTTTGCATTGATCAAAACGGCAACGATCACCTTGTCGAACACCTTTGACCCTCTCGCAATGATATCGAGATGGCCGTACGTAACGGGATCAAAACTTCCTGAACAAACCGCGATGGTCATGGCTCATCATCCTTCCTCGGACTGCGTTACTTCGTCTGATCCTATGTCCGATATTTCCTCCTGGGATTCACGATCAAAATAGTACAACGTGACAGCCGTATCCCCGTAAGTCGAAGCACGATCCTGTACACAATCGCCAATCTCTTCCGGCAGTTTTACATCAACATCGTGTTCGGCGACGATCCAGGCTCCGTCTGCCAAGAGATCCAGCTCTTGCAACAGCCGGATTTCTTCGGCAATTTTTTGCTGTGCATACGGTGGATCCAGAAAAACAAGATCAAACGCTTGTTTTCGCGTTGCCAATGTACGAATCGCCCGATCGGCATCCATCCGGTACAGATCCGCACTTCCTTCCAGTCTGCATGTCTCAAGGTTTTGCTTTACGACAGCAAACGCCCTAGCATCGCGTTCCACAAAAACGGAACGATCTACTCCCCTGCTCAAGGCTTCAATCCCTAAACCGCCCGTGCCGGCATACAGGTCTAACGCCCACCCGCCGTCAAAATACGGACCAATCATGTTAAAAATCGATTCTTTCACTTTGTCAGTCGTAGGGCGAGTTCCTTTACCAGGAACGGCTGCCAACCTACGTCCTTTGTGTTCACCTGAGATGACCCGCATACATTTTCACCTGTCATTTTTGTTTATGTAGTTGTTCTTGTTGTAAGAAGACCAAGAATGATTTCATACTATCACAACTGCTAGGAACGCGTAAAATTGCTAGTGGTAATTTTATGCTCTCGAATAGGTATACTTGGCAAACAAATGGGAAAAGCTTATGGATAGCGACGCAACGTTGTCGCTGACAACCGCGGAGAAGACTTACGTTTCCCCATAAGCTCTTCCTCCGGTTTCTCCTCTCCCATAATTGAAAGGCGGTTCACTTAAGCGCACGGCGTGTCTGATAGGAGCATTCCGTGCCATTTCTCCCCACGCGGGAGGAGTTGAACAGCTGCCTCGTCGTCTTGTGGCGATGGGGTATTTTTTTTATGTTCGGGCACGATACAACATAGGATGTACCTCCATCCACCGAACCCTGCGTCGAAAAGGAGTGAGCTATCTTGGCCGAAAAACAACCATCCAAGCAAAAGCTACAAGCATCCGAAGCCCAATCCATTGCGGATCGCACCGGTGAAGGCGCGGAGCAAGCAAGACAGATGCAATCCGAAGCCGATCAATCAGACATCATCAAACACGGACAATAAGAACGTAAAGGCCAGCCGAACCCACACATTCGGCTGGCTTTCTATATGCGCTTGTTACACCTGCATTTTCCTTCGCGCACCTGACATAGATAGCAAATACTACTCACATGAGGCGCAGACTGGAGGAATGTCATGCATACAGTGTGGAAAGGCTCCATCAGCTTTGGACTCGTGAATATCCCTGTCAAAATGTTCACCGCTACGGAAGAACGCGACATCCGTTTTCGCCAATTGCACAAAGAATGTCACACACCCATCAAATACACCAAGATGTGTCCCCACTGCCAACGCGAGCTTGAGGCTAGCGAGATCGTTCGTGGTTATGAATACGAAAAAGGGCATTTTGTCATCATCGAAGACTCTGATCTGGAGGCAATCACACCAGATACACGGAGAGCCATCGAAATTCTCGATTTCGTGGATCTGAAAGACATCGACCCCATCTACTTTGACAAAAGCTACTTTCTCTCCCCCCAAGAAACAGGCGATAAGGCGTATTCTCTGCTGCGTGCTGCTATGGAGGAGACCGGCAAAATCGCCGTGGCACAGGTAACGATGCGCAATCGTCAAAGTCTGGCCGTTGTGCGCTTGTACGACCATTGCATCATGCTGGAAACCATTTTCTATCCTGACGAAGTCCGACCGGTGAATCAAGTCCCTGCCCTTCCTGATTCGAACGTTACACTGGCGGAAAATGAGCTGAAGATGGCGACGGAACTCATCAACAACATGACCATTCCGTTTGATCCGAGCAAATATACAGATGAATACCGTTCAGAGCTTCAAGCCATGATCGAAAAAAAGCTGGAGGGTCAAGAAATTGCCACCTCTCCCGCCGTACCGCGTACGAATGTCATCGATCTCATGCAAGCACTCAAGGAAAGCCTCGAAGCGACTGGTGGCAACGGCGCTGTCCCCGTCAAGATCGAGTCAGAGCCAACTCCAGAGCCTGCTAAGAAAAAGCCAGCCCGTAAACAGGCTACCTCATCTGCCAAAGAAGCAGCGCCTGTCCAACAGGCAGCAGGCGCCTCTACTCCTGGGGCCACCACAAAAACATTGCGCCGAAAGAAAACCACCGTGTGAAATCCATACAATCAACAAAAAACCTGTCCGCACTAAGACAGGTTTTTGTCATATTTTTGGTGCCCATTTGTGAATGGGTTCAATGTGGATGTGGACTGTGTTGATTTTGTGGACTTTTCTCATACGGTCTTCGATCTTTTCCGTAATCGTGTGGCTCTCCACTACGTTCAGGTCTGGATTTACATGAACGACGACATCCACAAGCACGCTGCTGCCGAGATATCGCGCTTTAATATCACTGATCTCTTCCACACCGGGAATTGCCGAGATCGTGCCACGCAGCTGTTCGAGTAAGTCTTGATCGAAGCCATCGGTCAATCGATGCGTTGATTCGCGGAAGATGCTCCACGCCGTCTTCAGGATGATGAGGCCGACAACAAAAGCCGCCAATGGGTCGAGCCAATCCAAGTGAAATTGTGCGCCTGCTACCCCCACAAACGTACCAATGCTCACCAGTGCGTCTGAGCGATTGTCTACGGCTGCTGCCATCAGCGCCTGACTGTTCGTTCTCTGTGCCAGCGCCCGGTTGTAACGATACACAAAGAACATGATGACGGACGTAAAAAGTGCCGTCCAACCTGCCAGCATATTCGGCGCCGTATGGTTGGGATCAAAAAGAGCCGGGATAGCATCTGTGACAACCTGAATCCCAACAAACAACATAATAAAAGAAGCTACGAGTGCGGAAATGGTCTCTGCTCGAAAATGACCGTAAGGATGGTCTTGATCAGGTGGTTTGCGGGAGATACGCAAGCCAACCAAGACCGCAACGGAGGCCACAACGTCTGTGGAGTTATTCAAACCGTCCGCCATCAAGGCTTCGGATCCTGCCAAAATCGCAATCGTAATTTTTAAAGCCGAACAAAAAATGTAGGCGAATATGCTCACCCACGCTCCACGTTCCCCTTGTTTTAAATTGGAATACACATCCATACATCATCACCTCTACAATCTCGGTTGTCTCCATAGGGGACAGGACTGAAAAAGATACGTGCTCTATTTCCGAACTTCATCGTATCAGACCCATTTCGTGTGGGTCTACAGAAACAGTTTTAGAACGATTCATGACTATAGGGGAAAGGAAACTATGTTGCGTGAGCGCAATCCTTCTTCCCAAACTTTTACTTGAAAATGGAATTGGATGCCTGTATGCTAATCATGCAATCCAAAATAAAACAGCACGGGAGCTTGGGAGAAACCAGGCTGAGAGGATGGCTACCTTGCCATCGACCGTTGAACCTGAACTGGGTAATGCCAGCGGAGGAATTGTCATATACGACACGATCAGATACCACGTATCTATAGGATACCCGTATCTTTTCTTCTCTCGCGTCTGGCGTCGCATGCTCCCATGCGGCGCTTTTTCGTGGCGCGGGGATTCTTTCGCCTCCCACCGCAAGGTTCACGCAACGTGCAACCATGACCAAGGAGGTTTTATTATGTCCACATCATCCAGTAACTCCCCGTTTTCCTTGACCCCAGTCGAATCTTTTCCTGGAAGCCGAAAAGTCTACACGATCGGCAGCAGCCCAGACATCCGTGTTCCCATGAGAGAAATTTCGCTACATCCTTCCGAAGGACTGACGGGCACTGTCCCTAATCCCCCTCTCCGCGTCTACGACACCAGTGGAGAGTACACATTCGAGGGCTACATGCCCGACATTCAGCGCGGGCTGCCTCTTTTGCGTTCCCAATGGATTGCGGCTCGTCAGGATACGGAAGCATACGAAGGACGACCGGTTCAGCCACGGGACAACGGAGGGAGAAAAGAAAACCCTCAGAATCCGGTTCCTACCTTTCCTCGAGAAGGACACCAGCCCCTACGATCCAAACAAGGGCTGGCTGTCACTCAGCTCTCCTATGCGAGACGAGGAATGGTGACACCTGAAATGGAGTTCGTCGCGCTCCGAGAAGGTGTCGATCCCGAGTTCGTGCGAGAAGAGATCGCCCGCGGCCGAGCGATCATTCCTGTCAACATCAATCACCCTGAGAGCGAGCCCATGATCATTGGCCGTCACTTCCATGTCAAGGTGAATGCAAATATCGGCACGTCCGCTGTAACCTCTTCGATTGGGGAGGAAGTGGAAAAAATGATGTGGTCCGTACGCTGGGGGGCTGATACCATTATGGATCTGTCCACAGGTTCGCACATTCACACTACCCGTGAATGGATCATCCGAAACAGCCCAGTCCCCATCGGTACTGTCCCCATCTACCAAGCGTTGGAGAAAGTAAACGGCAAAGCAGAGGACTTGACTTGGGAGATCTATCGCGACACGCTGATTGAGCAAGCGGAGCAAGGCGTGGACTACTTCACCATTCATGCTGGTGTCCTGTTACGATACATCCCACTGACCGCCAAAAGGGTCACAGGGATCGTCTCTCGAGGTGGCTCCATCCACGCTGCTTGGTGCCTCGCTCATCATGAGGAAAATTTCCTGTACACACATTTTGAAGAGATTTGTGAAATTCTAAAAGCGTATGACATCTCCGTGTCTTTAGGGGATGGTCTAAGGCCCGGTTCCATCGCGGATGCAAACGACGAAGCACAATTTGCTGAACTGGAGACGCTGGGCGAGTTGACGAAAATCGCTTGGAAACACGATGTCCAAGTCATGATAGAGGGACCCGGCCACGTCCCGATGCACCAGATCAAGGAGAACATGGAGAAGCAGCTTACCATCTGCCACGAGGCACCTTTCTATACACTAGGTCCGCTGACGACAGATATTGCACCTGGTTATGACCACATCACTTCAGCTATCGGTGCCGCCATGATCGGATGGTTTGGAACAGCCATGCTCTGCTACGTGACTCCGAAAGAGCATCTCGGCTTACCGAACAAGGAAGACGTGCGTAACGGTTTGATCGCCTATAAGATAGCCGCGCACGCCGCTGATCTGGCAAAGGGCCACCCTCGTGCCAAGGAACGGGACGATGCTTTGTCCAAAGCGCGATTTGAATTCCGTTGGGTCGATCAATTTAACTTGTCACTTGATCCAGAACGCGCACGGGAGTACCACGATGAGACGTTGCCTGCAGAAGGGGCCAAATCCGCTCATTTCTGCTCCATGTGCGGACCCAAATTTTGCAGCATGAAAATTACACAGGACATTCGGGCGTATGCACACGAAAAGCAAGTGAGTGCAGATACCGCACGGGAGGAAGGCATGAAGGAAAAGGCAGAGGAGTTTCGCCAACAAGGAAGCCGCCTTTATACGTAGTATTAGGAACGAAGGAGGGAACTGCACATGGATGAAGCCATCCGATTGCGGGAAGAAATCAGGCGACTTCAGGAATCCATCCAGGAGCATCATCATCAGCTCCTCAGTTTGCAGCAAAGCTGTGCACACCAATTTCAAGAGTCTACGCTCGCTCGAACCTGCGTGAAGTGTCTGTTTACCGAAAGTCTATATTATTGAACAGAAATGATGGACGATCAAAAAGACCGAAGAGCAGTCCTCTTCGGTCTGGTTTTATCCATACGATTATCACTTGTTCATGAAGCGGACGCTTTCTCTACCCAAATCTCCCAGCCGCCACAAGGCGATGTTGTGAAACCCTTCGACGGAAATGACATTTGCCCACGTCTGCAACGTCGTCCCATCTGCATACCAAACCGTATGCTTTTGATTTTTTTCATCTACATACTGAAAGTGTATGCTGCCACTCGCATTATCCCGTCTGGGCATTTCCAGGCTGGACTTCGCGAGCTCAGCGGCCTGCTCTTCCGTAACGGCTGTAACATCACCGGATTCGGACCAATCAAATCCGCCAGCTGAGAGGGCGATTACCTTCTCTCCCGGTACTTTTTTCATTCGGTTCGCAAGCTCGGTAATAAAGGACCGATCTGCCTTTGGTCCTGGACCGGTCTGTGTGCCAAACAAATTGTACGCCATCATGACATAAACGGGTCCTTTAGGTAACGAGAGACTCTCGAATGGCGTGCGCGGCTCAAGCACAATGCGAAGCGTTTTATCCTGCTCCTGGAGTCGCTGATACAACTCCTCGATAAATGCGAGCACGTTGTTCCAATCTTTTTCATGTATGCGCTCGTAATCAATTTCCACACCATGGAACTGATACGTAGATACGGCCTCCATGATTTGATCGACGTGCTTGGTGCGGCTCTCTTTTGTAGCCATCAATCTCGTGACAATGGTCGGGTCTTTTTGAATATCGGAGCCGTCTTTTCGTATCTGATCGTTGACGATAGTCAAATCCACGTGAACCAAGCTGCTTTTCCGGGATATCTCCTGTACTTTCGGCAACCCTTTTTTGAAAGCTTCGGTAAAGAACAGGTTATCTGACTCATCGAAATACGCCGCAAACATTTGGACACTCGTCAATCCATTCGTCATTCCCTGCAAATCCTCGGAGCCAGCCTTCCACTGCCAGTCGACCACCCATGCTGTTTTCTTCAATGGCTGCTCCGCCGCTGCTACGGTTTTCATCGAATCGGGAGCACTTCTGTCATTCCCGCATCCCGTTAGGCATGCACCAGAAACGCTCAGGCAAACGGTCAGGACTACCACATGTTTTCTCATCTGCTTCTTCATTGTCACCTACCTCGTATCCCCTTTTCTTCCTGATCAGAACGTTTCGATGACCCAGTCTATCGTGGCAGAGATCGCTTTTTTGATAAAGTTGACAACTTTTTCAAAGCCCGTGTAAGAATTTCGGTAGAGTACGTTTTCTTGAGCAGAGGATTTGTTTGCTACGGCAATCACGTTTACATCGGTAAACACAGCATCATAAATGTCATCCTTCTTGTTTTGCTTGCTGTATTCAGATTCCAGTGCCACACCGCCCTTGTCAAGGGTGCCATCAATTCTCTTCTTGTCGATCATCATCTGCTCGTCCACAGACACAGTCAGTTGATCCCCTCGGACGACGATATCCATCTGTCGTGAATTTTGAATGTTGATCGGATAGCCTTCCTCTTCCTTTGGTGCCCCTGCCTCAGTCTGGGCTTTACTGTAGACCGCCGCCTTGTCGTAGGCCAGATCCTCAGGCTGCCACTGGACCTCACTTAATTTCGTGGTGGACAACTCAGTGATGGCACTGCCTGCCTTTTTCTGCTCAATCGTCAATTCATTGTCGTGCAAGGTCAATCGCACGAAAGAATCTTTTTGGCGATCATAGCGCAGGTAAATGGATTGCTTACCGACGACATTCCCTTCCAGTTTCGCAGACACCTTTACATCCTGGCTTTTTTCACTATCTCGTAAGTACAGCATGCCGTTTTCCCCTGGAGGGGAGGTCAGCACGATTTTGTTTTCCTTGAACTCTTCCGCGCCACTCAAACGGTCCCACTGTTCCGCGTGCTGTTCGTCGCCTTGCACGAATTTCATCTTCTGTTGAGTATCTTTTTGAATTTTCATCAGCAGATGGTTCGTGTACCAATACGGAGCAGGCTGGACCCTCGACAGGTCGTACAGACTATCCTGGCTGGAATTGAACGCATTTCCTTCCCGATTGAAATGCATCGCAAACATTTGACGGATGTTGGCATCATTCACATTGGAAACGAGTCGATTCATCCCTTGGTAGAGCGTATTGGCATGCATGATCATATAAACGTTCGGTACGAACCCTAGTGAGTTGGTGTAAATTTGATTCATCTCTTTGTAGTCATGAGTGATTCGAGCTTCCATCTGCGCCCTGTCTTCCACAGGGATCATGTTGTGATCACGGATGAAATCCATCAAATAATGATTGTAATACTCCACATGATTTTTCGTGGGCAGCTCATTTTCGTCCTTCACTCCAATAAAGCGCCCATCTTGATCGAAAATATTGATGTATGTGAGTCGATAGCCGTTCGTTCCCATTTCCCAGAAGCCATTTTCCTGCATGCGCAGCAGGTCCTTAGGCTGTAGGAATTTATTGTCACTGTTGCCCATTTTATTGGCGTACGTCAATGCGGTTGCCTTGTAATTGTACTTTTCCAAGAGCGGTTGGGCAAACAAATGGGAGTCGTTGCGTCCATCCTCAAAGGCCAGGAACAAAGCCTTTTCTGGAAGAGGCTTTTGTTTTTTATAAAAATCAAGAATGTCCTGCTGTGAGATCGTCACATACCCTTGCTGTTGTAGCGCCTGCAGCTGTTCGTCTAAGTGTTCCTTTGCAATCAGCTTAGGTGTACCGGAGCGACCCACCCCAAAATAAGAAAGAGCAATGAAGCCTTTTTCATTCTGCCATTGAGACAGGTCTGCTTCTTCGTACCGCTTCGTATCAAATACGGCTAGATACAGTAAAATGCCCACGAACAACAAGATCGCAAATTGCCCTACGGCACGAATCTTTTTTCTGCGATTTTTCTTTTGATAATCCAGAGCGGAATCGCGTTTTTCCTTCATCATATCTGCCACCCTCACTCATGAACTCTACTGGTGTCCTTTAAAAAGGCAACCCGAACCCCTTTTTGTTCTTTTGTTTGCGGGCTTCTTTTTTCTTCCTTGCCTCAATATCTTGCGGAGTTTCCCTCGTTCCCCATGTGGATTTCCAGAAAGTCACCCATGCGACTGGCATCTGCCATAGCAAAACGAACTCATAGAACACGCAAAAAACCATACCGAAAACCCAAAGCCTACTCTTGCGATACAACAAGTGAGCCAGACTCATGAGCGACGCCATCAGGAACAACCCCATCAGGAATGTGCCAGGAAACACGTGATGGACGAGCGGTACGTACCCGAGGTTGTACAAAACGATAACGGGTGCTGCAATCGGGACTATGAGTCCAATATAAAAGAACAGCGCCATGAATGGTTCCTTTTTCCAAATGAAGGTACTGGCTCGCAGCGATTCTCGCAGCCATGATCGCTTCCAGCGCATCTGCTGCTTGAGGAACACTCCCATGTTTGAAGGCACGATGGTAGAGCATATCGCCGAGTCTTGATAAGATGTCCGATGCGTTTTCAATATGAAGTTGGTCATGCTTCGGTCATCACCAAATGTAGCCGGCTGTCCGAGAAATTTTTGTGTGAGCCAAGCCTCGGAATGTTTGATCACCAGATCTTTTCGGTAACATGACAGCGGCCCTGACAGACAAGTGACACTGTCAAACCATGCTTCGGCCGCCTTCATAATACGAAAAGCGATATAATAACGAACCGTTTGCAATTTCGTGATGGAGTTCGTAAACTTATTCTCCACGTCCGTCCGTCCTGCTACGCCGCCCATTTTGGGATCTTGAAACGGTTGAACCAGATGTCTGATAGCGGTCGGCTCCAGAAAGCTGTCAGAGTCTACGAACACGACTAAGTCATGCATGGCCATTTCCACACCTTTCACGAGAGCGACCCGCTTCCCTCCATTTTCGGGAAGCACAAACATCCGTACCCGTTCTTTGGTCATGAAACGCTCCGCTTCATTATGAATCATCTGGATGACTTTCTCGATCTGTTCCACTGATTTGTCCGTTGAACGGTCATCTACCACGATGACTTCCAGTTTGTCGATCGGGTAGTTTTGATTCACACAGCTCAGAATCGTCCGGTGAATCCATTCCTCTTCATTGAAGCAGGGGATAATGATGGACACGCCTGGTGTATAGTCTGGATTGATCGGAACATCCCGATAGAGCGCACCGAAAAAATAGCGCGTCAGCAAAAAAGCTGCAGCAATGAGACTATACAGGTACAAGAGGATATTGTACTTGAAGTAAATAATGCTTTCTGCCCGCATGAGTATGATAAATATGGCCGCTACAAGCAGCATCGCGCTCGATGTGTAAATGGCATAGCCCCATCTCTTTTTTTGGAAGTACTCCGTAAGAGGTTTGGCGAATTCAAAGGCTACCATCAGCTTCTCCTGACCATCCTGCTCCTCGCGAAACGTCCTGACTACCGTTCCATCCATTTTTACCGTAGATTCAAATCCTTCCGGCATCGTACCCGGTGGGATGTCGCAATGAAGGTAGACCTTTTTCCCTACGAATATGCGATCTGTCGAGGCTGGGCCAAGCTCCACCAATATTCCCGTGGAAGAAATGTCGACTGCTCGTCCCTTCAGCGCATTTTTTCTCTGTTGCTTGCGGGGATAGATTAAAACATCAAAATTGGCCATGTATCTCAAGCTGAGCATCCGAATCTTGTCCAAGTATTCCGGGTCAGCCTCATTGGTATCCGACACGTGACCTCTGCGATCCACTTGGGTACGTAGCCTTTCCGGATCAGGTACGTTTGATAAAAGGCGTCGATCTGCTCGGGAGACAGTCAGTACTTCTTCCACTTTCTGCTTTTTCTTTTTAAAAAACACTGTCGCTCTCCCCATTCCATCTTACAAGCTCCAGTAATGGTATCCTTTGTTCTCGAAATCGGCTTTGTCGTAGATGCCTTTGACGTCGATCATAATTTTCGTCTTTTCGCTGCCGTACATGACCTCAAAATCTTCGACGCTCATCTGTGCAAAGGATGCATGTGGAACCGCTACGACTACCACGTCCAAATCTTTGAGCGCCTCCTGCGAAGAGAGCTCGATTTGGTATTCCTCGAACGCTTGTCGAGAATCAACCAAGGGATCCACAATGAGAGGAACCATTCCATATTCGTGTAGTTCGTGAATGATATCCGTTACTTTTGTATTGCGAATGTCGGTGCAATTTTCCTTGTAAGCCAAGCCAAGGATTCCGATCTTGACGTTCTTGACGTCCAGCTTTAAACGCACGACTGACTTAATGATTTGCTCCGCGATGTATTTCCCCATTCCATCATTGATGTGACGTCCCGCAAGGATGATTTTCGAACGGTATCCACTATCCTCTGCCTTGTACGTCAAGTAGTAAGGATCGATTCCGATGCAATGTCCACCTACTAGACCAGGCGTGAATTTAAGAAAATTCCATTTCGTGCTGGCTGCTTGCAGCACTGCCTTGGTGTTGATCCCCATCTGGTGAAACAGCATCGCGAGTTCGTTCATAAATGCAATATTGATATCACGTTGAGCATTTTCAATGACTTTGGCTGCTTCTGCTACTTTGATACTCTCCGCTCGGTAGACGCCCGCTTCCACTGCCAGACCGTAGACCCGAGCTACCGTCTCTAACGTTTCGTCATCGATCCCGGAAACGATCTTGATAATCGTTTCAAACCGGTGTACCTGATCCCCCGGATTGATGCGCTCCGGCGAATATCCTACCTTGAAATCCGTTCCGCATCGCAGTCCGGACTCGCTTTCCAGAATCGGGATGCACACTTCCTCGGTCACACCGGGATAGACCGTCGATTCAAAAACGACTACGGAGCCTTTTGGCATCTGCTTGGCCACAGTTCGGGTCGCAGCCTGTACATAATGGAGATCTGGCACATTACCGCTTTTGATAGGGGTCGGAACAGCAATAATGAAAAACCGCGCTTCCTTCAATCTCGTCTCATCGTTCGTAAAGTCGATCGTGCACGCACGTAGACGTTCTTCCTCGATGCTTCCATCCACACATATTCCGTTGAGGTAGTCTTCCACCTTTTGGCGATTCACATCAAAGCCGATGACTGAGGCCTTTTTCGACAAGGCGACAGCTACAGGCAAACCCACATACCCCAGTCCGATGACCGCGATTTTTTCTTGCTGATCTACAATCGCTTCATATAGATTCATGTTGTTCTTCCTCTCTATTTGTCGATTATGGACCAAACATTTCTGTCATCTTCACAAAGGTGTAGCCTCTGCTTCTTAGCTTTTCTATGACAATTGGCAACGCCTCTACCGTGTGCGTATCGTCCAGCATATGCAGGAGAATGACGCTCCCACTGTGTGTCTGCTCCAGGATGGCATTTACAATCTCGTCAGCCGTCTTGCTTTTGATATAGTCTGACGGATCTACATCAAAATTCGTAATGCTATGGTAGCCAGTCGCACCGATCGCCTTTAGCGTGCTTTCATCAAATACCCCAGTCGGAGGGCGGAAATACATCGTAGGCTTTTGCTGGATCGCTTCAGTGATAATCTGGTGAGCTTTGACGATTTCTTCTTGCAGCTGTATCTGGGTGATTTTTGTAACAACCGGGTGCGAATACGTGTGGTTCGCCACGTCATGTCCAGCTTCTGCGATCGCCCTTGCTAGATTCGGGTTCTTTTCCACACCGTCCGCTCTCAAAAAGAACGATGCCTTGACGCTATACTTGTCGAGGGTGTCCAATATTCGCGTGATCGTATAGTCCGTACCCCAATCGTCAAAGGACAAGGCAATTTGTTTTTTCCCCGTCTCTTCTTTCATGACGTAGTGATAGGTCGCCTGACTGTCATTTGCATGGATGACAGCCGCGTCATAGCCATCGATTTCTTGAAGTGGTTTTCTCTCTTTCCCTCCTGCAATCAGGTCATGCAAGGGGACGAATTGATAGCCTACATCGGCAGCAGCCTTTGCAAGGAGAGAAACATTTTCAACGAGCTGCTTACTCTCTTCGGTGTCTATTGTAATGACGCCGCCTCGATTGATATATTTTCGTACATAATGTATTTTTTGTGCGTCTGTTTCGTTTTCCCAGTTATGCAGAAAGAGGCTATAGGAAATGACGGCATCTTGTCCGTTTTGGGCTGCCGCCAGTCGGATATCGTCGGAGTAGGTGCCTGCTTTTGTTCGGACGTAACGTGGAACTATTCCCGTTTCCTTTTGAATAACATCCTTACTCAGTTTGATTTCCGAATAGATCTGATCGTAACTGAGCTTGGTCAGATCGAGCTGATTCAACGTGTTGTTCTCGATTTCGTGCCCGCGGGAGGCGATTTCTTTTGCCAAATTTGGTTCCTCTGCTACTCTCATCCCGGGTAAAAAGAAAGTAGCCTTTAGATGATACTTGTCCAATTCATCCAAAAGCTTCTTCATCGTCTCGCTGTCTGCCATCCCGTTAAAGGTAAGAGACAGCTCTCGTTTGGTTGTGGACACGAAGGGGATGGCCTTGCTTTTTTCTCCGGTATAGCGGATGACTTTTTGCGTAGTTTTGGATTCTTGTGTACGGTACCCAACTATTTGTTCCTCGCCACGAAGAGGGACACAGCCTGTCAACAAGAAAAGCACCATGACCACTGGGATCATTTTAAAGAAGAAGTGGTTACTTCTTTTTTCTATACCTGTC
Source organism: Brevibacillus choshinensis (assembly GCF_001420695.1). Classification (NCBI taxonomy): domain Bacteria; kingdom Bacillati; phylum Bacillota; class Bacilli; order Caryophanales; family Paenibacillaceae; genus Brevibacillus; species Brevibacillus choshinensis. The sequence goes on along the minus strand of NZ_LJJB01000013.1, from coordinate 616,667 downwards.
TGCATCTTTCTACCCCTTATTACACGACATTCATACATCGATTCATTTACATATACAGTCTTTAATACTACTCCCAATAGAAAGCAAAGAGCTAGTGACAATTCCATACAGTTAGATAGGCCAAAACTGCTATTCTTTTATCAAGTCCGCCATTTTTACAAAGGTAAAGCCTTTGCGCTTTAAGCTCTCAATCGCGTCATCGTCGCTTCATCCCCCATCCCGTTGAAGGTAAAGGTCAGTTCTTTTTTTGCCGTGTATACAAAGGGGATGACCTTGCTCTTTTCACCAGAATAGCGGGGAATGGTTTGAATCGTATTTTGATTCCGATTGTTTTCGACCGCCCAGTAATTACATCCCACTAGCAATGAATTTGCCTACAATAGTATGAGCCAAGGTACGAACCGAGGCTTTGTTGCAATACGTGTCAGTGTCATCACGTTTTTTCTCCTTACCATGCATTTGATTACGTAAACATTTGCCTATTGCTACATCTGTCCCAAAACAAAAAAGGTCGGTTCCTACTGAAAGGAATTCGACCTTTTTTGACTTAGCGCATAGATTTTGTCTGCAATGGCAATCCCTCTTTATAATAGAGAGAAGGGGAAAGCAAGATAAAAAAGATATGGGTATTCTCAAAGCCATGTGGTTTAAGAATCTCATGAATCATACGGGCGATCGCATCGTGCTTTTCTTGTTCGCGCTCAAACATCATAATTTCTACGGAGAGCGGACTATTTGTGATTTGTTCGACAAGCAGCAGTTCAATTTTCACTTTTTCCTTTGCTACCTCTGCTATGCGAGCAAATTCATCAATGATTACGGGAGAAGCATTTTGTAACCATTCTTTTTCAAAGCCTTTAAATCGAAGAAACGGCAAGACAATTCCTTCTTTCCCTAGACGTGACCGAAATCATGCCTATAAAATAATTACTAAAGCAATTATAATCATCAAGATAATTGTAGATCAATTAAAAATGTATTAATGAAAGTGAAATAAATAAGGAAGGGCTATATCAGAGAATACATTCCGGCTTGAAGGTGTGGTGGACGTACCACTAAAGCGGAAGTTACTCAACCAGATATAGCCCATTTTTCTAGCGCATGAAGATGGCTCACTCTCGAGAATGACCTAAGTAAATGATTAGAGTAAGTATAACCCGAATAACAATACTTAATCAAATAAAATGTTTCTTATAATTCCCATTCTTCTCATCTCTCCACTACTCACTCCATCTTTAGCAGATCAAACGAACAAATCGCAGACTCGGTTTATCTGCTTTCTTTGCCGGAAGCAAGCGCGATCAATGGTAGCGTCGTAATGGCCGATGAAGAATATGCATCCTTTAAGTAATTGAGTAATTAGTAAAGCCCAGTGCACGACTCGCATTGGGCTTCTTTATTCCCTTTTCTCTTGTGGTTCAAGCGTGCATTGTTCTGCAGGAATGTCTACAAATCCTTGGATGCTCGGCTGTCGCAAGGAATGTCCCTCTTTCCATTCCGCATAGACAATTTTGACCGTAAGCTCAGGCTTTAGCCACCAGGTATCTACCGTTCGCGGGGGCAAATTCGCAAAGGGCTTGTGCTCTGTGACGAGTGGTTTTACTCGTTCCGTCAGGTTCCGCCAATCCGCTTGCGTCAAACGTCCGGTCCCTGCATGTCCGATATACCATAGATGTTCGTGCTTATCAAAGAGTCCGAGGAGGAGTGAATTTACTATATTATTTCTTATGGTAACCCCACCGACCACAGCAATAATATCCCGATAAAATTTTTTCTTCCTCCATCGCTGATCTTTTCCGTTTATCAAGTAACTACTAGTAAGGTCTTTAATTAATACCCCTTCCATTCCCTGGGTTTGAATGACTTGGTACAAGGCTTCAGCGTTATTAAAATTCTCAACGAGTTGAACGTGGTTATTAGGAGTGATTATCGAGTTAAGTATTTGCTGCCGTTCCTTTAGCGGGTAAGAAGTTATCCATTGACCATTCAAATAGAGAACGTCAAAGATCATGTAGGTGATGGGAACTGCTTTTTGAATCTGCGGAACTTTTTCCAACCGTCGCAGACCATCTCTCCGCATCACTTCGTAAAAAGAGGGCTTGCCATCTGATCCGAGAGCAATCACTTCACCATCTAAAATAACCGAGTGGGCATTACAGTAAGAGGAGAGATCAGTAACCTCCGGAAAATGGAAAGTACGTTCATTTAATCTCCTGTTAAAGAGTTGGACCTCACGACTATCATAGTAAGTTAGAACTCGAACACCATCCCACTTGACTTGTGCGGCCCATTCGTCGCCACGAGGAAGAATGTCACAGCTTATCGGTTCCATCGGAATGATCGGCTTCATCATTACCCTCCCCCTATTGCCGGAACGCCCCTGGTCCCGTGGATTTCGCGATCTTTTGCTTGCCATGGTTCAATGCTTGCATCTCCAAATAGCTCGCCACCAGCGCCAGAAAAAAACAAAAGATGAAACCTATCGACGCTAATCCCCCCCACCATGGTGATTTATCCACAAACATGTCGCTGATAACGACCGTAAGCACACAACCGAGCAGCGATAAATAGCCAGTCCTCACAGCGCTTTTATAAAAGCGATATAATTTGGTTCCTTCTGGAATTCCGACATTGGTGTCGCGTTTTCCTCTGATTCGTGCCATCACGAACAAGAACACAAGCAACGGTACTTGAATCACCAATACGATGACCGGCAAGCTGTAACTGATAAATTGATCGATATCCGCCACATTCGGAAAGGCCAACATGGATGTCACCACCATGAACCAACCGCACGGGGCATTAAAGGCATTGTAATGCTGCTGCCCGCCAAATGATCCTATGCCAACCAAAAATGCCAAATATGCCACGATCACCTTTATGGTGAAAGCCGGGAACCACAAGCTGAATACGATCATCTCCACCCTGTCCAGAAAATCGGTCACATGAATTTGCTGCACAAGAATATAAACAGGAAAATTCAACCGACTGGCAATGGTATAACCCATGACCCCGAGAAGGATGAGCAGGATCATCGTGGCGGAAAAGCCGACAATGAGGACCCCATGCTTCATTGCCGCAAAAAACAGGCGAGGTTGCGCGACTGCATGCAGGAAAGCTCCGAATAACAAAATGTCTCCATATAAACCTAAAGGCAGGAGATTACTAACTGCGATCCTCCCCAAACTGTTGCTCAAGATGGGTTCCAAACGTTCGAGACTGTACTCGTTGACCAACAAGAAATAAAGCAGTAAGTTACACAAAAAATAAGCGGGAAAATATATTTCATTTACCCGAGCCGCTACTTCCAGGCTAGTCCGCCCGTAGTACATCATCAGCAGAACAAAGACGAGCAAAATGATTTCCAATGGCGTATGTGGCAGCAGTGATATGTGGAGAAAATCGGATGCTCCTTTTATATCGAGTGCCAAGATGATCCAGATATAAAACAGAATGACCAGGTTGAGGGCTCCACCCACCCACTTCCCACAGACGATAAACAAGATTTCAAAGAGGTTTTTTCCAGGGAAGACGCGGGTTAATTCCGCAAGCACATACGCCACCAAGATGGCATAACCGACAGGTATCACTTGAGAAAACCATGCGTCCATTCTTGCCAACTGGACCACCGACCTAAGAAAGCTGATCATCATGCCCGTCATCAGGACGCTTCCGACCAGCCATGCAATTTGCCGATGATTGATGACTTGCTTGTGAATCATGATTCGTCCTCCTCTACAGCATCTGATCAATCCATATTTTCACACGGGGCGAGAGATAATTGAGCAGGTAACCGGTCGGCACCATCTGATTGTACTGAAACTGCAGAGCGATCATGAATACGACCGTAAGCACGTAAAGGATGGAAATCACTCTCTTTTGTTTCCCTTCCATTTTTTTGCTGCTGATAATGAACTCGATCAGGGAGATGATCAACATCAGTCCAAACGAGAATAAGAACAATCTATTCATCGTGCTCTTCCTTCGTTATATTCTTCGTTGTCTGACCGATGCTAGCTACGTTCACTTTGGAACGAATCTGGAAAGTTAGATCCGGAAGCACCTCGTTCCAGTTGTTCCGATACGTTTCCCGCCATTCGCGAGGATAATGGCGCGCCAGCATGATTCCCAAGCCAATCGGATCGGAGCGTTTTTTTTGCATCAGATCTAACGTCTTTTTTATGCTGCTGTTGATTTCTTGGGAAAGCTTGTTTTGCAGCAAGACCATATTCTTTTCCTCTTCCAAGTCCAGGTTTGTCATGTTCTCGATGACAACAGCCGTAACGTATGCGGTAATCTCGAATTGAATTTGGCCATTCCGAATAACAGGCTTGAGATCTGTTTTCCCTTTCGTGAACTCAAAGGTGAGCCGCTCCTTGTTGTTTAGCGGCAAGGCGATAGAAAACGGAATAAACGTACGTTGAAACCACCGCAGCCCACTGATCTGTTCGACTTTCGAGACCGCAACAATCTTGTCTTTTCGAAACATAGCAATCCCCGTGAATTGTATTTCTTTCGATTTTCCTTTGGGGTGAGAATCCACAGCTGAAAGAACCGGAAGAAAGGCATCCACACCCGGTGTGTTCAACATTTGGGAAACGTCCTTGAGCGAAACCGGGATCGCTTCCATCTTGATTAGTTCTCGCATGGCTTCACCAGAAAACCGCTCAAATTGCGGTTGTACCGTTAATAGATCGATCGCTTTGCCTTTGCTCATGACGAGATAAGCCGTCAATCGATTTTCTGGAAAACGGGCAACGATGTCCAATGCATCACTCAAGCCTTCCTCGGCCAATCGTTCACCAATAACGATCATCCGATGGTGCGAGTAATAAATACTGCGAGACATCCTCGACTGAATGACACTATTGGCATCTCTGATTGTTTTGCCTACAGCGGAATCCACGTAGAAACTCTTGTTACCACTCGTTCCTCCTCCACCGCCTGACTGAGCGCCCAGGCTGCTTACCAATGGAACCTGTACTGATAGGCGATACATCCCATCCGGTTCCTTGTCCATGCCCATAGCGATGACGATCGCCATGTCATTCACTTCACGACGATCCCAGCAACCTGATATCGCAAGCATACAGAGCAGCAACACGAAAAATCGGGCAACATGGCTCACGCTTTTCCCTCCTCGTTCGAATTGCTGTTGCCTGATGTCCCCGCCTGCCCTCCTTTTTGCTGGACTTCGTTAGCAAAGCCATCGTCCATTCTCCTTGCATTTTCCACGCCCAAAAAGCTCGGGCGCTTTTCCATCATGGACCAGGGAACCCTTATGAAAATGTCTTTTAAATCTCCAATCGACATCGGCGCGATTGGTGAGAGATACGGTACGCCAAAGGAACGAAGGTTTGCCATATGACCCAGCATGACCAGGACCCCGACCAGGATCCCGTAGATCCCGAGTATCGAAGCGGCTATCATCAATGGAAAGCGTAGGATCCTGATCGAGATGGAAGCGTTGAAATGAGGGATGGTAAATGAGGCAATCCCTGTAAGAGAAACGACAATAACCATCGGCGCAGAGACGATCCCTGCCTGTACGGCTGCCTGGCCAACAACCAGCGCTCCCAGAATACTGACAGCTTGGCCCACGGTCTTGGGCAGGCGGATCCCTGCTTCCCGCAACGCTTCAAAGGAGATTTCCATTATCAGTGCCTCCACAATGGCCGGAAAAGGAATCGACTCACGGGCAGCGGCAACGCTAAGCAATAGAGTCGTTGGCAGCATCTGTTGATGAAACGTGGTAATCGCCACATAGAAGGCAGGGGTAACCAGCGCGAGTACCAAGAACAGAAAGCGCAACAATCGGACCAGGGTCGTCATTATGGAACGTTCGAAATAGTCTTCACTCGCTTGCATCATCATCCAGAAGGTTGCAGGGACGATCAACACCATTGGAGTTCCGTCCACGAAAATGGCTACGCGCCCCTCAAGCAAAGCCCCAGCTATCGTGTCCGGACGCTCGGAATACATCACCTGTGGGAAAGGGGAGTACGCATTGTCCTGGATCAACTCTTCGATATAGCCGCTTTCCAATACGGCATCCATATCGATATTGCTGATTCGCTGGGACACTTCTTTCACGACTTGGGGATCCGCAATTCCCTCCAAGAAGGAAACCACAATGTTGGTGTTTGTCTCTCGTCCAACCACTAATGACTTCATTTTCAGTCGTGGCGTTTTCAGCTTTCGGCGCAGCATCGATGTATTTGTGCGGATGTTTTCGATAAAGCCTTCGCGGGGGCCGCGGACAACGGCCTCGCCCTCCGGTTCGTTTACCGAGCGTTTTTCCGCCCCGCGGATTCCCAGGGTGAGTCCCTCTTCGTTTCCTTCCACGAGTATGCCCGTATCGCCGGATAGGACAGCCTGCAATAGCTTTTTGTAATCATCGACTCGAGCTATTTGCGAGACGGGCAAAAGGGCTTCCTCGATCACTTCGATATCTTCGTCGCCATCTTCCAAGATCATTAACGACTTTAACGCCTGATTTACTTCTTTGGTATCAATCAATCCATCCACAAAAACCGCGATGGCCCGGACACTGTTTTTCATTTGAAACTCTCGTAGAACAAAATCAGAGCAATCGGAAAACAGCCGCTTTAAAAAAACAACATTCTCATCAAGCCGCGGTAAGAGGGGGATGCCCTCCAATTCCATCAGACTGCAGGTGTCAATCGTCTCGATCAAATCTTTTGGCTTGTTTCTATTAGGGAACTTCATCTCTTCACCAACCACTGGTAAGATAACCGTATTATGGATAAAATCCTCCGAAAGTATGCAGGGAGCCATTTCCTCGCATAAGGAACTGGCGGGTGGAGAAAGTAGGGGCAAAGTATGTCTGGGAAGAAGGTGTCCGTTTGCCTGCAGCAACCAAAGAGTACGAACTTACTCTAGAAGGCCACACCATGACCATCACCAATCCATACAAACCGTTATGGCCCGAAGCAAATGTGACCAAGCTTGACTACATCCGGTATTTATTGCTGGTATCTTCTCCTCTTCTCACCTATGCGAAGGACAGGCTGTTGACGGTCATACGCTATCCACACGGGATCCATGACAAGCATTTTTATCAAAAGAACGCTCCCGAGTATTCCCCACTCTGGATTCAGACCAGTCTCTGGGAGAATACCCGTTACGTACTGTGCAACGATCAAGCAACTCTCATCTGGATGGCCAACAAAGCAGCATTGGAATGGCACGTTTCTTTTCATCTCGCACAGGATGAGATTCCTACCGAGCTCGTATTTGATTTAGATCCTTCGACAGATGACTTCTCTGTCGTCATCGAAACAGCCATGCTCTTAAAAGAACTGCTGGATGAGCTGCATTTGCCCTCCACAGTAAAAACCTCAGGAGCGAGCGGGCTGCAAATCTACGTTCCTATCGAGCTTGGCTACTCGTTTGAACAAACGCGGGAAGTGGGACAGTTTGTCGCTTCCTATCTGGTGAATAAACATCCAAAGTTGATCACGATTGAAAGATTGATCAAAAATCGGGGAACGAAATTGTACATCGACTTCTTGCAGCATTGGCGAGGCAAAACGTTACCTGCACCGTATTCTACACGTGCCAGAGAGCATGCTACCGTTTCCACACCCTTATCGTGGAACGAGGTACCCCATATTCATCCGACTCATTTTACCGTGCATAGCGTGCCGGATCGACTGCAAGCGCAGGGAGATCTCTTTGCTGCAGTGAGCTCCCCTTCCCACCGAGCATCACTGGATGCCATTCTTTCGTTTTTGCAGAGGAAGTAATCGTGACTTTTGAATCCTTGCTTCAGTTTATGCTATACTGTCCTGAGACGTTTAGAGGCAAGGAGGAAGATTCATGATTGATCCGATCGCAATTGCACTCGGGCCCTTAAAGATCCACTGGTACGGCATTATTATGGGACTCGCATTTTTCCTAGGCACTTATCTCGCCCGGTACAACTCCAAACGTTCAGGTATTGACGCTGATCACGTCCTGAACATGGTCGTATTGATCATACCGGCCGCCATTATTTGTGCCCGCCTCTACTATGTGATCTTCGAATGGGATCAATATAAGAACAACCTGATGGACATTTTCGCTGTTTGGAAGGGCGGTCTCGCCATTCACGGAGGTCTGATCGGCGGTGTTTTGGCTGGGGCTTGGTATATTCGCAAACACAACCTGCCGTTCCTGAAGCTGGCTGACTTGATGATTCCGAGCGTCATTTTGGGTCAAGCCATTGGCCGTTGGGGGAACTTTATTAACCAGGAAGCACATGGAGGCCCCGCCACTGCAGAGTTTATGGCGAAGTTTCCGGCATTTATCCGCGACCAAATGTACATCGGCGGTCAGTACTATCACCCAACCTTTTTGTATGAATCGCTATGGAACCTAGTGGTATTCGCGATCTTGATGCTCATGCTGTACCGTTTCAAGAAATTCGATGGACAAATCTTGTTCAGCTACATGATCCTCTACTCTATCGGACGCTTCTTCATTGAAGGAATGCGCACGGACAGCCTGCTGATTGCCGATACCTTGCGTGTTGCTCAGCTGGTCAGTCTAAGCTTGATCGCCTTCGGCCTCATCCTGATGCTCATCTTTGCTCGCAGAAGCAAGCAATCGGGTCATTCCCACAACTCCATGGAGTAACAATTTGCATCAATGGAAGTACCCTTTCTACTGGAAGGGTGCTTTTTTTGTGTTGCTTGTCTGAATTGTCACAAAGCTGGATATCATGAGAAGAAGAGAAGGAAAACGAAAAAGGAGAATGTGCAATGGATGAGGAAATTTTGGAGGAATTTCTGGATCGCTCGGTTCGCATTCACTTTGCCCCGGGTATGATTGGTCCCGGGCTAGCTCCTCATGTGGAAGGCAAACTGTACGACTACAGCCCAACCGGGATTTTGTTGGAAGAAGCAGATGGTTCGTTGGATTACATCCCTTTATCATCTATTCGACTCGTACAAATCAAGCCAAAACCAGGTCTGTGGGAACGTTTGACAGGCTCTGCGTAAGGTTCATAAAAAAGGCACCTTCCACCGGCTTGTCCGATGTCAGGTGCCTTTTTTATGTAACCAAAACCGGTCTTGTACCGTTCTTACAGAAATACATCAAAAACGACATAACAGGCTGCTGCGAGCAAAGCCGTAACAGGAAGGGTAATCACCCACGTTACCAGAATACGGCCAGCCAATCCCCATTTGACAGCGTTCAGCTTCGTGGATGCGCCTACCCCCAAGATCGAGGAAGTAATGACGTGTGTAGTACTTACAGGCAGCTTGAGCGCTGTAAAGATGGTAATGATCAAGGCAGAGGACAGGTCAGCCGAGAAACCGCTGATTGGCTTGATTTTCATAATCTTGCCACCCATCGTCTTAATGATGCGCCATCCCCCTACGGAAGTACCAAGCGCCATCGCAATTGCGGCTGACAGCTTTACCCAAAGTGGGATCGTGAACTCTCCTGGAGCTTGATGCAAAAACCCTCCAGAAAGCAGAGCGAGAGTGATTACCCCCATTGTTTTCTGCGCATCGTTTGCACCATGGCTAAAGGACTGCCAGGAAGCTGACAGAACTTGCAGGACACGGAAGCTACGATTCGTACGATGATAGGCGGTATTCGCTACGAGTTTTGAAACGATCTTGATGACGATAAAACCGATCACAAAAGCAACGATAGGTGAAATAATCAGTGCTTTAACAATATCGAGGAAGCCTTCCATATTGATTGCACCAAATCCTGCAGCACCTACCGCAGCACCGGCTACACCGCCGATAATTGCATGAGAGGAAGAACTCGGAATCCCAAACCACCACGTGATCAGATTCCACAGAATGGCGGCGGTAAGTGCTGCAAGAACAACAACTAATCCGTTTTCCAACTTGAATGGATCGGTAATTTTACCACCAATCGTCTTTGCTACCCCCGTGTAAGTGAGGGCACCAAGCAGGTTGAATACAGAAGCAATAATGATGGCTGTACGCGGACTCAACGCTCTTGTGGATACGGATGTAGCAATCGCGTTGGCGGTGTCGTGAAAGCCGTTGATAAAGTCAAAACTTAACGCCATGATGACGACGAGTACGAGAATTATCACCTCTGGCGAAAGATCAGGCATTCTTTAACACGATCCCTTCTACCAGATTGGATACGTCTTCTGCAAAATCCGCACAGTCTTCAAGCTTGTCGTAAATCTCTTTCAGCTTGATGGCTTCGATCGGATTCGCATTCGGGGCGTTCAGGAGGTCGGAAACCATTTTACGGTAGTTGGAATCGGACTCATGTTCCAAATCCTTGATTTCACGTGCGATTTTCGTAACGACTTGATGGTCCAGCTTGCGAAGGGTACGGATCAGTTCGATCAGCTTCGCTGAGCATTTTACGAGAATGTTGGCTTGTGCGAGGACGCGTGGATCAGGCTGTTGAACCTGATAGAGATACATGCGATCTGCCACACCATCGATGTAATCGATCATCGAGTCCATCGTATGAGCCAACTGATGAATATCTTCGCGCTCAAGCGGAGTGATAAAAGTGGAGTTCAATTCGTTCATGATGCGACGAACGATTTCATCCCCTTCTTTTTCTACAGCTTTGATTGCCTTGACTTTCGCCTCTAGATCTTGATAGTTCCCTATCATCTCATAGAAGAGATGAGTTCCTTTGTGGACAGTGGCAATTTGCTGTTCGAACAGATCGAAGAAGATATACTTGTTTGATTTCAACATACGTTCCCTAGTCACTCCTTTGGAAAAATCACACCTAGACGATTATATCGAACATTATTGTTAACGTAAATTTAAAAACAAGGGAAAGTGTATGTATTTTTCTTTAAAATATTATTAAGTTTTTGTAAATCACCTTTACATTTCCCAAAAGAAAACACTCGTAGCCGATTCGGTACGAATGTTAGTTTTGCCATAGGCTCCCCAGTTTAATTCGTTGCAGCCAACATACAGTCTTTTTTCTTCTTGGCCTCGTACATTAATGTATCGGCTTTTTCAGTCAGTTGCATAGCATCTGCAGCATGGAGAGGAAATGATGCCACACCTATGCTAACCGTAACACCAGCAAGCTCTTCTCGGACTTGCTTCTGGATCCGCTCACCGATTGCTAGCCCCTTTTTCGTATCGGTGTGAGGAAGCAGGACGACAAATTCTTCACCCCCCCATCTTCCAACAGCGTCTTGCCTACGCACGCAGGCTTGCAAGACCGTCGCAAAATGACACAAGAGTCTGTCCCCTTCCAAATGCCCATGCTGGTCATTGTATTTTTTGAAATTATCCAAATCAATAAACAATAAGGTCACTGGGTATTTAGATCTACGCGCCATTTCTACCTCATGATTCATTCTACTAACAAAGCGACGATTGACCAGAACTCCTGTAAGCGAATCATGGTAGGCCATGTGCTGCAATGAATGGACGTATTTTCCAACGCAATAGCCAACTGCTAACTGAACAGCTGCAGCCCAGAATACCCATCCTACATCATTTTGCTCTGTGGGCAGCCCAAATGCTACCATCCATACACCAATCATCAAGCAGGATGCTCCCAAGCCAATCCAGCGTGAATCCAAAGAAATCCCCCTCCGGTCAATGTAAACAACACCGCGCTTCCTAGTGATACATAAGACCTATTTTTATTATGCAAAATTAGGACTTCATTCGTAATCATAGGAATATTTTACCTATGTTTTTTCTCGAATTCAAGATAAATTCACTGACTCAAAGACCCATTTTTTCGCAATTTTCATACATTTTCGTTCTCGAATCACAAAAAACTTACTATTCACATTTATCCCAACCCTCTTTCTTTTCTTATGACGCTCCATTATACTTACAAAAATATCCTTTATCGATAAGGAGGATTAACTGAATGGTTTGGCTGCAACACCTCCTATCCCGCTATGACAGAGCGATCTGGATTCGCGTCATCGGGACAATCCTAACAACGTTTGCTGGCTTCATGCTCCGACCATTCCTCGCCTTTTATCTGTATGACAGAATGGATGGCAATCTTTTGCTTGCCGCAATGGTGACAAGTTTGCAACCACTAACTAGTATCATTTCTGGCTATTTTGCGGGGAGCATATCCGATCGATACGGCCGAAAGCCGTTGATGGTTGCCGCCCTTTTGATCGAGTCCATATCCATGGCAGGCTACATCTGGGCAGAATCCCTCTACGCTTTTGCCTTTCTGACCATTCTCAATGGAGTAGGTGCGTCCCTGTTCTGGCCAGCTGCCAGCGCTCAAGTAACCGACATCGTGCCTGAGGAGAAAAGAAGCGAAGTATTTGCTTTGCTCCATACCGCCCTAAACGTTGGAGCTGCAGCAGGCCCATTAATCGGGGTTGCGCTCTACAAGATCAATCCGGGAATTGCATTTGGAATCTGTGCACTCGCTCTCTTTATTTACTGTTTGCTGATCTTGTGGCAAGTGCCTGAGACATTGCCACTGGAAAAGCGGAATCATGCGAGGAGCAAGGATGGTGGGAACCCTGCACCTCGGATCAAGCTTGCCGAGCACAAAACCTTGATCTGGATGACCTTGGCCGCCATCCCCGTATCCTTGCTGTATTCGCAGGTCGAAATCATCCTGCCGCAGCACTTGCGGACTAAATACGATGACTTCCTCACGATCTTCGCTACCTTAATGACCATTAACGGGATTCTCGTCGTCTGTTGCCAAATCGCTATTGCCAAATTCGCCGAGCGTTTTCCTGCTCACCGTGTCATCTTGATCGCGTACCTATTCCTCGCCTGTGTCGGTTTCGGTTATGGGTGGGCACCAGGCTTGCTGGTCCTTATTATCGCGGAAACCGTCTTTACGATTGGTGAAATGCTGTACGGCCCTCAAATCCAAAAAGCAATCTCTGTCATGGCTCCAGAAGAGTTCCGAGGACGTTATTTTGCTGTTTTCGGCGCCAACTGGGGCATTACCGGAACAATCGGACCGTCCGTAGGAGCAGTCGCTTTTCGCGGCATAGGCGGCGCTTTTTGGTTCTCTGTATTAGGCTTGATACTGATCATCGGTGGACTTTTTCAATACCGTTTTGTCAAAAAAGCGATGCTCCGTCAAGAACCTTCTTCTTCCTCGACAGAACAACAGGCAGTTTCTCCTTCTGTATAATTGATAAATTGCACAAAAAAGCCTAATGTCGCTTGTTTCGCGCATTAGGCTTTTTGTATGCCTATCCCTGGCAATCAAAAAAAGGTTTTAATTTCTACCCGGCACGAATTGGAACGATATGGAAAGGGAAAACTAGAAGTTACCTACTTAAAGACGGGAGTGATTGACTGAATGCCCCGTATTGAAGCTGTCGCAACTGCAGTTCCTCCCTACGAGATTAGCCAAGAGGATTCAATGAAATTGGCTCGGCGTTTTTTCCAAGACGCTTACCCTGATATTGATCGGCTCTTGGGTGTATTCGGGAACAGTCAAATTCAAAAGCGTCACCTTTGCATGCCGATGGACTGGTACGAAAGTGAGCGGCATTTTGCAGAAAAAAACAAGTTGTACGTTGAAAATGCAGAAGCTCTCGCTGTCCTCGCTGCGCGTAAATGTCTGGAAAAAGCAAACCTCTCTGCAGACTCCATTGACTGTCTCATGTTTGTATCCAGTACAGGCATTGCTACACCGAGTCTTGACTCACGTTTGGTCAACCGATTAGGACTGCGCTCGGACGTCACCAGGGTGCCCCTTTGGGGGTTGGGATGTGCGGGTGGAGCCATGGGACTCTCACGTGCCTGCGAGTACGCTCGTGCCTATCCAGATCGCCGAGTGCTACTTTTGAGTGTTGAGCTATGTGGATTGACCTTTATCCGTCAAGATATGTCCAAAAGTAATCTGGTAGCCACCTGCCTGTTTGGAGATGGGGCAGCTGCTGTATTAATCGAAGGCGATACGGTTCACCTAACCGATTCACGCGCTCCCCGACTACGATTCTGCGGGGCACGTACAACGACCTGGCCAGACACATTAGACGTCATGGGTTGGGAGCTCACCGAACCAGGCTTGAAAGTCATCTTTTCCCGCGATATTCCCAGTATCATCCGCCAATCGATGAAGGAAAACGTCGATAGCTTTCTTTCCCCGCACGGCACCTCCGTGGATCGTTTGCGTCATTTTATTTTCCATCCCGGTGGTGCCAAGGTACTGACTGCCTATCAAAGCTCATTGGGCATTTCTGCTGACGCCACACGTCTTTCCGCTGAAATACTCAACAACTTTGGCAATATGTCTTCTCCGACTGTCCTCTTTGTTCTAGAGAAAAGCATGGAGCAGAACTGGGAGCATGGCGATTTAGGTCTGCTTGCGGCGCTTGGGCCCGGATTTAGTTCAGAAATGCTGCTGCTGGAAGCGAGGTGACTCCCATGATCTTTTTCTGGATCGTACTCGGGATTCTCTTGCTGCAACGGGTCGGTGAACTATTTCTAGCAGCCAGAAACGCACGAATCATTCGCTCGTTGGGTGGTTACGAGATCGGGGCAGAGCACTACCTTTACATCGTAGCTCTCCACACTCTCTTTTTCATCAGTTTGATTCTAGAGGTGACGATGTCCCAACCATCTTCACTTCCTCGCTGGTGGCTACTTTCCTTTGCCTTCTTTCTCGCAGCTCAGATCCTGCGGTACTGGTGCATCTGGAGTCTCGGGAGCCGCTGGAATACCCGCATCTTGATCCTGCCTGACTCTTTGCCCATCATTCGTGGTCCGTATCGCGTTATTCGGCACCCGAACTATTTGGTTGTAGCAATCGAACTTTTTGCATTACCGATGACGTTTGGAGCGTCTCTAACTGCCTTCTCTTTTACGCTTTTGAATGCATGGCTACTACTGCGTATCCGGATTCCGATGGAAGAGAGCGCGGTTTATCAAACAAAAGAGTAGAAAGATAGCAAAAAAGTCCCAGTCATCAATTAGATGACGGAGACTTTTTTCACATTTAGAGGTTTACGCTTGTTCATCTGGAGGTAAAAGATAGAGTACTCTATCTTACTCGTGAGGTGACACTCTTGCAACGGACCAGCGTATTTGAACCTCTGGAGACAAGACGAATGATCGTCAGAGAATTTTTTGGCTTAATCGATACCATCCCAAACCAGGACGATCAGGAAACCATCCAAAAATTTCTCCGCTACTTGCAGGGAGTACTGCGGATCAAACAAGTCGTACCCCCATCCATAGAAATCATGACCATCGTCAAACAAACCAAACCAATCTTGTACCATGCAGCCAGAAGAAGCATCTTGAGCTCTAGCAACCTCCATATGCTGTTTCAAGTTGATATGGATGTAGAGTTAGCTCAAGAGCGTTTGAAACAATATATCCAATAGATAAGCAATTCTATGCTTTCAAGTTCTCAGGGTTGAGGCATTCCAGCTCAGGAATGACGAAGATTCCATCTTTGCGAATTAGCACGCCATCAAACCAGATCTCTCCTCCGCCCCACTCTGGACGTTGGATGGATACCATGTCCCAGTGAACCGACGATTTGTTGCCATTGTATGCTTCGTCGTAACATTGACCTGGAGTAAAATGAAAGCTACCGTCAATTTTTTCATCAAACAGGATATCTTTCATCGGGTTGCGGATGAACGGGTTAACCCCGATAGCAAATTCACCGATGTAGCGTGCTCCTTCATCGGTATCGAGAATCTCATTGATTCGTTCGGTATCATTTGCTGTCGCTTTTACAATCTTCCCGTTTTCAAAGGTCAGCTGGACATTTTCAAACACAAATCCATGGTACGGTGTCGGCGCGTTGTGTGTAATGGTACCATTCACTGAATCCTTCACAGGAGCGGTGTATACCTCTCCATCCGGAATATTGCGCAGTCCAGCACATTTGACAGCAGGGATATCTTTGATGGAGAAGGTGAGATCGGTATCTGGACCTACCAGACGCACTTGATCGGTGCGATTCATCAATTCGACGAGGCTATCCATTGCCTTATCCATTTTTGCGTAGTCCAGATTGCACACCTGGAAGTAAAAGTCTTCGAATGCTACCGTCGACATATTCGCGAGCTGTGCCATCGAAGCATTCGGATAGCGAAGAACGACCCATTTAGTATGGGGCACTCGGACGTTCATGACAGGCAATTCATACAGGCGAGAGTATTGGCCCAGCTTGTCACCTGGCACATCTGCCATCTCGTTGATGTTGCTTCCTGCACGAATTCCTATGTAGCCGTCCATCTTCTCCATCAACTTTACTTCGTGCTCAGCCATGACTGCCAGCTGCTCTTCGTTGCAGTGCATCGCCAATTCGCGGCTCACAGCTGGATTGATCAACTGAACGTAAGGGTTACCTTTTGCCTTGTAGATCTCACGCACCAGCGCAGTTACCAGTTCTGGCGTTTCTCCTTTGGCATTAATCAGAATGTTTTCACCTGGTTGCACTCGAACCGAATAGTTTACGAGGTTATAAGCCAATTGCTCAAGACGTGGGTCTCTCATGAATCACACACCCTTTCCCAATTTTCTGATTCCTCTTGTATTTTTAACGATAAATCACGATAAGTCAATAAAATATATTTTATCAAATGAAACAGAGAAGAACCAGCCTGTCTTCCACTGGCTGGCCTTCACTGACATGCTACCTCGTACTCCCCCTGTCTTCAATCGTCCCCATCTTGTACATATCACTCACCTGTTCTTGCGTAGTCGCCA